>DASXAO010000046.1:0-12575 GCA_036406675.1 Burkholderiales bacterium
CTTCTTCTCCATCTCCTCGAGGTCCGCGCCCTCCTCGCCTTCGCCGAGCTCCTTCTGGATCGCCTTCACCTGCTCGTTCAGGTAGTACTCGCGCTGGCTCTTCTCCATCTGCCGCTTGACGCGGCCGCGGATGCGCTTCTCCACCTGGAGGATGTCGATCTCGGTCTCGAGCTGCGATAGCAGGTGCTCGAGGCGCGCCTTCACGTCGAACATCTCGAGCACTTGCTGCTTCTGCTCGAGCTTGAGCGGCAGGTGCGCCGCGACCGTATCGGCAAGCCTTCCGGCTTCATCGATGCCGGACAAGGACGTCAGAATTTCGGGCGGGATCTTCTTGTTCAGCTTGACGTACTGGTCGAACGCCGACAGCAGCGCGCGGCGCATCGCCTCGACTTCGGGCGCAGGCGTGCCGTCGAGCGGCACCGCGACCGCCTCGGCGATCCAGTGGCTGCGCACGTCGACGACTTCGCGGATCTGGGCGCGCGCCCCGCCCTCGACCAGCACCTTCACCGTGCCGTCGGGGAGCTTCAGCATCTGCAGGATGTTGGAGACGCAGCCGATCGAGTACATGTCGCCGGGACCGGGGTCGTCCTTGGCGGCGGACTTCTGCGCGACCAGCAGGATCGATTTCCCTGCCTCCATCGCGGTCTCCATCGCCTTGATGGACTTCGGCCGCCCGACGAACAGCGGGATCACCATGTGGGGGAACACCACCACGTCCCGCAACGGCAGCAGCGGGTACTGGACGATTTCGGAGGACGGGAGGGCTTCGGACATTTTAGGTTAGCCTCGTCAAAGGGTTGGGAGCACCCTGCACTGACCGATAGTTGCGGGTTCTTCCCGAAAAATCAATGGATAAATCTACACGGATGCCGCGCGTACCGCAATGCAGTACGCGTAGGGAACTCGTGACGAATTGTGTCAGGCCTAGCCTGACCCGCCGGCAACCTTGTGCTGCTCCGAGTAGATGAGCAGCGGCTTGCCGTCCGCGCTCACCATCGACTCGTCGACCACCACCTTGCTGACATTCTCGAGCGTGGGGAGCTCGTACATGGTGTCGAGGAGGATCTGCTCCAGGATGGAGCGCAGGCCGCGCGCGCCGGTCTTGCGCGCGAGCGCCTTCTTGGCCACGGCGCCGAGCGCGCCGGTGCGCACTTCGAGCTCCACGCCTTCCATATGGAACAGGCGCTGGTACTGCTTGATAAGGGCGTTTTTCGGCTCGGTCAGGATCTGGATGAGCGCGTGCTCGTCGAGCTCTTCCAAAGTGGCGAGCACCGGCAGGCGCCCGACGAACTCCGGGATCAAGCCGTACTTGATGAGGTCCTCGGGCTCGACGCTCTTCAGGAGGTCGTAGGTCGCCTTGGAGTTCGCCGGGCTCTTCACCTCGGCGCCGAAGCCGATCCCCGTACGTTCCGTGCGGTTTCTCACAATCTTTTCCAGACCGTCGAACGCACCGCCGCAGATGAAGAGGATGTTGGTGGTGTCGACCTGGACGAAATCCTGGTTCGGGTGCTTGCGCCCGCCCTGCGGCGGCACGGAAGCAATGGTCCCCTCTACCAATTTGAGAAGGGCTTGTTGAACACCCTCGCCCGAGACGTCGCGCGTGATCGAGGGGTTGTCGGACTTGCGCGAGATCTTGTCGATCTCGTCGATGTAGACGATGCCGCGCTTCGCCTTGTCGACGTCGTAGTCGCAGTTCTGCAGGAGCTTCTGGATGATGTTCTCGACGTCCTCGCCGACGTAGCCCGCTTCGGTGAGGGTCGTCGCGTCCGCGATCACGAAAGGCACGTTGAGCAGTCTGGCCAACGTTTGCGCGAGCAGCGTCTTGCCGGACCCGGTCGGCCCGATCAGCAGGATGTTGGACTTCGCGAGCTCGACCTCGTCGTTCTTGGAGAGGTGCTTCAGCCGCTTGTAGTGGTTGTAGACCGCGACCGAGAGGATCTTCTTGGCCTGGTCCTGGCCGATCACGTACTGGTCGAGGATGTTGCGGATCTCGCGCGGCGTCGGCAGGTCGGACTTCTGCCCCTTCGCTCCCTTATCGGAGGCGGTTTCCTCGCGGATGATGTCGTTGCACAGCTCGATGCACTCGTCGCAGATGAACACCGAGGGCCCGGCGATGAGCTTGCGCACCTCGTGCTGGCTCTTGCCGCAGAAGGAGCAGTAGAGCAGCTTCTCGCCCGATGACGATTTTTCCGACATGTCTCTGGCCGCTCTCCCTGCCCTTTAGCCGCTTTCCCGGCTGACGAGAGTCTTGTCCACGATGCCGTACTTTACCGCGTCTTCGGCACCCATGAAAAAGTCGCGCTCGGTGTCCCGGGCGATGACGTCGATGGGCTTGCCGCTGTGCCGGGCAAGGATCTCGTTCAGGCGGCCGCGCAGGTACAGGATCTCCTTCGCGTGGATCTCGATGTCGGTGGCCTGGCCCTGGAAGCCGCCCATCGGCTGGTGGATCATGACGCGCGAGTTGGGCAGCGCGTAGCGCTTGCCGGCGTCGCCCGCGGCGAGAAGCAGCGCGCCCATGCTCGCCGCCTGGCCGACGCACAGCGTCGACACGTCGGGCTTGATGAACTGCATGGTGTCGTAGATCGCGAGTCCCGCCGACACCGAGCCGCCGGGCGAGTTGATGTAGAAGAAAATGTCCTTGTCCGGGTTTTCGGACTCCAGGAACAGGAGCTGCGCCACGATCAGGTTGGCGGTCACCTCGGTGACCGGGCCAACGAGGAAGACGACTCTTTCCTTCAGCAGCCTGGAATAGATGTCGTACGCGCGCTCGCCGCGCCCCGACTGCTCGATCACCATCGGGATCAGGCCGAGATCCCTGACGTCGTTGTTGTTTTTCTCCCAGTTCACGAGCCCGCCCCCATCAGCTCGTCGAATGCCATGTCTCGCTCTTGCACCGTTGCCTTCGACAAAACCCATTTAACAACATTGGCTTCCAGCGCCATGGCTTCCATCTCGGAAAGCCGCTGGGGCTGCATGTAAAACCATTTTACTACCTCGGCCGGGCTCTCGTAGGACTGCGCTTCCTGCTCCACCAGCGCGCGCACTTCCGCGGGTTTCGGCTGCAGGTTTTCGGCGCGCGCGAGCTCGGCGATGATGAGCCCGAGCGCGACGCGGCGCTTCGCGGCTTCCTCGAACTGCTGCGGATTGAGGTTGATCTGCTCGGGCTTCACGCCGCGGCCCTGCAGGTCCTGCGCGGCGCGCTGCAGCAGGCTCTGCGCCTCCATCTCGACCAGCGCCTTCGGCACCTCGAGCGGCGTGGCGGCGAGCAGCGCCTCCATCGTCTGGTTCTTGACCCGCGCCTCGATGCGCTTTTTCACCTCGCGCTCGACGTTGGCGCGGATCTCGCCGCGCATCTTGTCCACGTCGCCGTCGGCGACGCCAAGCGACTTGGCGAACTCGGCGTCGATCTCGGGAAGCTGCGGCTCGTCGACGTTCCTGATGCGGAGCTCGAATTGCGCCTGCTTCCCCGCCACGTCCTTGCCGTGATAGTCGTCCGGGAACTTGAGGTCGAAGCGCTTCGACTCGCCGGCCGACATGCCGCGCGCCGCCGCGTCGAACTCGGGCAGCATGTTGCCGCCGCCGAGCGCAAAGACGAAGTTCTGCGCCGCGCCGCCGTCGAAGGCCGCGCCGTCGATCGTGCCTTCGAAATCGACCGTCAGCCGGTCGCCCTCCTTCGCCGGCCGGTCGGCGGCGACGAATTTCGTGCGCTGCTTGCGCAGCACCTCGAGCGTGCGCGCGACGGCGGCGTCGTCGACCGTCACCTTCGGCTGCTCGAGCGTGGCCCTGGAGAGATCGCCCGGCTTCACCTCGGGATAGATCTCGAAAGTGGCGCTGAATTCGAGCGTGTCTCCGGGCAGCGCGTCGGTCGGCGGGTCCTCCTTTTTCTCGATCTTCGGATAGCCCGCGACGCGCAGGTTCGCTTCCTTCACCGCGGCGCTGAAGGACTTCTGCACCGCGTCGCCGAGCACCTCGTTGCGCACCTGCGGCCCGTAGGTCTGGGCCACGATCTTCATCGGCACTTTCCCCGGGCGAAAGCCGGGCATCTTCGCGTTGCGCGCGAGCTGCTTCAGCCGCTCGTCGACCTGCTTTTCGATGTCGCGCACCGGCACGCTCATCGATACGCGCCGCTCCAGTGTTCCCAGGTTTTCCACGTTTGCCGCCATGTTCCCCGAACTTTAGTTGGTGCGAAGGGCGGGACTCGAACCCGCATGCCTTGCGGCGTCAGATCCTAAGTCTGGTGCGTCTGCCAATTCCGCCACCTTCGCCTAAAAATCAACGTATTATAACCGCCGATGGCGGTCGGCCATTACGAGAACTTCCCCGTGGCCTCGCTGCTTCTCCCGGCCGAACTGCGAGCGCCGATCGAAGTCATCTACCGCTTCGCGCGCAGCGCCGACGATTTCGCCGACGAAGGGGCCGATCCTGCCGATATACGGCTGGAAAAATTAAACCGCTACCGGGCGGCGCTCGGCCGCGTCGAGCGCGGACTGGCGCCCGAGGAGCCCCTGTTCGGCGACATCGCAAGAATCGTTCGTGCGCATGGCCTGCCGCTCGCCCTGTTCCACGACCTGGTCGACGCCTTCAGCCAGGACGTGGTCAAAAAGCGCTACGCCAGCTTCGCCGAGGTCGCCGACTATTGCCGCCGCTCCGCCAACCCGGTGGGCCGGCTGCTGCTGCATCTTTTCGGGCGAACGGCCGAGCCGGACCTGCGCGCATCCGACGCCATCTGTTCCGCGCTGCAGCTAGTCAATTTCTGGCAGGACGCGGATATCGATTACCGGCGCGACAACCGGATTTACCTGCCGCAGGACGAGATGGCGCGGCACGGCGTGAGCGAGCGGCACCTTGCCGAACAACGCTGCGACGCCGCATGGCAGGATCTGATGCGGTTCCAGGTGAAGAGAGCAAGGGAAATGATGCTGTCGGGCGCGCCGCTTGGCCGCACCCTGCCCGGGCGCATCGGCCTGGAGATCCGTGCCACCATCCAGGGAGGCTTGCGCATCCTCGACAAGATCGAGGCCGCGGGATACGACGTGTTCCGCCGGCGGCCCGTACTGAAAGCGCTCGACTGGCCGGTTCTGCTGTTGCGCGCAATATGAAAAACGTGGTCGGTCCCTTTTTTTCGGTTCGATGACTCCAGACGAATACTGTCAGCAGAAAGCGGCCGCGAGCGGATCGAGCTTCTACTACGCGTTCCTGTTCCTGCCCGCGGCGCGGCGGCGCGCGATCACCGCGCTGTACGCTTTCTGCCGCGAGGTCGACGACGTGGTCGACGAGACCGCCGAGATGCAGGTCGCGGCGGCGAAGCTCGCGTGGTGGCGCGCGGAGGTCGCGAATCTCTACCGCGGCGATCCGCAGCACCCGGTGACGCGCGCGCTCGGGCCGTTCATCGAGGACTATGCCCTTTCGCAGGCGCACCTGAACGAGATCATCGACGGCATGGAGATGGATCTCACGCAGACGCGCTACCTCGACTGGGCAGGGCTCGAGCGCTACTGCCACCGCGTCGCCGGCGTCGTCGGCCTGCTCGCGGCCCGCATCTTCGGCTACCGCGACCCGCGCACCCTCGAGTACGCGCGCGACCTCGGCATCGCCTTCCAGCTCACCAACATCATCCGCGACGTGGGCGAGGACGCACGCAAGAACCGCATCTACCTGCCGATGGACGAGCTCAAGCGCTTCGACGTGCCGGCCGCGGACATCCTCAACGCGCGCGAGACGCCGCAGTTCGGGGCGCTGATCCGGTTCCAGGACGAGCGCGCGCGAAGCTGGTACGACAGGGCGCTTGGCGAGCTTCCGGAGCCGGACCGCCGCGCGCAGCGCCCCGGGCTCATCATGGCGGCGATCTACAAGGCGCTGCTCGACGAGATCCGGCGCGACGGCTTCCGCGTGCTTTCCCGCCGCACCTCGCTCACGCCGCTGCGCAAGCTCTGGATCGCATGGAAAACCTGGCTCGCGGCGTAGCGGTCGTCGGCGCGGGCTACGCGGGGATGGCGGCGGCGGTCGAGGCCGCGGCGCGGGGCGTTCGGGTGACCGTGTTCGAAGCCGGCCCGGTGCCCGGCGGCCGCGCGCGCAGGATCCGCATCTCCTCCGACGGGCAAGCCGAGGAGCTCGACAACGGCCAGCACATCCTCATCGGCGCCTACGCCGAGCTCTTTCGCCTGATGCGCAGCGTCGGCGTGCCATCGAATGCGCTGCTGCGGATCCCGCTCGAGATCCGCTACCCGCGGGGATTCAGGCTGCGCAGGCTCTGGTTCCCCGGCTCGCTCGGGCTGCTGGGCGGGCTCGCAGCCGCGCGAGGCCTTCCGTTCTCGGAGCGCCTCGGCGCGCTGCAGTTCATCGGGGCGCTGAAGCACAGCGCGTTCCGGCTCACATACGACATCACGGTCGCCCAGCTGCTCGAGCGGCACGGACAGCGCGGCCGGATCGCCAAGCTGCTGTGGGAACCGCTCGCCGTGTCGGCGCTCAATACGCCGGTCGCCGAGGCATCGGCGCGCGCGTTTCTCGCCGTGCTGCGCGATACGCTCGCCGGCGAAGCCGAGGCGAGCGACCTGCTGCTGCCGCGCTGCGATCTGTCGAAGCTGTTCCCGGAGCCGGCGGCCGAGTTCGTGCGCCGGCACGGCGGCCAGGTCTGGCTGAAGAGCCAGGTCACCGATTTGCACGAGCTCAAGCAGGGTTTCGATGCGGTGATCGTCGCCGTGGGTCCGCACCAGCTGAAGAGCCTGCTTCCCGACGTCGCGGCGGACTACGCGTACCAGCCGATCTACACCTGCTATCTCCAATACGATGCGCGCGCGCGCCTTCCTTTCCCGATGCTCGGGCTCTCGGACGGCCTCGTGCAGTGGGTGTTCGACCGCGGTGCGCTCCTCGGCGAGCGGGGCCGCCTCGCGTGCGTGATCAGCGCGCGCGGCGCCCACCAGGAGATGAGCCAGGACGAGCTTGCCGCGGCGTGTCACCGGGAGCTCCGCGACAATGGCCTCGTCAAAGCGGATCCGGCGTGGTCGCGCACGATCGCGGAAAAACGGGCGACGGTCGCGTGCATCCCGGGTCGTGCGACACCTTCCATGGAGACGCAGCATGCCGGGATATTCCTTGCCGGGGACTACACCGACCCGGAATACCCGCCCACGCTCGAAGCCGCCGTGCGCAGCGGCGTGCGGGCGGCAAGCCTCGCCGTAAAAGGCTAAAAGGCAGGTCTAAAGGTCGCGCAGCAGCTGCACCGCCTGGTCGACGCGCTCGACCGCGAGCACTGCGAGGCCCTGGATTTTCGTCTTGGGCTGGTTAGCGCGCGGCACAATTGCTTTTTCGAAACCCAGCTTGGCAATCTCCTTCAGCCGCTCCTGGCCGCGCGGCGCCGGGCGCACCTCGCCGGCGAGGCCGATTTCGCCGAACACCGCGACGCCGCCCGGTATCGCTCGGTCGGTCAATGAAGAGACGATCGACAGCGTGACCGCCAGGTCCGCCGCCGGCTCGGCGATGCGCACGCCCCCGACCGCGTTCACGAACACGTCCTGCTCCCAACTGGCGATGCCCGCGTGGCGATGGAGCACCGCGAGCAGCATCGCCAGGCGGTTCTGTTCCAGCCCGACCGAGAGGCGCCGGGGATTGGGCGAGTGCGCCGCGTCGACCAGCGCCTGGATCTCGACCAGCAACGGCCGCGTGCCCTCCAGCGTGGCGAGTACGCAAGAACCGGCAATGGGCTTTTCATGAGTACTTAAAAACAATCTGGACGGATTCGCGACGCCTTTGAGTCCCTTGTCGGTCATGGCGAACACGCCGAGCTCGTTCACCGCGCCGAAGCGGTTCTTCACCGCGCGGACCAGGCGGAAGGCGGAATGGAGCTCGCCTTCGAAATAGAGCACCGTGTCGACGATGTGCTCGAGCACGCGTGGCCCGGCGATCGCGCCCTCCTTGGTCACGTGGCCGACCATGAAGAGCGCGACTCCGGCACGCTTGGCGTGCCGCGTGAGCTGCGCCGCGCACTCGCGCACCTGGGCGACCGAGCCGGGCGCCGACTGCAGCGTGTCGGACCACAGCGTCTGGATGGAGTCGACCACCGCCACCCTAGGCCGCGACGCTTCCAGCGCGGCGAGCACGCGCTCGAGCTGGGTCTCGGCGATGAGGCGCACGCCTTCCACTTCGAGCGCGAGGCGCCGCGCGCGCAGCGCCACCTGCTCGGCCGATTCCTCGCCGCTGACGTACAAAACCGCTTGCGAAAGAGAGGCCAGCGTCTGCAGGAGGAGCGTCGACTTGCCGATGCCGGGATCGCCGCCGAGGAGCACCACCTGCCCGGCGACGAGCCCGCCGCCGAGCGCCCGGTCGAGCTCCGGCACGCCGGTCGGCACGCGCTCGAGCTCGCGCGCCTGGATCTCGTGCAGCGCCACCGGCGCCGTGGCCGCGCCTGCATACCGGTGCGAGGCCGCCTTCTCCACCACCGTTTCGGAAAGCGTGCCCGCGGCGCCGCACGACGGGCAGGTCCCGAACCACTGGAGCGCGCTCGCGCCGCACTCGGCGCAGACGTAGGCGGTCTTTGCTTTTGCCATCAGGTCGTTTCAATGAAAGGAACGCGAGCCGTCACCTTCGTGAAGAGCTCGTAGCTGAGCGTGCCGGCGGCGGCGCCGACCTCGTCGGCCGAGAGCCCCTCGCCCCAGAGCGTCACCGGCGTGCCGACACCGACGCCGGCGAGCCCGCTCACGTCGATCGCGATCATGTCCATCGATACGCGTCCAACGGTGCGGGCACGCTGCCCGTTGACGAGCACCGGCGTGCCGCTGGGGGCGTGGCGCGGATAGCCGTCGGCGTAGCCGCACGCCACGATACCGATCGTCGTCGGCCCGAGCGCCTCGTAGGACAACCCGTAGCCCACGCGCTCGCCGCGCTGCAGCCGTCGCACGGAAATGAGCTCGGAGGCGAGTGTCATGACGGGCCGGAGGCCGAGCGCGGCTGCACTCTGGTCGGCGAACGGGGAGCAGCCGTAGAGCATGATGCCCGGGCGCACCCAGTCGGCCGCGGTCTCCGCCGCAAAGCGCAGCAGCGCGGCCGAGTTCGCGAGCGAGCGCGGCACGGGCCCGAGCGGCGCGAGCATCCGCTCGAACGCTGCGAGCTGGTCGCGGACGCCGCCCGCGCCGTCGGCGTCGGCGAAATGCGTCATCAGCGTGACCGCGCGCACCCGGGGGTTGGCGCGCAGTGCCTGATACGCGTCGCGCAGCCCTTGCGCGTCGAAGCCCAGGCGATTCATGCCGGTGTTGGCCTTGAGATAGACGTCGATCGCCCCGCCGGGGCCGGCGCCCGCCAGCATCCTCAGCTGCTCGGCGTTGTGGAGCACCGGCGTCAGCGCGTGCCGGCCGAGAGCCGCGACATCGGCCGCCTGGAACACGCCCTCGAGCATCAGGATGGGCTTGCGCACGCCGCGGCCGCGCAGCCGCGCCGCCTCGTCGAAGTCGAGCACCGCGAAGCCGTCCGCTGCGGCGAGCGCCTGCGCGGCGCGCTCCAGGCCGTGTCCGTAGGCGTTGGCCTTGAGCACCGCCCAGACCTTCGCCGCGCCGGCGCGGGCGCTCGCGATCTTCAAATTGTTCGAGAAGGCGCTCGCCGAGAGCAAAGCGCGGATCGGCCGGGGCATCGCAGCTTATTGTGCTATAAAGCCCCGCGCCGCAAGAAGATCAATCAATCCCAGGGGGCAAGGAAGGTCTCGGCCGAAGGACGGATGAACTCCGGGTTCTACATCATCATGGCGGCGCAGTTCTTTTCGTCGCTCGCCGACAATGCGCTGCTCGTCGCGGCGATCGCGCTGCTGATGCAGGCCGACAGCCCCACCTGGCTCACGCCCTACCTCAAGTTCTTCTTCGTCGTCTCGTACGTGGTGCTCGCGCCGTGGGTCGGCGCCTTCGCCGATCGCCTGCCGAAGGGCCAGGTGATGTTCATCGCCAACACCGTGAAGATCCTCGGCTGCGTGACGATGCTCTGGGGCGCCCATCCGCTGCTCGCCTACGCCATCGTCGGCCTGGGCGCCGCGGCCTATTCGCCGGCGAAGTACGGCATCCTCACCGAGTACCTGCCGCACCGCAAGCTCGTGATCGCCAACGGCTGGATCGAGGGCCTGACGGTCGCCTCGATCATCCTCGGCACGGTGCTCGGCGGCGTGCTGATCCACGTCAGGGTGTCCGGGGTGCTGCTGCACTTCGACTTTCCGTTCATCGAGACGCCGGTCGACACGCCGGCGGAGGCGGCGATCGCGGTGATCGTCGGCGTGTACGCGATCGCGGCGCTGTTCAACCTGAAAGTGCCCGGCACCGGCGTGTCGCTCAAGCCGCTGCCGGCGCATCCCTGGCTGACGGTGAAGGACTTCGCGCGCTGCGTGGCACGCCTGTGGAAGGACCGCCTCGGCCAGATTTCGCTCGCCGTCACGACGCTTTTCTGGGGCGCGGGCGCGACGCTCCAGTTCATCGTCATCGAATGGGCGCGCGCCACGCTCAACTTCGACCTGTCCAAGGCCGCGATCCTGCAGGGCGTGACCGCGGTCGGCATCGCCCTGGGCGCGGTGCTCGCGTCGGTGTGGGTCGCGCTCGACCGCTCGGTGCGCGTGATCCCGCTCGGCATCGCGATGGGCCTGGTCGTCATCGTGATGAACTTCGTGACCGACGTCAGGATCGCGGTGGCGCTCATGGTAGTGATCGGCGCGCTGGCCGGCTTCTTCGTCGTGCCGATGAACGCGCTGCTCCAGCACCGCGGCCATCACCTCGTCGGCGCCGGCCGCTCCATCGCAGTGCAGAACTTCAACGAGAACACCTCCATCCTGGTGATGATCGCGCTCTACTCGCTGCTCCTCTCCCAGGGCTATTCGATCTACTTCGTGATCACCACCTTCGGGCTCTTCGTCGCGGGAACCATGGGGCTGGTCCAGTTCTGGTTCCTCTACAACCGCAGGACCCACCGCGCCGACGTGGAACGCCTGCTCGCGTTCGCCCGCGCCGAAGACCCCCACCAGAAGCAAAAATAGGGACAGTCCCTATTTTTACAGGGCGGCCATCGTTTTTTGGGCGAACACCAGGTCCGCCCAGGCCTTCGCCTTGTCGGGGAGATTGCGCAGCAGGTAGGCCGGGTGGTAGGTGACGATGCAGGGGCGGCCGGCGTAGCGGTGCACGCGGCCGCGCAGGCTCGCGATGCTGGCGTCGGTCTCGAGCAACGTCTGCGCCGCGAAGCGGCCCATCGCGACGATGAGCCTGGGGTTCACCAGCTCGATCTGGCGCAGGAGGTGCGGCGAGCACTTCGCCACCTCCTCGGGCTCGGGGTTGCGGTTGCCCGGCGGCCGGCACTTGAGCACGTTGGCGATGTAGACCTTTTGGCTGCGGTCGAGGCCGATCGCGGCGAGCATGTTGTCGAGCAGCCGCCCGGCCTGGCCGACGAACGGATCGCCGAGGCGGTCCTCCTCGGCACCCGGCGCCTCGCCGATCAGCATCCACTGCGCGCTCGGGTCGCCGACGCCGAACACGGTCTGCGTGCGCGTCTTGTGGAGGCTGCACTTCACGCAGCCCGACACCAGCTGCTTGAGCTCGACCCAGGACTTCGCAAGATCGGTCGAAGGGGCCGAAGCCTTGGCTTCCACCTCGACAGCCACCGGCTGGCCTTCTACTTCCACCTTCCTAAGGCGCCAGATGGGCGCGAGCCCCATCTCGGCGAGGATCGCATCGCGCCGTCCCATCAGAGCTCGACCATGTACACGAGCGCGTCCTCGCGCCCGAAGCGCGCCGGATAGTAGTCGCGCCGCACGCCAACGCGCCGGAAGCCGAAGCGCGCGTACAGCGCCTGGGCGGCGGCGTTGCTCGGCCGCACTTCCAGGAACAGGCTCCTCGCGCCGCGCCGGCGCGCGAGCTCGAGCGCCTCGCGCAGCAGGGCGCTGCCGTGGCCGCTGCGCTGGTAGCGCGCCGCGATCGACAGGTTGAGCAGGTGCGCCTCGCCCACCGCCACCATCAGGATGAAGTAGCCGACGAGCTCGCCATCGAGGCGCCAGGTGCGGCAATCGTAGGCCGCGCGCAGCGAGTCGCTGAAGTTGCCGCGCGTCCACGGGTGCGTGTAGATGGCGTTCTCGATCTCGAGCACCTCGTCGAGATCGCCCTGGCTCATCACCAGCAGGCGGGGCGCGTCCTTGAGTACCGCGCTCATTTTTCGATCCGCTCCGCCTTGGTGAGGGCCACCTTGTCTCGAACGTAGACCGGAGCGGCGAGCGCGGCATCGACGCCCTCGCCAGCGGCGAAGCGCGGCGCCGCAAGGCGCGCCACGGCCATGGCGGTAGGATGCACTTCCGGCAGCACTTTCTTCAGTCCCAGGTTTCCGTATGCCGCGAAGCCGTTACCGGCGCCGATCCAGTCTCCGGCCGGCAGCTCGAGCGCGCCCGGAGCGGCGCATCGGGCGGCGACGACTTCCTGCCAGCCGCGACGCGTTGCGCGGTCATCGCGTTGCAGCGCCGCATAATACACTTCGCGCATCCGCGCATCGATGCAGGCGAGGACGCGCGCGGCGCCGGATTCCTCCGCCAGCGCCTCGAGCGTCGACACGCCGAGCACCGGAATGCCGCGCGG
>DASXAO010000047.1:0-76067 GCA_036406675.1 Burkholderiales bacterium
TCACGGCGGTAAACGACGCACCGGCGGGCGCAAATAACACCGTGGCGACCCAGGAGGACACGACCTACGTGTTCGCCGCGAGCGATTTCGGCTTCAGCGACACCGATGGCAACGGGCTCCTCGCCGTCAAGATCAGCGCGCTGCCCGCGGCGGGAACGCTGACGAACAATGGCGTTGCCGTATCTTCAGGACAATTGGTGTCGGCGGCGGACATCGGCGCAGGCCTGCTGCGCTTCACGCCCGCAGCCAACGCCAACGGCACCGGCTACGCCAGCTTTACCTTCCAGGTGCAGGACGACGGGGGCACGGCGAACGGCGGGGCAGACCTCGACCCCATCGCGCGCACGATGACCGTCAGCGTGGCAGCGGTGAACGACGCGCCCTCCGGTGCGAGCAACACCGTAACGGTGCTCGAGGACGGCGCCTACGTGTTTTCGGCAGCGGACTTCGGGTTCAGCGATGTGGACGGCAACGCCTTCACTGCAGTCAGGATCGCCGCGGTGCCTGCGTCCGGAACACTGACCGACAACGGCGCCGGCGTGACCGCTGGACAGAGCGTCTCGGCGGCGAACATCGCAGCCGGCCTGGTGCGCTTCACGCCCGCCGCGAACGCCAGCGGCGCCGGCTACGCGAGCTTCGCGTTCCAGGTGCAGGACGACGGCGGCACGGCGGCGGGCGGGGCGGACCTCGACCCGATCGCGCGCACCATGACCGTGAACGTCGCGGCGGTGAACGATGCGCCCAGCGGGACGAATAACGCCATCGTCATGCAGCAGGACGGAAGCTACGCTTTCGCGGCCGCCGATTTCGGCTTCAGCGACAGCGACGGCAATGCGTTCGCCGGCGTCGTGATTGCCGCCGTGCCGCCGGGCGGCCTGATCACCGACAACGGTGCGCCGGTTGCGGCCGGCCAGGCAGTGTCCGCCGCCGACATTGCCGCGGGGCTGGTCCGGTACACGCCCACTGTGGGGGCGAGCGGCATGCCTTATGCCAGCTTTACGTTCCGCGTGCAGGACAGCGGCGGGACAGCGAACGGCGGCGCGGATACCGATGCCTTCGCGCGGACCATGACGATCAACGTGATTTCGGCCGCCTCGGTCGGGCCGGTGGTCGGTCCGGTGCCAGTGGCCGCGCCGCCCGCCCCGGTACAGTCTCAGCCCTCGCCGCCGGTCGCGCCGGCCGCGACCAGCAAGGGCACGCAAGTCTTGACCGCCGACACGCCGCCCGCCGCGGCGAGCGCGCGGCTGCTACTCGCGTCCAACGACGTGCTGGGAACCCGCGTCGATGTGGATGAAGGGTTCCGTTTCCAGACGGTCGCGGCACAGCCTGTCGCGTCCGTGTTCGCGACCGCGCAGCGGCTCACGGGTGCCACCCTGACCGCCGCACCGGCTTTCGGATCGCCAGGCAACGCAGCGGTCTCGGATGAGAAGCAGTTCGAGTTCCAATTGTTCGGCTCGATGCCGGTTAGCGACCGCGCGGGCGGCAGCAGCTCCAGAGCGGCCGGGCTGGGGGCCGATCTCGATCGCGTGCGCGACGAGCTGGGCGAGCAGGCCGACCTGCACCATTGGGTATCGGGCTCGATCGCCGTGGGCAGCTTCGGCCTCACCGTCGGCTACGTGCTCTGGCTGTTGCGCGGCGGCGCGTTGCTCGCGAGCCTCTTGTCCAGCCTGCCCGCGTGGCGCCTGATCGACCCGCTGCCGGTGCTCTCGCGCGTCGACGAGGAAGAGGATGCCGACGAGGACCAGGACGCGTTCGTGTCGTTCGCGGAAGCGAACCCGCCGTTCCCCGCGCCACCGGAGAGATCGTGATCTCGCTCCCCGCACGTACCCATATCGCGCTCGGGCTCGCCTCGATCGTGACCACTGCGCTGCTGGTTGCCGTGTTCGCCGGGCTGCTGCCCGATCGGCTCGGCGCGGTGCGCCAGGGGCGCGTCGCGCTCGCCGAGAGCGTCGCCGTTACGAGCACGGCGCTCATCACGGCAAACGAGCGCCGGCGCCTCGAGTCGGTGCTGCGTTTTCTCGTCGAGCGCAACGCCGAGCTGCTCTCGGTGGCGGTGCGCGACGCGCGCGGCGACCTGGTCGCGGCGGCGGGCGAGCATTCCGACTGGGTGCCGCTCGAGGCGGGCTCGGCGAACGACAGCCAGATCCAGGTCCCGCTCTGGAACGGACAGCACCGCTGGGGGCAGCTCGAAATGCGCTTCCGGCCGATGGTCGCGCACGGCTGGCAGGGGGTGCTCGAGTTTCCCGGCTTCGCCCTGGGCATGTTCCTTTTCCTGCTCTGCCTCGTCGCGTTCGACCTCTACCTGCGGCGCGTGCTGCGGCACCTCGATCCCTCGCGCGCCATTCCGGGCCGGGTACGCGCGGCGCTCGACACCCTGACCGAAGGCCTGCTCGTGCTGGACCGCAATCAGCACGTCGTGCTCGCCAACCAGGCGATCGCGCAGATCCTGGGCCGGCCGGCCGAGGCGCTCACGGGGACCGATGCGCGCAGCATCGGCTGGCTCTCCATGCAGTCCACTCCGGCCAGCGGCGCGGAGCTGCCGTGGCGCGCGGCGCTGGAGGAGGGCCGCGTGCAGCGCAATGCGCTGGCGCGCCTGCGGTCGGCGTCCGGCGCGGTCCGCACCTTCCTCGTCAACTGCTCGCCCGTCCTCGGCGCCGGCGCAAAGCCGGGCGGCGTGCTGGTCAGCCTCGAGGACATCACCGAGCTCGAGAAGAAGGAAGTCGAGCTCAAGATGGCGCGCGACGAGGCGGAGGCGGCCAACCGGGCGAAGAGCGAGTTCCTCGCCAACATGAGCCACGAGATCCGCACGCCGATGAACGCGATCCTCGGCTTCACCGAGCTCCTGCGCCGCGGTTTCGGCAAGAGCGAGCGCGAGTCGACGAAGTACCTGAACACCATCCATGCGAGCGGCCGGCACCTGCTCGAGCTCATCAACGACATCCTCGATCTATCCAAGGTCGAGGCCGGCCGGCTCGAGGTGGAGCGCATCGCGTGCGCGCCGCACGCGATCGTGAGCCAGGCGCTGCTCGAGCTCGAGACCAAGGCGCGCGAGAAGGGGATCGAGCTCGCCTTTTCCGCCGCGGGGCCGCTGCCGCAGAGCGTGCTGTCGGACCCGGGGCGGCTGCGCCAGATCCTGCTCAACCTCATCGGCAACGCCATCAAGTTCACGGAGAAGGGCGGCGTGCGGGTCGTCGCACGGCGGGTGGACGCCGAGCCCCGCTGCTACGCGATCGACATCGTCGACAGCGGCATCGGCATCGCGCCGGAGAGGGTCGGCGCGCTGTTCGAGGCGTTCGTGCAGGCCGACAGCTCGATCGCGCGCCGCTACGGCGGCACCGGCCTCGGCCTCGCCATCAGCCGCAATCTGGCGCGCGCGCTGGGCGGCGACGTCACCGTGGCGAGCGAGCCCGGCAAGGGCAGCACCTTTACCGTGACGTTCGAGACCGGTTCCCTGGAGGGCGTGCCGATGCTGCGGCCCGACCAGATTTTCGAGCAGCAGGCGCAGGCGCCCTCCTCGAGGGAGCGCTGGAGGTTGCCGGCGGCGCGGGTCCTGGTGGCGGACGACGGCGCCGAGAACCGCGAGCTCGTCACGCTCGTGCTCTCGGAGCACGGCCTTTGGGTCGAGCAGGCCGAGAACGGCCGCATGGCGGTGGACATGGTGCTGAAGGGCGGGTACGACGTCGTGCTCATGGACATGCAGATGCCGGTGCTGGACGGTTACGGCGCGGCGCGCGAGCTCCGCGCGAAGGGCGTGACCACGCCGATCGTGGCACTGACCGCGAACGCGATGGCGGGCTCGGAACAGCAGGTCCTGGCGTCGGGCTGCGACGTGTACATGACCAAGCCGCTCGACATCGACGCGCTGGTGCGCACCATGGCGCGGCTCCTCGGCGGCGAGCGCCTCGAGGGCGAGGGCCCGGTGCCGGCCGCCGCACAAACGGCCGTGTCGCAGACGACGCTTGCCGTGTTGCGCGGGCCGGTCAGGTCGCGGCTCGCAGGCGAGCAGCGCCTCAAAGCCACGCTGCGCAAGTTCGTCGCCAGGCTGCCGGAGCGCTTCGCGGAGGGCGAGGCGGCAATTCACTCGCGCGACGCGGCGGCGATCGCCGCGTTCGCGCACTGGCTCAAGGGCTCGGCCGGCAGCATGGGGTACGACGTCTTTGTCCAGCCTGCGTTGCAGCTGGAGCAGGCGGCGAAGGGCGGCGACCTGGATCAGGCGGCGCGCCTTTTCGCGGAGGCGCGCTCGCTCGCCGAGCGCGTGGTCGCACCGGAGGACGAAACGGCCGCCGCTTGAGCGGCGCCGTGACAGGAAAGGACTGAATATGAACCAGCCCGTTGAACCGAAGATGGCCCTCTCCCAGACCCAGAACCTCGCGGTCGCCATGGCGGGGGAGGCGCTGGTGATGATGGTCGACGACGAAGAGGTGGTGATCGACCTCATCCAGGCCTATCTGGACAGCGCGGGCTACAAGCGCTTCATCTCCACCACGGACCCGCGCAGGGCGCTGGAGCTGATGCTGCGCGAGCGCCCGCAGCTGGTGCTGCTCGACATCAACATGCCGGGGATGAGCGGCCTGCAGATCATGCAGGCGATGCGTGCCGACCCTTCGCTACAGCACATCCCCGTGATCGTGCTGACGGGGGTCAACGATCCCGAGACCAAGCTCAAGGCCCTCGCTCTGGGGGCGAACGATTTCCTGGGCAAGCCGGTCGACGAAAGCGAGCTCGTGCTGAGGCTGCGCAACACGCTGGCGGCGAAGGCCTACCAGGACTACCTCGCCTACTACGACCGCGTGACGGGCCTCGCCAACCGCTACCGCTTCATGAGCGAGCTGGACCGGGCGGTGCGCGAGGCGTACGCCGAGGGCCGCATGGGCGCGGTGCTGGAATTCGACCTGGATCGCTTCAAGCAGATCAACGAGGCGCTCGGACCCGCGACCGGCGACCAGGTGATCAAGGAAGCCGGCAGGCGCATCCGGCGCGCCATGCACAGCTTCATCCGTGCCGACGAGGCGACGCTGCAGCAAGCTCTGGGCGCCCGCTTCGGCGGCGACGAATTCTCGGTGCTGCTGCCCAGCGTTTCCAACGTCGAGCAGGCCTCGCGCGTGGTGGAGTCCGTCCTGCAAGCGCTCGCCGGTCCCTACCAGGTCGACGCGAAGGAGCTGCATCTCACGGCGAGCGCGGGCGTCGCGCTGTTCCCGGCCGACGGCGTCGCGATCGACGAGGTAGTCAGGAACGCCGAGGCGGCGCTGCGCCAGGCCAAGCACGCCGGGGGCAACGGCTATCGCTTCTATTCCAAGGAGTTCAACGACAAGGCCGCGGCTCGCCTGAGCATCGAAAGCCAGCTGCGCAAGGCGATCGAGCGCGGCGAGCTCGAGCTCTTCTACCAGCCGAAGCTGCGCGTCGAGACCCGCACGATCTGCGGCGCCGAAGCGCTGCTTCGCTGGCGCCATCCGCAGCGCGGGATCGTTCCGCCGAGCGAATTCGTATCCGTGGCCGAGGAGTCCGGGCTGATCGCCTCCCTCGGGGAGTGGGCGCTGCATGCAGCCTGCCGCCAGCTCCTCGAATGGGATGCGGCCGGGCTGAAGCGGGTGCCGATCTCGGTCAACCTGTCGCCGCGGCAGTTCCAGCCGCAGCTGCCCGCGATCGTGCAGCAGGCGATCGGCGTGACCGGGCAGGCGGAATACCTGCGCCTGGAAGTCACCGAGAGCTCGGTGATGGCCGATCCGCACAAGGCGATCACGCTGCTGCGGGAGCTGAAGGCGCTGGGCATGAAGCTCTCGCTCGACGACTTCGGCACCGGCTATTCGTCGTTGAGCTATCTGCAGAAGCTGCCGCTGGACGAGATCAAGATCGACCGGTCGTTCCTTTCGGGCATCAGCGCCGAAGGAGGCGACGCGGTGCTGGTGGACATCATCATCGCCATGGCCCATGGCCTGGGGCTGACGGTCGTCGCCGAAGGCGTCGAGAGCGAGACGCAGCTCGAATACCTGCGCAAGCGAGGCTGCGACGAGTGCCAGGGCTTCCTCTTCAGCCAGCCGCTCCGCGCCGCCGAGTTCGCGGCCGGCTTCCTCGTGCGTGCCTAGCCGCCCTCGGCGAAGCCGGGATAAAGGGTCATGCCGCCGTCGACGAACAGCGTCGCGCCGACCACGTAGTCCGACTCATCCGACGCGAGCCATACCGCGGCGCGCGCGATGTCCTCGGGCTCGCCGATGCGGCGGTAGGGAACCAGCTCCATCAGCTTCGAGTAGGCCTGCGGCGTTTCCCAGGCGGGGGTGTTGATGGGCGTGCGGATCGCGCCGGGCGCGATGCTGTTCACGCGGATGCGCTCCGGCGCCACCTCCTGCGCCAGGCTCTTCATCATCAGGCGCACGCCGCCCTTCGACGCGGCGTAGGCCGCGTGGCCGGCCCACGGAATCACCTCGTGCACCGAGCTGATGCAGACGATCTTGCCGGCGGCGTGGGAAACGGCCGGAACCACGCCGCGGCGCCTGAATTCGCGCACCGCCTCGCGGGCGCAGAGGAACTGGCCGGTCAGGTTCACCGCCATGACCGCGCTCCAGTCCGCGAGGGTCATCTCATGGAACCGCGCGCCGCGCTGGATACCCGCGTTGTTGACGAGGATGTCGAGGGTGCCGAGCTCGTCGAGCGCGCGCCGGAACATCGCCCGCACCTCGTCCTCGCTCGAGATGTCGGCGCGATGCAAAAGCGCCTTGGCGCCGGACCGGCGAATCTCCGCCGCGGCCGCCTCGGCCTGGTCCTGCCGCGCTATGTAGTTCAGGACGACGTCGGCGCCCGCCTTGCCTAGAGCGAGGGCCGTAGCGAGACCGATGCCGGAACTTGCCCCGGTGACCAGCGCTTTCTGTCCTGCGAGGAGTGGCCGAGCCATACCTTTCCGAATGCTGTCGCGCAAGCGCCGTGCCGGCGTCAGGAATGCAGCTTGCCTCATGTCCGGGATGAAGCACGGGAAGCCACGGAAATGCTGCGCAGCGTGACGGCCTTGCGCGGGGACGTGATCCTCGCCCGCGACGGCGACATGGGGCTGGTCGTCGACGTTTACTTCGACGACGAGCGCTGGAGCGTGCGCTACCTCGTGGTGGACACCGGGCACGTGATGCCCGAGCACCGGGTGCTGATCGCACCGGGCGCGGTGGTGCAGGGCCAGCCGTCCGACAGGCTGATTCGACTGCGCCTCACGCGCCACGAGGTCGAACGCAGCCCGGACGTTAGAACGGACCTGCCGGTAGCCATGCAGTTCGACCTGACACGGCAGCGCCGCGCCGCGGCCGACCCGCACCTGCGCAGCAGCGAGCTCGTCATCGGCTACCAGGTCCAGGCGCTCGACGGGCCGGCCGGCCACCTCAGGGACTTCGTGTTCGACGACGCCACCTGGTCGGTCGAGCGCCTGGTGGTCGACACCGGCCGCTGGTTCGGCTCGCGCGTGCTGCTCGCGCCCGCGTCGGTCAGGAGCATCGACTGGCCGTGGCGCAGGGTGAACGTCGGGCTCGATCGCGAAGCGGTGCGGCAGTCGACGCGGGCGTGAGCCGGGCCGAACCTTAAAGGGCGCTTAAGGGAAGAGGAGGGTTTAAGTCATCAGTCAGCTACCCTTTCTACGATGAAACGCATCAAGATCTTCCTTGCTTTTGGAGGCAGAGATGCGCGCACTTGCAAGCAGCAAGCCCTCTTCGCGGGGCGTCATGGCGTTCAGGATCCAGAAATACCTGAGCGGCCTGCGTTACCCCGCGCTCAAGCCGCAAATCGTCGACCGGGCGCGCGAGCTCGGCGCGGACCCGCATGTCCTCCACGCGCTGCTTTGCCTTCCGGACCGCGCCTACGAAAGTCCGGTCGTGCTGTCGTCCGAGGTGGGTCGCCAGTCCGGCCGGTGAAGGGCCTGATCGATCTCTGGTGCCGCACGGTGCTCGCTTGCGCGCTGACCGCCGCGTGCGCAGGCGGTGACCCGCCGGCAACGGCGCAGGAGCCGCAAGCCGCTCGCGACAGCGTTGTTCCGGGCACGATCGGCGTGTTCGTCGCGCCCGCTTCCGCAGGCGTCGTCGTTGCGGCCGTGGCCGCGGACGGCCCCGCGCAACAAGCGGGCATGCGCGTGGGCGACGTGGTGCGAAGCTACGACGGGGTAGCGGTGGTCAATACGCGCCAGTTCTACCGCCTGATGCTGGAGAGCCCGCCGGGCCGGAGGGTGCAGATGGAGCTCCTTCGTGACGGCGCCGTGTTGCGCGTCGACGTGCCGGTCGAAGAGACCGACACGGCCCCGCGAGGCTAGGCGAGCTTCTTCGCCGGCCGGTCGAGCTCCTGGAGCAGGTTCTCCGGCTTCACCGGCTTGACGAGATGCAGATGGAAGCCGGCTTCTTTGGAGCGGCGCTTGTCCTGCTCGCCGCCGTACGCGGTCACCGCGATCAGCCTGGCCTGGGACGTCGCCGGGTCGGTCCGGAGCGCCGCGGCGAGCTCGTAGCCGTCGGTATCGGGCAAGCCGATGTCGCAGAGCACGATGTCGGGGCGCGTCCTTTGCGCCGCCTCCAGCCCTTCGCGACCGCTGTACGCGAGCGTGACCTTGTATCCGCAGAGCTCGAGCAGCCTGCGCAGGCTCTGGGCCGAGTCGTGGTCGTCCTCCACCACCAGGATGCGCAGGTCCTTGCGCGCTTCGAGCGCCGGAAGCTCGGGCTTCGACGGCGGCCTCGCCTGGAGGTGCTGCAGGCGGCCGCGCAAATTGGAGAGCGCGTTGAAGATCTGGAACTTCAGCGCGTCGACGCCGCGCAGCGGTCCCGCTTCCATGCCCACGTGGCCGTCGGAATAGAAGAGCAGCCTTGCGGTGTGCTCGATGGTGCGGATCATGACCCGCGCCTCAAGGTCGTTCACCGCCTCGACGGCGCGCTTGCACAGGTTCGTGACGTGCTCGAGCGTCTGCGGGTCGTTGCGCCCGCCCGGCGCCGCCACCACGGTATGCATCAGCGCAGCGTAAAGAGTGAGAGCTTCGTCCAGCTCGCGTCTTGGCATGTTATGGACAACCCTGCCATTGAGTAAACGCCCGATCTTACGCTGCGGCTGCGGCAGCTCGCGTCGGGCAAACGGTGATTTGCAGTGTAGTTGAATGGACTACGTTATGCGCTTGCAATGCCCCAGAGGGGGGCACATAGTTCCATCATGCTAGGCGAGAGCGCGGGACTTGCGCACTCCTTGCTGCCGCTCTCGATTGCGGTGGAGTCGGTCGAGCGCGCGCTTCGTGGCAATCACCGATCGCGCCATGCCATCGGCGCCTTCATCGTGTCCACGGTTCCCGTGTACGAGTACTTCGCGAATCCTGGCAGGCTCCCGCGCGCGCTGTTGCGGCGCGAGCTCGAAAACAGCCTTCTGGGCGAAGACCTGGAATTGCTGTTCCTGGACGGCCGGCCGACGAAGCGGCAGTTGGCCGTCAACGCCGACGATGTCGCGTGTGTCGCAGCGATGCTTGGCAATCCGGCAAAAGCGGGCGTGATTCACAGCAGGCGGGTGCGGTTTCGCTCACGCGAGCTGGTCAACCGGGCGAAGCTCCTGGGAAGCCGCTCCCGGCTGCTTGCCGCGACTGCGCAGGCGATTCTCGGCGGGCAATATGAATCCGGACATTGACCGCGACGCGAGCCGCACCCGGCAGCGGCGCGTCGACGATCTCTTGCGGGCCTCCGAGAACGCGCGGGCGCGCGCAGAGGGCCTGCGCGCCGCGGTTCAGCAGCGAATCGAAGTTTCCGAAGCGCTCATGCGGATCAGCAGGCGATTCTTCGCGGGCGATTCCGGCTAGCACCCGCCCCTCGCGGGGCGGGGCGAAGCAACGCGGTCAGGGCTGCGGGATGCGGCGGATGTAGCCCTCGCGGGTCAGCTCGACCCGGTCGCCGACCTGAAGACCGGCGGACGGAGTATCGAGGAGCTGCGAGGTGCCGTCGTCCATCCGGACGTTGAGGCGGTTCATCGCCGAGGGCGCCGAGCTGCCGCTCGAGGCGGTCGCTGCCACCGGGGACATGCTCTCGATCTTGCCGAAGCCCGGCCGCAACTGGGCGGCGGCCGAAGCCACCGGCACGGACTGCGCGGGAGCCGCCGAGGTCGACCCGGGCGACGTGACGACGTTAGTAGAAGGTGCAGGCGAGGGTGGGACGACTACTATGGGCGCGGGTTCCCTGTGCGCGCACGCGCCCAGCAAGGCCACTGCGACGACGGATAAAGGAAGAATCAAGAACTTGCTCATTGCTAGCCTCCTTGGTTGGATCTTTACGCAAGAGGAGTAGCAATCTGCGTTCCTCTCCGGCGGGGCCCGGGGACGCTAGAATCGGCCGCATCTTGGCAACCGCTCGAGCGCTTTCGGCCGCGCTGCTCGCGCTGTGCGCGTTCGCAGCGCGCGCGGACACCATGGACCAGGACCTCATCGTTGCCGCGGGGAAGGGCGACCTCGCGCGGATTGCGGCGCTCCTGAAAAAGGGCGCCGACGTCAATGCCCGCGACGCGCAGGGCCGCACGCCGGTCATGGCGGCGACCTACGCCCGCCACGCAGCCGCGGTCGAAGCGCTCATCCGCGCGGGCGCGGACGTCAACGCGCGCGACGGGATGCTGAACAATCCATTTCTCTATGCCGGCGCCGAAGGCATGCTGGACATCCTCAAGCTCGCCGCCGCGGCCGGCGCCGACCCGCGCCTCACCAACCGCTATGGCGGCACCGCGCTGATTCCGGCCGCGGAGCGCGGTCACGTGGAGGTGGTGGACTGGCTGCTGGCCAACACCAAGGTCGAGGTCAACCACGTGAACCGGCTGGGATGGACAGCGCTGCTCGAGGCGATCGTGCTTTCCGACGGCGGGCCGAGGCACCAGCGGATCGTCGCCTCGCTCATCCGCCACGGCGCCGATGTCAACATCGCCGACCACGAAGGACGCACGCCGCTCCACCATGCGCGGCAGCGCGGCCATGCGCAGCTCGCCGCCCTGCTCGAGGCCGCCGGCGCGCGTCCCTAGCTTGCAACCTCAGCAAGGCGGGATTAACGGATACGCCGGCGCGTTTTCCTTATTGTGGCTAGCCCCATGGTGACGCCCCGCCTGAAGGTGCTGCTCGTGCTGGGCCACCCGCGCAAGGCCAGCCTGTGCGGGGCGCTCGCGGAAGCGTTCGCGGCCGGCGCGCGGCAGGCCGGAGTCGACCTGCGGCGGCTGGATCTTTGCGACCTGGAGTTCAATCGCGACGTGATCGCCGGCTCGCCGCGCAACCAGCTGCTCGAGCCCGCCATCCGCCAGGCCGTCGATCTGGTCCGCTGGGCCGACCACCTCGTGTTCGTGTTTCCGACCTGGTGGGGCACGATGCCCGCGCTGATGAAGGGCTTTCTCGACCGGGTGCTGCTGCCGGGCTTTGCGTTCGAAGAGCACGCGGAGGGGTCCGGCTGGGACAAGCTCCTGACCGGAAGATCGGCGCATCTCCTCACCACGATGGATACGCCGAAGTGGGTGTATCGCTGGATCTACAAGGCGCCGGGTCTGAACAGCCTCGCCCGCGCCACGCTCGGTTTTTGCGGCATCGAGCCGGTGCGCACGACGATCTTCGGCGTGGTGAAGGACTCGGATGCCGCCGCGCGGGCGCGCTGGCTCCAGGAGGCCCGCGCGCATGGCCTGCGTTTGCGCGACGGCGTGCTCACTGCCGCGGAACGCCGGCGCAGGGCGCTCGGCGCCTGGGTTGCCGCGATGCGGCTCCAGTTCCATCCGATGGCCTGGGGTGCGTACGCGATCGGCGCCGCCGGCGCCGTGCAGGCGACCGGAACCTTTGACGCCGCGGCGTTCTGGCTGGGCCTCGTCAGCCTCTTTCTGCTCGAAGTGATCACCGTGTTCACCAACGACTACTTCGATATCGAAAGCGACCGCCGCAACCGGAACTTCGGCCCGTTCACGGGCGGATCGCGCGTGCTGGTCGACGGCCGCATCACCCCGGCGCGCATGAGATCGGGCATCGCGTGGGCGATGGGCGGGTTCGTCGCCGCCTTCCTCGCGCTCGCCGCGATGGTGCCCGCGCCGGGGCTGATCGTGCTCGGCCTGATCGCCATCCTCGCCGTCGGCTACACGACGCCGCCGTTGAAGCTCTGCTGGCGCGGGCTCGGCGAGGTCGACGTCGCCCTGACCCACAGCACCGTCATCATCCTGTGCGGATTCCTGTTTCAGGGCGGCGCCTGGAACGCGTCGTTTCCCGGGCTCGTCAGCGCGCCGCTCTTTCTCGCGGTGCTTCCGGCGATCATCCTGTCCGGAATACCGGATTACGCGGCGGACCTGGCGGCGGGAAAGCGCTCGCTCGCCGTGGTGGTGGGACCGCGCGCGGCGGTCCGGATCGCGCAGGCGGCGGCGATCCTGGCAGCGGTCACGGCGCTGGTCTGGGCGCAGCGCGACGTGGCGGAGTCTTCCTTCGACGGCATCGGCCTCGCCGTCGTGCCGCACGCGCTCGCGCTCACCTGGCTTCTCGAGCGTCATTTGAGAAGCGCCCGGCCCGGCGGGAGAATCGACGGCCTGATGGCCCTCGCGCTTCTCTACATCGTCTGGTTCGTGGCCGTGCCGCTCTACCGCCTCACTTGATGCGCGGGGACAAGACGCACTCGGTCCGCGCGCTGGAGCGCGTCTACCGGACCGGGTCCGACGAGGTCCGCGCCTTGCGCGGCGTCGACCTGGACTTGTGCTCGGGCGAGATCGTCGCGCTCCTCGGCCCCTCGGGCAGCGGCAAGTCGACGCTGCTCAACCTGCTCGGCGGCCTCGACCGACCCGACGCCGGCGAGATCCGGTTCCGCGGCGAAGAACTGTCGCGCTTCGACGATCGCGCGCTCGCGCGCTATCGGCGCCGCCACGTCGGCTTCGTGTTCCAGGCCTACAACCTGATCCCCAGCCTGACCGCGCGGGAGAACGTCGAGCTCGCGTGCGACGGCGCCGAGCGCCCGATCGCCGCCGCCGACGCGCTCGGGCTCGTGGGCCTGAGCGCGCGGATGGACCACTTTCCGGGGCAGCTCTCCGGCGGCGAGCAGCAGCGCGCCGCGGTCGCGCGCGCGATCGCGAAGCGGCCCGAGCTCCTGCTGTGCGACGAGCCGACGGGCGCGGTCGAGCGCCAGGCGGGCGTGCAGGTCCTCGAGGTGATCGAGCGCTGCAGCCTCGAGCTGGGCGCGGCGACCGTGCTCGTCACGCACAACGTCGCGCTCGCGGCCATGGCCGACCGGGTGCTGTGCCTCGCCGACGGAAGGATTGCAGAAGCCCGGCGCAACGCGCCGCGCCGCAATGCGGCGGACCTCTCCTGGTAGCGGGTGCGCGTGCTGCCGATTCTCCAACGCAAGCTGCTGCGCGACCTGCGGCAGCTTGCCGGCCAGGCGGTGGCGATCGTGCTGGTCGCCGCCTGCGCGGTGGCGACGGCCGTCATGTCCTTCGGGGTGCTGCGCTCGCTCGACGATGCGCGCGCGCAGTACTACGAGCGCTGCCGCTTCGCCGATGTCTTCGTTTCGCTGCAGCTCGCGCCCGAGGCCGCCGGCGAGGCCATCCGGCGGCTGCCGGGCGTCGCCGGCGTGGACACCCGGCTCGTCGCCGATGCGGCCGTCGCCGTTCCGGACACCGAAGGGCCGATCGCCGCACGGGCGATCTCCTGGCCCGAGCGCGGCGAGCCCGAAGTCAACGCGATCGTCCTGCGCCGCGGGCGATTCGTCCGCGCCGATGCGCCCGAGGTAGTCGTGAACGAGAGCTTCGCCGAGGCGCACGGCCTCGCACCCGGCGATCGGCTGGAGCTGCTGCTCGGTGGCCGCAGCCGCGAAATGGCGATCGTGGGCGTGGCGCTCTCGCCCGAATACGTCTATGCGCTCGGACCCGGGATGCTGTCGCCCGACGCGCGCCGCTTCGCGATCCTGTGGACGGGCCGGCGCGTGCTCGAAGCCGCGCTGGGCGCGAGCGGCGAGTTCAACGACCTCGCGCTGCGCGTGAACGGATCGGCCTCGGTGGAAGGCGTGGCGCGGCAGGTCGAGGCCGCGCTCGAGCCCTACGGGGCCGCCGAAGCGCACGGCCGGGAACGCCAGCGGTCGCATGCCTTTCTCTCGGCGATGTTCCACCAGATCGCCGGCGTCGGGCGAATCGCTCCCGCGATCTTCCTCCTCGTCGCGGCGTTCCTGGTTCACGGCGCGCTTGTCCGGCTGGTCGACACGCAGCGCCAGCACATCGGCGTGCTGAAGGCGCTCGGGATCGGCGACGCGCGGATCGCATGGCACTACCTCGAGCTTGCGCTCTTCCTGGGCGTGCTGGGGATCGCGGCGGGGCTGGCAGCCGGCACGCTCCTCGGCCACGGGCTGACCCGCCTTTACGCGCAGTTCTTCCATTTCCCGAGCCTGTCCTTCCGGCACGACCTGCCGAGCATCCTCGCGGCCTGCGCCGTGTCGATCGCGGCGATGGCGCTCGGCGCCGCGCGCGGCGTGCGCGCCGTTTCGCGCCTCGCGCCCGCCGCCGCGCTCGCGGCGCCCGTGCCGCCCGGCTACCGGCGCGTGTGGCTCGATCGCCTGGTGCGTCGAGGCCCGGCGGGCGGCGCGACCAGGATGGTCCTGCGCCATTTCGGCCGCTATCCGCTTCGCGCCGCGCTCACGCTCGCCGGGCTCGCGCTCGCCGTGGCACTGCAGATCGCCATGCTTTTCAGCTTCGACGCGCTCGATCGCATGCTTGGCTTTCACGCGCGCGCGGAGACGGGCGACTTCGAGGTGAGGTTTCCCAGGGTGCTGCCGGCCTCTGCCGCCGGGGAACTCGCGCGCTGGCCGGGCGTGCTGAAAGCGGAGGGCTGGCGCGTGCTGCCGGCCAAGCTGGGTTCGGGAGGGCACGCCCGCGCGGTGAACGTCACGGGACTCTCGCAGTCGGCGATGCTGCGCACGCTTCTCGACGCGGACCTCGCGCCCGTGCCGGTGCCGCGGCAGGGACTTGCGCTCGCGGGAAAGCTCGCGTCGCTCCTGGAGGTCGGCGTCGGCGACCGCGTCACGCTTCAGCCCATCGGGTCGCGCGTCCAGGCGGATCTGCCGGTCGCGCGGATCGTCGAGCAGTACATCGGCCTCGACGCGTACATGGACCTCGATGCGCTGAACGCGCTCGTGGGGGGCGAGCCCGCGATCAGCGGCGCGGATCTCGCCGTGGACCCGCGGCGGCGCGGCGAGTTCCTGCGCAGCCTGAAGGACAGCGGCGCGATCGCCGGAATCAGCGAGCCCTCGGCGGTGCTGGCGTCCTTCCGGGACACCATGCTGCGCACGCTGACCCTGATCGTCTCGTTCTTCGTCGCCTTCGCCGGCCTGACCGCGTTCGGCGTCGCCTACAGCAGCGCCCGGATCACGCTTGCCGAGCGCGAGCGCGAATTCGCCACCCTCGGCGCGCTGGGGTTCGGCGCGGCCGAGATCGGCCGCATCCTGTCCCTCGAGACGGCGCTTCTCCTGGCGCTCGCGCTGCCGCTGGGATGCCTGCTCGGGTGGGCGCTCGCGTGGGTTATCGTCCAGCGCCTCGACACGGAGCTCTACCGCGTGCCGCTGGTAGTCAGCGCGCATACGGCCGGCCTCGCGGTGCTCGTCGTCGTCGCCGCGACGCTCGGTTCGACTTGGAGCGTCGCGCGGCGCATCGGTCGCATGAACCTGTCCGCGGTGCTGAACGCGAGGCCGTAGAGCGGCGCGCATTTGGTTTTGTGCTCGGCCGCTACATTTTTTGCTTTTCGACCCACGGTGCCGTGGAGTACGACCTTCGCGACGCGCGAACGCGCGCGGTACAGTTCGGCGTCCCGGCTGCCTCACGGCGCTGCGGATCCTGGGCCCGGCGGGATTCCAAACCCTTAGCCGGGCCTTCTCCATTGCGTTTCCGCTCGAGCAAGAAAATGGTGACTGTCACCATTTCTGCTGCGGTCGCGCTCTCTCTTAAATTCTTCCCCGTCGAAGCGTTTTGTTATAAAGAATATAAAAAATATTCTTTGAAGTTATAAAGCTTTTTTATAGCATCGGTGCCCCATGGGATTTCCCGCCGAGGCCCCGACCAAGGAAGCCGAGCTCGGGCGCGAGCTTCGTTCCATCGCGCACGACTTCGCGCCCGCCGTCCTGGCGAGCAGCCTGTCGGCGGAAGACATGGTCCTGACCGACGCCGTTGCGCGCGCGGGGCTGCCGATCGGAATCTTCGTTCTCGATACCGGCCGCCTTCACGGCGATACGCTCGCGCTCGTAGAGCGCATCCGCGGCCGCTATGGCCTCGAGGTCGAGGTGTGCCACCCCGATCCGGTCGCCGTCCTTCAATACGTGAAGAATCACGGCCGCGACGCGTTCTATCGCGACGCGGAGCTCCGCCAGCGGTGTTGCGAGATCCGCAAGGTGAGGCCGCTGCGCCGGGCGCTGTCGGGGCGGCGCGCCTGGATCACGGGGCTGCGCCGCGAGCACTCCGCGGCGCGGTCCGGATTGCCGGCGCGGGAGCACGACCACGTGCACGGTCTCGAGAAGTTCAATCCGCTCGCCGCGTGGAGCGAGGAAGAGGTGTGGTCGTACCTGCGCCGCTTCGAAGTGCCGTACAACCCGCTCTACGACCAGGGCTACCGCTCGATAGGCTGCGCGCCCTGCACCCGTCCCGTGGTCGCGGGCGAAGACGTGCGCGCCGGGCGCTGGTGGTGGGAGGCGGCCTCGAAAAAGGAGTGCGGCCTGCACGTGGCGGAGCCGGCCGATGCTCGCTGAACGCTCGCACCTCGACTGGCTCGAGTCGGAGGCGATCTACATCGTGCGCGAGGTCGCGGGCCAGTGCCAGAACCCGGTGCTGTTCTTCTCCGGCGGCAAGGACTCCCTCTGCCTGCTGCGGCTCGCCGAGAAGGCGTTCCGCCCCGGGCGCTTCCCGTTCCCGCTGCTGCACATCGACACCGGGCACAACTTCCCCGAGGTGATCGCGTTTCGCGACCGCCGCGCCGCGGAGCTCGGCGAGCGCCTTCTGGTGCGCTCGGTCGAGGACTCGATCAGGAGGGGTTCTGTAAGGCTCGCTTCTGAAGGCCAAAGCCGGAACGCCGCGCAATCCGTGACGCTGCTCGAGGCGATCGCGGAGCTCGGATTCGACGCGGCGATCGGCGGCGCGCGGCGCGACGAGGAAAAGGCGCGCGCCAAGGAGCGGGTATTCTCGTTCCGCGACGAGTTTGGCCAGTGGGACCCGCGCAACCAGCGCCCGGAGCTGTGGAGCCTCTACAACGCGCGCGTGCACCCGGGCGAGCACGTGCGGGTGTTCCCCATCAGCAACTGGACCGAGCTCGACGTCTGGCAGTACATCGCGCGCGAGCAGCTGGAGGTACCCTCCATCTATTTTGCGCACCAGCGACCCGTCGTGCGCCGGCGCGGCCTGCTGGTGCCGGTGACCCCGATTACGCCGCCGCGCGCGGGCGAGACCGTGGAGGAGATATCGGTGCGCTTCCGCACCGTGGGCGACATCAGCTGCACTTGCCCCGTCGAATCCAGCGCCGCGAGTCTCCAGGCGATTCTCGAGGAAACAATCGGCGCGAAGCTGACCGAGCGCGGCGCCACGCGCATGGACGACCAGACTTCCGAGGCGTCCATGGAGCGGCGGAAGAAAGAGGGATATTTTTGATGAAAGGCGCTTTGCCAGTCTGATGCAGCCTCTTCGCTTCGCCACCGCCGGCAGCGTCGACGACGGCAAGAGCACCCTCATCGGGCGCCTGCTCTACGACGCGCGCGCGCTGCAGGAAGACCAGGTCGCCGCGGTGGAGAGGGCGTCGCTGCGCCGCGGCGCCGGCGAGCTCGACCTCTCGCTCGTCACCGACGGGCTCGAAGCCGAGCGCGAGCAGGGCATCACCATCGACGTCGCCTACCGCTACTTCGCCACGCCGGTGCGCAAGTTCATCATCGCCGACTCGCCCGGCCACGAGCAGTACACGCGCAACATGGCCACGGGGGCGAGCAACGCCGACGCGCTGGTGCTGCTGCTCGACGTCACCAGGCCGCTGCTGCCGCAATCGCGCCGCCACCTCGTCATCGCGCGGCTGCTCGGAATCCGCCACGCGATCGTGTTCGTGAACAAGCTCGATCTCGCCGGCTACGCGCGCGCGGCCTACGAGCGCGTGCGCGCCGAGCTCGAAGCCTTCGCCGCGCCGCTGCGCTTCGATTCGCTGGTGTGCATTCCGGGCTCGGCGCTGCGCGGCGACATGGTGGTCGAGCGCGGCGAGCGCCTCGACTGGTACCGCGGGCCGACGCTCCTCGAGCGGCTGGAGAGCGTGCCCGCCTCGACCGACCGCGGCGCGGCCGGCCCGCTGCGCTTTCCGGTGCAGCTCGTCTCGCCGCCGCGCGGCGGCCACGCGCGCGCCTACATGGGACGCATCGAGTCCGGCCACGTCCTCGCGGGCGCGCCGGTGGTCGCCCTGCCCGGCGGCCGCACGACCCGGGTGCGCCACATCGTGGTCCACGGCGCCGAGCGCGAGATCGCCGTCGCCGGCGATTCGGTGTCGCTCGTGCTCGCCGACGAGCTCGACCTCGCGCGCGGCGACCTGCTCGCCGACGCGGCGCAGCCGCCGCGCGAGGCGCGCTCGCTCGAGGCCGCGCTCATCTGGCTCGGCGCCGAGCCGCTGCGGCCGGCGGCGCGCTACCTCGTGCAGCTCGCCTCGCGCCGCGTGGCCGGCAAGGTGGTCGAGCTGCAAAGCCGCCTCGACATCGACACGCTCGGCGAACGCGCGGTGGAGGGCAACGTGATGGCGAACGACATCGTCAACGTGCGCCTTTCGCTGCAGGCGCCGCTGTTTGCCGATTCCTACGAGGCCGTGCGATGCACCGGCGCGCTCATCCTGATCGACGAGACCACGAACCAGACGGTGGCGGCCGCGCTGGTGCGTTGATGGGAAAGCAAGCTCCCTAGGGTCGCTCAGCGGTCGGCGGCGCGCACCCGCGCGCGGCCCAGGCGGAGAGCGCCGCGTCGGGCTGGCGCATCCAGCCCATCAGTTGCGGTCCCTGATCGCCCAGCAGGCAGTGATGAAAAGCGGTGACCGCCTGCGCGCGAGGCGTCATGGCGTCGAACACCGCCTTGTCGACCACGGCAGGCGGGCGCCGATGCGCGAGCGCGTCGATCGCGAGGTGCTCGGCGGCAACCGGGGCGAAGGCAGGGTCGGACGCGCCGCGCCGCGCGGCGATGGCGACGGCCTGCGCGCCGCTGCCGAGGAGCCAGCGCGGAAGCTCGACCAGCCCGGTGCGGCGCAGGACGAAGGCGATGTCGCTCCAGTAGTTGTAGTCGGCGCCGCGCAGCTCGGGGAAAAGCGTCCGGTCGAGGATCGCGCGGCGGCGAAACGCTTCCGGGCTTTCCGCCAGCACCGCGGAAGGAAGGATCGCGGCCCAGGGGCTCGTCTCGAGGCGACGGCGACCCGACTCGGCGTCCATGAGCCACAGCGCGTGCCGCGGCGGCTCGGAATGGAGCGCAGAGCCGATCCGGCGGGGGTGGTCGTCGACGAGCGGCGCGGTACCCGCGGTCAGCTCGCGCAGCGCGTCGGCGTCGGCCATGAAGAGCGCGGCGAGCTCCGCCGGGCTGTCGACGCCGAGGCGCCGCAACTCGCTCCCCGTCCGCTCGAGCTTCCAGAGCCGCGAAAACTGCTCGCGGGTCACGGGCGCGATGCCGCCGCGGCTGCCGACGAGGATCCAGTCGCGGTGAAATCCAGACCAGAGGGAGCAGTCCTCGAACGCTTCGCAGAAGGCGCGGATGATGGCGAGCGCCTCGTCCTCGAGCACGAGATACGCGGGGAGCCAGTAGGTGGCGATCCCGGCGGGATTGAGGTGGTCCTTGACGAGCTCGAAATACTCGCGCGTGTAGAGCGAAGCGACCCCCGCCATCTTCGGCGGCGGCGGCTCGCCGGTGATGAGGTCGTAGCGCCCCGACGTGGCCTGCAGGAAGAAGCGGCCGTCCTCGACGCGCGTGCGCACGCGCGGGTCGCGCAGCGGGTGGCGCGCGGGGTCGGGGTGCACGATGCTGCTCATCTCGAGGATGTCCTTCGACACGTCGACGACCTCGAGCGAGCGCAGGTCGGGAAGGTCGGTGAGCGCGCTCGCCGTCATGCCGACGCCGAAGCAGATGAGCAGCGCGCGCTCGATCTTCGGATGGAGGGCGGCCGGGAGGTACGCGAAAAGCTTCATGTAGCGCTGTATGCCGATGGCCGTGGAGGCCATGGAGTACGAGTTGGTGGCGAGGCGCAGGAACAGCGGCTCGCCGAGAAAGTCGTGCGCGAGGTAGAACGTGGTCTGCTCGAGGCCCTCGCGCGCCGCCACGATGCGGCCGGCGAAGCGCTGCTCGACGCCGCGCCAGTGCTTTTCGGCCATCGTGCCGAACGGAAACAGGACGAGCGCAGCCGCGGCGGCGAGCGCGGGACGAAGCGCGCGCCAGGGCGACGCTTCGGCGCGGGGAATGACGAGCACGGCCACGGCATAGACCAGCGCCAGCGCGAAGAACGAGCGCTCGAGGCCGAGCACCGGCAGCAGGACGAACGCGCCGACGAGCGACCCGAGCATCGCCCCGAGCGTGTTGGCGAGCGTGAGCGCGCCGGTCGCGACGCCGGCGTCGTCCATGCCGCTTCGCAGCCGCTCGCCCAGCGCGGTGAAGAGGAAACCGGAGAGGAGGGCCGGCGGCGCGAGGAGGAACGCGCACAGAACCGCGGCGCTCGGCGGCGACTGCGCGTGCACGGGCGCGAGGCGCGCGAGCAGCCAGGGATAAGCGGCGTATGCGCCGACCACCGCGAGCGCCGCGCCCGCCCCCGCAGCGCGCGCCAAGCCGGAGGAAAGCGGCCGGCGGCGCGCAACGCCGGCCGCGACGAGGCCGCCGAGGCCGATCCCGGCCAGCACTACCGCGAGCATCACTGCGAAGAGGAGCGGGGTGCCATCGATGAAGAGAAGCAGGAAGCGAAAGCCGACCACTTCCAGCGCGAGAAGCGCGCCTCCCGCCAAAAAAGCAGCCGCGAGGACGCGCCCTCGTCCCACAAACGCTTCACTGGAAAAAGAAAAACGAAATTCCTGGTTCTTGATGGTTCCCGAGATGCGCAGGGCGATGAGCGCCGCGGCGAGGTTGCACGCGGCGCCGGCGAAGCCGCTGCCCCGCAGCCCGAGCGACGGAATGAGCACGAGCTCGGCGCCGAGCGTGCCCGCAACCGCGCCGAGCGTGTTGATGCCGTAGAGGCGGCCGAGCGCGAAGCCGTAGCTGCCGGTGAGCCCTTCCAGCGGCTTCGCGACCAGCGGCAGGCTCGCGCCGAGCGCCGTGGCGGGGATCAGCATGAGGACGAAGGCGATGCCAAGGCGCGCGGCGTCGAGGGCGGCGACGTGGTCCACGAGCGGCGCGAGGAGCGGGCGCAAGAGCGCGGGGAGATGCGGAAAGGCGCCGACGAGCAACGCGCCGGACAGCGCGGCCAGCGTCTCGACCAGCGCGTAGCCGAGCAGCGGCCGCTTCCAGCGGCGCGCGAGCGCCATGGCCGCCGCATTGCCCAGGCCCAGTCCCGCCATGAACGCCGCGACGACCAGCGCCGCCGACCACACGCTGTTGCCGACGACGAGGCCGGCCTGGCTGAACCAGACCGTTTCCAGCACGAGCGCGCCCGCGCCGGAGAGGAAGAACATTCCAAGGACCGCCGGTAGCGCCGGCGTTGTTATTGTTCTGGCCACGCAGGCGCGAGCTTACCGCATGCGCCCGCGGACCTCCGCGCTCGCGCACCTTCCTACGGACGCACCAGCCGGCCCTCGCGCGTCAATTCGACGCGATCGCCGACCTCGAAGCGCTCGCCGGCCTGCACTACGCTTTGCGTGGTGCCATCGGCCATCTTCAGCCGGTACGCCATCGTCGCGCTCGTGGCCGGTCCGGCCGTGCCGCCTGCTGCGGCGGGTTCGGAGGCGAGCGACAGGACCGTGGCGGACTCGATGGTGCCGATGCCGGCATGACTGGATGCCGGAGATGCCGCCGGGGGAGGGACGGCGGTGGCTTCCGCCGGGCGCTCGGGCGGCGGGTTCGGCGCAGTGGCGGCGCAGGCCGCGAGCAGCAGCGACATCGCGGCGGTGCAGAGGAGGGTCCCGGACTTCATGCCCGTGAGATGCAGTCTTCGTGCCGGCTCGTCCGCTGGTACGAAAGGGCCATGAAAACGCCGTCCCGCCGTATTGACAGCCGGCATCGCTGCATCACACAGTCCCGAGCGGGGAGACGACTTGAGGAGGGTCGGTTGAAGGCCGGTGCAGCGGCGCTCTTTGTGTGCGCGCTGGTCGCCGTTCCGGGCGCGGCGCTTGCGCAAGGCTGCGGCCGGCTGGTGGCCAGCGTGGACGACGCCCGTGCGATGCTGCTGCGAGCGGCGAACGAGCCGGCTTTCGAGGCGGCGAAGAGCCAGGCGCTCCGGGCGAAGAACGCGCTGGACGGCGCTGCCCTGTCTTCGATGGACTGCCAGTGCAAGGCGGCTTATTCCGAGTTCGACACCGCCGCCTGGCGGGCGCGGCGCGCCCGCGACGCGTATTCGCCGAACGAGTACGTCGATTCGCTCGATGCGGCGATCCGCGCGTTCAACAATGCGATCGGCGAGTTGAAGTCCTGCGCGGCCGAGCGCGTTCGCTAGCGCCCGCCGTGACGACGCGAAGCAATCTGGTCGCCTTCCCGGGCATCGAGCGTGAGCTGGTTCTCGAGCTCGCCGCCGTGCTGGCGCGCTACGGTGCGAGCGCGGCGGCGCAGGAGCGGCTGCGGCGCGCGCGCCGGCCGGATCCTTTGCTGATGCGCCAGGCGTACCAGGAGCTGCGGCGCCTGGGCGCGCATCACTGGCTGCTCGCGGTAGTGCGGGCATGGCACGACGGCCTGTCCGACTTCGAGGCGCTTCGCACCCTGAAGGAAATGAACGCCGACCGGTTCGATTTCAATTGAACCCGCGCAACCGCAGCACCCGCCCGTCCACGGCATAGATCGCGCTGCCGTAGTAGTTGCCGACCACGAGAAATTTCGCGTCGCCGGCCTGCGTCTCGTTGCCGGTGGCGTCGAAATAGCGCTCGCTCACGCCGAGGTATCCGCCCATGTATTCGGCCGCGTCGATCACGTTCTTTGGGATCTCGCCCACCTTTTTTCTCCGCGACAATGTTGTGGGGCGAAAAATACCCGGGCGGGCGCCGTGGTGACGGACAACGGGAAAAGTAGCATCCGCCGCTTCAGGGCGTGCGCTGCGGCGCTACTTCGGCAGGGCTAGGCGGGGCTCGGCGGGCGAACGGGTGCCGGGCGCGGCGGGCGCAGGTGCAGCGGAATCCAGGACACGGCGACGTCGCCGTGGATGAAGGTCTGGCAGGCCATGCGGTGGCCGGCGGCAAAGTCCGCCTCGGAGAGGTGGTTGCGCTCCTTGTCCTTGATGGCGTCGGTGTTCTCGAGCCCGCGCTCGATCTTGCACTTGCAGGTGCCGCACAGGCCGGCGCCGCACTTGAACGGAATTCCGCCCTTTTCGCGGATCGACAGGCGCAGGAGGTTGCCGGGCTCGGCCGCGGTGACGACCTTGCCCTCGTTCGTGATGAAGGTGACCGTGACGGGCATTCAGATCCTCTCGAGCGACACGTCCAACGTTCCCAGGCCCGCCAGGCTGCGCAACTCGCGGCGCGCCTTCTCCAGGCTGTCGAAGCGCGGCAGGAACTTGGACGGCACGAAGTTCACCGCCGCGGGGGAGGCCTCGTCGACGATCTTCACCTTCGGCTCGCCCTCGATCTGTGCGATCACGAATCGGGCGCGCTTGCGCCCGCAAAAGAGATAGTCGTAGGTTTCCACCGGCTTCAGACCGTCGCCCGCCTCGGTGCGGAACTGGCCCGGCTTGCTCGTCAGGATGACGTACATGGCGGCGTCGCCGGCACCAGGTTTTCCTGCGTCAGCGCCAGGTCGTGGCTGATCCAGAGCTGGCAGCAAAGGCGATAGCCGAGCTGCAGCCGCTCGCCGAGCAGCTTCTGCTCCTTCCAGTTGGGCGGCGGCAGGTGCTCGCCGCCCTTGAGGATGTGGCTCGCGCAGGTGCCGCATTGGCCCATGCCGCAGCGGTACTTGAGGTGCGGCCAGGGAAATTGCTTGATGCCGGCGCGCACCACGAGGTTGGTGTTCTCCTTCACCTCGCCCTCGTACACCTCGCCGCCTTTGTGGACGGTGATCTTCGGCATGGCTTGTATACGACGCCCGGGTTCGACCTGGGCTGCCCTGTACCCCTTCCTGCGAAACCTGGATTGACCTGCCTCAAGAGTCTAGTATATTGTATACAACATTGCAATTTTCCTAGGATTGCAGCCCTTCCCAGCCCTTCCAGGAGACCTCATGGCCGAGCTCATGAACCAGGACCACTTCCGCACCGCCCTCGAAAACGCGATCAAGGGCAGGGCCGCCACCAAGGCGCCGTTCAGCGTCGCCTGGGCGAGCGGGAAGCTCTCCCGAGAGCACCTCGCGCGCTGGGCGGAGAACCACTACCACTACGTCGGCCCCTTCGCCGACTACCTCGGCTACATCTACGCGCGCATGCCGGACGAGTTCCAGGACGCCAAGGACTTCCTGCTGCACAACATGTACGAGGAAGAGATCGGCGGGGACCGGCATACCGATCTCCTGATCCGCTTCGCCGAAGCCTGCGGCACCACGCGCGCCCGCGTCACCAATCCCGACAACATGTCGGCCACCACGCGCGGCCTGCAAAGCTGGTGCTACGCCACCGCCATGCGCGAGGATCCGATCGTCGCCGTGGCGGGCCTGGTGGTCGGGCTCGAGTCGCAGGTGCCGTCGATCTACCGCAAGCAGACGCCCACGCTGCGCGAGAAGTACAAGTTCACCGACCAGGAGGTCGAGTTCTTCGACCTGCACATCGTGTCCGACGAGATCCACGGTGAGCGCGGCTACCAGATCGTGCTCGAGCACGCGACCACCCCCGAGCTGCAGCGCCGCTGCCTCAAGATCTGCGAGGTCGGCGCGCAAATGCGGCTCTCGTACACGACGGCCCTCTACTACGACTACGTGGCGAACGATGTTCCGCTCGCCGAGCTCGACATGGCCGAGAGGCAGGTCCCCGCCGGCGAGCGGGCGCTGCTGCAGGCATGAGCATGCAGTTCATGAACCTGATCGGCGGCGAGCCCGTCGCCGCGTCCACGGGGCGGACCTTCGACGACGTCAATCCCGCCGACACGCGCGACATCGTCGGACGCTTCCAGGCGTCGAGCGCCGCCGACGCAGCCGCGGCGGTCAACGCCGCCGCCGGCGCGTTCGACGCCTGGCGCAGGCATCCGGTCTCGAAGCGCGCGAAGGTGCTGCAGGGCGCGGCCGACTATCTCGAGGCGAACGTCGGGCGCTTCGCCGAGGAGCTGACGCGCGAGGAGGGCAAGTCGATCGCCCTCGCCAAGGACGAGATCCTGCGCTCGGCGCAGACGCTGCGCTTCTACGCGGTGGAGGGCCAGTCGTTCACCGGCGAGACTTTCCCGAACGACGACCCCGACATGCTGGTCTACACCGCGCGCGAGCCGCTCGGCGTGGTATCGGTCATCACGCCCTGGAACTTCCCGATCTCGATTCCGGCGCGCAAGATCGCGCCCGCGCTCATCACCGGCAACACAGTGGTGTTCAAGCCTTCTTCCGATGCGCCGCTCATCGGCTATCGCCTCGCGCAGGCGCTGCTCGAGGCGGGCCTGCCCAAAGGCGCGCTGAACTTCCTCACCGGCGCCGCGGCGGACGTGGGCGCGGCGATCACGGAACCGGCGGCGGTCCGCGCGGTGTCCTTCACCGGCTCGACCGCGGCGGGCGAGCACATCCACCGCTCGGTGCCGCTCACCACGCGCACGCAGATGGAGCTCGGCGGCAAGAATCCGCTCATCGTGATGGAGGACGCCGACCTCGACAAGGCGGTCGAACTCGCGGTGAAGGGCGGGCTTTCGCTCAGCGGCCAGGCCTGCACCGGGACGAGCCGGCTGCTGGTTCACGCGCAGGTGCGCCTCCGCTTCACCGAGAAGCTGCTCGCCAAGGTGAAGGCGCTGCGCGTCGGCAGCGGCATGGACCCGGCGGCGGAGATCGGCCCGCTCGCCTCGCGCAGGCAGCTCGACACGGTGCTGCGCTACGTCGACCTCGGCAAGCGCGAGGCTACGCACCTCCACGGCGGCGAGCGCCTCGCCGGCGAGGGCTTCGAGCACGGCTACTATGTCTCGCCGGCGGTGTTCACCGACGCCAAGCCCTCCATGCGCATCGCGCGCGAGGAGATCTTCGGGCCGGTGCTCGCCATCATCGAAGTCACGGGCTACGAGGACGCGCTCGCGGTGGCGAACGACACCGACTACGGGCTCTCGGCCGCGATCGCCACGAGGAACCCGGCGTACATGCACCGCTTCGCGCGCGACATCCAGTCCGGCACGGTGAAGATCAACCGCACGACCACCGGCAATCTGGTCAACGCGCCTTTCGGCGGGCTCAAGCGCTCGAGCACCTCGACCTTCCGCGAGTCCGGCCGGGCGGGGCTCGAGTTCTACACGCAGATCAAGACGGTGTACCAGGGGCTATGAGAACCGCGTTCAAGCTCGAGCTCGCCGAAGCGCGCGCCATGGCGCAGGCGGCGCTCGCGAAAGCCGAGGCGCTCAAAGTCCCGGAGACGGTCTGCATCGTCGACGACGGCGGGTACCCGATCGCGCTCGAGCGCATGGACGGCGCCCGCGTCACCGGCCCGCAGATCGCCTGGAACAAGGCCTTCACCGCGGCGGGGCACAAGCGCTCGACCCATCTTTTCACCACGCCGCCGAACGGCCCGGCGCTGCCGGGGAACGAGGCCTTCGGCATCCAGTGGAGCTTCGAGGGCCGCTTCGCCGCGTTCGTCGGCGGCTTCCCGGTGGTCGTGAACGGGGAGGTCGTCGGCGGGGTGGGGCTTTCGGGCGGCAACGGCGAGCAGGACACGAAGTGCGGCCTGGCGGCGCTGCAGGCGCTGAAGGACCTGCTCGGTGCGAAGCACGCCGTGCTGGTCGAGGCCGACATCAAGAAATGAAGCCGATTTCCATCCGAGGAGAGGTCGCATGATTCACCGCATGCTTCTTTTGGTTGCCTTGCTGTCCGCGTTCGCGGCGCAGGCGCAGTACCCGGCGAAGCCGGTGCGCGTCGTCGTGAGCACCGTTCCCGGGCCGCTCGATACCTTCGCGCGCATGGTGCTCGACAAGATGTCGGCGGCGCTCAAGCAGCCGTTCGTGGTGGAGAACAAGCCCGGCGCCGGAGGCAACATCGCCGCCGACATGGTGGCCAAGTCCCCCGCCGACGGCTATACGCTCCTCTTCGCCATCGACACGACGTTCACGGTCAATCCTTCCATATACAAGACGCTGCCGTTCGACCCGGCCAAGGACTTCGCCGCCATCTCGGTCCCCGTCACGTACGGCCAGCTGCTCGCCGTGCATCCATCGGTTCCGGCGAATTCGGTCAAGGAGCTGGTGGCGCTCGCGAAGCAGAAGAAGCTCACCTATGCCTCCGGCGGCAACGGGACGCCGAGCCATCTCTCCGGGGCGTACTTCCTCGCCGCCGCCGGCATCGACATGACGCACGTGCCGTACAAGGGCACCGGCCAATCGGTGATCGACGTCGTCGCCGGTCAGGTGGACTCGATCTTCGCGGTGACCACCGGCGTGCTGCCGCACGTGAAGGCCGGCAAGCTGCGCGCGCTCGGCATCTCGAGCGCCAAGCGCTCGGCGCTCGCGCCGGAGGTGCCCACCATCGCCGAGACCTATCCGGGATTCGAAGCCGCGTTCGCCTATGCGCTCATGGCGCCGGCCCGCACGTCCGTCGACATCGTGCAAACGCTCAATCGCGAGGTGCTGAACGCGCTGGCGCAGCCCGACGTGCAGGAGAAGAACCGCACGTTCGACTACGTCGCGACGGGTCTCAATCCGAGCCAGTCGGCAGCGTGGCTGAAGGACAACCGGGAGCGCTGGGCGCAGGTCATCAAGCGCGCCGGGATCCTTGCGGAATGACGCTCAAGCATCATCCCTCGCTCGGGCAGCGCGTCGCCGACGAGCTGCGCCGCTCGATCCTCACCAACCGGAGAAAGCCCGGCGACCGGCTGATCGAGGACCGGCTCTCCGAGGAGCTCGGCGTCTCGCGCATCCCGATCCGGGAGGCCCTGCGCTCGCTCGCCGCCGAAGGCCTGGTGGACGTGCAGCCGCGGCGCGGCGCATCGGTCGCCGAGGTCTCCCCGGAAGTCGCGCGCGACCTCGTCGAGGTGCGCGCCACGCTCGAGGGCCTGAACGCCCGCCTCGCGGCGCGCCATCACGACCCGGCGATCGTCGAGGAGCTGCGCCAGGTGCTCGAGCAGGGCAACCGCGCCGCAAGATCGAAGAACGTCGACGACCTGGTGCGCCTGAACGGGGAGTTCCACGACAAGCTCGGCCAGGCGGGGCGCAACAGCATCCTCGGCGACATCATGCGCACCCTGCGCGAGCGCACCAGCCTGGTTTTCGCCGCCAACAGCGCGCGCCGCGCCCAGCAGGACTGGGACGAGCACTCGAAGATCCTCGCCGCGGTCATCGACGGCGACGAGGAGCTCGCCTCGATGCTCGCCATGCGCCACGTGCGCCGCGCTGCCGACGCCGCCTTTTCCATGGCGGCCAAGAAAAGCCCTTAGTCACTCTCCGATCGCGCCGCTGTCGACGTAAATGCGGCGCATCTTCGGGTAGCGCGCCTGGATGGCCCGCTTCAGCCTCGCGAGCGCCCCGCGGATCTCGAGGGTCGTGGCCCGCGCCGCGAAGCGCAGCTCGATGGCGAGCAGGATCTCGTCGGGCCCGAGGTAGATCGTGGTCAGGTTGTCGACGCGGTCGACCTCGGGGTCCGCGCGAATCATCTCGCGCAGCGCGTCGAGGGTGCGCTTCTCCACGCCTTCTCCGATCAGCAGGCCTTTGCTTTCGTAGACCATGACCAGGGCGACCGCGCACAGCAGGACGCCGATCAGGATCGAGGAGGCGCCGTCGATCCACGCCAGGCCGGGCGCGCCGCTCAGGGCGATGCCGGCAAAAGCGAGGGCGAGGCCCAGCAGCGCGGCCGAATCCTCCAGCAGCACGGCGAAGGTCGCGGGATTCTTGGTGGCATGGATCGTCTCCAGGATGCCCCGGCCGCGGCGCTCCGCGTGGAAGGCCTTGACGCCATAGGCCCAGCCCACGCCCTCGAATACCGCGGCGCAGGCGAGCACCGCGTAGCTCCAGCCGACGTTTGCGGGCGGGCCGGGATTCGCGAGGTGCATCGCGCCCGTCACGATCGACATGCCGCCGCCGAGCGCGAACACCAGCATGCCGACGACGAGCGTCCAGAAGTAGAGCTCGTGGCCGTAGCCGAACGGGTGCTCGAGGTCGGCGGGCTTGCGGCTGCGGCGCAGGCCGTAGAGCATGAGCGCGCCGTTGCCGGTGTCGACCAGGGAATGGATCGCCTCGGCGAGCATCGCGGCGCTGCCCGAGGCCGCCGCGGCGACGAACTTGGTGGCGGCGATGGCGAGGTTGCCGGCGAGCGCGGCGACCACCGCCCGGCGCGTCTCGCCCGCCATTCAGCCGTAAACCACCGCGCCGGCGATCACCGCGCTGTCCGCGGCGATCCAGGCGATGCACGCGAGGTAGATGTTGGGGTCTCGCTTGCGCAGGCCGTGCCAGAGCCACAGCAGCGCCGAAACGAGATACGCGCTCCAGGACAGGACGGAAACGCCGGTGGCCTGGTGCCCGACCCAGATGGTCCAGATCTGGGGAACCGTCATCACGATGGTGAACACCGACATTGCGCCGAGCGCGCGGCGCAGCACGGCGTCGGAAACTGCGGAGAAGCTGGCGGGGTGCGGGCCCATTTCTATCCTCCCGGCGAAGAGCGCCGCGCCAAGAATAGCGGGCGATCAGCCGCTCGGCTTCGCTTCGCCGTCCTGTTTCGGTTTTTCTTCCGCGGCGGAGTCCGCGGACGCGCCCGCGGACGCCTGCGCCGCATCGCGCTGCACCCCGAGCCCGGCGAGCGTCTGCTCGTCGAGCTGGCCGCTCACGGGAAGGTCGCTCGCGAGCTGGAATTGGCCGAGCGCCGCCTGGGTCTTCTCGCTGAAGTCGCCGTTGGCCGGGCCGCCGTCGAAGCCGAGCTCGCGCAGCTTTTCCTGCACCCGGCTGATGAGCCCGGTGTAGGGGTCCGCGGAAGCCGTTTGCGCCGGATCCGGGTAGGCCGCCTCCGGATGGATGTCGGTGAAGGGCCCTGCGTGGGCCAAGCCGAACGGGTTGGCCGCCAGGAACACTGTGATGATGCTCGCACGCACGTTCATGCCAGACCAGCGAGCAAACCGCGTTCCCGCGCGGCGAGCGGGCCCTAGTTCAGCAGACCTATCTGCGACAGGGCCGCGGGTGGTTTGTGGCCCGCGAGGTCGTCGCGGGAAGGCCTGGCACCGCGGATCGAGTAGAATCTGGCGCCCGCGTTCATGTTTGACTCATGTTCGATTTTGTCCATAAGAACAAGCGCATCATCCAGATCTTTCTGGGCCTGATCGCGCTCACCTTCGCGACCTGGGGAATCGAGTCGTACACGCGCATGGCCGGCGGGCGCGACACGGTCGCGAAGGTCAACGGGCTCGAGATTTCGGCCCGCGACTTCGACGAGGAGCTGCGTCGGCGCAACGACCAGCTGCGCCAGGCGCTCGGCGCCAACTTCGACCCGTCGCAGTTCGACACGCCGGAGATGCGCCGCGGCGTGCTCGAATCGCTCGTGTCGCAGCGCGTGATCGCTTCAGCCGCGTACAGCGCGCACCTCACCGTGACCGACGACGCGCTGATCGACGCGATCCACTCGATCGGCGCGTTCAAGGGACCCGACGGCTCTTTCTCCAAGAGCGCCTACGAGACCGCGCTGAGCCAGCAGAACCCGCCGATGTCGCCGGCGCAGTTTGAAAGCCGGCTGCGCTACGACCTCGCGCTTACGCAGCTCTCGCGCGCGGTCGGCGAGTCGGCGATCGCCTCGCGCACCGTGGCCGAGCGCATGGGCGCGCTCGAGACCCAGGGCCGCGAGATCTCGGAATTCCGCATTCCCGTCGAGCAGTTCCTGCCGCAAGCGAAGATCGACGACGCGAAGGTCAAGGCCTTCTACGACGCGAATCAGGCGCAGTTCCAGACCCCCGAGCGCATCCGCGCCGAGTACGTGGTGCTCTCGGCGCAGGCGATCGCCGACCAGGAGCAGGTGAAGCCGGAGGAGGTGCGCGCGCAGTGGGAGAGCGCCTACGGACCGAAGCTGCGCGAGAAGGAGGCGGCGCGGAAGCACGCCGAGGCGATCGACGCGGAGGTGCGCAAGAATCCGGCGAGCTTCGCCGAGGTGGCGAAGAAGGAATCGCAGGATCCCGGCAGCAAGGACGCCGGCGGCGACCTCGGCTTCGCGCCGCGCGGCAGCTTCGTCAAGCCCTACGAGGACGCGCTCTGGCGGCTGAAGGAGGGCCAGATCTCCGACGTGGTGGAGAGCGAGTTCGGCTTTCACGTCATCCAGCTCACCGGCGTGCGCAAGCACGACGGCAAGGAGGAGCGCCGCTCGAGCCACATCCTCATCCCCGCGCCGGCGGAGGCCAAGCCGTTCGAGGCGATGCGCGGCCAAGTCGAGGCCGAGCTGAAGAAGAGCCGCGCGCAGCGCAGCTTCAGCGAGGCGGCCGACGCGTTCCAGAACATGGTCTACGAGCAGCCCGACAGCCTGAAGCCGGCGGCCGAGCGCTTCAAGCTCAAGATCGAGACGAGCGGCTGGCTCACGCGCGCGGGCGGCGAGCAGCGCGGGCCGCTCGACAACCGCAAGCTCCTCGCGGCGCTGTTCTCGTCCGACGCGCTGAACAACAAGCGCAACACCGACGCCATCGAGGTCGCGACGGGCACGCTGGTCGCGGCCCGCGTGGTCGAGCACCAGCCGGCCGCGCAGCGCAAGCTCGAAGAGGTGAAGGACCAGATCGCCGCGATGCTGCAGCGGCAGGAGGCGGCGGAGCTGGCGCGCAAAGACGGCGAGGCGAAGCTCGCCGAGCTGCGCAAGGGCGGCGCGGCGGGCGTCAAGTGGGGCGCGTCGATGACCGTGTCGCGGCGCGATCCGCAGAAGCTTCCGGGCGGCGTGCTGCGTTCGGTGATGGCGGCCGACACCTCGAAGCTCCCGGCCTACGTCGGCCTGCCGGCCGGCGAGGCGGGCTATTTGCTGGTGCGCGTCTCCAAGGTCGTGGAAGGCGATCCGAAGCAGGCCGGCGATCCGATGCCGCGCGCCGTAAGCCTCGCCGGCGCGGCGCAATTCGAGGCCTACCTGGAGAGCCTGCGCAAGCAGGCCGACATCTCGGTCAACCCGGGGAATCTGGAGAAGAAGTAGCCCCCAGCATCCCGCCTACGACCTGGCTGAAGCCGGAGTCGACGTAGAGGATCTCCCCGGTCACGGCCGAGGCGAGCTCGGAGAGCAGGAACGCCGCCACGTTGCCGACCTCGTCGATGGTCACGTTGCGCCGCAGGGGTGCGTGCTCCTCGACGAACTTCAGGATCTTGCCGAAGCCCGAGATGCCGGCCGCGGCCAGCGTCTTGATCGGGCCGGCCGAGATGCCGTTGACGCGGATGCCGCGCGGGCCGAGGTTCGACGCGAGATAGCGCACCGCCGCCTCGAGGCTCGCCTTGGCGAGCCCCATGGCGTTGTAGTGCGGCACCACGCGGACCGACCCGAGGTAGGTGAGGGTGACGAGCGAGGCCTTGCGGCCTTCCATCATCGGCAGCGCGGCTCTGGCCAGCGCCGGAAAGCTGTAGGCCGAGATGTCGTGCGCCTGCGCGAAGGCCTCGCGCGAGAGCCCGTCGAGCAGCTCCCCGGCGATCGCCTCGCGCGGCGCGAACGCGATGGCGTGGACCAGGCCGTCCAGCCCGTCCCAATGGCTTCCGAGCTGCTCGAAAAGCGACTTGATTTCCGCGTCGCTCGTGACTTCGCATTGCAGGGCGATCTTCGAGCCGAGCTCCTGCGCCATCTCGGTCACGCGGTCCTTGAAGCGCTCGTTCTGGTAGGTGAGCGCGATCTCGGCGCCTTCGCGCCGCGCCGCCCTGGCGATGCCGTAGGCGATCGAGCGGTTGGAAAGCACGCCCGTGACCAGGATCTTCCTGCCCGCGAGGAACCCCATGCGTTTGATTATACTGGTCGCTTGCGCTTCCTCCTGATCCTCCTCGCCGTTTTCTCGGCGCTGGCCGCCGGGTGCGGCGAGGTCTGGAACGATCCGTATCCTGCCGACGAGCGCGGCAAGAACATCCTGTACAGCTTTTTCGCGGAGCGGCCCAAGCACCTCGACCCGGTGCAGTCCTATACCGAGGACGAGGCGCGTTTCACGCAGCAGGTGTACGAGCCGCTGCTGCAGTATCACTACCTCAAGCGCCCCTACGAGCTCATTCCGTTGACCACCGTCGAGGTGCCGAAGCCGCGCTCCGTCGACGGCGGCAAGTTCAGCGTGTACGAGATCCGCATCAAGCCCGGCATCCGCTACCAGCCGCACCCGGCTTTTGTTGCGGCCAATCTTTCCCTGCCTCGGGGGAAGATCGACGCATTGAAAAGCCCGTACCAGCTTCCCACGGGCGCGCGCGAGCTGGTCGCCGACGACTACATCTACCAGATCAAGCGCCTCGCCCATCCGCGGCTGCATTCGCCGATCTTCGGGCTGATGGCCGAGCACATCGTGGGCATGGCCGATTTCGCGAAGACGTTGCAGCGCGCCGCCCGGACGCCGGGCTGGCTCGACCTCAGAAGCTACGGCTTGAAGGGCGTCGAGCGGGTCGACGCGCACACGTTCCGCGTCATCCTGAACGGCGCCTACCCGCAGTTCGTCTACTGGCTCGCCATGCCGTTCTTTGCGCCGGTTCCCTGGGAGGCGGACCAGTTTTTCTCCCAGCCCGGGATGGCCGAGAAGAACTTCAGCCTCGACTGGTGGCCGGTCGGCACCGGCCCGTACATGCTCACCGAGAACAATCCGAACGCGCGCATGGTGCTCGAGCGCAATCCGAACTTCCACGGCGAGACCTATCCCGGCGAAGGCGAGCCCGGGGACGCAGCCGCCGGCCTGCTCGCCGACGCGGGCAAGCCGGTGCCGTTCATCGACAAGGTGGTGTTCAGCCGCGAGAAGGAGAGCATTCCCTACTGGAACAAGTTCCTGCAGGGCTACTACGACGTTTCGGCGATCGCCTCCGACGTCTTCGACCAGGCGGTGCGCGTCTCGATCGAAGGCGACTCGAGCGTGAGCCCGGAAATGGAAGCGAAAGGCATCCGGCTCACCACGTCGGTCGCGGCCTCGACCGGCTACCTGGCGTTCAACTGGGAAGACCCGGTGGTCGGCGGACAGAAATCGGGCGAGGCGGCCGAGCGCGCGCGCAAGCTGCGCCAGGCGATCTCGATCGCCTTCGACGTCGAGGAGCAGATCACGATCTTCGCCAACGGCCGCGGCATCGCGGCGCAGGGGCCGATCGCCCCCGGCATCTTCGGCTACGTCGAGGGCAGGCAGGGCATCAACCCCGTGGTGTACGACTGGGCGGGCGACAAGCCGCAAAGAAAGCCGCTCGACACGGCGAAGAAGCTCCTCGCCGAGGCGGGGTACCCGAACGGGCGCGACGCGCGCACCGGCCAGCCGCTGGTCCTCTACCTCGATACCGTGGCGCGCGGGCCGGGCGACAAGGCGGCGTTCGACTGGATGCGGCAGCAGTTCGAGAAGCTCTCGCTGCAGCTCGAGATCCGCGCGACCGACTGGAACCGCTTCCAGGAAAAGATCCGCAAGGGCACGACGCAGCTCTTCCGCCTGGGCTGGAACGCCGACTATCCCGACCCGGAGAATTTCCTGTTCCTGCTGTACGGGCCGCAGAGCCGCGCCAAGTCGCAGGGCGAGAACGCGTCGAACTACGCCAACCCCGAGTTCGACGCCCTGTTCGAGAAGATGAAGAACATGCCGAACTCGCCCGAGCGCCAGCGCGTCATCGACCGCATGGTGGAGATCGCGCGCCGCGACGCGCCGTGGATCTGGGGCATCCACCCCAAGGAATACAGCCTGCGCCACTCGTGGCTCTCGAACGACAAGCCGAACAACATGGCGCGCAACAACATCAAGTACCTCAGGCTCGACGTCGACAAGCGCGCCGCGCTGCGCCGCGAGTGGAACCAGCCGCTGCTCTGGCCAGCAGGCCTGATCCTGCTCGTCCTGATCGCCTCGGCGATCCCGGCGGTGGTGAGCTACCGCCGGCGCGAGCGCATGGCAGCAAGACCAAAATCGGGGTCAGACCCCGATTTCCAGACCCGAGAAATCGGGGTCTGACCCCATGCTCGCCTACGTCGTGCGCCGCGTGCTGTACGCGATTCCGATCCTGATCGGGGTCAACCTGGTCACGTTCCTGCTGTTCTTCGTGGTGAACACGCCCGACGACATGGCGCGCATGCAGCTCGGCGCCAAGCGGGTGACCCCCGAGGCGATCGAGAAGTGGAAGGCGGAGCGCGGATACGACAGGCCCCTGCTGTGGAATTCCCAGGGGAAAGGGGCCGGGGCGCTGACCGACACCATCTTCTTCCAGAAATCGGTGCGCCTCTTCGCCTTCGACTTCGGCGCCGCCGAAGATCAGCGCAACATCGCGAGCGAGATCCGCGCGCGCATGTGGCCGAGCCTGGCGCTCGCCGTCCCGGTGATGCTGGTGGGGCTCGCCGTAAACATCACCTTCGCCCTCTTCATGGCGTTCTTCCGCGCCACCTACCTCGACTTCTGGGGCGTGGTGCTGTGCGTGGCGATGATGTCGATCTCGACGCTCTTCTACATCATCGGCGGGCAGTACGTCGCCTCGAAGCTCTGGCACCTGGTGCCGATTTCCGGCTACGACGGCGGCTTCGACGCGGCCCGGTTCCTCGCCCTGCCGGTGCTGATCGGCGTGATCGGCGGCATCGGCTCGGGCGGGCGCTGGTACCGCACCCTGTTCCTCGAGGAGATGGGGCGCGACTACGTGCGCACCGCGCGCGCCAAGGGGCTGGCGGAGTCCGCGGTCCTGTTCCGCCACGTGCTGAAGAACGCGATGATCCCGATCCTCACCGGCGTGGTGGTGGTGATCCCGCTGCTCTTCATGGGCAGCCTGCTGTCGGAGTCGTTCTTCGGCATCCCGGGCCTGGGCAGCTACACCATCGACGCGATCCAGGCGCAGGACTTCTCGGTGGTGCGCTCGATGGTGTTCATCGGATCGGTGCTCTACATCCTGGGTCTGCTGCTGACCGATCTCTCCTACACGCTGGTCGACCCGCGGATCAAGCTGCAGTAGATGCTCTCGCCGCTGCCGACCGATTTCCTGCTGTGGCTGCTGGTCGGCGCCGCGGCGCTCTACGCCTGGTACTGCGGCCGCAGGCCGCATCTCGCCGCGCCGTGGAAGCGCGTGTTCCAGTCGCGAGCCGCGGTGGTTTCGGCGGTGATCCTCGCCGGCTACCTGCTGATCGGCTTCACCGACTCGCTGCACTACCGGCCGCGGCTCGCGCAGTCCGGAACCGACGTCACCTACTCGCCGGAAGTCCTGTCGGTTCTCGACCTCGCGCTTTCGCCGCTGCGCCAGCGGCGCGAGCGCACCTATTCCGCGCCGCTCGCGACGCGCCTGTACTCCAAGGAGCAGATGCAGGTCGACGGCAAGACGGTGCGCGACTTCCCGCGGCTCGCCTACGGCGGCGCGCACCTGAAGGACGAAGCCGACCGGGCCGGCGACGTGGCGCTGCGCATCGGATTGGGGTTGCTGTGCACCGGTTTTCTCTCCTTTCTCATTGTGTTTCTTGTCAGAAGATTGAAGCGCGCAAGCCCCGAAGTCCCCTGGCAGGCGGCGGGCGTCACGTTCGGCGTGCTCGCCGCCATTGCGCTGCCGGTCGCGTTCCTCGCCGGCGGCTACCATGTCCTCGGCACCGACAAGGTCGGCCAGGACGTGCTCTACCAGGCGCTGAAATCGATCCGCATCAGCCTGATCATCGGCACCGTGACCACGCTGGTGCTGCTGCCGGTCGGGGCGGCCCTCGGCATCATGGCGGGCTACTTCAAGGGGTGGGTCGACGACGCGATCCAGTACCTCTACACCACCCTCAACTCGATCCCGGGCGTGCTGTTGATCGCCGCCGCGGTGCTCATGATGCAGGTGGTGATCGACCGGTACTCGGATCTCTTTCCGACCGCGGCGCTGCGCGCCGACGTGCGCCTGCTCGTGCTGTGCGCGATCCTCGGGCTCACCAGCTGGACCGGCCTCGCGCGCCTCCTGCGCGGCGAATCGCTCAAGCTTTCCCAGCTCGAGTACATCCAGGCGGCGCACGCCTTCGGCGTGCGCGATTCGCGCGTCCTCACGCGCCACATCCTGCCCAACGTCGCGCACATCGTGATCATCGCGACGGTGATGGACTTTTCCGGCTTCGTGCTCGCCGAGGCGGTGCTGTCGTACGTCGGCGTGGGGGTCGATCCCGCCACCACCAGCTTCGGCACGATGATCAACGCCGCGCGCCTGGAGATGGGCCGCGAGCCGATCGTCTGGTGGTCGCTCGCCGCGGCGTTCGTGTTCATGTTCGCGCTGGTGCTGGCGGCGAACCTCTTCGCCGACGCCGTGCGCGACGGCTTCGATCCGCGGGTGCGCATGGGTTTCGTCCCGGCATGACCGCTGCACTGAAAATCGAGCAGTTGAAGACCGTCCTGCATACCGCCACCGGGACGATACGGGCGGTCGACGGCATCGAGCTCGAGCTGCGGCCGGGCGAGTGCTTCGCGCTGGTCGGCGAGTCGGGCTGCGGCAAGTCGATGACCGCGCTTTCCGTCATGCGCCTGCTCCCGGAGGCGGGGCGCATCGCGGGCGGACGGGTCGAGCTCGACGGCCTCGATCTCCTCGGGCTGCCCGAGGCCGCGATGCGCGCGGTGCGCGGCAAACGCGTGGCGATGATCTTCCAGGAGCCCTCGACCGCGCTCAATCCGGTGCTGACCGTCGGCCGCCAGATCACCGAGGTGATCGAGCGCCATGCCGGTACCAGAAACAACAGAAACAAGGTTCTGGAGCTGTTGCGCGCGGTTGGAATCCCGGATCCGGAACGGCGCTACGAGCAGTATCCGTTCGAGCTCTCCGGCGGCCTCAAGCAGCGCGCGATGATCGCGGGCGCGCTCGCGGTCGATCCCGAGGTGCTGATCGCCGACGAGCCGACCACCGCGCTCGACGTCACCATCCAGGCCCAGATCCTCGAGCTGCTCGCGCGGCTGCAGGCCGAGCGCGCCATGGCGCTGCTCCTCATCACGCACGACCTCGGCATCGTGGCGCGCATGGCGCACCGGGTCGCGGTGATGTATGCCGGCGAGATCGTGGAGCTCGCCGAGCGCGAGGACTTCATGCGCGCGCCGCAGCATCCGTATTCGCAGAAGCTCTTCGCGGCGCTGCCTTCGCCGCAGCGCCGCGCAGGCGAGCTGGCCGTGATCCGCGGCCAGGTGCCGCCGCTCAACCGCAGCTTCGACCACTGCCGCTTCGTCGAGCGCTGCGATTTCGCGTTCGACCGCTGCCGCGCCGAGGCGCCGAGGCTTCTCGAGGCGCTGCCCGCGCAGCTCGCACGCTGCCACCTGCGGGAGGCCGGCCCGGCCGAGCCGCGCCGGCAGGCGGGTCAGCCGGCGCGGCAGGCCGTGGCCGCCAAGGCGGGCCCGGTGCTCCTCGAAGTGCGGGACCTGAAGGTGCACTTTCCGATCCGCAAGGGCGTCCTCAGGCGCACGGTGGGCCACGTCAAGGCGGTCGACGGCGTGTCGCTCGAGCTGCGCAAGGGGCGCACGCTCGCGCTGGTCGGCGAATCCGGCTGCGGCAAGACCACGACCGGGAAGGCGATCCTGCAGCTCATCGCGCCCACCGAGGGCAGCGTGCAGTACGCCGGCGAGGAGCTGACCCGGCTCTCGCGCGGCGAGCTGCGGCTGCGGCGCTCGGCGATGCAGATCATCTTCCAGGACCCGTACGGCTCGCTCGATCCCCGCATGCGCGTCGCCGAGATCCTGCTCGAGGGCATGCGCAGCCTCTCGGTCGGGGCGAACGACGCCGAGCGCGGCCAGGCGATTGCGGATCTCCTGAAGGAGGTCGGACTACCCCCGGAGGCGCTCGGGCGCTACCCGCACGAGTTCTCGGGCGGCCAGCGCCAGCGCATCGCGATTGCGCGCGCCCTCGCGGTGAACCCCCGGCTCATCGTCTGCGACGAGCCGACGAGCGCGCTCGACGTGTCGGTCCAGGCGCAGATCCTGAACCTGCTGCGCTCGCTCCAGGCGCGCCGCGGGCTCGCCTACCTCTTCATCACGCACAACATCGCGGTCGTCGACTACCTCGCGCACGAGGTGGCGGTGATGCACCAGGGAAGGATCGTGGAGCGCGGGCCGGTCGACCGGGTGCTGCGCGCGCCGACCCATCCCTACACCCGGCAGCTCCTCGCAGCCGTCCCAGAAATTACTTGAAGTAAGCAGCCTAACGTACTGCTTGTTTGTAAGTTTTGGCCTTTGCCTTTGCTCGCTTGGTCTTCTTGGCTGACGCGCGCACTTCCACCGCGACCTTCGTCCCGGGCGCGAACCGCACGCCGGCGTTCCAGCGCTTCATGTCTTCCACCGCGACGCCGTAGCGCTTCGCGATCGAGGTCAGCGTCTCGCCCGGCTTCACGGTGTGGTAGATGCGGCGCGTGACGACCGGGATGGGCGGCGCGTACATGAGCGGGAGCTTGTGAGTCTCCACCGCCGCCGCGGCCGGGCTCGAAGGCACCACCAGGAGATTCGGCACGATGCGCGTGCGCGGCGCGATGCCGTTCACCTCCTTCAGCTGTCCGACCGACATGCCGGACTTCTTCGCGATCGACTCGAAGGTGTCGCCTTTCTTCGGGTGGTAGGTCTTCCACGACACCAGCGCTCCGGCGTTGTATTTCTCCAGGTTGTCGTGGAAGACGTCGACCTTGTCGGCCGGCAGCACGATCCGCGGGGTGACCGCGGCGCGGATGATCGGCCGGCTGAAGCCGGGATTGAGCGCGATGAACTCCTCGACCGGCATCTCGGCGAGCTTGGCGGCGAGCCGCACGTCGATGTCGCGCAGCTTGGTGACGGTGGCGAAGTAGGGCTGGTTCGGGATCGGGTCGAGCGTGATGCCGAGGGGTCCCGGGTTGGCGATGATGTTCTTCAGCGCCTGCAGCTTCGGCACGTACTGCCGCGTCTCGGCAGGCATCTTCAGGCTGGCGTAGTCGGTGGGCTTGCCGGCCTTGCGGTTCTGCGCGATGGCGCGCGCGACCGCGCCCTCGCCCCAGTTGTACGAGGCGAGGGCGAGATGCCAGTCGCCGTGCATCTCGTAGAGGAAGGTGAGGTAGTCGAGCGCCGCCTTGGTCGACTCGACGATGTCGCGCCGGCCGTCGTACCACCAGTTCTGCTGCAGCTCGAAGCGCCGGCCGGTGCCGGGAATGAACTGCCACAGCCCGGAGGCGTGGGCTCGCGAGTACGCCATCGGGTTGAACGCGCTCTCGACCATCGGCAGCAGCGCAAGCTCGGTGGGAAGGTTGCGCTTCTCGAGCTCGTCGACGATGTGGTAGAGGTAGATGCGGCTGCGGTCGAACATGCGCTGGAGGTATTCGGGGCGCGAGGCGTAGTAGGCCGTCTGCTTGCGCACCAGGTCGTTGTCGAGGTCGGGCATGGCGAAGCCCTGGCGCACGCGCTGCCAGAGATCGTCGGCCTGCGCGGTGCGGTCGACCTTGCGCACCCCGCGCAGCGGCTCGGCGATCTCGTGGCGCTCGCCCTCGAACGGCGGCAGCTTCGCCGTGTCGAGCACGCCGCTCCCCGCTGCCGGCTGGGCTGGCTGGACTGGGGCGGGCTTGGGATTCGCGGCTGGAGGCTGGGCGGACGGCTGGGACGCGGCGGGGATGTTTTGCGGCTTGGGCTCGGGCGGCGGGGGCGGCGTGCTGGCGCAGGCCTGGACCAGCAGGGCCGCGGCGGCCGCGAACGCGCGCTTCGTCATCCCGCTCTTATGTAGATTTTCTGGTTGATCCGCAATAGCCCCACTCCGTGATTCCAGCGTTTGAGGTCCGATACTCTAACGTGGTAGCGCTTCGCGATGCCACTGAGGGTGTCGCCTGGCCTGACGCGGTGCACATGGCGGACTTCGCCGACCGGCGGCGCGTACATGATGGGCAGCTTTGCGCTTACCGCGGCGGCCTCCGCCTCGGTCGGCACCACCATCTGTTGCGGCACGCGGGACGAATGGGTGTCGATGCCGTTCACGCGCTTGAGCTCGGCCACCGACAGGCCGAACTTGTCCGCGATCCTGGCGAGGGTCTCGCCCTTTTCCGGGTGATAGGTCTCCCAGGACACGAGCGACGCGGGGTCCTGCTTGGAGAGGTTGTCGTGGAACAGCGCGACCTTGTCCGCGGGCAGGACGATGCGCGTACCCTCGTTGCGGATGAAGGGCCGGCTCAGGCCCGGATTGAGCGCGATGAAGTCCTCGACCGGCATTTCCGCAAGGCGCGCCGCGAGCGCGACGTCGACCGCGAGCGGCTCGGTGAGCACGGTGAAGTACGGCTCGTTCGGAATCGGCGCGAGCTCGATGCCGTACTTCGCGGGGTCCGAGATGATGTTCTTGAGCGCCTGCAGCTTCGGCACGTACTGGCGCGTCTCCTTCGGCATCTTCAGGTGCGAGTAGTCGGTGGGCTTGCGTGCCTTGCGGTTCTTCGCCACCGCGCGGCTCACGGCGTTCTCGCCCCAGTTGTAGGAGGCGAGCGCGAGCTGCCAGTCGCCGTGGATCTTGTACAGCTTCGTCAGGTAGTCGAGCGCGGCGTCGGTGGAATCGACGATGTCGCGCCGGCCGTCGTACCACCAGTTCTGCTGCAGCTCGAAGCGCTTGCCGGTGCCGGGAATGAACTGCCACAGCCCCGAGGCGTGCGCGCGCGAATAGGCCATCGGGTTGAACGCGCTCTCCACCATCGGCAGCAGCGCGAGCTCCATGGGCAGCCCGCGGCGCTCGATCTCGTCGACGATGTGATAGAGATACAGCCGGCTGCGGTCGAAGATGCGCTGGAGGTACTCGGGGCGCGCCTTGTAGTAGGCCACGTGCTTGCGCACCAGGTCGTTGTTCAGGTCGGGCATCGCGAATCCCTGGCGCACGCGCTGCCAGACGTCCTGCGGGCCGGCCGCGGCATCGACCTGCTTGATGCTCGCCAGCGGGTCCTTGACTTCCCGGCGCTCGCCGTCGAAGGGCGCGAGCTTCGCCGTCTCGAGGACCGGTGCCTGCGGCGCGGGGACCTGCGCCTGCGCCGGGGCCGGCGCAGGCGGCGCCTGCGGCTCTGCCGGCTTGACCGCGCTCGCAGCCGGCGCCTGGGGGGCGACCGACGCGGCCGGCGCCGGCGCAGCCATGGGCTGCGCAGGCGGCTGCGGCTCGGTAGCGGGCGGCGCGCTGGCGCACGCCTGCACCAATGCCGCCGCGATGATGGTCAGCAAACGCCTCGTCATCGAGCTTCCAGGTAGATGTTCTGGCCTATCTGCAGCACGTCGGCGCCGGGGTTCCAGCGCCTGAGGTCCGCAAGGCGCACATCGTAGCGCCTCGCGATGGCGCTTAATGTGTCGCCTGGCTCAACGCGATGCATATGCGGCACGTTGACCTTCGGGGCGCGCGTTCCTCCGGCGGCGGCGCCCGCCCGTCGGTCCAGCTTGGCGAGGTTTTCGTGAAAAATTGCCACTTTTTCGGAAGGCAGCACGATGCGCAGGCCCTTCGGCGAGCGCACCAGCGGCCGGCTGAAGCCGGGGTTGAGCGCCTTGAATTCCTTCACCGGCATCTCGGCGAGCTTCGCCGCGAGCGCGACGTCGAGCTCGGGCCGCCCGGTGAGGACGGTGGTGAAGTAGCGCTCGTTCGGAATCGGGGCGAGGTCGATGCCGTACTTCGAGGGCTCGGCGATGATATTCTTCAGCGCCTGGAGCTTCGGCACGTAGTTGCGCGTCTCGGCCGGCATCTTGAGGCTGGCGTAGTCGGTGGGCTTGCCCGCCTTGCGGTTGCGCGCGATCGCGCGCCCCACGGCGTTCTCGCCCCAGTTGTAGGAGGCGAGCACGAGCTGCCAGTCGCCGTAGCGCTGGTACAGCGCGGTGAGATAGTCGAGCGCGGCGTCGGTGGAGTCGACGATGTCGCGGCGGCCGTCGTACCAGGAGTTCTGCTTGAGGTCGAAGCGCTTGCCCGTGCCGGGAACGAACTGCCACAGGCCGGAGGCGTGCCTGGGCGAGCGGGCCATCGGGTTGAACTGGCTTTCGACCATCGGCAGCAGCGCGAGCTCGGTCGGCAGGCCGCGCTTCTCGATCTCCTCCACGATGTGATAGAGGTAAATGCGGCTGCGGTCGAACATGCGCTGCAATTCGCTGCTCGCCGCGTACTCGCGCGTCCTGCGGCGCACGAGCGCGTTGTCGAGGTCCGGCATGGCGAACCCCTTGCGGATGCGCGCCCAAAGGTCCTTCTGGGGGTCCGGCTTCCCGGCATCCGTGGGCCGGGTCACGAGATCGACCTTGGTGATGCCGCGCAGCGGCTCGACCACCACGCGATGCTCCCCCTCGAAGGGTGGCAGCCTGGCCGCCTCCGGCGCCTGCTCCGGAGCGGGCGGCCACGTGCCCGCGCACCCTTGCAGGAGCGCGGCCGTCATGAACCCCACCAGGCTGGCTTTGCGCATGCGGCTCCGGACGTAAAAAGCGAACGCAGCTTCGCTGGCCCATAATAGGGGCCGGCCGGGGTTCCGGCCGGTTCGAACGGCGCTGCGACAATGGTCCGAACGGCCTTGGTTGGTTAAACGGAACTTGCTGGAGCATGGATCGCCCGTCTTTTGTTCAGAACGGCGCGCAAAAGTATAACGGCGCGCGCTCTTCGCTCTCCGAGTGGCTTTCCACGCCACAGGGAGCGTATGTGCTGGACTGGGAGCGCGCGCAGTTCGACAGCGCCGTAGAGGACGTCTTCGGGTTCCGCGCGGTGCAGATCGGCCTGCCCGAGGTCGATTTTCTGCGAATGAACCGCATTCCGTTCCGTTTCTCGCTCGCGCTCGAGCCGGGGGCGTCGCTCGCCGCCGATCCCTTGCAGCTGCCGCTCGCGTCGCAAAGCGTCGACCTGGTGGTGCTGCCGCACGTGCTGGAAAGCCACGACCATCCGCACGAGGTGCTGCGCGAGACCGAGCGCGTGCTGATACCCGACGGGCAGGTGGTGATCGCGGGCTTCAACACCGGGTCGCTGTGGCGGCTGCGGCAGATGTTTTCCGGGCGCCACCGCTCGGCGCCCTGGGACCTGAAGTTCATCGGGCTCCTGCGCCTGCGCGACTGGCTGCGCGTGCTCGGCTTCGAGCTGAACGGCGGCAAGTTCGGCTGCTACGCGCCGCCGTTCGGCGAGAAGCTGTGGCTCGAGCGCTTCGGCTTCATGGAGCAGGCGGGCGCGCGCTGGTGGCCGATCGCGGGTGGTATCTACGTGGTGCGCGCGGTGAAGCGCACGCTCGGCATGCGCGTCATTACGCCTACTTGGCGCCAGGAGAGGGCGCGCCGTCGGGCGCTTTCCCCGATACCGCAAAAAACCAACGGTCACGCCAAGCACCGGCATGACCGATGAGGTCGTCGAGATCTACAGCGACGGCGCCTGCCGCGGCAACCCCGGCCCCGGCGGATGGGGTGCGCTGCTGCGGGCAAAGGGGGCCGAGAAGGAGCTCTGGGGAGGCGAGGCGCAGACGACCAACAACCGGATGGAGCTCACCGCGGTGATCCGCGCGCTCGACGCGCTCAGGCGCCCGAGCAAGGTCCGCCTCTACACCGACTCGCTCTACGTAATGAAGGGCATCTCGGAGTGGATCGCGAGCTGGAAGCGGCGCGGCTGGCTCACCGCGGACAAGAAGCCGGTGAAGAACGAGGACCTCTGGCGCGAGCTCGAGCGGGCGGCCTCGCGCCACGAGATAGAATGGCACTGGGTGAAGGGCCACGCCGGCCACCCGGAAAACGAGCGGGCGGACAGACTCGCGAATAAAGGAATACCGATAACTTGAGACAAATCGTCCTCGACACCGAGACCACCGGGCTGGACGCGAAAAACGGCGACCGCATCATCGAAATCGGCTGCGTGGAGGTCCTGAGCCGCAGGATCAGCGACTTGCACTTCCATCACTATCTGAACCCGGAGCGCGAGGTGGACGCTGGGGCGACCCGCATCCACGGCAAGACCCTCGAGGACCTTGCCTCGAAGCCGAAATTCGCGGCCGTCGCGCGCGAGTTCGTCGACTATGTCCGCGGCGCCGAGCTCATCATCCACAACGCCGACTTCGACGTCGAGTTCCTCGACATGGAGCTCGGCCGCGCCGGCCTCGGCCGGCTCGCCGACCACGTCGCCGGGGTGACCGACTCGCTCGCCTTCGCGAAGGAGCTGCACCCCGGGCGGAAGAATTCGCTCGACGCGCTCTGCGAGCGCTACAGCGTCGACCACGCGAACCGCACGCTGCACGGGGCGCTGCTCGACGCCCGCCTGCTCGCGGAGTGCTACCTCGCGATGACGCGCGGGCAGGAGAGCCTGGTGATGGAGCTCGAGGCGCCGGCCGCCGCGGCGGCGGCGGCCGCAGGCCTGATCCTGGACGTCTCGAAGCTCATCGTGCAGCGCGCGAGCCCCGAAGAGCTCGCCGCGCACGAGAGCTATCTCGACGCGCTGGAGAAGGACGCGAAGGGCCCGAGCGTGTGGCGCCGGCTCCTAGCCGCCTGAGCTGAAAATCGGGGTCTGACCCCGATTCTTCTGCGGGGCCTGCGGCAGCCACTCGGAATCTATGAGCGCACGGCGCGCGCTCGGCAGCGTCACCTGGTAGTCGATGAGGTAGACGGCGAGATCGTCGCCGTGGTCGTCCAGGTGCTTCTGCTCCAGCACGTGCACGAACGAGCGCTCGAGCTTCGGCGCGCGTGCGTTGCTTGCCTTGACGAAGAGCTCGAAGTAGTGGCGCCCGGTCGCAATCGCGAAGGGCGCCGCGCGCGCCCGCTCGGCGACGTCGAACAGGATGAACTTGGAGAGCGAGCGCCGCGCGTCGAGCGCGAAGCCGGTGAACGGCTCGATGCAGTCCTCGCTCAGGCAGCGGCGGGCATGAATGAAGCGCTGCATGTCGACCTCGGCCACCGGCGACAGGAGCACCGGATGGTCCGCCTGCGCTTCGGGCGTCACGCGCAGCGCGACCCACTCGATGACGCCGCCGGCGTGGCCGCCGTTGGAGAAGTGCAGCGGAAGGAGCAGGCGCACGCGGCCGCTTGGCCGGGACTCGCGCGGCAGGATCACGTCGCCGCCCACGATCTCGGGACAGAACTCGAGCTTGCGCATCCTCAGCGCCGTCAGGCCGGCCACGGCGAGCGCGACGATCGAGAGCGCGAGCGCGACGAACTCCATGGCGGCTATTTCAGTCTAGTCGGCGTAACGCGTCCACCTCCGCTGCGCTGCGTTCGGCCTATGCCCCGACGCCTTCGGCGTCATATTTTGGAGGTCGTTGGGGGCCGAACGCTATACTGCGGGCATGGCTCCGAAGCCCGATGCCTACGCTCAGGACCTCGACAAAAGCGGCGCCAACTACGTCCCGCTGACGCCGCTCTCGTTCATCGAGCGCGCGGCGCGCGTCTATCCCCAACGGCCCTCGGTCCTGCACGGCGGCACCCGCTACACCTGGAGCGAGACGTATGCGCGCTGCAGGAGGCTCGCCTCGGCGCTCGCCCGGCGCGGGATCGGCAAGGGCGATACGGTGGCGGTGATGCTGCCGAACATCCCCGCGATGTACGAGGCGCATTTCGGCGTGCCCATGTGCGGCGCGGTGCTGAACACGCTCAACACGCGGCTCGACGCCGACGCGATCGCCTTCATGTTGCGGCACGGCGAGGCGAAAGTCCTGATCACCGACCGCGAGTTCTCCTCGACCATCGAGAAGGTCGATGTCAGGGTTCCGATCATCGACGTGGACGACCCCGAGTACCCGGGCCCCGGAAAGCGCCTCGGCGACGCCGACTACGAAAGTTTCCTCGAAACCGGGGATCCCGAATATGCGTGGGCCTGGCCCGGGGACGAGTGGGACGCCATCTCGCTCAACTACACCTCCGGCACGACCGGCGACCCGAAGGGCGTGGTGTACCACCACCGCGGCGCCTACCTGAACGCGGTGTGCAACATCGTCACCTGGAGCATGCCGCAGCACGCGGTCTATCTCTGGACGCTGCCGATGTTCCATTGCAACGGCTGGACCTTCCCGTGGACCATGGCGGCGAACGCCGGGACCAACGTCTGCCTGCGGCGCGTGGAGGCGAAGCCGATATTCGAGCTGATCAAGAAGCACAGGGTCACGCACTACTGCGGCGCGCCGATCGTCCACGGCATGCTGGTCAACGCGCCCGACGAGCTCAAGAAGGGCATCGACCACAAGGTGTACGGGATGGTGGCCGCCGCGGCGCCGCCCGCGGCGATGATCGAGGGCATGGAGCGCATGGGCTTCGACATCACCCACGTCTACGGCCTGACCGAGGTCTACGGCCCCGCCACGGTCTGCGCCAAGCACGAGGAATGGAACGCGCTCGACATCGGCGAGCGCACCCGCCTCAACGGGCGCCAGGGGGTGCGCTACCTGATGGAGGAGGGCCTCGCGGTGATGGACCCCGAGACCATGAAGCCGGTGCCGGCGGACGGCGAGACCATGGGCGAGATCATGTTCCGCGGCAACATCACCATGAAGGGCTACCTCAAGAACGACAAGGCGACGCAGGCGGCGTTCGCGGGCGGCTGGTTCCATTCGGGCGATCTCGCGGTGGTGCACCCCGACGGCTACGTGAAGATCAAGGACCGCTCCAAGGACATCATCATCTCGGGCGGCGAGAACATCTCGTCCATCGAGGTCGAGGACGTGCTCTACCGCCACCCGGCGGTGCTCGCCGCAGCCGTGGTCGCCAAGCCCGACGAGCGCTGGGGCGAGACGCCTTGCGCCTTCGTCGAGCTCAAGCCCGGCGCCAGCGTCACCGAGGTGGACGTGATCCACTTCTGCCGTGCCCATCTCGCGCGGTTCAAGGTGCCGCGCGCGGTCGTGTTCGGCGAGCTGCCCAAGACCTCGACCGGCAAGATCCAGAAGTTCCTGCTGCGCCAGAGGGCGCGCTCCGCGGCCGCGATCGACACGTGAGCGCCGTCCCAAAATCGGAAGAGCTCTTACTGCGAGAGGAGCGTGAAGGCATCTGCACGCTGACCATGAACCGGCCTCAGCAGATGAACCTGCTGACCTCCGAGATGCTTTCCGCCCTGCAGTCCGCCTTCGATGACGTCTCGAAGGACGACAAAGTGCGGGTCGTCATCCTGGCCGCCGCGGGCAAAGGCTTCTGCGCCGGCCACGACCTGAAGGAGATCCGCGCGCTGAAGGAGCAACCGCGGATCGAGCAGCTCTTCGCCCAGTGCAGCCGCATGATGCAGGCCATCACCGCGCTGCCGCAGCCGGTGATCGCGCGCGTGCAAGGCGCGGCGGCGGCTGCCGGCTGCCAGCTCGTCGCCCAATGCGACCTCGCGGTCGCGTCGCAGGTGGCCAGGTTCACCACGCCGGGCGTCACCTGGGGATTCTTCTGCTCCACGCCCGGGGTCGCGGTCGGCCGCAACATCTCGCGCAAGCACGCAATGGAGATGCTTCTGACCGGCGATGTCATCGACGCACACAAGGCGCTGGAATGGGGCCTGGTCAACCGGGTGGTCCCGGCCGCTTCGCTCGACGAAGAGACACGCAAGCTGGCAGCGCGGATCGCGGAGAAGCCGCCCGAAACGACCGCCGCCGGAAAGCGCGCCTTCTACCAGCAGATGGACCTCGGTGTCGCCCGAGCCTACGACCTCGCGAGCCAGGTCATCTCCTCGAGCTTCGCCCACGCCGAAGGGCGCGAGGGCATGGACGCCTTCATCGACAAGCGAGCGCCGCCGAAGCATTGATTGGCTGTATCATCCGCCCCTGGAGCGAGGGGCGGTTGGCCGACGAAACGATTCTCGAAACGCGCGGGCTGACCAAGGAGTTCAAGGGGTTCGTAGCGGTCAAGGACGTCTCGCTGAAGGTCCGGCGCGGCAGCATCCACGCGCTTATCGGTCCGAACGGCGCCGGCAAGACGACGTGCTTCAACCTGCTCACCCACTTCCTTGAGCCGACGCGCGGGCAGATCTTCTTCAAGGGGCGCGAGATCACCGGCTCGCCGCCCGCGCGCATCGCGCGCATGGGCCTCGTGCGCTCGTTCCAGATCTCGGCGGTCTTTCCGCACCTCACCGTGCTCGAGAACGTGCGCGTGGCGTTGCAGAGGAAGCGCGGCGCGTCGTTCGATTTCTGGAGATCGGAAAAAATCCTGAAAACGCTCGATGAGCCCGCCCGCGAGCTCATCGCCGCGGTGGGCCTGTCCGATTTCGAGGAGACCGTGGCGGTCGAGCTGCCCTACGGGCGCAAGCGCGCGCTCGAGATCGCGACCACGCTCGCGCTCGACCCGGAGATGATGCTGCTCGACGAGCCCACCGCCGGCATGACGCATGCCGACGTGGAGCGGATCAGCGCGCTCATCAGGAAGGTGTCGGCGAACCGCACCGTGCTCATGGTCGAGCACAACCTCTCGGTCGTCTCCACGCTTTCGGACCGGATCACGGTGCTCCAGCGCGGCGAGATCCTCGCCGAAGGCGATTACGCGACGGTGTCGAAGAATCCGCAGGTCGTCGAGGCCTACCTGGGGGCGGGGCATGCTTGAGGTAAGAGGACTCAATGCCTGGTACGGCGAATCGCACATCCTCCACGGCATGGACTTCGACGTCGGCGAAGGCGAGGTGGTGACCCTTCTCGGCCGCAACGGCGCCGGCAAGACCACCACCATGAAGTCGATCATGGGCATGGTCGGCCGCAGGACGGGTTCAATAAAATTCAAGAATGAGGAATTGATTGGACTGCCGTCCAATCGCGTCGCGCGCCTGGGAATCGCGTTCTGCCCCGAGGAGCGCGGCATCTTCGCGAGCCTCGACGTGGAGGAGAACCTGATGCTGCCGCCGCAGGTGGCCGCGGGCGGCCTCGAGGTGCAGCGGATCTTCGAGCTCTTTCCCAACCTGCGCGAGCGCCTGAGGAGCCAGGGCACCAAGCTCTCCGGCGGCGAGCAGCAGATGCTCGCCATCGGCCGGATCCTGCGGACCGGGGCGCGGCTCTTGCTGCTCGACGAGCCGACCGAGGGCCTCGCCCCGGTGATCGTGCAGCAGATCGGCCGCACGATCTCGCGGCTGAAGCAGCAGGGCTTCACCATCCTGCTGGTGGAGCAGAATTTCAGGTTCGCCCAGACGGTGGCCGACCGGCACTATATCGTCGAGCACGGGCGGGTCGTGGACATGGTCCCCGGGGCCCAACTCGAGGCCAACATGGGACGCGTGCACGAGTATCTCGGAGTCTGATTTCATAACTATGAAGGAGATGAAGATGTCTGCAGTACGCAAGCTGAGTGCAGCGGTGGGCCTGGCGCTCGCCGCAATGGGCGCACCGATGGTGGCAAATGCTCAGGTGTCCGACGGCGTCATCAAGATCGGGGTGCTGTCCGACATGTCGAGCCTCTATGCCGACATCGGCGGTCCCGGGTCGGTCGTGGCCGCGCGCATGGCGGTCGAGGACTTCGGCGCCGCGAAGAAGGGCATGAAGGTCGAGATCGTCTCGGCCGACCACCAGAACAAGCCCGACGTCGGCTCGGCCATCGCGCGCCAGTGGTACGACGTCGACAAGGTCGACGCGATCGTCGACGTGCCGACCTCGTCGGTCGCGCTGGCGGTGAGCCAGGTCACAAAAGACAAGGGCAAGGCGTTCCTGGTGTCGGGCGCCGCGACCTCCGACCTGACCGGCAAGGCCTGCTCGCCGAACACCGTGCACTGGACCTACGACACCTGGATGCTCGCGAACGGCACCGGCAGCGCGATCGTCAAGAGCGGCGGCAACACCTGGTTCTTCATCACCGCCGACTACGCCTTCGGCCACGCGCTCGAGCGCGACACCGAGCAGGTGGTGCTGAAGAACGGCGGCAAGGTGCTCGGCAAGGTGCGCCATCCGCTCAACGCGCAGGATTTCTCCTCGTTCCTGCTGCAGGCGCAGGCGTCCAAGGCGAAGATCATCGGGCTCGCCAACGCCGGCGGCGACACCATCAATTCGATCAAGCAGGCGGCCGAGTTCGGCATCGTCGAGCGCGGCCAGAACCTCGCCGGGATGCTGGTCTTCATCAGCGACGTGCACGGCCTCGGCCTCACCACCGCGCAGGGGCTGATCTTCACCGAGACGTTCTACTGGGACCTGAACGACCAGACGCGCGCCTTCACCAAGCGCTTCGCGCCGCAGAACAACAACAAGTACCCGACCATGGTGCAGGCGGGCGTGTACTCGGCGGTGCTGCACTACCTGAAGGCGGTCGAAGCCGGCAAGACCGACGACGGCACCAAGGTGGTGGCGAAGATGAAGGAGCTGCCGACCGACGATCCGCTTTTCGGCAAGGGACGCGTCCGCGCCGACGGCCGCAAGATCCACCCGGCCTACCTCGTCGAGGTGAAGAAGCCGGTCGAGTCGAAGGGGCCTTACGACTATTACAAGATCAAGGCCCAGATTCCCGCCGACCAGGCGTTCCGACCGGAGAAAGAGGGAGGGTGTTCACTCGTCAAGTAGCCTCCTCGGGTTGAGTTAGCAAAAAGCCAGGCCGATGCCAGAGATCTTCGGCATTCCGTCGGCGGCGCTGTTCGGCCAGCTGTTGATCGGCCTGATCAACGGCTCGTTCTACGCGCTCCTGTCGCTCGGCCTGGCGGTGATCTTCGGGCTGCTCAACATCATCAACTTCACGCACGGCGCCCAGTACATGCTGGGCGCCTTCTGCGCCTACTTCCTGCTGAACCGGCTCGGCGTCGGCTACTGGTGGTCGCTCCTCATCGCGCCGCTCGCCGTCGGCGCCTTCGGCGTGCTGATCGAGCGCACCATGCTGAAGCCGCTCTACAAGCTGGATCATCTCTACGGCCTGCTCCTCACCTTCGGGCTCGCGCTGGTGATCCAGGGGCTGTTCCGCAACGAGTTCGGCTCCTCCGGCCTGCCGTACCCGATCGCCAAGGAGCTCGCCGGCGGCCGCAACCTCGGCTTCATGTTCCTGCCGAACTACCGCGCCTGGGTGGTCGGCGCGTCGCTCGTCATCTGCATCGGCACCTGGTTCGTGATCGAGCGCACCAAGCTCGGCTCGTACCTGCGCGCCGCGACGGAGAACCCGGCGCTGGTGCAGGCGTTCGGCATCAACGTGCCGCGCATGATCACGCTCACCTACGGCTTCGGCGTGGCGCTCGCCGCGCTCGCCGGCGTGATGGCGGCGCCGATCTACCAGGTGAGCCCGCAGATGGGCTCCGACCTCATCATCGTGGTGTTCGCCGTGGTCGTGATCGGCGGCATGGGCTCGATCATGGGCTCGATCGTGACCGGCTTCGGCCTGGGGATCATCGAGGGGCTGACCAAGGTGTTCTACCCCGAGGCTTCGAACACGGTGATCTTCATCATCATGGCGATCGTGCTCCTGATCAAGCCGGCCGGCCTGTTCGGAACCCAGAGATGAGGCACCAGTACATCGGCATCGCGGTGATGGCGGCGCTCTTCGCGGCCGCGCCGCTCGTGGTCTACCCGGTGTTCATGATGAAGGCGATGTGCTTCGCGCTGTTCGCCTGCGCCTTCAACCTGCTGATCGGCTTCGGCGGGCTGCTCTCGTTCGGCCACGCCATGTTCCTCGGCACCGCCGGCTACGCCACCGCCCACGCGGCCAAGATCTGGGGCCTGCCGCCCGAGCTCGCCATCCTGTTCGGCGCGGCGTGCTCGTTCGCGCTCTCGATCGTCACCGGCCTGCTCGCGATCCGGCGCCTGGGCATCTATTTCGCGATGATCACCCTCGCGCTCGCGCAGATGATCTTCTTCTTCTACCTGCAGTCGTCCTTCACCGGCGGCGAGGACGGCATCCAGTCGGTGCCGCGCGGCAGGCTCTTCGGCTTCATCGACCTCGCCAACATCTGGGCGATGTACTACACCACGTTCGTGGTGTTCATCGCCGGCTTTCTCCTCATCTACCGCGTGATCCACTCGCCGTTCGGCCAGGTGCTGAAGTCGATCCGCGAGAACGAGGCGCGCTCGACGTCCCTCGGCTACGACAGCGTGCGCTACAAGTTCATGGCGTTCGTGCTCTCGGGCACGCTCGCCGGCGTCGCCGGCTCGGTCAAGGCGCTCGTGTTCCAGCTCGCCTCGCTCACCGACGTGCACTGGACCATGTCGGGCGAGGTGGTGCTGATGACGCTCCTCGGCGGCCTCGGCACCATCTTCGGCCCGGTGGTCGGCGCCTTCATCATCATCACGATGGAGAATTACCTCGCGCAGCTCGGCGCCTGGGTGACCGTGGTGCAGGGCGTGATCTTCGTCATTTGCGTGCTCACCTTCCGCCGCGGCGTGATCGGCGAGATCGCCCACTTCATCAAGAAGCCACTTTAGCGGTGCCACGAGGGGTAGTTGCATGCCTGTGATCGTCGAGGGCATTTCCGTTGTGACCCGCGCCGACGCGATCGCGTCAAAGCTGCAAGACGGAACGAAGGGATTTCTAGCCTTCGTCCCCAACCAGACCTATTGCAGCGACGAAGAACTAACGCGGGTCGGGTTCATGACGCCCATGGATACAGAGGCATTTGTTCGCCGACTCACGAGTGCCGGTCTGATCCATCTTAAGGATGGCGCAGCAATTGATATTGTTGTGGTTGATCAGCTGACGGGGCCGCTCTCGTCTTGCTCCTGGATCGAGTATGGACAAATCGCCATAGACAGCGCCCGAACCCAAAGAGTGGCTGTTTGTAGGCTGAAGGGAAGCGGGTCCAACCGAGTTGTAATGCCGTCCGGTTGGACGTTTGAGAAGTCGCTAAGCAACTCTCACAAATTTGTTCCAACGGAGCAGGTGGCGACAACGATGAAGTTCCTGCGCCACGAGAACGGAGTGGATGTATACCTTGATTTGGTCACAGGCAAAGAGAAGTATGTAGGACGCACTGGGGCGTAGCATCTCGCTGGGCTGGCTACTCGGCGGTCGCGCCTGAGCGGCGGATTACTTGCGCCCAGCGCTCGGTGTCGGCGCGGATGAAGGCGGCGAACTTCCGCGGCGCCATCGGCCGCGGCTCGATGCCCAGGGCGGCCAGCCGGCGCAGGCTTTCGGGCTGCGCAAGCGCGTGAGTCGCTTCCTGCGCGAGCTGGAGCACCACGGCGTCTGGCGTGCCGGCCCGCGTGCCGAGCCCGATCCACGCCGGCGCCTCGAAGCCCGGAAGCCCCGATTCATCCAGGGTTGGGATGTCCGGTAGCGCGGCAATCCTGCGCCTCTCCGCGACCGCGATGGCGCGGAGCGTCCCGTTCTGCAGGTAGGCGAGCGTCGTCGATGTATTGACGAAGCTCATGGCGACCCGACCGGCGACGAGGTCGGCGGCGGCCTGGGCTGCGGATCCCCTGTAGGGCACATGTGTCGCCTCGACGCCGGTGAGGGATTTGAAGAGCTCCATCGCGAGGTGACCGGTGCTGCCGACCGCTTGCGAGGCGTAGCTCGCCTTTCCGGATTGCGCGCGCAGCCAGGCGAGCAGTTCCTGCAGGTTCGTGGCCGGCACCGAAGGGTGAACCATGAGGACGAGTGGGGTCACCGCGAGCAGCGTCACCGGCGCGATGTCGGTGCCGGGATTGAATGGCATCGAGGCGCGCAGGCTGAGGTTGATGCTGAAGGGGCCGGCCGGAGCGACGAATAAGGCGTGCCCGTCCGCGGGCGCCCGCAGCACGCTGGCTACGCCCAGGTCGCCGTTCGCTCCAGGCCTGTTTTCCACCACGAAAGGCTGGCCGTGCTTCTTCGTCAGGTCCTGCGCGAGCATGCGCGCAAGCAGGTCGACCGAGCCGCCCGGTGGGCTCGTGGCGACGATGTGGACCGCCCGGTTAGGCCATGCGAGGTCGTCGGCAGCCGCTGCCGGCTGTGTTAGCAGCGCGGCAGATCCGACGGCGAGCAATCTCAGAGCCAGTCCGGGCAAGGAAGCCCCTTTTCCCGGAGAAACGCCGGATTGAAGAGCTTCGACTGGTAGCGCGTGCCCGAGTCGGCGAGGATCGTGACGACCGTGTGGCCGGGGCCGAGGTCGCGCGCGAGGCGGATGGCGCCGGCGACGTTGATGCCGCTCGAGCCGCCGAGGCACAGCCCTTCGTTCTTCAGCAGCGAAAAGACCAGGGGAAGGGCTTCGGCGTCGGGGATCTGGTAGGCGTCGTCGATCGGTGCGCCTTCGATGTTCTTCGTGACGCGCCCCTGGCCGATGCCCTCGGTGATCGACGAGCCCTTCGATTCGAGCTTTCCCTGCTTGAACCAGCTGTACATCGCCGCGCCGAGCGGGTCGGCGGCCGCGATCCTGATGTTCTTGTTTTTCTGTTTCAAGAACATCGCGACACCGGCCAGGGTTCCCCCGGTGCCGATGGCGCAGGTGAAGCCGTCGACCTTGCCGTTCGTTTGCGCCCAGATCTCCGGGCCGGTGCTCCGGATGTGGCCTTCGCGATTCGCGGTGTTGTCCCACTGGTTCGCCCAGAAGGCGTCGAGCTCCTTCGCAAGCCGTTCCGACACGTGAACGTAGTTGTTCGGGTCCCTGTACGGCACTGCCGGCACTTCGCGCAGCTCGGCGCCGCAGAGGCGCAGCATGGCCTTCTTCTCCTCGCTCTGCGTCTGCGGGATCACGATTACCGTCTTGTAGCCGCGCGCGTTGCCGACCAGCGCGAGGCCGATGCCGGTGTTGCCGGCCGTGCCCTCCACGATCGTCCCGCCCGGCTCGAGCAGTCCGCGCTTTTCGGCGTCGAGGATAATGTAGAGCGCGGCGCGGTCCTTGACCGAGCCGCCGGGATTGAGGAACTCGGCCTTGCCGAGGATCTCGCAGCCGGTGAGCTCGGAGGGGCCGCGCAGGCGGATGAGCGGCGTGTTGCCGATCGCTGCGGTGAAGCCGTCCCGGATTTCGGTCACACGGAAGAAAGCTTCATCTGCGCCAGCGCGGCGCGGCCGAGCAGCCCGTACGGATTGGCGAGGGTCTCCGGCATCTCGAAGTGGTTGTAGCCTTCGCCCACCAAGAGCTGCACCGGCTTGCCCGCCGCTTTCACCGCGGCGGCGAAGTCGCGCGACTGGCGCTGGAATTCCGGTGTCTCCAGCGTGCCGTACGCGAGGACCAGCGGGGCATTCAGTCTTTCGAGGTGGCGCTGCGGGCTCAACGCCTGCTCGGTCTCGTCGGTGAACTTGACGTAGGAGCTGCGGAACGAGAGCCGCACCGGCTTGAGATCGAACAGGCCGCTGCAGCACAACCCGCCTTTGACGAGGTCGGGAGGGAGGTCGAGCTCCTTGCGCCAGTCCGTGGTGAGCACCACGCCGGCCAGGTGACCGCCCGAGGAGTGGCCCGAGACGTAAATCCGGTTCGGGTCGCCGCCAAAAGTCTGCGCGTTGCGGTACACCCACGCCACGGCGCGCCGCACCTGCTCGGCCATCGCCATGAGGTTGCCGTTCGCTTCCACCACGTTGATGAAGTCGGGCACCACGTAATGCGCGCCCGCGTGGACGAAGAGCTCAGCGGGGTAGCCGAAGTCCTTGGCTCGCCCGCCGCGCCAGGCGCCGCCGTGGATGAAGATGTTGATTGGCGCGTTCGATCTGCTCGTCGTGTAGATGTCCAGCGCCTCGATGGCCGTTGAGCCGTAGCTGACGCGCCGGGGCGCGCCCAGGCGGGCGCGAGTGGCGTCGCTGTTGGACGCGTACCGCTTCGTGATCTGCGGCAGGTTGGGCGCGTACTTGATCTGGTCGTATGCGGCGTCGAGCTCACCCTGGTCCATGTCGAGCCACACCGCGGGCCCCTTCGGCTTCGTCTGCGCGAATGCATTGCAGGAAGCGAGCAGCCCGCTCGCGACGCCAGCGTGTAGAAACGTCCGGCGAGTGACGGCCATAGATGCCCTTTGCAATTGATCGGGCATGGTAACCGACAAACTACGTAACGTCCCCCGGTTCGGGCGGGCGCTTGACGCCGCTCAGCATGGCCGCCGCGAGGTTCTCGCGCTGACGCCAGCTCGTGTACGCCACGCCCGCGACGTGCAGCGCGGCGAGCGCGATTACCGCATCGCCGAGGAATTCGTGCGTTTCCTGGACCCACTCGACGCCCCAAAAACGGTCGGTGACGGAAAGCCAGCCGGAGAGCGACGCAGCGGCGGCGGTCGAGAGGAGAGCGACGATCATCCAGCCGCCGAGCGGGTTGTGGCCCAGGTAGCGCGGCTCGTCGCCGCGCAGCACGGCTTTCGCATAGGCGAGCGTGCGTGCCGGTCCGGATACGAATTGGCGGAAGCGCGCGTAGCGCGGGCCGATCCAGCCCCAGGCGAAGCGCAGCGCGATCACGGCGAGCGCCGCGTAGCCGAGCCACTCGTGGAGCGGCTCGGCCCACTTGAGCTTCAATTCAGCGGTGATCCAGGCTGCGAGCACGCAGCCGGCGAGCGACCAGTGCGCGCTGCGCACGAACCGGTCCCAGACCCTCACCGCGGCTCAGCCCTTGTGCGCCTTCGCGCCGCGGGGCACCGGCGCAAGCGTGCGCGGGTGGAAATAGGCCTCGGTGCGCTGTCCCTTGTCGTCGACCGCGTACACCTCGTAGCAGCCGCCGTCTTCCTTGATCCGCCGCACCTGCCAGCCTTTCTCCTTCAGCATCGCGGAGAGCTTGTCCTGCGATTGCCAGCCCTCGCGTGGGCCCGAGTCGCAGGTCGCGTAGCCCGTTGCCTGCGCGCCGGAAGCCATCAAGGTGAACGCCGCGGCGGCGCACAGCGGGGCGAAGAAACCTTTCTTGGACATGAGGTTCGATCCTCCTGGGACCGACATGCTACCCGGTCTCCCGGGCAGCATGCCGTTCCTGCTTGCTCAGCGGCCTTGGCCGCCGTCACGCCCGATGGCGATGATGCCGTCCGCCGCCAAGACGGTGGTCGGCGAGCGTCTTCTGCTCGGGCGTGAGCGTGGCGTAGAGGTCCTTCGTCAGGCCCGCCAGCTTCTCGAGGTACTCGCCCTGCTGTTTTGCGAACTGAGCCTGCCGCTCGACGCGCTCGGGCGCGCTCGGGCGCGTGTTGCCGGATGCGTTCTGGCGCATCTGGTTGTGCAACGCCTGCATTTCGCCCGCGTGCTGCTTGACCTGCTCGGCGTAGGCGTTCCACGCCGGTTCCTGCGCCGACGTGATCTTCAGGTCGGCCTTGAGGCGGGTCAGCCTCTTGTCGGCGGCCGCGACCGGATCGTGGGAATGGCCGTAGCCCGCTGCCGGGCTCGCGCCCTGGGCTTGTACCGCGCCCGCCCCGGCGCCCAAGGCCGCCGCCGCGGCGAATCCGACTGCGATGTTTCTCCAGCTCTTCATCTGTGCCTCCGTGAATGTGGTGGAAAGCGACGGCTCATTAGAGCATCGGCGCGCGAGGGAACCCGCCCGGCTTTGTAAGCGCCTGTTGCGCAGGACGCCTTTGATACACGGAGTTACAAATCACGCACCCAGATTTACCGGGCGTGCTGCGATCCCGAGTGCTACCGGGTCGGAACGAAGGAGGCCGAGCCGGACTCGAGCGTCATGCGGCCCTCGTACCGGGTTTCGTCCAGGGTGAACGCGATGTTCTTCTTTGGCGGATAGGACGTCAGAAGGGCCATTCCGTACGACACGTCCCTGGCATGAAACGAAGTCTGTATCCACCGCGGGTCGGCGGTGTGCGGATTGCGTGCGAGGCCCGCGACGATGGCCTGGATAGCGTCGTAGTGCGCCGGGCTTGTCGCCTTGATCCCTTCCATGGCGCCGGGCGCATTCAGGTTTACGTGGCGCGGCGGCCGCGCATCCTGCGCGAAGGCGAATGAATAGAGGGCGGAAAGCAGAATTGCAGTGATCGAGCGCAGCATTGTTCGTCCCTTTCCTACGCCGGCATCGTAGGCGCTGCCACCCGAGAGCGCAATCCCATGCTCAGGCTAGCGCGGCTCAGGCGGTGGGCCGGTGCAGGTAGCACCCACGCGGCGGGCCGAGCACCTTCCCGTTCTCGCACACGAGCTCGCCGCGCAGGAAGGTGGCCTTCACCCGCGCGGAAAGCTCGAGACCCTCGAAAGGCGTGTAGCCCTGGGTCGATTCGGAATCGGCGGAGTGGATCGTCCAGCTCTCGCGCGGTTCGACGAGCGCGAGGTCCGCGTCGAAGCCTTCCGCGATGTCGCCTTTCGCGTTCGCTCCGAAGCGGCGCGCCGGATTGGCGCTCGTCAGCGCCGCGATGCGGTTGTAGCTCACTCCTCTCCTGCTGCCCTCGGACACCAGGGCGGGAAGAAGGTATTCGGTTCCGCCGAAGCCCGATTTCGCCAGCCAGATATTTCCAAGCGCGTTCTTCGCCGCCTTGGTTTCGTGGCGGCAGCAGGCGTGGTCGCTCACCACCCAGTCGATCGCGCCTTCGGCGAGCTTCTGCCAGAGGTACTCGACGTCCTCTCGCGGCCGGATCGGCGGATTCACCTTGGCGAGCACGCCCGCTTTCGAATTCGTATCCAGCATCAGGTGGCCGATCGTGACCTCGCGACGGAAATCGATGTGCGGGAAGAGGGCCTGCATCTGGAGCGCCGCGTCGAGCGCCTTTCTCGAGCTCAAGTGGAGCAGATTGATGTTCGGCAGCGCGCTCTCGGACGCAAGGTAGGCGGCGATGAAGACGGCGAGGCCTTCGGAATGCGGCGGCCGCGCGGCGTGGTATGCGGCGAGGCCCGAGAGCTTGCCCTCCCGCTCCACCATCCTGCTGTACGCGGTCATGATCTCGGCGGTCTCGCAGTGCAGCGACAGGCTGATCTGCGCCGCCTTGCGCGGAAAGCGCTCGCGCGCCGCCTGCACCCCGCGCATCACGAACTCGAAGTGCGCGTAGTCGTAGCGCTCGTCCTCGCCGATCATCAGGAAATCTCGCTGGCTGTCGGAGCGCCCGTGCAGGCCGTGCGAGCCGTAGAACATGAAGATCTTGAACGAGGCGACGCCGTGCTTCTCCACCAGCTCGGGGATCTCGCGGACATGAGCGGCGTCCATGGGCGCGAGGTGGTAGCCGTAGTCGACGTGGAAGCGCCCCTCGGAAAGCTTCAACACCTCGGGAAAGAACGCCGCGTACGGCCCGCCGCGGTTCAGGTAGTACTGGCCGGTCCTGAAGTAGTTGAGGCTCGTGGTCACGCCGCCCTGCGCCGCGGCGCGGCTCTCGCTCACCGCGTCTTCGGCGAGGGGCGCGTAGATGCCGGTGTGCATGTGCGCGTCGACCACGCCCGGGAACGCCAGACGGCCTTTGCCTTCGTAGACGTTCTTCGCTTCCCTGGGATCGATGGCCGGAGCAATTCTTGAGAATTTATCGCCGGTGATGGCGATGTCGGCTTCGCGCGGCGCATCGGCGTCCGGGCGAACGACGCGCACGTTCCGGATCAGCAGGTCGTACTTGCTACCGGCTTCGGCCAAGGCGCTTCTCCAGGTGGGCGAGCAGTCCGCCGTCGCGCACCATCTGCGCGAGGTGCGTCGGGATCGGCTCGCATTGCAGCGATTCGCCGGTAGTGAGGTTCGCGATTTGGCCCTTTTCGAAATCGACTCGAAGCTTGTCGCCGTCGCGAATGCGTTTCGCATCGGCCGAGACCACGGCCGGGAGGCCGAGGTTGAGCGCGTTGCGGTAGAAGAGGCCGGCGAACGATTCGGCGACCAGCGCCGCCACGCCGAGATGCTTGAGCGCCGCCGGCGCCTGCTCGCGCGAAGAGCCTGCGCCGAAATTGCGGCCGCCGACCACGACGTCGCCCGGCTTCACGCTGCGCGCGAATTCGGGCAGCACGGCCTCGAGGCAGTGCGGCGCGATCTCGGCGAGGCCGAACTTCATGTAGCGCCCCGGCGCGATCGCGTCGGTGTCGACGTTGTCGCCCAGGACCCAGGCCCTCATTGCAGCAGCTCGCGCGGGTCGCAGATGCGGCCGGCCACGGCCGTGGCGGCGACCGTGTACGGCGAGCCGAGGTACACCTGCGCCGACGCCGCGCCCATGCGGCCCTGGAAGTTGCGCGCGGTGCTCGAGATCGCCACCATGTTTTCGGGCAGGAGATGCTCGCCGTAGCCGGCGCAGAGACCGCAGCCGTTCGGCAGCAGCTCCGCCCCGGCCTGCAGAAGGACTTGCAGCGTTCCCTCGCTTTGCGCCGCGTTCTGATCGCGCAGGCTGGCGGGCGCGACGAGTAGCCGGATGGCCGACTTGCGTCCCTTCAAGACGCGCGCCGCCATCCGCAGATCTTCGAGCTTCGCCCCGGTGCAGGCGCCGATGTAGGCGAGCTGCGGCCGCACATTCGTGAACTCGGTTACCGCCCGGGTATTGGCTGGGCTGTGCGGTGCCGCGACCTGCGGCGCGAGCTCGCTGGCATTGAAGCGGTGGTGCGCGAGAAGTGGCGCGTCTTCGTCGCTCCTCCACACTTCTGGATCATTCAAGCCTAGAAAATCGTGAGTGGTTGCATCCGAAGCGATCAACCCCGTCTGAGCGCCGAGCTCGGCGGCCATGTTGCACAGGGTCATGCGCTCCTGCATCGGCAGCGCGCGGATCGCCGGGCCGCGATACTCGACCGCCTGGTATTGACCGCCGTCGAGGCCGAAGCGGCCGATGAGGAACAGGATCGCGTCCTTGGCCGCGACGCCGGGGGCAAAGGCGCCGTCGAAATCCATGGCGATGGTGTGCGGCACCTTGAGCCAGATCTCGCCGGTGACGAGGACCCCGAGCATCTCGGTCGCGCCTACGCCGAACATGTACGCGGCAAAGGCGCCGCCGGTGGGGGAGTGGCTGTCGCCGCCGACCGCGAACATGCCCGGCTTCAGGTGGCCGCGCTCGGGCAGCACGACGTGGCAGATGCCCTGCTCGTCGTGGAAGTTGTCGATGCCGGCCTCTCGCACCCAGTCGCGCGTGATGCGGATGATCCTGCGGCTCTCCTCGTCGTAGGCGGGGACGTAATGGTCGGTGATGAGGACGACCTTCGACGGGTCCCACAGCTTCGCGCCGAGGCGCTCGAGCATCGGCTTGAGGCGCCGCGGCCCGCCCGAGTCGTGGATCATCGCGAGATCGACCTTGCAGGTGACGATCTCCCCGGGTGTCACCGAGCTGCGGCCCGCCGCGCGGGCGACCAGCTTCTGGGCCAACGTTGCCGGCATCTTCGACACCTTATCCCTGTTCCAGGAACTCCCGCAGCGCCTTCTCCGGCGGCTTGACGAAGTTCGAGCGGCGGCTGACCTTCGCCATGCCGAGCGCGCGCAATTTCACCGCCATTTCCGCGCTCTTGGCGATGAGCGTCACCCCGTTCACCACCGGCGCGCCGTCCATCTCCGTGCCGCCGAAGAGCATCATCGGCAGCCCGCCGGCCGGCACGATGACGTCGGCGCCGGCATCGAGCAGTGCGCGGCATTCGCGCTCCCATTTGGGATAGAGGGCGTCATGGGACTTCTTGTCGGCGAAGGCGTCGATGAAGTCCTTGACGCTGGCGTCGACCGCCCGCACTCCGACGACGCGCTGCTGAAGGCCGTAGCGGATCACCTGGTCCTCGTGCCAGGGGATGAACACCGGGTTGATGGTGACGAGCCCGAGCTTGCGCCCGAGCGTGCAGGCGTGGAAGAGCGTTGTCTCGCCCAGGCCGAGCACGGGGAGGTCGACCACCGATTTCACCTCGGCGAGGCCCGCGTCCTGGAAATGCGTGATCGCCATCGCGGCATAGCCCTGCTTCTCGGCCTCGACCGCATTGCGAATCAGATTGCGCGCGATCCGGAACTCGGTGATCGCGTGCGTGGTCGTCGCGGGCGGCGTGGTGGTGTGGAACGTCGCCTCGAAGTCCGGCTCGAGGATCGACTTCAGATGCGCCTCCACCTTGGCGATGTAAGGCGCCATGTGGATCTTGTCCGTCGCGCCCTGGAACCAGATCTTGTGCTTGCTCATCGACGAACCTCGGGTCGAAAAACCGAAAATCAGGGACAGACCACGTTTATTTTCTGTTTGTCAGCAAAAGAAAACGTGGTCCGTCCCTGATTATGGGGTCATGGCGTTTCCACCAATGCAATTGCACGCAAAGGACTGCCGCTGCCGTTGCGGATCTTGAGCGGGGCTGCGATCACGACCGCGCCGGTGGGCGGGAGCTGGTCGAGGTTGGCGAGGCATTGCAGGCCATAGCGGCCCGCGCCGTGCATGAAGTAGTGGCAGGGGTAGGGCGGGCGAAGATGCTGCGCCTGGCCGGCGTCGGTGCCGATCGACTCGGTGCCGAAGCCCAGGAGGTCGCGTTCCTCGACCAGGAACTTCACCGCGCCGACGTCGGGTCCCGGGGTGTGCTGCCCGGTCTCGTCGTAGTTCTGGTAGGCGACCGGGTCGGAGCGCTTGGACCAGTCGGTGCGCATCAGCACCCAGGCTTTCGGCGGGATACGTCCGTGTTTCTTCTCCCAGGTTTTGATCCACCCGACAGTGAGAAGGAAGTCGGCGTCTTTCGCCGCTTCTTCGCTGCAATCCAGGACCGAGGCCGGGCCGACGAAGCGCTCCGGCGCGATGCTGTCGGTGGCGTTCTGCGGCAGGTCCTTGCCCGAGATCCAGTGGATCGGCGCGTCGAAGTGCGTGCCGGTGTGCTCGCCGCAGGAGAAGTTGTTCCAGTACCAGGCGGGCCCGCGCTCGTCGTAGCGCGATACCTCCTCGATCCGGAACGGCCACGCCTGGCCCATCTCGGGTGGAAGCGAGATGTGCGGGAATTCGGGCGACAAGGTCTGGGTGAGATCGATGACGCGAATCTTCCCCGAGAGCAATTCCTTGGCGAGAGAGGCGAGGGTAGTCATGTCGACAGCTCTCTCTCCAGGGCCTTCGGATTGTCCCGCCAGCGCTCGAGCCACTCCTGCGCCACGTCGCCGGGGTAGAGGTCCTCGACGCCTTCGCGCAGCGCCCGTACGATCGCGGCGGCGAGCGCCGCGGGAGCGAGCTTGGGCGGAGGAAGGAGCTGGCTCCACTCGTCGTCGATCGGCCCGGGAAACACGTTGACCACTCGCACGCCGGCTGGACGCATCTCGGCGCGCAGGCATTGCGCGAGCGACTGCGCAGCGGCCTTCGACGCAGAGAAGGTGCCGTGCGGCGGAAAATTGGCGAGCGCATAGATCGACAGCAGGTTGACCCAGGCCACCGCGCTCGCCTGGCCGTCGGCGCCGCGCGCGCGCATCGCCGGCCCGAATTCCTGGGCGAGGCGCAGCAACCCGAAGTAGTTGACGTCCATCTCGGCGCGCGCGGTCTCCACGCCCTGGCGGCCCGCGATGCCGTGCGTGCGGTGGAGCTCGGCGTTGCTAACCAGGATGTCGACCTTGGCGCCGATCTCGGCCGCAAGCTCGCGCACGTTCTTCGAATCGGTGACATCCAGCGGCACCAGGGTGACCTGCGGAAGCTTCTGCAGCTCGTCGAATCCCGGGAAGCGCTTCCACGGCTCCGCGTATCCGACCCAGATGAGCTCGGCGCCCGCCGCGGCGAGCGCCTTGACGAGCGCCTGGCCGAGGCCGCTCTTGCCGTCGGTGACGAGCACCTTGCGATGCTTCGGGTCGCAGGCGAATTCGCGCAATTGGCGGTCTTCGGCCATGTTCACGTTCTCCTTGTCGGGTAAGCCCACGAGCACCGCCTGCCCGGCGCGGTCGAGGCGCGCCGTGACCCGCAGCCTCGCGGGGGCGTCCTGAACGTCGGCGTGAAGATGAGCGACCACGGTCGGGCCGCAGGTCAGCTTCGCGAGTCCGAGGCGCCACGGCAGGCGTTCGCGGAAGAAAAGATCGTTGCTGTGGTGCAGGACGGTGCTTGCGAGCAGCTCGGCCTCACCGGATTGAGGTTTCCAGAATATTCCTGTCGAGAGGCAATTTTGGCAGGCCTCGCGCGGCGGGTACTGGACCGTCCCGCAATCGCGGCACTGCTGCAATTCGAACCTTCCCAGCGCCGCCGCTGCAGTGAGGCCGAGCGCCACGCGGCTGCGCGCCGCCGGCGGCAGCGTAGGCAGCCGGGTCCTGAGGATGGGATTTTTCCTCTTAAGGATCATGAGGCGAGGATTGCAGCGCCGCTGCCGAGGCCGCGGTCGTAGTTGATCATGCCGAATCCGCTCACCAATCCGATCTTCGCATCGCGCACCTGCCGCCCGGGCGCGTCGCCGGTGAGCTGCCGGATCGCTTCCACCATGCCGAGAAACCCGCCCGCCGCGCCCGCCTGCCCCGCGGAAAGCTGGCCGCCGCTCGTGTTGAGCGGGAAGTCGCCGTCCCAGGTGAAGCGGTGCTGGCGCAAGAAGGCTGGTCCCTCGCCCTTGCCGCAGAAGCCGAGGTCCTCGAGCTGCATCAGCGTGATGACCGGGTAGTCGTCGTAGGCCTGCACGAAATCGATGTCGCGCGGCGAGCAGCCCGCCTGGGCGTAGAGCCCGTCGCGATCGAGCGCCCAGCCGGCGCGTAGCTGGACTGGATCGGCGCTGAAGGCGTTGTGCCGCTCGATCGTGCCCAGCAGGCGGGCATGAGGAAGACCGAGACTTTTCGCTTTTTTTTCCGATAAGACCAGAAATCCTTCGGCGCCCGCACACGGCATGACGCAGTCGAAAAGATGCAGCGGCTCGGCGATCGGGCGTGCGCGGAGATACTCCTCCAAGGTCAATTCCTTCTTGAACAAAGCGTGCGCGTAACGCAGCGCGTTGGCACGCTGTGCCACGCAAAGCTTGCCGAAGTCCTCGCGCCTAACGCCGTAGCGTTGCATGTAGTGCGCAGTCAGGAAAGCGAAGCTCGCGTTCGGGCCGCCGGCGCCGTAGGGATAGACCGCGTCGCGCGCGAACTGGCTGAAATTCGCCAGCGTCAGGCGGAAGGAATCCACGTGGTTGGTGTCGCCGGCGAGGCAGGCGACGACCTCGGCGTCTCCGGCCTGCACCGCTCGCGCGGCGCGCCTCACGGCGACGACGCCGCTTGCGCCGCCGAGCGGCACGTGGTCGAGCCAGCGCGGCGAGAGGCCGATGTGCTGGGTGAAGCCGATGGCCGTGTCGGGCGCGAGCGTGAAGCTCGACACCGTCAGGCCATCAATCTCCTCTTTTTTCAGCTTCGACTTCTCCAGAAGGGAGGAAAAGGCTCTTGCCAGCCACCAGTGCGCCGAGCGGATGGAGTAGCGCACGTACGGCACGGTGACCGGCGCCGCGAGGACCACGCCGTGGTAAGGCTGCCTCATTGCGGCCGGCGCTTCCTGTTGCGCAGGTCGAAGCGCTTGTCCGGATCGAAGGCGAAATCGGCCAGCTTCGCCTTCTGCACCTTGTTGGTCGAGGTGGTCGGCACGGCGTCGATGAAGGCGACGTAGCCAGGCGCCTTGAAGTAGGCGAGCCGCGCGAGGCAATGGTCTTGAATCGACCGTGCAAGCTCCAGATCCGCGGTTTCTTTGTTTTGCAAAACAATACAGGCAAAGACTTCTTCGTCGCGGACTGGGTCGGGTGCGGCGATGACCGCCACCTGGGCGACCGCGGCATGCTCGGCGAGCACGGCTTCCACCTCGAGTGCGGCGATGTTTTCCCCGGCGCGGCGGATGATGTTCTTGATCCGGTCAACGAAATGCAGCTGGCCGTCCTCGCCGCGGCGGACCGCGTCGCCGGTGTGGAACCAGCCGCCGCGCCAGGCCGCTTCGGTGGCCGCCTCGTCCTTCAGGTAGCCGGAAAAGAAACCTCGGCGCGGATCGGCACCGGCCTGCCGGACCAGCAATTCGCCTTCCTTGGTGATCTGGGTTTCGACTTCTTTGGGGGGAAAGCCGAAGCACCGCGTGCCGACGTGGCGCGGCTCGCGGCTCGCGGAGATCATCGCGCCGCCGCCGGTCTCGGTCATGGCCCAGGACTCGGCCAGCGGGAAGCCGAAGCGCGCCTCGAAGGCGGCGTGGTCGCGCGGGTTCGCATTGGCGCCGAAGCCGAAACGCACGCGGTGCGAGCGATCGAGGTCGGAGGGTTCCTGGGAGAGAAGCATCGCCGGCATGACGCCGAGATAGTGCACGATCGTCGCGCGCGAGGCGGCGACGTCCCGCCACCAGGTCTTGGGATGAAAGCGGTCGAGCTGCACCACGCAGCCCGCCGCCAGGATCATGGCCGTGGTCGACACCGCGAGCGCGTTCATGTGGAAAAGCGGCAGCGGTGTGATGAGCCGCTCCTCGCCTTCGCGCACGGAGCACAAGCCGCCCAATTCCAGATAGCGCCTGCCGACGTTGAGGAAGTAGAAGTCGTCGAGCAGGCAGCCCTTCGGCTGGCCGGTGGTGCCGGAGGTATAAAGCAGCGCGCACTCGGAGGCGTCCGCGCGGGGCCCGGGGGAAGGGGGGCTCTCCAGCGTATCGCGCGTGATGACGGCGCCGGCTTCGCTGTGCGCAAGCACGTATTCGAGCTCGGCGGCGCGATAGTCCGGATTGACGGGCACCACTGCCGCGCCGAGCGAATTGAGCGCGAGGAAGTGCAGCAGGAATTCCGGGCAGTTCGGCAGCCGCAGCGCCACTCGGTGGCCGGCGCCATATCCCGCCTCGCGGTACCGCCGGGAAATGGAATCGACCCGGCTCAAGGCATCGCCGTAGCGGTACTCGATGCCTTCGGACAAAACTTGAAGGAAGGGCTTCGCGCCGTGCGCGCGGGCGGTGCGCTCGAAGGCGGAGAAGACCGTCGTCACTCGCTGGATGGTAAGATGCCCCGCGCCGTCTGGACAACCGGAGGAGGGTCCTTGAACGCACGTTGTTTTGCCGCCGCGCTGGCGCTTGCCTGCATAGGCCCGGCAGCGACTGCCGCGGACACCATCAGCGCCACGCACGTATTCCCAGCCTCCCTGGTGTACTCGCGCAGCTTCCTCGAGTTCGTGAAGAAGGCGAACGAAGCGGGCAAGGGCGTGTTCTCGATCCAGGTGCGCGGCGGGCCCGAGGCCATCGGCATGATGGAGCAGCCCGGTGCGGTGCGCAGCGGCGTGGTCGACATGGTCTACAGTCCGTGCGCGTTCTACGCCGCGGCGGTGCCCGAGTGCGACGCGGTCAGCGCGAGCACCGTCGACGGGCCGACGGCGCGCAAGAACGGCGGCATCGACCTGCTGAACCAGATCCACCAGAAGCGCGCAGGGGTGGTGCTGCTCGGCTGGGTCGACAGCGGAATCCGCTTCAACCTGTGGTCGACCAAGGAGCCGAAGCTCGACTCGAGCGGGCACATCGACATCAAGGGCTTCAAGGTGCGCGGCAACCCGATCTACAACGCGTTCCTCACCAATTACCTCGGCGCGCAGGTGATCAACCTGCCCTCGACCGAGCTCTACACCGCGCTCGAGCGCGGCACGGTCGACCTCACGGCGTGGACCCAGATCGGCCTGATGGACCTGAACTGGGACCGCTACATCAAGTACCGCATCCTGCCGGACTTCTTCGAAACCGACCTCATGATCCTCGCCAACCAGAAGAAGTGGCAGTCGCTCGCGCCGAAGACCCGCGAGATCCTGCAGCGCGTCGCGATCGAGCACGAGGTCTCCAGCCTGAAAGACCTGCAGGCGCTGTGGAAGAAGGAGGAGGCCGAGCTCGCCAAGCGCGGCATCAAGACAGTCGCACAGTCGGGCGATGCTTCGAAGCGATTCATCGCCGGGGCGCGCGCCGCCAGCCTGCAGCGCATGAAGGAGCGCATGGAGAAGGCCGGCGGCATGGAGAACTACGACAAGGTCGTGCAGCTCTTCACACCGCAATAATCGGGGTCAGAGCCCGATTTCGAAAATCTCCACTCACGCTGCGCGAAATCGGGCTCTGACCCCGATTATTCGTCTCCACGACGGGCTCGTCTACGGCATGGCGTATGTCGCCGCCTTTCTGATGGCGGCGATGATGGCGGTGATCACGCTCGACGTGATCCTGCGCAACCTCGGCTACCAGAGCTCGGCGCATTTCTTCACCTTCACCGAGTACGCGCTGCTGATCGTGCCCTGCCTCGGCGCGCCCTGGCTGGCGCGCGAGAAGGGCCACATCTACGTCGAGATCCTGCTGCTCTCGCTGCGGCCGCGGCTGCGGGCGGCGATGACCGTACTGATCGGCCTGCTGTGCATCACTGTCTGCCTGGCGATCGCCTGGTACGGTTTCGACGTGGCGCTGCGCGACTACCTGCAGAACGAGAAAGACGTGCGTTCGATGGATTTTCCGCGCTGGATGGTGGTCGGATTCATCCCGCTGTCCTTCTTCATGATGGCGATCGAGTTCGCGCGTTTCCTGTGGAAGCGCGAGAACTTCCTGGCGCCGCTGTCCGACATCACGACCTAGATGGCCTGGTACTGGGCGGCCACGCTCCTGTTCGGCACGGCCCTGGGGCTGATGATGCTCGGCGTGCCGGTGGCGCTCGGCTTCCTCGCCACCAACCTGCTCGCGGCGATGATCTTCATGGGGGGCGGCGTCGGCATCCAGCAGGTGATCAACAACGGCTTCGGCGCGCTCACCAGCTTCCCGCTGGTGCCGATCCCGATGTTCCTGCTGATGGGCGAGCTCTTCTATCACACCGGCCTCGCCGGCCGCTGCTTCAACGCCGCCGACAAGCTGCTCGGCAACATCCGCGGCCGCCTCGCCTACGTGACCCTGATCGGCGGCACCGCCTACGCGGGACCGGCCGGGTCGTCGATGGGCGCGTGCGCGCTGCTGGGCCGCCTGATGGCGCCCGAAATGATGCGGCGCGGCTACAGCAAATACCTTTCGATCGGGCCGATCATGGGGATCGGCGGCCTGGCGGTGATCATTCCGCCCTCGGCGCTCACCGTGCTGCTGGCGACGCTCGGCCAGACCGACGTCGGAGCTTTGCTCATCGCCGGCGTGATTCCCGGCTTCGTCCTTGCGGCAATGTACGGCGTCCTGATCTGGGGCTGGACGGTGGTCGACCCGTCGGCGGCGCCGCCCTACGAGGTCCAGTCGATCGCGATGCGCGAGAAGCTGCGCATCTTCTTTGTCGACGTGATCCCGATGGTGGCGATCATCGTCTTCTCGGTGCTGATCATGCTGGTAGGCTGGTGCACGCCCACGGAGGCGGCAGCGCTCGGCGCGGTGTCGGTGATCGTGCTCGCGGCGTGCTACGGCGAGATGACCTGGCAGGCGTTCAGGAAATCGCTCGACGGCGCGCTGCGCGTGACCGTGATGGCCTTCCTGGTGATCTTCGGCTCGGCCACGTTCGGCCAGGTGCTCGCCTTCTCGGGCGCCTCGAGCGGCCTCTTGAACTGGGCGATCGGCTTCCAGGTGACGCCGATCGAGATGCTCTACATCATGATCGGCGTCATCATCTTCCTCGGCAGCTTCATGGACCCGCTGTCCAAGATGCTGCTCACCGCGCCGATCTTCTTCCCGCTCGCCAAGTCGCTCGGCTTCGACCTGACCTGGTTCGGGCTGATCATGCTGCTCTCGCTCGAAATGGGCTACACCATGCCGCCTTTCGGGCTGCTGCTCTTCGTCATGAAGGGCGTCTCGCCGCCCGGCACGCGTATGCGCGACATCTACCTCGCCGGGATGCCGTTCATCGCCTGCGTGGTGCTGCTGATCCTGCTCGTCATCTACATTCCGCCGCTGGCGACCTGGCTTCCCGCCGTCAGCCACTAGGTAAGACATTGGCGTAAGATTCCCGCACCCCCTAGGAGAACTCGACATGGCCACGTTCCGGATGACCGTCGACGGCAAGCGAGTTTCGGTGAACGCCGAGCCCGAGATGCCGCTGCTGTACGCGCTGCGCAACGATCTCGGCCTCAACAATCCGCACTTCGGCTGCGGGCTCGCGCAGTGCGGCGCCTGCACCGTGCACCTGGACGGCGAGCCGGTCCGCTCGTGCGTGCTGCCGGTGTCGGCGGCGAGCGGCAAGCGCGTCACCACCCTCAAGGGCCTCGGCACGCCGAAGAAGCCGCATCCGCTGCAGGCCGCCTATGTCGAAGAGCAGGTGCCGCAGTGCGGCTACTGCATCAACGGCTGGATCATGACCGCCGCCGCGGTGCTGAAGAAGAACCCGAAAGCGAGCGACGCCGAGCTGCGCGATGCGCTGGCCGGCCTCAAGTGCCGCTGCGGGACCCACGTTTCGATCCTGCGCGCGATCAAGCGCGCGCAACAGAGCATGGCGTGAGGAGGAAATCATGAACGCACCGATTTCCCGTCGTGAGTTTCTGCAAGCAAGCGGCGCGCTGGTCGTTTCGGTTCTCGTTCCCTTTGAAGAATCGATTGCGGCAGTCTCTGCCGCGAGGCAGAACCTGGTCCCGGGCGAGCTCGATTCCTGGATCGCGGTGCTGCCGAGCGGCCGCGTGCAGGCCTTCTTCGGCAAGATGGACATGGGGCAGAGCCTGGAGCCGGCGATCGCGCAGATCGTGGCCGACGAGCTCGACGTGGCCTTCGAGCGGGTCGACGTGCTGATGGGCGACACGGGCACCTCCTGCAACCAGGGTGGCGCTTCGGGCAGCACCGGGATCTCGCAAGGCGCGCGCCCTTTGCGCAACGCGGCCGCGGAAGCGCGGCGCGTGCTCGTGCAGGAAGCGTCCAGGCGGCTCGGCATGTCGGAATCCGATCTGACGGTCGCCGACGGCGTGGTCTCGGGCGGCGGCAAGTCGGTCACGTACGCCCAGCTCATCGGCGGCAAGCGCTTCAACCGCCAGGTCGAGTGGAACAAGCAGACCGGCAACGCCATGAACATCAAGGTCGAGGCGAAGCCCAAGGCGCCCGCCGCCTACAAGGTGGTCGGCAAGTCCTTCGCACGGCGCGACGTGGCCTGGAAGGTCTACGGCACCGGCGACTACGTCACGGATCTGCGCCTGCCCGGAATGCTGCACGCGCGCGTGATCCGGCCGCCGCGTGCGGCGTGCAAGGTGCAAGGCGTGGACGAGGCGTCGGTCAAGGGCATTCCCGGCGTGCGCGTGTTCCGCGAGCGCGACTTTGTCGCGGTGCTCGCGCCGCGCGAGTGGGACGCCGTCCGCGCGGCGCAGGCGCTGAAGGTCGACTGGCAGGGCCCCGACAACGCGTTCCCGGAGATGGCGAAGCTGCACGATTACATCCGCGGCGCCAAGGCGGTGAAGCGTGCGGAGCCGGTCAAGGTCGGCGACACGGCGGCGGCCTTCAAGCAACCGGGCGTGCGCATCGTCGAGGCGGAGTACGAGTGGCCGTTCCAGTCGCACGCCTGCATGGGGCCGGCCTGCGCGCTGGCGGAAGTCAGGGGCGACTCGTGCACCGTGTGGTCCGGGTCGCAGAAGCCGCACTTCGTCCGCGACGGTGTCGCGGCGCTCCTCGGCATGCCGCAGGAGAAGGTGCGCACCATCTGGGTCACCGGCCCGGGCTCCTACGGGCGCAACGACGCCGGCGACGCGGCGCTCGAGGCGGCGTATCTCGCCAAGGCCGTCGGCAAGCCGGTGCGCGTGCAGGGCATGCGCGCCGACGGCACCGCCTGGGACCCGAAGGGCCCGGCGAGCCTGCACAGCGCGCGCGCCGCGATCGATGCCTCGGGCCGCGTGGTGGCCTACGAGTTCCTCGCGAAAGGCTTCTCGCGGCAGCACATCGCCACCAACGAGTCGAAGCCCGCCGACAGCCTGATCGGGCAGGCGCTCGGCATCGAGGCGAAGCCGACCTGGATCTTCGGCGCGCCGGAGGAGTCCTACACCTTCGACAACAAGCTCCTCGCGTGGGAGACGATCGCGCCGCTCGCGGAGAACTACTCGCCGCTGCGCACCGCGCACCTGCGCGATCCCGTCGGGCCGGAGCTGCATTTCGCGAGCGAGTCCTTCATGGACGAGCTCGCCGCGGCGGCGGGCGAGGATCCCGTCGCGTTCCGCCTCAAGTACCTCTCGAATCCGCGCCACGCCGCGGTGGTGAAGGCGGTTGCGGAGAAGGCGAACTGGAAGCCGCGGACTACGCCGTCCAAGACCGGCAAGGGCCGCGGGCTCGCGTTCGCCGAGAGGAACGGCACTTCGGTCGCGGCGATAGCCGACGTCGAGGTCGATCGCGCCACCGGCCGGGTATGGGCGCGGCGCTTCTTCGTCGCGCACGACTGCGGCCTGATCATCAACCCGATGGGGCTGCGCCAGACCATCGAAGGCAACGTGGTGCAGGGCACCTCGCGCGCGCTGCTCGAGGAGGTGCGCTTCGACCGCGACACGGTGAAGAGCGTCGACTGGGCGAGCTACCCGATCCTCGAGATGCCCGACGCGCCCGAGTCGATCGAGATCGTGCTCATCGACCGTCCGGAGGTGGCGCCGAGCGGCGCGGGCGAGCCCTCCATCCGCGTCATTCCGTCGGCGCTTGCCAACGCGGTGTACGACGCGACCGGCGTGCGCATGCGCAAGGCGCCGCTCAGCCCGGAGCGCGTGAAGGCCGCGCTCGGCGCGTCCTAGAAAAAGAAAACGGCGTCCGCCTCGCGGCGGACGCCGTTCGAAAATTCTTACTGCCGCGGCTTAGTACTCGAAAACTTGGCCGCGCGGGGCGCTGTCCGGAATGTTCGCGCCCGAGTACCAGTAGCGCACTTCGGTCTGCGCGGCGTTCGCCGTCGAGACCATCGCCACCTGCTCGACGGACTCCTTGCAACCGGTCACCGCCACGAGCATCACCAGCGCCATCGCTTTGATCAGTTTCATTGTCGAGCTCCCTGTGTTTGGTTGGGGTTGAAACACGGTGCTCATCCTCTCAGCGCGAACTCGCGTGAACAAGAGACTTGACAGGCCTTAACCGCGCCTCGGTGTCATGAAGGTTTAGAACCGCGCACTATGTCCGGCGCGCGCACTCGATGCGTGAAAAAAAACCGGATTCAACTCTGCTTGCATCTTGTTGACGAACGCTTGCGCACGCGCGCGCGGCGAGCATGTAGTGTGGCGCCGCCATTTCATGAAATCACCAGCTAAGGGAGGCGTCATGAAAGCGCAGTGGCCATACGCAGCGGCGAATCATGCGGACCAACGTGGCGACAAGAGCTCGCTCGACGAGCGCACACGCATGCGCACGCGCTACCAGCCCGCGGAGCGCGACGAAACGCTGCCGGCGCCGGGCGACACCACGATCTCGTTGACCGTCAAGGCGCTGCGCGGCTGAAGCGATGCGTGCGGAAATTCACATTGCCCGGCGCGCGCGCGTGCGGAATTCCGCGCCGCGCGAGCTTGCGACTTCACTTGAAGTGAATCGCGAAACTGGATGGCGCGATAACAAACTTTGTCGCCGCGCCCGTGACATTTGTTCTTGCCTCCACTTCATAGGTGGGTATCCTGCCACTTCAAATAAACGCACTAACGGCCTGATCCGCAATAACAAGGGCAAAGCCGGGTGCGACAAATGGGGGCGGTAGCAATGCCAGAGGCGACCCAGGGACCGATCAAAGTCCTGGTTATCGACGACAGCAACACGATCCGGCGCAGCGCGGAGATGTTTCTGCGCCAGGCCGGCTTCGAAGTCATCCTCGCCGAGGACGGATTCGATGCGCTCGCGAAGATCAGCGACCACCAGCCGCGCGTCATCTTCGTCGACATCATGATGCCGCGCCTCGACGGCTATCAGACCTGCGCGCTGATCAAGCAGCACCCGCAGCTCAAATCCACGCCGGTGATCATGCTGTCCTCGAAGGACGGCGTGTTCGACCGCGCGCGCGGCAGGCTTGCCGGCTCGGACCGCTACCTCACCAAGCCGTTCACGAAGGAAGGCCTGATCCAGGCCGTGCACGAAACGATCAACCTCACTCCCCTCGCCAGTTGAAAGGTCATGCCATGACGATCAAGACGATTCTCGTAGTAGACGACTCGCCCACCGACCGCCAGCACCTCACCGACGTCCTCACCAAGGCCGGCTACAAGGTGACTGGCGCGGCCAGCGCCGAGGAGGCGCTCGCCAAGGTGAAGCAGGCGAAGCCCGACCTCGTCCTCATGGACGTGGTGATGCCCGGACAGAACGGCTTCCAGGCGACGCGCGCGCTGTCGACCGACGAGGCGACCAAGCACATCCCCATCATCATCTGCAGCACCAAGGGACAGGAGACCGACAAGGTCTGGGGACTGCGCCAGGGCGCCAAGGACTACCTGGTGAAGCCGGTGAAGCCGGCTGACCTGCTCGCCAAGATCGCGGCGCTCGGCTAATGGCTTCCCGCACCTCCCTTCGGGATTACCAGCGCGACCTCTCGGAGCGCCTGCAGAGCGCCAAGGGCGCGGCCACCGCGTCGCTGCTCGGCGTGCAGGTGGACGACGAGGCGTGGCTGGTCGACCTGCGGGAGGCGGGCGAGGTGATTCCGGTGCCGCCGATCACGCCGCTGCCGCTGACGCGCCCCTGGTTCAAGGGGCTCACCAACATCCGCGGCAACCTGTACAGCGTGATCGATTTCCCGGCGATGCTGCAGAAGCGGGCGGTGGCCGCGGGCGACCAGGCCCGGCTGCTGCTCCTGGGCGAGCGCTTCCGCCTCGGCGCGGCGCTGCTCATCGACCGCTCGCTCGGCCTGCGCAATCCGGCGCAGCTCGAGAAAAAGGAGGGGAAGCTGCCCATGTGGGTCCGCGCCCAGTACGCGGACGCCGAGGGCAGGATTTGGAAGGAACTCGACGTGGTGCAGCTCGCGCAGCACCCGGACTTTCTTGGAGTGGGGACCTAAACATGAAAAAGCTATTGCTCGTCGTTGCGGCGCTCGTCTCGCAGCCCGCGTTCTCGCAGGGGGTCACGTCCGACCGCATCCTGCTCGGCCAATCGGTCGCGCTGACCGGCCCGGCGGCCGAGCTCGGCATCCAGATGCGCAACGGGGCGAAGACCTACTTCGACCACGTCAACGCCCTGGGCGGCGTGCACGGTCGCAAGATCGAGCTGATCACGCTCGACGACGGCTACGAGCCGACGCGCACCGCGCCGAACACCAAGAAGCTGATCGAGGAGAACAAGGTGTTCGCCCTGTTCGGCTACGTCGGCACCCCGACCAGCTCGGCGGCGATGCCGATCTTCACCGAGGCGAAGGTGCCGTTCTTCGGCGCGTTCACCGGCGCGGAGGTGTTCCGCCAGCCGTTCAACCGCTACATCTTCAACGTGCGCGCGAGCTACTACGACGAGACCGACAAGATCGTCGAGCAGGTCGTGTCGACCGGCGGCAAGAACATCGCGGTGTTCTACCAGAACGACGGCTACGGCCAGGCCGGCCTGAA
>DASXAO010000048.1:0-23444 GCA_036406675.1 Burkholderiales bacterium
CCTGGGCCTGCGCCGCGACCGCCTGCGCCGAGGACAGGAGCTCGAGCACGTCGTTCTTGTGGCGCTGGAGCTGAGCGCGCAGCTCCGGCGTCAGCGCGCCGGCCGGCGCGCTGCAGCGCAGCTCGCTGCCCACGACCCGCACCTGGATGTCGCGGCGGCGCAGCTCGGAAAGGAGCGCCGCTGCGCTCACAGCACGATCTCCTCGCGCTCGCCGCCGCGCGCCGGCGGGGGCGCGAGCGAGGCGAGGCCGTCGATCACCGGCGCGAGGCGGCCCACGGTGGGCTGCTCGAAGAGGTTGCGCAGCACGAGATTGACGCCGAAGGCTTCGCGGATGCGCGTAAGCGCCTTCATCGCGAGAAGCGAGTGCGCGCCGAGGTCGAACACGTCGTCGTCGGCGCCGACCGGGTCGACCTTGAGGAGCTCGCTCCAGATCGCGGCGAGCGCGCGCTCGGTCTCGGTGCGCGGCGCCACGTAATCGGCGGCCCGCTCCTGGGCCTCGACCGGCATCGCGGCGAGCGCCTGGCGATCGATCTTGCCGTTCGCGGTGAGCGGCAGGCTCTCGAGCAGCGCGATCGCCGAGGGCACCATGTACTGCGGCAGCTTCGCCTTAATGCTCTCCCTCAATTCAGAGGAGGTCAGCGGCTCGCTGAAAGGCGAAAACCCCGTGTGTTTGCTGCCGACAAAGGCGACCAGCGCCTCTTCCCGCAGCAGCACCACCGCGTCCTGCACCCGGTCGTCCTCGCGCAGCGCGGCCTCGATCTCGCCGAGCTCGACGCGGTAGCCGTGCACCTTGACCTGGTGGTCGCCGCGGCCGCAGAACTCGATGTCGCCCTCGGGCAGCATGCGGCCGAGGTCGCCGGTGCGGTACATGCGCGCCTGCGGATCGGCGCTGAACGGGTCGCGCACGAAGCGCTCGGCGCTCAGCTCGGGACGGTTCAGGTAGCCGCGCGCGACCTGCAGGCCGGCGATGCAGATCTCGCCTTTCTCCCCGGCCGCGACGGGGCGGCCCTGCGCGTCGAGAAGATGGATCCGGGCGTCCGGCAGCGGCCGGCCGAGCGGCAGGTTGCGGGAGGGCGTGCTCGGCAGCTCGGCGCCGACGCGATAGGTGAGCACGCCGACGGTGGTTTCGGTGGGGCCGTAGTGGTTGTAGATCACGCACTGCGGCGCCGCCGCGCGCAGCCGCTCGATCCATTCCAGGCGCGAGGCCTCGCCGCCGAGGATCAGGCGGCGCGCCGGCATGACCTCCTCCGGGCGGCCGCCGCTTTGCAGCGCCGCCAGGTGCGAGGGCACGATCTTCAGCACGTCGATGCGGTTCGTGCGCAGGTACTCGGCGAAGAGCGCGCGGCTCTCGACGCGCTCCTGGGCCACGACGTGCAGGCAGCCGCCGGTCGCGAGCGCGGGAAAAATGACCGTGTTGCCGAGATCCGCCGCGATGGTCGAAACCGTAGCGTGCGCCATTTCCGGCTCGAGCTGCAGGCGCTCGGCCACGCCGCGCACGTAGCGCACGATATTGCGATGCTCGATGCCCACGCCCTTCGGCTGCCCGGTCGAGCCGCTGGTGTAGATGACGTAGGCCAGGTTCTCCGGTCCCACTCCGGTATCGCCGAGGGGCGCTCCAGCTTCACTCCAATCGAAGTTATCCAGACAAACGGATTGAGAGTCGTGAGGCGGCAGTTTTTCCACCAGCCGGGACTGCGTCAGGACGAGCTTCGCACCGGCATCCGACAGCATGAACGCGAGGCGCTCGCGGGGGAACGCGGCGTCCATCGGGACATAGGCCGCGCCCGCCTTGAGCACCGCGAGGATCCCGACCACCATCTCGAGCGAGCGAGCGAGGCAGAGGCCGACGCGCGCCTCGGGCCCGGCGCCCAGCTCGCGCAGGCGAGCGGCCAGGGCGTTCGCCCGGCGCTCGAGCTCGCGGTAGCTGAGGCGCTCGCCTTCGAAAGCGAGCGCCTCGGCGTCGGGGGTGCGCCGCGACTGCGCCTCGATCAGGTGGTGCAGGCAGTTCATAGCGACCAAGCGATCAGCTCCTTCATGATCTCGTTCGAGCCGGCGTAGATGCGCTGCACGCGGCTGTCCGCCCACATGCGTGCGATCGGATATTCGGTCATGTAGCCATACCCGCCGTGCAGCTGGAGGCATTCGTCCATGACCTGGCACTGGGTCTCGGTGAGCCAGTACTTGGCCATCGCCGTGCTCGCCTCGTCGAGCTCGCCGGCGATCGAGCGCGCGATGCAGCTGTCGACGAACACGCGGCCGATGTGCGCCTTGGCGCGGCATTCGGCGAGCTTGAAGCGCGTGTTCTGGAGGTCGAACAGCGGCTTGCCGAACGCCTTGCGTTCCTTCGCGTAGCGCGTGGTGAGAGCGATCGCCTGCTCCGCCGAGGCCACCGCCCCCAGGGCGATCTGCAGCCGCTCGTAGGGAAGCTGCTCCATCATCTGCGCGAAGCCGCGCCCCTCGGCCGGCCCCAGCAGGTTCGCCGCCGGGACGCGAGCATGGTCGAAGAACAGCTCGCAGGTGTCCTGGCCGTGCATGCCGATTTTCTCGAGCGCCCGCCCGACGCGGTACCCGGCGAGGCCTTCGGTCTCGACGATCAGCAGCGAGATGGCGCGCATGCCCGAGACCTTCGGGTCGGTCTTCGCCGCGAGGCACACCAGGCTGGCGTGCGCGCCGTTGGTGATGAAGGTCTTCGAGCCGTTCACCACGTAGTGCTCGCCGTCGCGCAGCGCCGTGGTCCTGATCGCCTGCAGGTCGGAGCCCGCGCCGGGCTCGGTCATGGCGATGGCCGCCACGCGCTCGCCGCGCGCCATGCGCGGCAGCCATTTGCGCTTCTGCTCGTCGTTGCCATAGGCGAGGAGGTAGTGCGCCACGGTGCTCTGGATGGCCGAGCCGAAGTGCACCCCGGCGCGCGCCAGCTCCTCGAGCACCACCGCCTCGTGCGCGAAGCTGCCGCCGCCGCCGCCGTACTCCTCGGGCACGTCGGCGAGCAGGATCCCGGCGCGGCCGGCCGCGGTCCAGGCCGCGGCGTCGGGTCCGTGCTGCGCGCGCCAGCGCGCCTGGTGCGGCACGAACTCCTTCTCGATGAACTGGCGCACCGTCCTGCCAAAGATGCGCACGTCGTCGTCGATCCAGGGGGATTCGTAGTTCATGTTTGAACGGCGAGAGCGCCGATGAATCCGGGTTGAGGTGAAAAACTCTCGATGCTCCAGCCGTGCGGGGGCGCCGAGGCGTCGAGCGCCTCCGGCGGCACGGCAAGACCGGCGCCGAGCCCCTTCGCGAGCGCCTCCTTGCGCGTCCACAGCCGGAGGAATCCCGTGTTGCGCTCCTCTTTTTCCAAGGAACGAAGGGCCCGGCGCTCAGCCGGCGCGAAGAAGCGCCCGGCGATCGCATCGGCCTCGGCGATCGCGTGCAGCGCTTCGACGTCGACTCCCACCTCGCCCGCGCGCGAAAAGGCGTACACCGCGAGATCCCCGCAGTGCGACACGTTGAAGCGCCACCCGCTCTTCGCGAAACGCTCCGCGAGCGCGGGCTTTCCTTCTCTGCCATGGACGAGCTCGATCGACTCCGGCGGAACGCCCAGGCGCTCCGCGAGCAGCTCGCGCAGCCGTGCTCGCGCCACGACGTAGCGCCTGCGGTCGCGATCGAAACGAAAGCGGGCCGCTCTTCGCTGCTCCGCGTCGCAGAGCAACGCCGACAGCCCTCGCACCGCCTCCGGCGGCGCATCCAGCCCGGCCGCCACGACCTCGATTGCGCCAACCGTGAAAACGCGTTGCGCGCCGACTTCCAGCCAAACCGTCATGCGTTCTCAAGGACAGTAGGTGAGCGTCCAATCTACCGGGCGCCAAGACGGCCGGTAATCGGCGACTTTCGCCCGCCGATGAGCCGTTGGGGTCACGGCCGCGCGCCCGACAGCGCAGGACGGCCTGCTCCGGGCAGCCGGCCCTCGATCCGTCGCAAGTAGCGGACATCGCTACGCTAATTCCAGCGCGCCCGGCGCAAATCGACGAAACCGCGCACGCGTCGTCAGCCGACGACACCTCCCACCCGTGCACAAACAGTGAGTTGGGGATTCTTTGTGACCCAATGTCGCCGGCACCCCACATCGCGCGTAGCGCTACCCACTAATGCCGCGTAGCTAAAGCGTTGATATTTCCTGTAGTCGTGCCAGTGGCACGGGTCATGCTTTCCACGACCTAGTTGTTTTACAGGTAAGGGAAACGCAAATGCAAGGCAATAAAGTTTGGATCGCCGCGGCGGCGGTTGCGCTGCTCTCCAGCGCGCTGCCGGCGGCCGCGCAAACGACGGTAACGATGGAAGCCGAAGCGATGACGCTCTCGTCGTATACCGTCGAGAACGGCAACCGCATCGTGCTGACTTCGGGCGCCGCGAGCGGAACCGCATCGAAGAGCTTCAGCGGCGCGAGCGGCACCTACAACATGCAGGTTTACGTGGTAGGCGAGCCCGATGGACAGCCGACCCTCGAAGTCTACAAAGGGGCGACGCTCCTCAAGAGCTACACCTATCCGCTCGGCAACGCCACCCTCAGCTTCACGATTCCCAACGTTGCCCTGAGCTCGGGCGACGCGATCAAGCTCGTCGGCCGGCGCAATGCCGGCGCTGCGGCGCGCGTCGACAAGGTCGTTCTGACGCAGGTTGCGGCCAGCCCGGCCTCGACGCCGAGCCCGGTCGGCCCGGTGACGATCGAAGCCGAGGCCATGACGCTCTCGTCGTATGCCGTCGAGAACGGCAACCGCATCGTGCTGACTTCGGGCGCCCAGAGCGGAACCGCATCGAAGAGCTTCAGCGGCGCGAGCGGCACCTACAGCATGCAGGTTTACGTGGTAGGCGAGCCCGATGGACAGCCGACGGTCCAGGTTTACAAAGGGGCCACGCTCCTCAGGACCTATACCTATCCGCTTGGCGACGCCGCCATCAGCTTCACGATTGCCAATGTTGCGCTGAACTCGGGCGACACGATCAAGCTCGTCGGCCAGCGCAATGCCGGCGCTGCGGCGCGCATCGACAAGGTCGTCCTGACGCCCAGTACCGGCAGCGGCAGCACCGCCTACCAGGGCACGCCGTTCTCCGGCACACCCATCGCCTTGCCCAAGGTGTTCTTCGCCCCGGACTTCGACCGCGGCGGCCAGAACGTCGCCTACTTCGACACGACCAGCGGCAACGCCGGCAACGTGTATCGCACCTCCGACAGCGTGGACCTCCGGGCCTCCGGCGACTCGCAGGGCAACGGCTACGAGGTCTACAACTTCGAGAAGGGCGAATGGCTCGCGTACACGGTGAACGTGGCGACGAGCGGTACATATGACCTCGCAATTCACGCCTCGAACAACCAGACTGGGCCCGCGAGCTTCCATATGGAGATCGACGGGTCAAACGTCACGGGAACGGTCTCGGTGCCGCGCACCGGCGCCTGGAGCGCCTACCAGTGGGTCGGCAAGCAGGGCGTCGATCTCGCGGCAGGCAAGCATGTCCTGAAAATCGTTCCCGAGCAGCCGTACTTCGGCATGACCGCCGTCAGCGTGCTCAAGGCAGGTACCGGGGTCACGGCTACGAGCACGGGCACGGGCACGAGCACGGGTACGGCGTCCAACACGCCGCCGGCCGGAGCGGACTTCTTCTGCTCCTTCGAGAGCACGCCGCAGGATTGCGGCTTCCGCGAGCAGGCAAAAGTGGCAGGGCGCGCCACGCTCGTCAATGTCTCGCGCGCCGGGGTAAGGGGCGTGCGCCTGCATACCCAGCCCGGCGACGCCGCAGTCAGCGGCAGCAACACGTGGGAGCGCGATGACCTGACGCTCGACCAGAGCACGTCCGGCTGCTACGCCGGCGCGGAACAGTGGTGGGCGCACTCGGTATTGTTCCCCAGCGACTACGTCGTTTCGTCCGAGGGCAACGTCATCTCGGCCTTTCACCATACCGGCAGCGACGGGCAGGCGAACTTCCAGATCCTGGCCATGCCCGACGGCCTCAGGTTCACGGGTGCGGGCGGCTCGACCATCGCCACCAACTCGCGCTCTCCGGGCTACCACCAGACATTCCTCGGCCAGCTCGTGAAGAACCAGTGGTACGACTTCGTGTACCACGTGAAATGGTCCTCCGGTTCCGACGGCTTCATGTACGCGTGGGTGAACGGGGTGCAGAAGATGGCTTACCGCGGACCGACGCTCTATACCGGCCAGGGCTGCTATCTCAAGCTCGCCAACTACCACGGCGCGACCGGGACGGCTGTTTCGCTGATCCACGACCGCGTGGTGCGGGGCAAATCGGCCGCCGCGGTGTCGAGCAGGCCGCTGCAATAAGGGCGAAGGCAGACAACCATGCGCATCATCCCCAGGCACGACGGCTTCACCCTTCTCGAGCTGCTCGTCGTCATCGTGATCATCGGCCTGCTCGCCGGTTACGTGGCCCCGCGCTACTTCTCGCAGGTGGGCAAGTCGGAGATCCAGGTGGCGCGGGCGCAGATCGATTCGATCGAGAAGGCGCTGGATCAGTACCGACTCGACATGCGCCGCTATCCGAGCGCCGAGGAGGGCCTGCAGGCGCTGACGGCCAAGCCGGACAACGCGCCTGCCTGGAGCGGACCGTACCTGAAGAAGTCGCTGCCGACGGATCCGTGGGGCCGCCCGTACGTGTATCGCATCCCGGGCCAGAAGGGCGAATTCGACCTCTTCTCCTACGGGCGAGACGGCAAGCCCGGCGGCACGGGCGAGGACGCTGACATCGGCCTCGCCCAGGAAGTCTCTCTCAACAAGTGAGCGCCATGCACTTCAAGGACCTGGCCGTCGCCTCGCGCAAGCGGGCGGCGGCCAGCCTTGGTGTTTTCCTGCTCGCGAGCATGCTTGCTGCCTGCGGCGGCGGCGGAGACGGCGGCGATGGCGGCAGCGCCACTTCCCGCAGCCCTTCTGCAAGCGCTGACGTAACCCCCGCTGGCGGAACCGCCACCGTCGGCACCGTCAATCCGGCCGACATCATCACGCGGGCAAGCGCCGACGTTCCGTTCTCCGAGCAGAAGGGGTACACGGCGCAGGTCATCAATACTCACACGCAGGCGAACGAGATTCCGGAGTCGGGCATCCACGGCTCGACGCTGCCTAACGGCGAGACGTTGCGCCTCGGCAAGACCATCGACCCGATGAACCCGGCGCTCAGGGCGCTCGCCTTCCAGGTGAGCAACAGCGACCCGACGACCTCGGGCGGCAAGCGCGCCGAGCTCAGGGCCGAGCCCAACATCGAGATGAACAAGGTGTATTGGATCGTGTTCAGCGCCTACCTCGAGGACTGGGGCGCGCTCGGCGACACCGACAGCGCGCTGTTCGGAACCCAGTTGCACAGCGGCGACGACACCCTGGGCCTGAGCCCGTCCTTCAGCCTCTACACGACGCAGAACGGCCGGATGTTCCAGGTGCAGGCGCGCTACAGCGAGAGCGGAAGCCCGAGCCAGAGCAACCAGGTCACGCGGAAGTACGCCGAATACCCGATCCCCTTCCAGCGTTGGACCGACTTCGTGGCCAGGTTCAAGCTGAACACCAGCGGCAACGGCTTCCTGCAGCTCTGGATGGACGGCGAGATGATCGCCGACTACCAGGGCAGCCTCGGCTTCAACACCGGCAAGACCGACTACGCCAAGTTCGGCTACTACAACTGGAGCGGCTCGGCGATGGGCTCTGGCCCGCGCAAGGTGCTGCTGCGCGCGCCGACCATCGTGGCCGACCCGAGCGGCACCACCTACAACATCGCGCAGATGAAAACGCTGCTCGGCGAGGCGCACTAGAGGAGACCCACATCGGCGTGTAACCGACCAGCAACGAGCAATTCCGGTTCGCCGCTTCCCAGCGGGCGAACCGCTTACCAAGAAGACAAGAAGGGGAGGTTGTATGGGAAATCACAAGACTGGGATCGTGCTTGCCTTGGCGCTGTGCGCGGCATGCGGTGGTGGTGGCAGTGGTGGCAGCGGTAGCGGTGCTGGGGGCGGCGCGTCGCCGAGCGTCGCGCTCGAGTCGCCCACTTCCGGTCAAACCGTATCGGGAATGCTCGATTACTGGGTGAGCGCGAACCCGGGCGTGACCAGGGTGGACTTCTCCGTGTCGTCCGCAAATCCGGCGTTCCTCGGAACGAGCACGGCGGCGCCCTTCGGCGGCTCGCTTGACACCACCAGGCTCGAGAACGGCAGCCACACGCTGACCGCCGTCGCGACCGACGCGCAGGGCCGGACCTCGACCTCCCAGGTCGCGTTCACGGTGCAGAACGGCGCCGGCACGCAGAGCAGCAGCGGCGGCACGAAGCCAGCGAGCCTGCTGTTCTGGTCGGGCTTCGAGGACGGCGTTTCGGTCGGCGCTCCGCGCGACTGCTATTCATCGGGCTGCTGGCAGGACGTGGCGGGCACCGATTCCGTGAGCGGCTTTACCTGGCCGCCGAGAATCGCCGGCGGCGGCGGCGTAATCCAGGTCCGCCTGGGCACGAACTCCGCGCCGTCGGCATCGACGATCGCCAACTACTTCGTCAACGACATCCAGACGGTGACCGGGCACAGCGGCACGGCCACGCGGGCGCTCTACTCGCTCATGAAGCAGACTGTCTGCACCGGCACGGGCGGCCAAGAGCCCTCGCCGAGCTGCGCGGCGCAGGACCCGTACATGTTGCAGCCCGCGCGCGAGCCGGGCGACCTCTATATCAGCTTCTGGCGCAAGGTCGATCCGACGCTGCTGCAGAAGCTGGTGAACGGCTGGCACGTGGTGTTCGGGTGGAAGACGAGCGGCGACTACCGCGTGGAGGCGATGATCGTGAATTACGGCGGCGTCACGCCTTACTGGCAGATCAGCGCGGACAATAACGCCAACGGCGGCCTTCCGGCGCAGGAGTTCTGGCGGGTCGCCAACCCGTCCGTGGCCGTGCCGATCGGACAGTGGTTCAAGTTCGAGGTGTTCTGGCACCGGAGCACGGGCAACGACGGTCGCGTGTGGATGGCAGTCAACGGCCAGAAGCTGATCGACAGATTCGGCTCGAACATCGGCGTCAACGGCAACCCGATCGACCGCATCTTCTTCGAGTTCTACAGCGCCGCGAGCTACCCGCTCGAGCAGTGGACCGACGACGTGCAGATCTGGTCGAGCTTCCCCGTCGCCAAGGCGGGCGATCCCTGGTACGACGGCGTATACGGCCCGCACTGAGCGGGGGATGCGTTCGCCCAGGTCGCTGTCGGGCGACACGCGGGCACGTTGAAAAACAGGGACTTGGCGAAATGCCGGGGACTGCGTCGGGGTCCGACTACGCATTTGTCGCATGCGGCACTACGCGCTCGGCGTAAGCCGCTGAAATCATTGAACGCAGAGGCCTGGCACACGTCGTGCATTCGAGTAGCGCGAACTAGTTGGAACGACGACAGGGAGCGCGACAATGCACTACAAGAAATACGAAGTACGCAGCCAGCTTTTTGCGCTGCGCGACCCGCGCCTGAGCGCGCAGGTCCTTGCGGCCTTCAGCGGCGCAACGCCCAAGCCCCTCGCCCCGCCTCCGCCGCCACGCCTGCGCAGAGACGGCCGCTGACGAATGCGATTCGACGTCATCGCGCTCGACGCGCGCCAGCAGGTCGTCGCGCTCGAGCTCCGGGCGGCGAACGCCGCGCTCGCGGCCGAGGAGGTGCGCAGCAAGGGCCTGAGGCTCATCTCGCTCGAGTCGCGCGGGGTGCGCCTGCAGCTCGCGCGCCGCAAGCGCTTTCCCGCGACGCTGTTCTCGATGGAGCTCGTGTCGCTCCTCGACGCGGGCCTCAACCTGGTCGAGGCGCTGCAGACCCTGGCGGAAAAGGAGGGCTACGGCGAGCGCCAGGAGGTGCTCTCCGGGCTGCTCGCGTCGATCAGCCGCGGCGAGCCTTTCTCGCAGGCGGTGGCGAGCTTTCCACAGCACTTCTCTCCCCTGTACGTGGCCACGGTCAAGGCGAGCGAGCGCACGGGCAGCATGCGCGAGGCGCTCGGCCGCTACGTCGCCTACCAGGAGGAGATCGAGCGCGTGCGCAAGAAGATCGTGTCGGCGAGCATCTACCCCGTCATCCTGATGGTCGTCGGCACGCTGGTCATCGGGTTTCTCATGTTCTACGTGGTGCCGCGCTTCGCGCGCGTGTACGAGGACATGGCGAGCCGGCTGCCGTTCTTCTCGCGCCTGCTGCTCGGCTTCGGCAACTTCGTCGGCAATAACGCGCTTGCCTTGACTCTTGGCGGAATTTTCATCGCGACTGCGGCCGTCTGGGCCTTCTCGCAGGCGCGCTTTCGCGGCTGGCTCAACACGCGGCTCTGGCGCATCCCCGCGCTCGGCGAGCGCATGAAGGTCTACCAGCTCGCGCGGCTGTACCGCACCGCGGGCATGCTGCTCAACGCCGGAATCCCGGCGGTGCGCACGCTCGACATGGTGCGCGAGCTGCTCGCGGCGCACCTGCGGCCGAGCCTCACGCGCGCGAAGACCCTGATCGAGCAGGGCCAGCCGATGTCGGCCGCCATGGGAGCGGCGGGGCTCGCCACGCCGGTGGCGGCGCGCATGATGAGCGTCGGCGAGAGGAGCGGCGACATGGGCGAGATGTTCATCCAGATCGCGCGCTTCCACGACGACGAGGTGGCGCGCTTCATCGACTGGTTCACCCGCGCCTTCGAGCCGCTGCTGATGGCGGTCCTCGGGCTTTCGGTGGGCGCGGTCGTGGTCCTCATGTACATGCCGATCTTCGAGCTGGCCGGGAGCATCAAGTGAACGGGACGGATCAAATAAGCCTGGAGCAGATTTCCGAGGCGCTGCACATTGCCGCCATCACGCTCGACGGGATGCGCGCGGAGCGGCCCGACTTCGAGGCGATCGCCTTCGCCGAGGCGACGCGCCGCGCCTGCGTCGCGCTGCGCGCGAGCGACGGCACCCTGCTGGTGGTGCTGGGCGACGCCTACGACCTCGACACCCAGGACTGGATCGAGGAGCGGCTGCGCGAGCCCTTCGGCTACCGCGTGGCGCAGCGCGCCGACGTCGCCGCGTATCTCTCGCAGCAGGAGACCCAGCTGCGGGCCCTGGATGGGGTTTCAAAAGAATTCGCCGGCTCGGTTTCCCGGATTGATTCCACCCAGGAAATCTCGTTCGAGTCGGCGGCGGAGGCCGACAGCGCGGTGGTGCGCCTGGTGACCTCGACGCTCTACGACGCGCTCAAGGCGGGGGCGAGCGACGTGCACCTCGAGACCACCGGCGCCGGGCTCGCCATCAAGTACCGCATCGACGGCGTGCTCACCGGCATGGAGAACGTGCCGGGAAGCGAGCTCGCCGAGCAGGTGATCTCGCGCATCAAGGTCATGTCCGAGCTCGACATCGCCGAGCGCCGCGTGCCGCAGGACGGCCGCTTCAAGGCGCGCCACGGCAACGGCGGCGAGCGCGGCCGCGAGATCGACTTCCGCGTCTCGGTGATGCCGAGCGTCTACGGCGAGGACGCGGTGCTCAGGATCCTCGACCGCAAGGCGCTCTCCGACCAGCTCCACGGGCTGACCCTCGACTCGCTCGGATTCGCGGAAGACATGAAGCAGCGGTTGAGGCAGCTCTCGACCGAGCCCTACGGCATGCTGCTCGTGACCGGCCCGACCGGAAGCGGCAAGACCACCACGCTCTACGCGGTGATTTCGGAAGTGAACAAGGGCGAGGACAAGATCATCACCATCGAGGACCCGGTCGAGTACCACCTCCCGGGCGTGCTGCAGATCCCGGTCAACGAGCAGAAGGGCCTCGGCTTCGCGCGCGGGCTGCGCTCGATCCTGCGCCACGACCCCGACCGCATCATGGTGGGCGAGATCCGCGACCCGGAGACCGCCGAGATCGCGGTGCAGTCCGCGCTCACCGGCCACCTGGTCTACACCACGGTTCACGCGAACAACGCCATCGACGTGCTGGGCCGCTTCCAGCACATGGGCGTGGACAGCTACAACCTGGTATCGGCCCTGAACGGCGTGCTTGCGCAGCGCCTTGTCAGGATCTTCTGCACTTCCTGCCACGGCAAAGGTTGCGGCAACTGCCGGGGGACGGGCTTCAAGGGCCGCAAGGCGATCGGCGAGCTGCTCGTGCTGAACGACGACCTGCGCGAGCTCATCGTCGCGCGCGCGCCGGCGCGCAAGCTCAAGGAAGCGGCCATCGCCGCCGGCACGGTGCCGCTGCGCGAGGCCGCGCTGCAGCTGGTGCACGCGGGCGAGACGACACTCGAGGAGATCAATCGTGTCACTTTTGTGGCGTAACCACCTTCGCATCAGCCTGGGCGCGGAGCGGCTCGTGCTCGCCGACTACGAGCGCGGCCTGCGCCCCGGAAAGGGCGCCGCGAGCGCCATCGCGGTCCAGGGCAATCCCAACGACCCCGAGTGGCGCGCCGCGCTCGACGCGCTGCCCGCGGCGCTGGCCGACTTCCGCGGCCGCGACGTCAGCGTGGTGCTTGCCGACCAGTTCGTGCGCTACGTGCTGCTGCCCTGGAATGCGGCCCTCAAGAGCGCCGAGCAGTGGCTCGCGCTGGCGCGGCACCGGCTCGACGCCGTGCACGGCGCTGCGGCCGCCGAGTGGAACGTGAGGCTCACCGAGACCGCGCCGAGCGGGCCGCGGCTCGCCTGCGCGCTCGACCGCGAGCTCCTCGCCGAGCTCACCGCGAGGCTCGTCGCCGCGAACGTGCGGCTGGTCTCCGTGCAGCCCTTCCTGGTGGCCGCCTTCAACCGGCTGAGAAACGGCATCCGCGAGGCGGTCGGCGACGGCTCGTGCTGGCTGGTCATCGAGGAGCCGCGCCGCCTCACCCTCGCCTTCATCCAGCGCGGCGTGTGGGCCGCCGTGCGCAGCCGCCGCACCGATGCCGGCTGGCGCGCGGCGCTGCCCGAGCTGATTCAACGCGAAAGCGCCTTCCTCGCCTTGTCCGAGCCTTGCACCCGGGTCATCGTCTGCGCGCAGGACGGGTTCGACCCGGAGCTGCACGAGGCCTTCCATACCGAGGCGGTGAACTACGGCGAGCTCGCGCTCGCCTGGGAGCACGCATGAACCGGCTCGGGCTCGATTTCGTCCACCGCCCCCGCTCGCCGTGGCCGGCGCGGCTGCTGCTCGCCGTGGCGCTCGCCGTATCGCTCGACTGCGCGCTGTCCTACAAGAGCCTGAGCAGCGCCGTCGCGCTGGGCGAGGCGAGGCTCGCCAAGGCTCAGCCGCGCAGCGCGCCGGGCCGCAAGGTATCCGCCGAAGAGCTCGCCGCGGTGCGCGAGACCGTGGACCGGCTCGCCACGCCCTGGGATCGCCTCTTCGCCGCGCTCGAGTCGGCCGCGAGCGATCAAGTGGCGCTGCTCGGCATCCAGCCCGACCCGAAGGCCGGCACGGTGGTGATCTCGGGCGACAGCAAGGACTACCTCGCCGCGTTGAGCTACGTGCTCAATCTGAGCCGGGCCGAAGCCCTGGACCGCGTGCAGCTGGTGCGCCACGAGGTCAAGGCGAACGATCCGCAGTCGCCGGTGGCCTTCGCCGTGTCCGCCGGATGGAGGCAGGTGAGGCCATGAGGGCGATGGCTGCAATCAGGGAAAAGCTGGCGCGCCTCCCCCATGAGCTCGGTCCGCTCGGGCTCGCCTCGCTCGCCTTGCTGGTCGCGCTCGGAATCTTTCATTGGCTCGTGATCGAGCCGATGCAGGCGCGCAACGCCGAGCTCCAGGAGCGCGTGGCGCGGCAGGCGCCCGCGGCGCAGGAGCGCGCGGCACAGGAGCCCGGCCCTGCGAGCACCCAGGACAGGGTGGCCGCGGTGTACGACTTCCTGCGCAAGGACCAGCAAACCACCGACTGGCTGGCGACGCTCTACGGCATCGGCACCGCCACCGGCTTGCAGCTCAAATCCGCGGCCTACCGCACCCAGCCGGCGGCGGAGGGGCGCATCGTGCGCTACGAGATCGTGCTGCCGGTGGCAGGCAGCTATGCGCAGATCCGCGAGTTTTTGAGGCGCTCGCTCGCGGAGATCCCGGTCCTGTCGCTCGACCAGATCAACCTCAAGCGCGAAAACCGGAGCGATGGCGCAGTCAACGCCGAGCTGCGCCTGACGCTTCACATGGTGAAATCATGAAACTTGCTTTCCTCGAGCGCGACATTCTCAAGCGCAACATCCCGAAGCGCCCGGCCACCGCGATCGCGCTGACGCTGGTCGCCGCGGCGAGCCTGGTGATCGGACGCGAGAGACCCGCGCTCGAGGTGGTCGAGTCGAGCCCCGCACGAGCGCGGAACGCGGCGGCCGCACCGGAAATCGACCTCGACAGGCTCAGGCGCAGCACGGAGGCCGATGCGCCGCGGAACGATCCGTTCGCGCCGCGCAACTTCGCTCCCGCGCCGCGCGCAAAGGCGGCCGCCGCTGCGGCCTCGGCGCCGAAAGGCCCGCCGCCTCTGCCGTTCACCTACATCGGCTGGGTCAGCCAGGATGGCAAGACCGACGTGTACGTCCAGCGCGGCGAGGAGCTGATCAGCATCGAGGCGGGCCAGATGATCGAGCCGGACTACCGGGTCGACGCGATCACGGAAGAGAGCATCCGCTTCACCTATCTCCCGATGAAGAAGCGCCAGGAGCTCGCGCGCGCCGAGCCCGAAGGGGGAAGGACCGAACCCGAGCCGGAAAGGGCGAAGCGGGCACACAAATCCGCAGAGGGAACGCCGGACCCTGACCCCGCGGCGGGAGGGAACGGATGAAAAACCCCGGGGCGAAAGGCTTCACCCTGATCGAGCTGCTGATCACGGTGGCCATCCTCGGCCTGCTTGCGTCGGCGGCGCTGCCGCTCGCCGAGCTGACGGTCCAGCGCGCCAAGGAGAAGGAGCTGCGCCTCTCGCTGCGCGAGATCCGCGAGGCAATCGACGCCTACAAGCGCGCCACCGACGAAGGCGCGATCGAGAAGCCCCTCGACAAGACCGGCTATCCGCCGACGCTTGCGGTGCTCGTCGAGGGCGCCGTGGACAAGAGGGATGCAAAGGGCAAGCGCATCTTTTTCCTGCGCCGGGTCCCGGCCGATCCCGTGAGCGGCGAGCCCTGGGGGTTGCGCAGCTATGCGAGTCCCGCCGACGCCCCCAAGGACGGCGACGACGTGTTCGACGTCTATTCGAAGAGCGACGCGACGGGCTTGAACGGCGTCCCCTACAAGGAGTGGTGAGGGTGGTGAACACGAGACGAACCATGGGATTCACGCTGGTCGAGCTGATGGTGGTCCTCACCGTCATCGCCCTGCTGCTGTCGGTGGTGGTTCCCGACTACGTCGGCCGCGTGAAGCGCGCCGAAGAGGCGGTGCTCAAGGAGAACCTGATGGTCATGCGCGACGCGCTCGACAAGCACTACGCCGACGCCGGCAAGTACCCGGGCTCGCTCCAGGACCTCGTGACCAAGCACTACCTGCGCTCCATTCCCCCGGATCCGTTCACCCAGTCGGCCGCTACCTGGGTCGCCGTGCCGCCGGCCGACCTGAACAAGGGCTCCGTCTACGACGTGCGCAGCCCCGCGAAGGGCTATGAGCGCTGGTAGCCGGCAGCAGGGGTTCACGCTCGCCGGCGCGCTGATCCTGCTCGCCGTCGCCGGCGCCGGCATGGCCGCGTACGGCGAAATGGCCTCGCACGCCGCGCAACGCGAGAAGGAGCAGGAGCTGCTCTTCGTGGGCAACCAGTTCAGGCAGGCGATCGGCGCCTTCTACGAAGGCACGCCCGGCGCCGCGAAGCAGTTCCCGAAGAAGCTCGAGGACCTGCTCCAGGACCAGCGCTATCCGGTGGTGCGGCGACACCTGCGCAGAATCTACGCCGACCCCATGACCGGAAAGCCCGCGTGGGGCCTGGTTCAGGCCCCGGAGGGCGGCATCATCGGGGTCTACAGCCTGTCCGAGGCGCGGCCCGTCAAGACCGGCGGATTTGCCGCCCGCGACGGCTTTTTGGAGGGCGCGCAGCGCTATTCCGACTGGCGCTTCATCTACTCTCCGCTGAGCCGCCCGGCGCAGTAGGGGTGGCAAGGGACGTCATTGTCCAGCGCCTAAACTCGCAGGCAATGACCGAACGCATCCTCGCGTTCGCCCTTCTCCTCTGGCCGCTCGCCGCGCTCGCCGACCCGGGGTTTTTCTGCTCCTTCGAGACCTCGCCGAGGGATTGCGGCTTCATCGAGCAGGCAAAAGTGCCCGGGCGCGCGAGCCTCGTCGACATCGCCCGCGACGGCAGCAAGGCGGTGCGCCTGTACACCGAGCCGGGCGACAACGACGTGCGCGGCAGCGGCACGTGGGAGCGCGACGATCTGACGCTGGACCAGGCGCGCACCGGCTGCTATGAAGGCGCGGAGCAGTGGTGGGCGCACTCGGTATTGTTCCCCGACGACTACGTCGCCGCTGCCGAGGGCGGCGTCGTGGCGGCCTTTCACCAAACCGGAGGCGGCGGGCAGGCGAACTTCCAGATAATGGTCAAGCCCGAGGGCCTGAGGTTCACGGGCGCGGGCGGGCCGAGCGTCGCCTACCGCTCGCGCGATCCGGGCTACTATCAGAAATACCTCGGACCGCTCGTGAAGAATCGGTGGTACGACTTCGTCTACCACGTGAAATGGTCGTCCGACTCCGACGGCTTCATGCTCGCATGGGTGAACGGCGTGCAGGAGCTCGCTTACCGCGGACCGACGCTGTATGCCGGCCAGGGCTGCTACTTCAAGCTCGCCAACTACCATGCGGCATCCGGGGCGCCCAGCGCGGTGATCCACGACCGCGTGGTGCGCGGCAGCTCGGCCGCCGAGGTCTCGTTGACGCTGCTGCAGGGTGTCCTGCCCGCCGTCCCGTAGCCGCGGGCGCGGCCAGGGGCTAGGAATGCGCGGCCAACTCGCGCCTCAGGGAGAGCGGCAGGTATTTGATGTACGCCGCGAGAAGGGTGGCCGCGGCCGCCGCCGCCGTCCCGCGCTCTTCTGCCCAGCGGCGTTGCGCCGCCACGATCTCGGCCCGGCGCTGATGGCAATCCCGGACCGCAGCCGCGATCGCGGCTTCGTCGCGTGACGCGACCACTTGCTCGGCCACGGGAAGGAGCGGGCGTACGTCGCCCCAGTCGGTGCTGACGACCGGCGTGTTGCACGCCATGGCTTCCAGCGCGACCAGCGGGAAGCCGCCGTGCTTCGAGGTGAGCAGCATGAGCTCGCTCGACGCGATGAGCTCGACCACGTCGCTGCGGTGGCCGACGAACTTGACGAAAGGCTCGACGCCGAGCCGGTCGCATTCGGCCAGGAGCTGCGCCTTGTAGCCACGGCACCGCGGCGGCTCCTCGCCGATGCAGATGAGCCGCCAGGAGCGATCCTCGTCCACCAGCCGCTTCAGCACGCGCAACGCGAGCGGGTGGTCGTTCACCGGCCTGAGCGACACGACCATGCACAGGCGCTTGAGGCCCGGCCCCGGGAACACCTCGCGGGCCGGCTGCGGCGAGCGCGCCACGCGGGCATCGATCGCACGCAGGTCGACGATGTTCCACAGCACGTCGACCCGGTCTTCGCCCAGACGATGCAGGCGGCGCGCGTACTCGGCGCCGACGCGGGTGTTGGCGAACACGCCGTCGCACAGGAGGGAAGTAAGGCGATAGCCGAAGTGCTGCACGCGCGACACCCGCTGATCGTCGGTGCGCTCGGAATTGAGCACCGGCGCGCCGGCGCCGAGCCCGGCGAGCCGCGAATAGACGTCGGCGTCGAAGCCGAACGAGTGCACGAGGTTCGGGCGCCAGGTCCGCAGGTGCCGGCGCAAGCGCCAGAGCACGCCGAAATCGATCGGCCCGCGCTTGTCGTCTACGGTGACCTCGACGCCGCTCGCGGCGAGCTCGGCCAGGTGCTCGGCGCGACGGCTCAGGCAATAGATGCCGGCCTGGTGCCCCAGGCGGACGAGCTCCTTCGAGACCAGGATGACCTGCTCGGCGGCGCCGTCGTCGAGGCTGCTGGCGACAAACAGTACTTTCATCTGGATCCTCCGTGCCCGGCGTTCAGGCTGCGGCGCGCAGCTCGCGCTCGCCCGGCTGCTTGAAGAGCAGGGCGCGGCTGGCCGGACCGCAGTTGAACAGGAGGTCGAGCGCGGCGAGCCCGGGAATGAAGGGCTGCGCGCCGCACTGCGGGTATTCCGGATGCGTGAATTCGTGCCACTGCACGCGTACGCCGGCGCGCGCGAAGGCCTCGGGGTCGAGATACTGGCGCGAACCGCCGAAGCCGGCGAGCAGCCCGTCGGCGCCCACCGCGCGGCAAAGGTTCAGGATCAGGTCTGCTTTCGCGCCGTCGACCCCGAGCTCCGAGCTGCGCGCGAGCGGCGTGCGGATCTCGAACGCTTCGCGCATGAATTCGAGCGTCGCGCGATTGAGGTCCACCAGGCGCTCCCAGCGGGCCTCGAGGATCCCGCGCAGCGCGGGGGCGTAGGCCTGGAAATGCGCCGCCTCGCGGTAGGCGTGCCGCAGCGTGGAAAACTGGATCGCTCCCCAGGGGCGCGGGTCCTGGTTGTCGACCAGCTTGTCGACGATGCGCTCCTTCTGCGAGCGCTGCGCCACCGGCACCGTGAGCCAGCGCGCCTCGCCGTCGAACCGGATCTGGCTGCGGTTCTGGCGGTTGCGGCGCTCGAACTGCACGTGGTCGAGCAGGATGAAGAGGTCCACCTGCGCCATGCGGTGCAGATAGCCGAGCCACGGCAGATAGTGCGGCTGGTGAATCGCGACGATCATCGGTCTGCCCCTCGACGTGTCAGGGTGTCCAAAATAGCCCGCCGACCTGCACTGCGTCGTCCAAGGCAGGCAGTCCGACTGGACTAGGCGCTGTAACCGTTACCGCAGGCGGGCGGATTCACCCGCGCCCTTGCCCGACGCGGCCTGGATCCGCGGCTGGATGGAATTCCACATTGGAGGTCTTCCGAAGCGCGCGAAGAAGATCGAGGCGAACCGCTGCTGCCCGGGCCCCGGGTCGGCGTCGAGCGGCGGCTCGCTCGAAGCCGATCGCGCGATGTCGCGGGGCCGGTAGCCGAGCAGCGCGAGCACGCTCGGAAAAACGCTGAACTGGCTCGCCCGATCGCGGTTCTTCTGCGCGGCCTCGCGCATCGCCGCCAGTACCTGCGGGACCTGCGTAAGGACCACCAGCGGCACGATCCCCTCCGACGGCGGGCTCTCGGCGGCGGTGCAGTGGGTGGCGTACCCCGGCGAGCCGTCCTCGTGCAGGTTCTGGCCGTGGTCGGACGTGTAGACGATCACGGTATCCGACAAGTCGAGATCCGCGAGCAGCGTATCGAAGAAGTTGCCGACGTTCCAGGCCAGCGCATTCAGGTAGGCATGGCGGAAGCTGGCATGCGTCGCCGAGTCCTCGGAGCGCGGCTTGACGCCGTCGCCCAGGGTGGTTCGCGCAAGCACCGGCAACACCGCCCGCTCGGGCGGATACTTTCCCTCGTAGGGGAAATGCGCGCCCATCTTGTTCACGTACACGAACACCGGCTGCGGGCTGTCCTGGATGATGCGGCGCAGGCGGCGGGCGATCTGCATGTCGCGCTCCGTGGGCGGCGTGGCGGAAGAGAGCTGGACCAGCTCGTCGATCTGGGCGCGCTCCGCGGCGCTCATCAGGTTCTGCAGCCTGCCGTTATGCCGCTGGCCATCGATATAGACCGTGCGGTAGGCGGCCTTTTTCGCGTACTGCCAGATCGACGGCTTGGTTTGCAGATCCGCCATGGGGCTACGCCTGCCGACGCCGTAGCGAAACGCGGCATTGGAGGCGGCCGAGCAGTTGGCGATGGAGGACGCGATGCCGAAATTCGCCATGGCCGCGCTGTGCGCGAGCAAGCCGGAATGCATGCCGTCCGGGCGGTTGAGGTCGAGGAGATCGCCGCGCACGCTCTCGTCCATGATCACGATCACGTGTCTCGGGCGCGGCCCGCCCGCCGGTGCGATGGCGACCTGGGTTCGCTTGGGCTCGGGACCGGATAGCAGCCGCTCCAGGCCCAGCGCCGCGGCGAACGCCGGGCTGGTGAATTGCACCGGCAGGCCGTCGGCGCCGTCGCCGCCATGAGAGAGGAGCACGCCCACGATCCCGGCTACCGCCAGGAGCGGCAGCAGCGCCGCAGCGCGCCTGGCGCGAGGCGCGAGGCGAGCCCCGCGGGGCGGCATGCCGAGCGCCACGATGCCGATCACGCAGACGGCCGCGGCGGTCAGCAGTTGAGCGGCGTAGAAGTCCACCACGTTGCCGCTGAAAGCCAGCAGTCCGAGCAATTGCTCGAAGTCGGCCAGGCGCAAGTCGGTCTGGGTGATCAGCAAATGCGCCAGCGCGGCCATGCTCGAGGCCACGAGCACCGCGGTCCACGCGCAGCGCCAGAAGCGCCGGGGTGAAAAGGCGATCGAGAGGAGCGCCGCGACCGAGATGCCCCAGAGGGCGAGGAATGCGAGCACCTTCGCGGGCGAGCTCGCAAGCGTCTCCAGCCGGCGCCACGCGCCGTAGTTGGTGAGCGCGACGAATACGACGAGCAGGAGCAGCTTGACGCTCAGCGTCAGGCTGCCGGCCCCGGATCCTTGCCTTGTGTCGAGCCGCTTCATTGAAGATCCCACAAGCAAGGAAAGACCCTGCGGTCACATTACCGTCACCTTCGGACTAGGCAAACGCGCTGGACGTGATGACCCATGGGCCAATCGGCTCAGGCCGGTCGCAGACGAGCCGCGCTCCACAGCGTCTCGTACGCGGCGACGAGCTTCGGCGCCTCGTGGCGCCATTCGAGCTCGTGCTCGACGCGGCGGCGGCCGAAGGCGCCCATGTCGGCGCGCCGGGCGGGATCGTCGAGCAGCTCGGCGATCTTCGCCGCCAGGTCGAGCGCGTCGTTGCGCCGCGCGTACACCGACGCCCGCTGCGCCGAGAAGCGGCCCTCGTTGAGGTCGAACTGCACGATCGGCTTGCCGAGGGCCATGTACTCCATCACCTTGTTCATGGTCGAGATGTCGTTCATCTCGTTGGCCACGTCCGGGTTCACGCAGACGTCGGCGGTGTTGAGCATCGCGAGCAGCGCGCCGTCCGAGACGCGGCCGGTAAAGGTCACGTGATCGGCGACGCCGAGCCTGTGCGCCAGCGCCTTCATCTCGTCGAGCGAGGTGCCGCCGCCCACCAGGCCGAAGTGCACGTCGGTGCGCCCCAGCGCTTGCACCAGGTGCGCCGCCGCGCGCAGCAGGTAGTCGATGCCCTCCTGCTTTCCCATCACGCCGACGTAGCCGACCAGGTAGCGCCTGCCCTTCTTCAGCGCCTCGACCGGCGGCACGATCTTCATGCGCTCGAGGCTCGGGCCGCTGCGCACCACGAAGACCTTGTCCGGATCCATGCCGCCGCGCTCGATCGCGATGCGCCGGTACGAGTGGTTGGTGGCGATCGAGACGTCCGCCGCGCGGAAGGTAAGCCTTTCCAGCCAGAGCATGAGTTTCCAGAGAAGGTCGCGGCGGCCGAACTTCGCCTCGTACAGCTCGGGGTTGGCGTCGTGATGGTCGAACACGAATTTCTTGCCGAACAGCTTGAAGAAGCCGCCGATGAGGAAGAACAGGTCCGGCGGGTTGCACGCGTGCACCACGTCGAAGCCGCTTTTCCACCAGATTTTCAGGCTGAGGAGGAACGTCAGGAGCAGCGCCGCGCTGTACTCGACGAGGTAGCCGAGCGCGCCCGAGCCCTCCTTCGGCAGGTCGTAGCGCCAGATGTCGATGCCGTCGACGAGCTCGCGCTTCTTCTCGCAGCCCTTGCCCGTGGGGCAGATGATCGACACGCCGTAGCCGGCATCGCGCAGCGTGCCCGCCTCCTGCCACACGCGCCGGTCGAACGGGCTCGGCAGGTTCTCCACCAGGATCAGGATTCTCTTCATCTCGCCGTACACCTATTTATAGGCCGCGGTGGTCGTGCTGCGCGCCATGCGAGCGAGTGGCGCAGGCACGCGCAGCCGCCCGGAAAAGTACCGCACGCGCGAAAACCCGGCGTCGCGAAACGCCTTTGCCGGGAGCGGCCTGCCGCAGACGAACCACACTCCGCCCGGGGCGAGCAGCCGGCACACGTCCTCGGGGTCGCCGAAGCGCTCGCTGAACGCCACGTCGACGCTCTGCAGCGGCACGCCGCCCATGGTGTCCCAGCGCAGGTTGCAGGGGCGCGGGCCCGCGCGCCTCCGCGCATCGACGCACCACACGCGCTCGACGTAGCCCGCCGCGCGCACGGACAGCTCGCAGTCGCTCGAGCCGATTTCCATGAACACCGTGCGCGGGGTGAACACGCGCAGCAGGAAATCGAATTTCTGCGTCACCAGCAGATGCCCTCGTAGACCCCGGCGACGCTGCGCGAGTCGCTCACCCGCACGAAATCGATCACCGTCTGGCGCTCGCCGACGCGCCGCGGCACCTCGGCGAACTCGGGCGCGGCGTTGCCGATGACGATGGTCTGCGAGTGCGCGAGGACCTCCTCGATCGTGTGCACCATCAGGCGCGAGATGTGCGGGATCCTGTTCAGGATGTAGTCGCGGTTCGCGCCGTGCACCGCGGCGAGGCTCACGTTGCGGTCGTAGATGCGCAGCTCGTAGCCCTTGCCGATCAGGCGCTCGGCGAGCTCGACCATCGGGCTCTCGCGCAGGTCGTCGGTGCCCGCCTTGAACGAGAAGCCGAGGATGCCGATCCGGCGCGCGCCGGTCTGGATCACCGCCTGCAGCCCGCGCTCGATCTGCAGCTGGTTCGACGGTAAGACAGAAGAAAGTATTGGAAGGCTCAGGTCGAGCTGCTTCGCCTTGTAGAGGAGCGCGCGCACGTCCTTCGGCAGGCACGAGCCGCCGAAGGCGAACCCGGGCTTCAGGTAGTAGGGCGAGAGATTGAGCTTGCGGTCCTGGCAGAAGATGTCCATGACGCGGTGCGCGTCGACGCCGACGCCCTTGCACAGGTTGCCGATCTCGTTGGCGAAGCCCACCTTGAGCGCGTGCCAGGCGTTGTCGGCGTACTTCACCATCTCGGCGGTCTCGATGTCGCTGCGGATCATCGGCCCCGGCATGGCGGCGTAGAGCGAAGCGAGCAGGTCGCCGCTCGCCCGGTTGACCTCGCCGATCACGGTCTTCGGCGGATGGTAGTAGTCGTGCACCGCGGTGCCTTCGCGCAGGAACTCGGGGTTGATGCACAGGCCGAATTCCTCGCCGGCCTTCTTGCCCGAATACTTCTCGAGGATCGGGATCACCACGTCGCGCATCGTGCCCGGCAGCATGGTGCTGCGCATCACGATCACCGGCGCGCCCGGATGGGTCGCGATGGTCTCGCCGATCTGCTGGCAGACGCGCTTGATGTACGTCAGATCCAGGCTGCCGTTGTGCTGGCCCGGCGTGCCGACGCACACGAGCGAGAGGTCGGTCGCGAGCACGGCGTCCTGCGCGTCGGTGGTCGCGCGGAGGCGGCCGGCGGCCACGGCCTCGGAGATCAGCTCCTCGATGCCCGGCTCTACGATG
>DASXAO010000049.1:0-13170 GCA_036406675.1 Burkholderiales bacterium
CGGACACGGAGCAGTTGCAGATCAGCTTCTCCCACACCAGCTGGTCGATGTCGTCGAACACCTTGACGCGGAAGCCGGCGCTCTTCCAGGTGTCTTCGACTTTCTTCAGTCGCTCGGTAATCGGGCCGCCGAACTCGCCCAAACGCACCAGCTCCATGCCGTTGTGATGCGCATGGCCCGGGCCGCGCATCGACGCGCCGAAGCCGCCGACCACCCCGACCATGACTTTGTCTTTCCCCAAAACCGAGGCGGCCGCTTCCGGTCCGCCGAGACCGTTCTGGATGGAAAGCACCGGGGTGTCTTTCCCAAGTAATTCCTTTGTTGAAACTGCAGCTGCGGCAACGTGCATCGCTTTTGTCGCGAGGACTACCAGGTCGCACGGCCCGGCGTCGCGGGCGTCGGTGGTGGCGTTCAGGCGCACGGTGCGGTCGCCGGAAGCGCCTTCCACCCGCAGCCCGCGCGAGCGCATCGCGTCCACGTGCTCCTTCCAGCGATCGATGGCCCACACCTCGTGGCCGGCGGACGCGAAGAGCGCGGCGTACACGGAGCCCATGGCCCCGGTGCCTACGATGGCAATCTTCATTCAGGGAAGATCAAAACGTGGTCTGTCCCTGTTTCTTGTTGCCTAGATGACTTCAAACAGTCCGGCGGCGCCCATGCCGCCGCCGATGCACATGGTGACCACGACCAGCTTCGCCTTGCGGCGCTTGCCCTCGATGAGCGCGTGGCCGACGAGGCGCGCGCCGCTCATGCCGTAGGGATGTCCGAGCGCGATTGCGCCGCCGTTCACGTTGAGGCGCTCGTTCGGGATGCCGATGCGGTCGCGGCAGTAGATCACCTGCACCGCGAAGGCCTCGTTCAGCTCCCACAGGTCGATGTCGGCGACGCTCTTGCCGGCCTGCTCGAGGAGCCTCGGCACGGCGAACACCGGGCCGATGCCCATCTCGCGCGGGTCGCAGCCCGCCACCGCGAAGCCGCGGAAGACGCCGAGGGGCGCGAGTCCCCTGCGGCTCGCTTCGCGCTCGCTCATGACGACGGCGGCCGCGGCGCCGTCGGAGAACTGGCTCGCGTTGCCCGCGGCGATGCAGCCGCCCTCGATCGCGGGCTTGATCTGCGACACGCCCTCGTAGGTGGTGTCGGGGCGGATGCCCTCGTCCTCGGACACGGTCACTTCGTGGATCGATTCCTTGCCGGTCGCCTTGTCCACCACCTTCATCTTGGCGGTGATCGGGACGATCTCGTCCTTGAACTTGCCCGCGGCGCGCGCCTTTGCCGCGCGCTGCTGGCTTTGCACGCCGAAGCGGTCCTGGTCCTCGCGGGTGATCTCGTGGGAGCGAGCCACGTACTCGGCGGTCTGCAGCATCGGCCAGTAGATCTCGCAATGGTGCCGGTGCAGCCATTCGTCCTGGAAATGGTGCTTGTTCATTTCGTTCTGCACCAGCGAGATCGATTCCACGCCGCCCGCGACGAACACCTCGCCCTCGCCGGCGATGATGCGCTGCGCGGCGAGCGCGATGCTCTGCAGCCCCGAGGAGCAGAAGCGGTTCACCGTCATTCCCGGCACGGTGACCGGGCAGCCGGCGCGAATGGCGATCTGCCGCGCGATGTTCCAGCCGGTGGCGCCCTCGGGGTTGGCGCAGCCGATGATCACGTCTTCGACCTCGTCGGCGTCGACCTTGGCGCGGTTCAACGCCGCGTGGACCACGTGCCCGCCCATCTTGGCGCCGTGGGTGTTGTTGAGCGCGCCCCGCCAGCTCTTGCACAGCGGCGTGCGCGCCGTGGACACAATGACAGCTTCGGTCATCTCCTACCTCCTCCTATTCGTTGAACCGCTTGCCGGCCTCGGCCAGTCTCACGAGCAGGGGCGCGGGCTTCCACTGCGCGCCCTGGTAACCCTTCTGGAATCCGCGCATCGCATCGAGCACCTTCGCCAGCCCGACGCTGTCGGCATAGAACATGGGTCCGCCCCGATACGGCGGAAAGCCGTACCCGGTGAGGTAGACCATGTCGATATCGGAAGCGCGCAGCGCGATGGCTTCTTCCAGGATGCGTGCGCCCTCGTTCGCGAGGGCGTACAGGCAGCGCTGCAAGATTTCCTCGTCCGAAATCGGGCGCGGCTTCACGCCGATTTCGTCGCGGTACTTTTCGATGATTGCATCGACTTCGGGGTCGGGGATCGGCTTGCGCGCATTTGCTCCTGCGGCCGGCTCGTAGCGGTAGAAGCCCTTGCCGGTCTTCTGGCCGAAGCGGCCGAGCTCGCACACGCGGTCGGCGACGCGCGAGTACACGAAGTCGGGGCGCTCGCGGTAGCGGCGCTTGCGGATCTCCCAGCCGATGTCGTTGCCCGCCATGTCGTACATCGCGAACGGGCCCATCGCCATGCCCCAGCGCTGCAGCGCCCCGTCGACCTGCTGCGGGCTCGCGCCCTCGTCGATCAGGAAGTAGGCCTGCTGGGTGTACTTCTCGAGCATGCGGTTGCCGATGAAGCCGTCGCACACGCCCGAGACCACCGGCACTTTCTTCAGGCGCTTGCCGAGCTTCATGGTCGTCGCGAGCACGTCCTTCGCGGTCTCCCTGCCGCGCACCACCTCGAGCAGGCGCATCACGTTCGCCGGCGAAAAGAAGTGCGTGCCGACGACGTCGGACGGCCGGCGGGTCGCCGCGGCGATCTGGTCGACGTCCAGGGTGGAGGTGTTGGTGGCAAGGATCGCGCCCTGCCTTGCCGCGGCGTCGAGCCTGCGGAAGAGCTCCTGCTTCACGTCCATGCGCTCGAACACCGCCTCGATCACCATGTCGGCGTTCGCGACGCCGCCGAGGTCGGTCGAGCCGCGGATGAGGCCGATGCGCTTGTCCATGTCGGCCTGCGACAGCCGGCCCTTCTGGACCGTCGCGGAATAATTCTTTCTGATGAGGTTGATTCCTTTGTTCAGGGCCTCCTCGGTCATATCGACAAGCGTGACCGGAATGCCGGCGTTGGCGAAGCTCATCGCGATGCCGCCGCCCATGGTCCCGGCGCCGATCACCGCGACGCTATTGACCTCGCGCACCGGCGTGTCCTCCGGGACGTCGGGTATCTTGGAAGTCTGGCGCTCGGCGAAGAACATGTGGCGCAGCGCCTTGGATTCGGGCCCGGAAACCAGCTTGTCGAAGTTCGCGCGCTCGAGCCGGCGGCCCTCGTCGAAGGGGCGGGTCGCCGCGGCCTCCGCGCACTCCACGATGAGGAGCGGCGCGGGGTATCCCTTCGATTCCTTCGCCACCTGCTCTCGCACCCGGGCGAAGAACGTTTCGGGATCCTCGTCCAGTCTCGCCTTGGCGTCGCGGATGCGTGGCGGCGCCTTGCCGACCCTGCTCTTCGCGAATCCGATTGCCGCTTCGAGCAGATCGCCCTGCGCGATTTCGTCCACCAACCCGAGCTCTTTCGCCTTCTCCGCGGGGATCGGGTTGCCGGTGGTCATCATCCTCACCGCCTCGGCCATCGGAATCGCGCGCGGCAGCCGCTGCGTGCCTCCCGAGCCGGGCAGGATTCCCAGCTTCACCTCCGGAAGCCCGAGCTGCGCCTTCGGCGCGGCGACGCGATAGTGGCAGCCGAGCGCGAGCTCGAGGCCGCCGCCGAGGGCAAAGCCGCCGATCGCGGCGACCAGCGGCTTCGCCATCGCGTCCTGCTGGTCGTTGATCGCCGGCAGGTCGGGCTTCAGGCGCGGCGCGTTGAACTCTCGGATGTCCGCGCCGCCGGAGAACGCTTTGCCGGAGCCGATGATCACCACCGCCTTCACCGCCGGATCCGCGTCGGCCGCCTTAAGGTGCTGCATCACGCCGGCGCGCAGCGCGTTGTTCAGCCCATTTACCGGGGGGTTGTCGAGAGTGATCACGGCAACGCCGTCGCGCGCGACGTACTGAGTGGCGTTGCTCACTCGCCTAGCATAATCCAACCGGGACGATTCAGGACTGTCCCGATATCGCCTATCGCATCACCTGCCAGGACCGGGGCCGAGGATCACCCTTGCGGCCCCCCGCCGCGTAGTTGGACTGGATCGACTCGGCCCCGGTCCCGCGTCGGCTAGAAAGCGTCGGGCTGCTCCTCGATGCGGGTCGCCTGATTGATGTGTTGCGCCGGGACGTAGAAGTTTTCGAGGGCCGGGGTGGGTGCCTGGACCACGGGCAGCGAGGCGTCCGACTGGTATGGACGCGGCGAGCACGCGGCGACGGACAGGATGCCCAGGGAGAGAATCGCTGCGGGGATGGCCAGTTTGGTGTTGCGCATGACGAGCTCCTTGTCTGTGGGTTCGGGTGACGCGAGGCCAGTATCGCGACCTCTCCCGATGCGATCAGCGCCGCGTTACACTGATCTTTTGTGCCGTAATCACAGAATCGCGTCCTGACGCATGCCCCCGGACCCGGCCCCTTTCGCGCATCTCGACGAGCAGGCGCTGCGCGGTCTTGCCCCGGGGGGCGCGGTCAGGTCTTACCCGCGCAATGTCGTGGTGGTGAGCGAAGGCGACCCGACCGACTCGCTGTACGTGGTGCTGTCAGGGCGGGTGAAGGTTTTCGTGGCCGACGAGAACGGCCGGGAGCTCGTCGTCAACACCATCGGCGCGGGCGATTACTTCGGCGAGCTGGTGCTGGACGGCCAGGCCCGCGCCGCCTCCGTCATGACGCTCGAGGCGTCGCGTTTTTTCGTGATCCCCCAGCGCGACGCCGACGCGCTGCTCTCGGGCAACCCCCAGTTCGCGCGGCATCTGGTGCGCAAGCTCATCGGCAAGGTGCGCTCGCTCACCGAGCAGGTGCGCGACCTCGCGTTGCGGGACGTCTATGCCCGCCTGGTGCGCTTCCTGGAGGAGCAGGCGGTGGAGGAGGACGGCAGGCGCATCGTGCGCGAGCGCCTCACGCAGGCCGACATCGCCGCGCGCATCGGCGGCTCGCGCGAAATGGTGAGCCGCATCCTGAGCGACCTTTCGGCCGGCGGCTACATCCGCGTCGACGCCAAGCAGATCGTGTTGCAGCGCAAGCCGCCGGCGCACTGGTGACAGTGTGCATGCGTCACAGAACCGGCGTGCCGCAGGGCGTCGAGCCCGCTCGCATCGAGGACTAGGGTAGCTCCGTCAACGAACGGAGGAGGTGGTGGATGGATACCCTGCTCGATGCGCTCACCGCAGTGATGGCGCTCCTGTGCGTGGCCTTTATCGTGTACGGCGCCTGGCTATGCCTGCCGCCGCTTCAGCGCAAGCGGTCCGCCGAGGTGTCGGCACCCACCTCCGTCAGGAAGCGCGTCCGGTCCATATCGGAGAGGCTTTCGGCAAGCAGCAGGTAGAACCGCTCCGACGAGGTGGTCTGGGCGGCCGCCTTCTTGACCAGGACCTTGGCGATCGGCCCGATGTAGGTGGCAAGCCGGCGCTGGGCGGCCTCGATCCTCTCCGCGGTGAGCGCGGCATCGGCCGGAATACCGGCACGCGGGCCGGTGCCCGAGGCGCGCGGGCCGGTGCCCGACACCGGGCGCGGCACGCCGCTCAGCGCGCCGCGCGTCGCCATGAACGCGTTGCGCTGCTCTTCCGTGTCGAGCTCGCGCGCCATCGCGGCGTAGAGCTCGTCGACGTCGAGGGTGCGCCGGCCGGCGCGGCGGACCATCACCTTCGCGACCGGCCCGACAAAGCGCGCGAGCTGGGTTTCGATCTGCTTGAGGAGCGCGGGATCCCAGCCCGGCGGCGGCGCGGTGCTGCGCCCCGCGGACGGCGTGGCCGGATTGGAGCCGCTGCCGGGATTGGTGGGCTCGATCTTCGCGGCGCGCGGAGCCTCCGAAATGATGGTTTCCTCGGACAGCGTGGCGCTGACGGGCGCGGCGTGGGCGTCGAGCAGCCCACAGCGGAACGCGTTCGCGCTCTCGAAGCGCTCGACCGGCTTCTTGGCGATGGCGCGCGCGATGACCGCGTCGTAGGCGGCCGGGACCGGCGGGTCGCGGCGCACCTGCGAGGGAGGGAGCGGATTCTCGTGGCAGACCTTGTACGCGGCGGCCTCCACCGAGCCGGCGAAGGGCTTGACGCCGGTGAGCAGCTCGTACATCACCACGCCGGCGGAAAAGACGTCGGCGCGCCAGTCGATCGCCCCGCCGGTGTAGTGCTCCGGCGCCATGTAGCCCGGCGTGCCGATGACGAAGCCGGTCTGGGTGAGGTTCGACGAGTCGATCCGCGCGATGCCGAAGTCCGCGATCTTGAGCTTGCCGTTGCGCATCACGATGAGGTTGGCGGGCTTGATGTCGCGGTGCCAGACGCCCTGCTCGTGCGCGTAGCTGAGCGCTTCGAGAAGCTGCGTCATCGTCGACACGGCGTCGCTCTCGCCGAAACGCGTGCCGCGGGCGAAGTATTCGCGCAGGCTGTTGCCCTGGATGAACTCCATCGCGATGAAGGCGAGGCCGTTCTCCTCGCCGTACTCGTAGACCCCGACGATGCCCGGGTGCGTGAGGCGGCCGGCCGCCTGCGCCTCGTTCCTGAAGCGCGCGAGCAGGGCCTGGGTGGTGTCCTCCTCGGTGCCGTCCAGCCGGATGGTCTTGATCGCCACGGTGCGGCGGATGTTCGGGTCGAACGCCTTGTAGACGACGCCCATGGCGCCGCGGCCGACCACCTCGGTGACCTGGTACTTGCCGATCCGTTCGATCTGCGCCATCCGCGGCTATTCTTCGAGCATCTTCATCGCCTGCGCGACGCTCTTCTTCATGCGGTTGAAGGAGTCCGCGAGGGTGCGGATCTCGTCCCTGGAGCGCATGTGGAAATCGGGGACGTCCATGTTGCCCATGCTGACCTGGTCGGCGAGCCTCGCCAGCCTGGACACCGGCATGATGACCATCGACAGGAGCATCGCGTTGAGGACGATGCCGACGAAGACGAAAACGCCGGCGAGCGACAGCATGAAGGTGCGGAAGACGGTTCGCGCGCGCTGCGTCGGGACTTCGGTCGGCACCGACACCACCTGGGCGCCGATGATCTCGTTCATCTTCCAGCCGAAGCCGTTCGCCGGCCCATACCGGTCGATGAGCGTCCTGGGGGCGGCGTCGACGGTGCTGTGGCAGGTCAGGCAGGCGGCGTCGCGTATCTGGATCGGCCGGGCAATGTACAGCAGGCGACCCGCGGGCGTGTCGCGCTCGCCGATGAGCTCGCTGCTGTCGGCGTTGTTGCGGAACTGGTTGACCACGTCGGTTTCCCAGTCGACCGCGCGGTTGCGCGGATTGGTCGGGTTGAGCGTCGCCTCCTTGTAGGCGTATTCCGGGAACTTCTTGCGCAGGCCGTTGAAGACCTCGGCGGCGGAGTAGGCGGGCACCGACTGCGGCAGGAAACCGTATTTCATCTGCGTCTGCAGCAGGGGACCGACCTGGCTCGAGGTGTAGCTGCGCGTGGCGAGCGCCGCCTCCATGATCAGCCGCGCGCTGTGCTGCATTTCCTCGCGCGCGTTTTGCTGCAACAGCTGGTCTGCCACGTAGGCCGCGATGCCCAGGCCGAGCAGGAAGACGGCGACGAACACCAGATTGAACTTGAGGATCAGTTTCATGGGGACTCCTACGTTGCGCTCACTCCTTCGGCCTTGCGGGCGTCGCCCCGGCCGCAGTTGGCGGCGCTTTTGCCGAGTCGACTGTAGTTGGCGGCGCCTTTGCCGGGTCCACTGACGGCGTGGGCTTGGGCAGGTACTTCTCCGGGAACAGGATCCGATCCCATTCTGGATGGAACCGCATGTTGGCGATGAGCGCCTTGCGAAACTCGGGGTCCTGGGCCCGCGCCCGCATGCGCTGCATCAACGGGCGGCGCAGCTCGGGCGGGCCTTTCAGCCACGGCTCGACCTCCTCGTAGGTGAGGTCCCCGAGCCGGCGCGGCGACACTTCCCGGTCCTTGAACGCGGCCAGCCGCTGGGGCAGGTTGTCGCGGTAGGAGGCCGGCATGGCCGCAACGAAGGACGGCGCCGGGCGCGGCTGGAGGACGCCTTTCTGGTCGGCCCGGCGCACATAGAACTGGCCCGCGGCTACCGCCACCGCACTTGCGGGAGTCGCCCGGACGAAGCCTTCGGCCAGCCGCAGGCCACCGCTTTCCACGAACAGGCTGGCTTCCGCGCTCTCGACGTGCAGCACGACCACCGCGTCGGCGCTGCCGAGGCCGAAGAGCGGCGTGGTGACGCGCAGCGGCGCCGCCTTCGGGGGGAGGGCGAGCTTGCTCCAGCCCTGCAGCAGGTAGAAGTCCGAGACCGCCGCCGCGTGACCCCCACGGCCGGCGGCTCCGGCGAGCGCCGCCACGTGGAACCGGCTGCGTGGCCCGAGGCTCACCCGCGCGCCGTCGGCGAACGCGATCTGAACCAGCCCCTTGTCCGGCACGTCGACGATGTCGCCCACGTGCACGCGCACGCCTTCGGCCAACGCGAACCGGCCGGTAGTGCGCAGCAGCGCGGCGGGCCCCTCCACCAGCGTGACGACCGCCGGCGCATCGGCGCCCATCGCGAGCATAGGAACCACCAGGCAAGCCGCCGCAAATGCCCCCGCAAGCATTGAGCTCGGCGCCCTCTCTCGAATTCCGGGCGATACTATTCCGCGCGATCCGTCCACGTCAATTTGTCAGCGCCATGTCAGAGCCGTACTCGTGCGCAGTACTGTTTGCCGATATCAGCGGTAGCACTCGGCTGTACGAGGAGATCGGAGACGCCCAGGCGCTCTCCCGGATCGACCGCTGCCTGCGCCTTTTGCGCGATGCCGCCCTCGAATTCGGCGGACGGGTCGTCAAGACGACCGGCGATGGCGTCATGTGCTCCTTCGGGCAGGCGGAGTCCGCGCTGCAGGCCGCGCGGTTCATGCAGATGCGGCTGGCCGAGCAGGCGGCGCTCGGTGGCCCGCCTCTCGCCATTCACGTCGGCTGCCATTACGGATCGGTGCTCGAGAACGGCGGCGACCTCTACGGCGACTGCGTGAACGTCGCCGTGCGGGTGGTCGGCCTGGCCAAGGCCGGCCAGGTCATAGCGACCCAGGAGGTGGTCGGCAGGATCGGCGAGGGCCTGCGCGGCCGGATTCGCGTGCTGGACCACGTGGCCCTGAAAGGCAAGCGCGAGCCGCTGCAGATCTACGAGTTCTCGTGGCAGGAGTACGAGGAACTGACCACCGTGGGTACCCGCCTGCAGGAGCAGCCGTCGCGCCTCAAGCTGGTGTTCGGAAGCCGGGAGCTGTGGTTCGACGCGGCCGGCGGAAACGACCTCCGGCTCGGGCGCGACGCGGCCTGCGACATCGTGATCGTGGACCGCCGGGTGTCGCGGCAGCACGCCCGCATCGAGAAGCGTCGCGACAAGTTCATGCTCATCGACCAGAGCGCGAACGGCACCTACGTCGCCGTCAACGGGGAGCCCGAGATCTGCCTGCGGCGCGAGGAGCTGGTACTGCGCGCGAGCGGGCGCATCTGCATCGGCCACCGCACCGGCGACGCCGACGCCATCGTGGTCGATTTCTATTGCCTGTAGCGCGCCCACCCGCCCGGGTGTGCATACGGCACAAGCGCGCAGTGCCTTGCGGCGTCGAGGGCCGGCCGGGCCCGACCTAGAGTGGTCTGCGACGGGCGGCACCCGCCCCCGCAGCCACCGAGGAGGTTCCATGGACGCACTGGTGCTCGACATCGCAGTTCGAATCCTGGCCGGACTCTGCGCGGCCCTCTTGGTTTGGGGCGGATGGCTTTCCGTTCGCGCGACCCCCCGCTGGACGACCGGCGTTACGCTCCGGCGCTGAGGGCTCGCTGCCTTACTTCTCATGCCGTCGGGCAAGACCCTGGGCCCGCAGATAGAAGAGCAGCCGCTCTCCAGGCCGGGGAAAGCGCCGGCTGGCCTGCTCGGCCGTCGCGGCGAGCCCGGGTGCGCCGAAGGCGATCACGACCGGGCCCAGTGCCTGCAGAAACCGCCGCCGATCGAACGGGTCGGACCCAGGTTTCATATATCAGAACGCGTCGGGCTGTTCCTCGACGCGCGTCGCCTGGTTGGGGTGCTGCGCCGGGACGTAGAACTTCTCCAGCGCCGGCGCCGCCGGCGCGGGGTTCTCGCGCTGCGTCACCTGCTCCTGGCTCGGCTGGTGCGCGAAAGTCGCGCCCAGGACCGCGCCGAGCGACACCAGCGCCACGGCCGCGACGGCCGCGGCGATGCCGCGTTTCAAGGTCCAGAATTGCCTGGGTGCGCTGCCCGGAACGATGCCGTGACGGTATTTGCCGATTCTCATGACGACCTCCTGTAGCGTGCGAACGACGACGAGATACGCCCCGTACGCGAGAAGCGCGGCGGAGCAGATTTCGAGGGCGCGGACTGCGAGGTCCACCAATTCGGGCAGCCATTCCGTGGTGCTCGCGGCGAGCTGCGGGAGCGCGGTGAAGCTCCAGTCGGCAAACACATCCATATCGGCCCCTTGCGTGAACTCTCGAGGCCAGTCTGCGCGGCCCGGGCGCCGCTTTCAGCGTCGCGTTGCACCGGGTTCTTGTGAACTAATCACGAAGCCGGGCGTTGCTTGCGCACGCTGAGGACCGGTACCAGAATGTCCGCAGAGGGGTAGATGCAAGCAGCGAAGCCGAAACAGCCGTCGCCCTGCGACGTCCTGAGCGACGCCGAGCTCAAGGCGCTGTCCGAGCGCGCGATCATGCGCACGTTCGCGAAGAACACGGTGGTCGTCAGCGAGGGCGACCGGGCCGATTCGCTCTACATCGTCGTTTCCGGCCGCGTGCGAGCCTATGTGAGCGACGACCAGGGCAAGGAGATGTTCCTCAGCGAGGCGGGCAAGGGCGAGTATTTCGGCGAGATGGCGCTCGACGAGGGGCCGCGCTCGGCCTCCGTGATCACGCTCGAGCCGACCCGCTTCCTGGTCGTGCCGAAGGACGATTTCGCGGCCTTCCTCGCGAAGAGCCCCGAGTTCGCGCACCACCTCGTGCGCAAGCTGATCCGACGGGTGCGCGCGCTCACCCACGATGTCAAGAGCCTGGCGCTCATGGACGTTTACGGCCGCGTGGCGCGCATGCTGCTCGACCTCGCGGTCGAGCGCGACGGCGCGCTCGTGATCGAGGACCGGCCGACGCAGCAGGAAATGGCGAACCGGATCGGCGCCTCGCGCGAGATGATCAGCCGGATCCTCACCGAGCTCGCCGCGGGCGGCTACATCGAGGTCGCGCGTGACCGGATCACGATTGCCCGCACGTTGCCCTGCGGTTGGTGAGCTAAACTCCAGAGCACGAGGAGGTCACCGATGCACGGCCTGATGATGGACATGCCGCTCCTGATCAGCGACCTGATCCGGCATGCCGATCGGCACCACGGCGCTGGGGAGATCGTCTCCAAGACGGTGGAGGACGGCGCGCTTCACCGCTACAACTACCGCGAAGCCCACCGCCGCGCCCGTCGCCTCGCGAGCGCGCTGAAGGCCCTGGGCGTGGGCATGCACGACCGGGTGGCGACGCTCGCCTGGAACGGCTTCCGGCATTTCGAGATCTACTACGCGGTCGCGGGCTCGGGCGCCGTGATCCATACCATCAATCCGCGCCTTTTCGCCGATCAGATCGCCTACATCGGGAACCACGCCGAGGACAAGGTCGTGTTCTTCGACCTGACCTTCGCGCCGCTCGTGGAGAAGCTCGCGCCGCAGTTGAAGTCGGTGAAGCACTTCGTGGCGATGACCGATGCCTCGCATCTGCCGAAGAACAACATTCCGAACCTGCGCTGCTACGAGGACCTCGTCGAGAAAGCCGCCGAAGACTACGAATGGCCGAGCTTCGACGAGCGCACCGCGGCGTGCCTCTGCTACACGTCGGGCACGACCGGCAATCCGAAGGGCGCGCTTTACACCCACCGCTCCACCATCCTGCACGCCTATGCGGCGGCGCTGCCCGATGCGCTCAACGTGTCGGCGCGCGATGTGATCCTGCCGGTGGTGCCGATGTTTCACGTCAATGCCTGGGGCATGCCGTACAGCTGCGCGCTGACGGGAGCGAAGCTCGTCTTTCCCGGCCAGCATCTCGACGGCAAGAGCCTGCACCAGCTTTTCGAGGCCGAGGAAGTCACGATGAGCGCGGGCGTGCCGACCGTGTGGCTGGGGTTGCTCAACTACATGAAGGAGCAGAAGCTCAAGTTCTCGACCTTGAAGCGCGTGGTGATCGGCGGCTCGGCCTGCCCGCCGGCGATGATCCGGGCGTTCCAGGACGACTTCGGCGTCGAGGTGCTGCACGCCTGGGGGATGACCGAGATGAGCCCGCTCGGTACCGTGACGACCTTCAAGCGCAAGCACCTGAAGCAGTCGAAGGAAGAGCGTCACGCGCTGCAGAACAAGCAGGGCCGCGCGATCTACGGCGTGGACTTGCGGGTCGTCGACGAAAACGGCGCCGACCTTCCCTGGGACGGCGCCGCCATCGGCGACCTGCAGGTACGCGGGCCGTGGGTGATCAAGAGCTATTTCAAGGGCGAGGGCGGCGATCCGCTGGAGAAGGACGCGCACGGCGCGCGCTGGTTTCCGACCGGCGACGTGGTGAACATCGACGCCGAGGGCTTCATCCAGATCACCGACCGCTCGAAGGACGTGATCAAGTCGGGCGGCGAGTGGATCAGCTCGATCGACCTCGAGAACATCGCCATCGCGCATCCGGCGGTCGCCGAGGCCGCGGTCATCGGCGTCAAGCACCCGAAATGGGACGAGCGGCCGATCGTGGTGGCGGTGAAGAAACCCGGCCAGGAGGTGTCGAAGGAGGAGCTCCTCAAGTTCTACGAGGGCAAGATCGCAAAGTGGTGGATGCCCGAGGACGTGGTGTTCGTGAGCGAGCTGCCGCACACCGCCACCGGCAAGCTCTCCAAGCTCACGTTGCGCCAGCAGTTCAAAGATTTCCGGGTTGATTCGAAGCAAGAGCGCTGATCGCCCGGTGGTGATGTCGATAAGAGAGCTTGAAAATCGGGTTGGCGAGGAGGTCGCGGTATCGCCGTGGCTCGACGTCAGCCAGGAGCGCATCGATACCTTCGCCGAGGCGATCGAGGACTTCCAGTGGATCCACGTCGATGCGGCGCGCGCGAAAGGCTCGTCCTTCGGCGGCACCATCGCCCACGGCTTTCTCACGCTGTCGCTGCTGTCGCACCTGTCCGAGATGACTTTCTCTTTCTCGGACCGCAAGATGGGCGTGAACTACGGGCTCAACCGGGTGCGTTTTACCT
>DASXAO010000050.1:0-4310 GCA_036406675.1 Burkholderiales bacterium
AGCCTGACGGCCCTGTTCGCTTCCCTGAAACGTGAAAGAGAAGCGTTGCGGCAGCGGCACGCGCGGGACGTGAAGCTCGTGCTCAAGGTCTCGCCCGACATCGACGATGCGGCGATCGACGACATTGCCGAGGTGGTGCGCCGCGAGCGCGCCGACGGCCTCATCGCCACGAACACCACGGTGTCGCGCGAGGGCATCGCCGCGCTTGCCCACGGCGCCGAGGAAGGCGGCGTCTCCGGCGCCCCGCTCACGGCGCCTTCCACCGAGGTGCTGCGCAAGTTTTCTTCCCGACTGAAGAACGAAGTCCCGCTGATCGGCGTCGGCGGCATCATGAGCGGCGCCGATGCACGCGCGAAGTTCGACGCCGGCGCCTCGCTGGTGCAGATCTATTCCGGCTTGGTGTACCGCGGGCCGGGCCTGGTGGCGGAATGCGTGCGGGCCTATGAAGCGCGAAAACGCAGCGCTCATTGACGAAGCGCGCTGCATCGGGTGCGCCCGCTGCATCGCCGCGTGCCCGGTCGACGCGATCGTCGGCGCGCAGGGGCTGTTGCACACCGTGGTCGAGCCCTGGTGCATCGGCTGCGCGCTCTGTCCGCCCGCCTGCCCGGTCGACTGCATCGACATGGTGGCGCCGCGCGGCCGCTGGACCGAGGTTCTCAAGCGCGCGGCCGGCCGCCGTGCCGTTTCCAAGAAGGGCAGGTTGAAAACCGGGGAAGCGATACCGGTCAAGACGGCCGCAGAGCGCAGGCGCATCCTCGCCGACATCCTCTCCCGCAGCCGCAAGTGAACCCGCAAAAGCGCCGCCAGATCTTCGAGCGCCTCGCCAAGGCCAACCCGAATCCCACCACCGAGCTCGAGTACGGCACGCCGTTCGAGCTCCTCGTCGCGGTCGTCCTCTCCGCCCAGGCGACCGACAAATCGGTGAACCTCGCGACGCGCAAGCTTTTCCCGATCTCCCCCCGGAAAATCGTCGAGCTTGGCGTTGCCAGCCTCGAAAAATCCATCCAGACGATCGGCTTGTTCAGGACCAAGGCGAAGAACGTGGTCGCGCTCTCGGAGATCCTGCTGAAGGAGCACGGCGGCGAAGTGCCGCGCAGCCGCGAAGCGCTCGAGCGCCTGCCGGGGGTCGGGCGCAAGACCGCCAACGTGGTGCTGAACACGGCGTTCGGCGAGCCCACCGTGGCGGTGGACACGCACATCTTCCGCGTCGCGAACCGCACCGGTCTCGCGCCGGGAAAGGATGTGGTCGCGGTGGAGAACAAGCTGCTGAAGTTCACGCCGCCCGAGTACCTGAAGAACGCGCACCACTGGCTCATCCTGCATGGGCGCTACGTCTGCCTTGCGCGCAAGCCCGGCTGCCCGCAGTGCCTGATCCGCGACCTGTGCGAATACCGGCAGAAGACGAAGGACGATGTTCAATCCGTCGCGCGATGAAGTGCGGGAGATGTTCTTCGGCGCCTGGCGCAAGTACCGCGAGGGCGTGCCGCTCGCCGGCATGGACGGGGCCGCGCTCGACGTGATCCTGCTGCATCCCGAGTACCACGCGGTGCTCGACGCGCCGGAGCGCTACCGCGAGCGCGACTACACCGACGAGGCGAACCCGTTTCTGCACATGAGCCTGCATCTCGCGCTCGAGGAGCAGCTTTCCATCGACCAGCCTCCCGGGATCGCGCACCGGTTCGAGATCCTGGTTTCCAGGTTCCGCGATCGCCACGAGGCGCTGCACCAGGCGCTGGAGTGTCTCGCCGAGACCCTCTGGCGCGCGCAGCGCGACGGAACGCCGCCCGACGCCTTCGCATACCTGTCGTGCCTGGAGCGACGGGCGGGCACTTAAGCTGAGCGGACTAGGAGTGCCCCAGCGCGGCGCAACGGGGCGGCGGGGCATGATGATCCGGACAAACCGTTCCGGAGCCGCAGATGAAATCGTTCCTGGTCCTCGCCGCCGCCCTCCTCCTGGCTCTTCCGGCGGCCGCCGCGGACCTGAGCGCTCCGGTGATTCTCGTCGCGAAGCGCCAGCTTCACGACCGGCTCTACGGCGCCACCATCCTGCTCGCGCGGCCCATCGGCCAGGACCAGCACATCGGCTTCATCCTAAACCGGCCGACCCAGATGACGCTGGGGCAGCTCTTCCCGCAGCACGCGCCCTCGCGCAAGGTGGTCGACCCGGTGTTCCTGGGCGGACCGATCAGCTCCGAATCGATCTTCGCGCTGGTGCAGACCAGCAAGAACCCCGGCGGCCGCAGCGTCAAGCTCTCCGACAACCTCTTCGCCGTGGTCGACGGCAAGCTGGTCGACGACGTGATCGAGAAGGATCCGCAGCACGCGCGCTTCGTCGCCGGGCTGGTGGCATGGCGCAGCGGCGAGCTCGCCGAGGAAGTGAAGCGCGGCGCCTGGTACGTCCTCGACGCCGACCCGGCGCTCGTGCTGCGCAAGCCCGACGGGCTGTGGGAAGAAATGGTGCGCACCGCCGAGCAGCAGGCGAACGGCATTTAAAAAAGGGGTCAGAGGAATTTTCCTGTAACACTGAGGACGCGCGTAGCCGCGCTCCAGGTGTTACAGGAAAATTCCTCTGACCCCTTTTTTACCGCTGGTCGTGCAGGCTCGACTTCTGGCTCGAGAACCAGGCGGCCACGTCCTCGATGTCCTGCTTCGAGAGCTGTCCGGCCATGCCCTTCATGATCGGGTTGGTCCGGCGGCCGATCTTGTAGTCCGTGAGCACGCGCACCAGGTAGTCGTAGTGCTGCCCGGCGAGAATCGGCTGGTCGGGGGCCGATGGCTTGTTGCCGTCGGGCCCGTGGCAAGCGGCACACCCCTTCTGCGCCACTTTGGCCTTGCCGTCCTCGGGGTTGCCGGCTGCGTGCAGGGCCATGGGAAGCGCGAGGGCAAAGGCAAAAAGGACGCACCGCTTCATTTGGCCGGCGCTCCGTAGTACTCGGCGAGCTTCTTCATGTCGTCCTCGGTGAGGCTCGTCGCGATGCCGCGCATCGACGGGTGCGAGCGCTCGCCCGCCTTGTACGCCTTGAGCGCGCTCACGATGTAGCCCGGCTGCTGGCCCGCGATCTTGGGCACGTGATAGGTGCTGGGAAACGCGGTCTTGTACCCGGGGATGCCGTGGCAACCGATGCACATGGCGTGGGCGTTTTCCATGCCCAGCTCCTTGACGCTGGGCGCACCCGGCTTCTCGGCTGCGGGCGCCTTGGATTGCGCGAGCGCCGTTCCGCCGGCGAAGGTCAGCGCCGCGCCGAGCACAAGTTTCACGAGATGGTGGGACATCCGCTCTTTTTCTGGTGGTTGGGCGGCGAAATTCTAGCGGAAAGCGACTGCTAGAATCCAATTTTCCCCGTCGAAAGCGCGAAATGCGGTTCAAGGGCTCGGCGAGCTACGTCTCCACCGACGATCTCACCCTCGCGGTCAACGCGGCGATCACGCTGCAGCGGCCGCTGCTGGTCAAGGGCGAGCCCGGCACCGGCAAGACCATGCTCGCGGTCGAGGTGGCGAAGGCCCTGGGCGTGCCGCTGCTCGAATGGCACATCAAGTCGACCACCAAGGCGCAGCAGGGCCTCTACGAGTACGACGCGGTGAGCCGCCTGCGCGACTCGCAGCTCGGCGACGAGCGCGTGCACGACATCCACAACTACATCGTGAAGGGCATGCTGTGGCAGGCGTTCACCCAGGACAGCCCCTGCGTGCTGCTGATCGACGAGGTCGACAAGGCCGACATCGAGTTCCCGAACGACCTCCTGCAGGAGCTCGATCGGATGGAGTTCTACGTCTACGAGACCAACGAGACCATCAAGGCGCCGATCCGCCCGATCGTGGTCATCACCTCGAACAACGAGAAGGAGCTGCCGGACGCCTTCCTGCGCCGCTGCTTCTTCCACTACATCCGCTTCCCCGAAGCCGACACGATGAACGAGATCGTCGAGGTCCACTATCCGAACATCAAGCAGAAGCTCGTCGCCGAGGCGCTGCGCATCTTCTACGACATGCGCAAGGTCCCGGGGCTGAAGAAGAAGCCCTCGACGTCCGAGCTCCTCGACTGGCTGAAGCTGCTGATGGTCGAGGACATCGACGCCGACGCCCTGCGCGAGAAGGACCCGACCAAGCTGATCCCGCCGCTGCACGGCGCCCTGCTCAAGAACGAGCAGGACGTGCACCTCTTCGAGCGCCTGGCCTTCCTCGCCCGGCGCGAAGGCGCGGGCTCGCGGCCGGGGCAGGCCTAGCGGCTCATTCCCCGCGGGCGACCCGCAGGCCGAACACATCCCCGCGCGACGCCGGACGCTCCACTTCGCGGCCCGACACGCGCACCC
>DASXAO010000051.1:0-35737 GCA_036406675.1 Burkholderiales bacterium
GCGCCTGGGGTGCGCGGCAGCGTAGGCGAGCGCCAGCGTGGCGCCCCATGAGCCGCCGAAGACCATCAGGCGCTCGAGCCCAAGGTGTCCACGCAGCGCCTCGATGTCCCGGACCAGGTGCGCGGTCGTGTTTTCCTCGACGCGGCCGCGCGGGCTCGAGCGGCCGCAGCCGCGCTGGTCGAACAGCACGACGCGATAGAACCGCGGGTCGAAGAACCTGCGGTGCACCGGCCGCGCCTGGCTGCCGGGCCCGCCGTGGAGAAAAAGAACCGGGAACCCCGCCGGGTTGCCGCATTGCTCGACGTGCAGGGTGTGGCCTCCCCCGACCGCGAACTGCTGCTCTGCAAAAGGCTCGAGCGGCGGGTAGAGAGTCGATTCGGCGGGGTCCACGCGACCCATTATCCGCTGCCTCATGAAAATCATGATTTGCGGAACGAGAGGAGCGGGTCGCGCCGCTTTGCACCATAATGCCCTCGGGAGAGTGCACGGCGACGCCGGGCGCGCTTCCACTCAGGAGACACACATGTGGACCAAGCCTGAATACACCGAGATGCGTTTCGGCTTCGAGGTGACGATGTACATCGCCAGCCGCTAACCCCGGCCGGTACCGAGACCAGGGCCCCGCAAGGGGCCTTGCTTTTGATGCGCATACGGGTGCTCGGGTCGGCCGCCGGCGGCGGCCTCCCGCAATGGAACTGCAACTGCCGCAACTGCGACGGCGTGCGCAAGGGCACGATCCGCGTGCGGCAGCGAACCCAGTCTTCCATCGCCGTTTCCGCCGACGGGACCGACTGGATCCTGTTCAATGCCTCGCCCGACGTGCTCGCGCAGTTGCGGGCTTTCCCGCGGCTGCAGCCGGGGCGAGCAATCCGTGACACCGGGATCCGCGCCATCGTGCTCATCGACGCCCAGATCGATCACACCACCGGGCTCTTCATGCTGCGCGAGGGTGGCAGGCTGGCGGTGTACTGCACTGCCCAGGTACGAGAGGACCTCACGCGCGGGAATCCGATCTTCGGTGTGCTCGAGCATTTTTGCGGCGTCGATTGGCGTGCGGTCGAGCCCGGCGTTTCATTCTCCATCGAGGGAATAGGACCGTTGTCGTTCACGGCGGTGGCGCTGAAGAGCAAGCCGCCGCCCTACTCGCCCCACCGCAACGAGCCGCGCCCCGGCGACAACATCGGCGTGCGCATCGCCGACGAGCGCACGGGACGGGCCGTGTTCTACGCGCCGGGACTGGGGGAGATCGAGCCCCATCTGCGGCCCTTTCTTTCAGAGGCCGACTGCGTCATGGTCGACGGCACTTTCTGGACCGACGACGAGCTCGTGCGGCTCGGCATCTCAAAGAAGCGCGCGCGCGACATGGGGCACCTGCCGCAGTCCGGGCCCGGCGGCATGCTGGAGGTCCTGACGCCTCTGGCGGCGCGCAAGATCCTCATCCACATCAACAACAGCAACCCGATCCTGGACGAGGATTCGCCCGAGCGCGCCACCCTGGATGCCGCAGGAATCGAAGTGGCTTACGACGGGATGGAGCTCGAATTTTGAATCCTTGGACGAAAACCGAGTTCGAACAGAAGCTTCGGGCGAAGGGCGACCGCTACCACATCCATCACCCCTTCCACGTCGCCATGAACAGCGGCCGCTGCACGCGCGCGCAGGTGCAGGGCTGGGTCGTCAACCGCTTCTACTACCAGATCAGTATTCCGATCAAGGATGCCGCGATCCTCGCCAACATGCCCGACCGCGACCAGCGCCGGCGCTGGATTCAGCGCATCCTCGACCACGACGGAGCCCAGGGCAGCGAGGGCGGCATCGAGGCGTGGCTGCGCCTGGGCGAAGCGGTCGGCCTCGCGCGCGAGGAGGTGACCTCGCTCAAGCACGTGCTTCCGGGCGTGCGCTTCGCGGTCGACGCCTACGTCAATTTCGCCCGGCGCGCCCCCTGGCAGGAGGCGGTGTGCGCCTCGCTCACCGAGCTCTTCGCGCCCGAGATCCACAAGGAGCGGCTCGCGGGCTGGCCGCAGCACTATCCGTGGATCGACGCCTCCGGATATGCCTACTTCCGCGGCCGCCTGGCCGAGGCGCGCCGCGACGTCGAGCACGGGCTCGAGGTGACGCTGGAGCACTTCCGGACTCGCGAGCAGCAGGAGCGTGCGCTCGAGATCCTCCAGTTCAAGCTCGATATCCTCTGGAGCATGCTCGATGCGATGCAGATCGCGTATGGGATCGGCGAGGAAAAAGGACGATGAGCGAAGCGGGCGAAGATTTGATTTTCGAGTTGGCTCGCCATTACCGCTTCCAGTGGGAGCCGGCGCAAAACGCGTTCGTGCTTCTCTATCCGGAAGGCATGGTGAAGCTCGGCGGCAGCGCGGGCGAGATCCTCAAGCGCGTCGACGGCAGCTCGCCGGTGTCGGCGATCATCTCCGACCTCGAGCGCACTTTTCCGGGCGTCGATTTGCGCCGCGACGTAACCGAATTTCTCGCCCATGCGCGCGAAAAGGGATGGCTCAGTGTCCGCTCGGCCTGAACCGGGACCGCCCCTCTGGCTGCTCGCGGAGCTGACCTACCGCTGCCCGCTCCACTGCGTGTACTGCTCGAACCCGGTCGACTACACCCGGTACAAGGAAGAGCTCACGACCGAAGAGTGGCTCCGCGTGCTGCGCGAGGCGCGCGCGCTCGGCGCCACGCAGCTCGGCTTCTCGGGCGGCGAGCCGCTGATGCGCGATGACCTCGAAACGCTCGCCGCCGAGGCTCGGCGCCTGGGCTACTACTCGAACCTCATCACTTCCGGAATCGGGCTGAACGAGCGGCGCATCGCGGCGCTGAAGGAAGCGGGCCTCGACCACATCCAGGTGTCGTTCCAGGACTCGACGCGCGAGATGAACGACTTCCTCTCGAGCACGCGCACCTTCGAGCTCAAGCGCCGCGTCGCGAAGATGGTGAAAGCGCACGGCTACCCGATGGTGCTGAACGTCGTGCTGCACCGCCTGAACATCGACCACGTCGGCCAGATCCTGGAGATGGCGGCGGAGCTCGAAGCCGACTACGTCGAGCTCGCCAACACGCAGTACTACGGATTCGCCTACGCGAACCGCGAGGCTTTGATCCCGTCGCGCGAGCAGCTCGAGCGCGCCGAGGCCGTCACCAACGCGTTCCGCGCCCGCATGGGCGAGCGGATGAAGATCTTCTTCGTCGTGCCGGATTACTACGCCACCCGCCCCAAGGCCTGCATGAACGGCTGGGGTGCCGTGTTCCTGTGCGTGACCGCCGACGGCGTGGCGCTCCCGTGCCACGAGGCTCGCATGCTCCCGGGGCTCGAGTTCCCCAGCGTGCGCGAGCGCAGCCTCGGCTGGATCTGGCGCGAATCGCCGGGGTTCAACCGCTATCGCGGCGACGAGTGGATGCGCGAACCCTGCCGCAGCTGCCCGGAGAAGGGCCGCGACTTCGGCGGCTGCCGCTGCCAGGCCTACCTCGTCACCGGCGCGGCCGAGAACGCCGACCCGGTTTGCGACAAGTCGCCTCACCACGCCTTGATCACCGGAATCACCGCGCGGGCGAGGGAGGGCACCGTCAAGGTAGAGACGAAACCGGTCCTGCTCTACAGGGATGACGAGACCTCGCGCAGGCTTTCAGCCAAAGAAGAAAAGAATCCGGCATGAATGCGCCGCAAGCCGCCGGCGTGAGCGTCAGCGCCGCGGTGAGCGCCGCAGGCCTGTCCAAGCGCTACGGTGAGTTGGCGGCGGTCGACGGCCTGGATCTCGACATCGCGCCAGGAGAGTTCTTCGGCCTGCTCGGGCCGAACGGCTCGGGGAAAACCACCACCATGCACATGCTTGCGACGCTCATCCGGCCGAGCGCCGGCACTGCACGCGTCGCGGGATTCGACATCGCGGGCGCGCCTGTCCAGGTACGGGCCTCGATCGGCCTCGTGTTCCAGGAGTCGGCGCTCGATCGCACGCTGACCGTGGCGCAGAACCTGCGCTTCGCCGGCCTGCTGCACGATCTGCCGCCGCGCGCGATCGAGGAACGCGGCCGGGAGCTGCTCGAGCTGTTCGACCTCGCGGAGCGGCGCGACCAGCCGGTCGGGACGCTCTCGGGCGGGATGCGCCGGGCGCTCGATATCGTGCGCGGCGTGCTGCACCAGCCGCGCTGCCTGCTGCTCGACGAGCCCACCATCGGCCTCGACCTGCCCAACCGCCGGCGCATCTGGCGCTTCATCGAGCGGCTGCGAGCGCGCACCGGGATGACGGTGCTCCTCACCACCCACTACCTCGAGGAGGCCGATGGCTGCGACCGGGTGGTGTTCATCCGCAAGGGCCGGCTGGTGGAATCGGGCGCGCCGCGAGAGCTGGTGGCGCGGCTCGGCCGCCACATCCTGGAAGTCGAGGGCGCCGACCTGGAGGGCCTTGTCGCTGCGCTCGAGCCGAGGCTCGGCGCTGCCCTGCGCGAAGGCGACGTCGCCCATTTCCGCTGCGCCGAGGACGATCTCGCATTACTTTCGCGCCTTCAGGCGGAGGTGGGCGGGACAGCTTCGGCCTGGCGCGTCCGGCGCCCGAACCTGAACGACGTCTTCCTCTGGGTCGCCGCCGGAAAGCCGGTGCGCACATGCAGCTGAATTCCGATCTTTTTCCACCCCTGCGGCCTTTGTATGCGGTCCTGGAGAGGGAGCTATTGCGGATGCTGCGGCAGCGCACGCGGCTGATCGCCGCGATGGTGCGCCCGCTCATCTGGCTCCTCGTCATCGGCGGCGGCTTCGCCGCGATCGTCGGCGGCGACTACAGGAGCTTTCTCGTGCCGGGCGTGCTCGGCATGACCATGCTCTTCGGCGCCATGCTGGCGGCCCTCGGCACGGTGTACGACAAGGAATCCGGCGTCATGCGCATGATGCTGGTCGCGCCGATGGCGCGGGCGTGGCTCGTCGTGGCGAAGCTCATCTCGGCCGCCGCGGCCGCGGCAGTGCAGGCCTTCCTCCTCCTCGTGCTCCTCGCGCTGCTCGGCTACGTCGGAAGCGGCACTGCGTGGGGGCTGCTCGCGGCGGCAATCGCCGCCACCTCGTTCACGTGCGCGGGCATCGGCATGCTGACCGCGTCGTTCTCGCGCACGCTGGAAAATTTCGCCGGCATCATGAACTTCGTCATCTTCCCGGTGTTTTTCCTGAGCGGCTCGCTCTACCCGGTGCGCGAGCTGCCGCCGGTGCTCTACTGGGCGGCGACACTGAATCCGTACACCTACGGCGTCGACCTCCTCAAGCATGCGTTGCTGGTCGGCCGCCCGACCGCCGATTTCTCCGTCGCGCTCGACCTCGCCGTGCTGGTCGCGGCGACAGCCGCATCCGCCGCGGTGGCGAGCTGGCGCTTTTCGCGCGAGTCGGCTTACGAGCCCATGATCCACGTCCCGGCGGGACGCGCACGATGAACCGGCGCGGCTTTCTTGCGGCAGGGCTCGCCTCGCTCGGCGCCGCTTGCGGGCTGCCCCAGCCGAAGCCCGAGGCGGAGTCGCCGCGCGTTGCGCTCCCGGACGTAAGGCGGCTCGTGGCGCAACGGGTCGACCCGGTCACGGGCCGCTGCAGGTACGTCGCGGATCTGGGTACACGGCAAGTCGCCCAGCCGATCCTCTACGCGCGGCGCGGCGAAAGCTTCGATGCCCTGATCGAGAACGCCCTTCCCCAGCCGACTACCGTGCACTTCCACGGCCTCACGCTGTCGCAGGCGCAGGATGGCGCTGGCTTCGACCCGATTCCGCCGGGCGAGCGCAAGCGCGTGCGCTTCGAGGTGAAGAACCGCTCCGGCTTGTACTGGTTTCACCCGCATCCGCACGGATTCACCGCCGAGCAGGTTTACGCCGGCCTCGCCGGCCTGCTGGTGGTGACCGACGAGGAGGACCAGGCGCTCGACGCCGCCCTCGGGCTGGCGCCCGCAAACCGGCTCGCGCTCGCGCTCGCCGACGTGCGAGTCGAGAACGGCGTCATACGCCCCTACGCGCCGAGCACGCAAGACTGCCTGAATGGCTGGTTCGGCAACCGGGCGCTCGCCAACGGCAGGCTCGACGCCGCCTGGGCGGTCGCGCCCGGCTGGGTGCGGCTGCAGATTCTGAACGCCTGCAACGCTCGCGGCCTGCTCCTGGGTTTCAAGGATCAGAAGATGGAAGCGAGCGGAAAGCCAGTCCCGTTCCATTTGCTCGGGACCGACGGCGGCCTCCTTGCCACGCCTCGCGAGCTGGACCGCGTCTTCCTGCACGGCGCCGAGCGCGTCGACGTCGCGATCGACGTCAGCGGGCGCCGCGCGCTGCAAGCCGTCAGCCTCGAGTTCGACGCTCGCCACCACACGCAGGGCGCGGCTCCCTCGCACCGCCATCCGGCACGAGAACGCTATGCGCCGCTCGCACAGGAAAGCGTCTGCCAGACAGCAGGGCCCACCGAGGCAAAAGATCTGCCGCTCGACGGAGCGGAGCTCGCACTTTTTACCCTGCGTGTCGAGGGCACCGGCTCGGGCCGCACGTCCGCGTTGCCCACTCGGCTTTCGACCCTTCCGGAAGCTTCCGCTGCACCTGACCTGCCCACCCGGCGCGTGAGGCTCGACCTGGACGAGCGCACGGGGTTCATCATCGACCAGACGCCGTACGCGATCGACGAGACCGGTTTCGGCGTCACCCGCGGCGCGCGGGAGGTGTGGGAGATCAAGAACAGCCCGATCTCCATGCCGCACCCTATGCACGTCCACGGCTTCGGCTTCCGCGTGCTGCGCCGGCAGGGGACCTTCGGCGCGGCGCGCAAGTTCGCCACCGAGCCGGGCGGGCGCTTCGCCACAGATCTCGGCGTCAAGGACACGGTGCTCGCGTGGCCGAACGAGACGCTGTGGCTGGCACTCGACTTCGCCTTGCCGCCGGAAGCCGCCTTCGGCGGGCCGCAACGCTACATGTTCCACTGCCACAACCTCGAGCACGAGGACGGCATGATGATGCGCAACATCACCGTGACCTGACGGGAGCACCAAATGACTGGACGAAGCGTCGGTTTTTTACTTCTGACCCTCATGACGGGCCTCGCGCACGCCGGCCTCGCGCTGGTCGGAAACGAAAACGCCGGCACGGTCAGCCTGATCGACACCGCGAGCGACGAGGTGGTGGGCGAGATCAAGACCGGCGGCAAGCCGCGGGGCGCCGCGATCCACGCCGCGCGCAAGATCGCGTACGTGTCGGACCAGCCGGCGAACGCGCTGCTCGTGGTCGACCTCGAAAAGCGCGCGGTAATCAAGAAGGTCGACCTCGGCGAATCGCCCGAAGGCGTCTACATCTCACCCGACGGAAAGTGGGTGACCGCCGCGGTGGAGCTCACGAACAGCGTGGCGTTCGTCGACACCGCTACCGATACGGTCGCTTTCCGGGTCAAGATCAAGGGCGACAATCCGGAGCACGCCGTCTTTTCGCCGGATTCACGCTTCGTCTACGTGAGCGCCGAGGAGGACGACAAGCTGGAGGTAATTGACGTCGCCGGGCGCAAGCTGGTCGCGCAGCTGAAGGTCGGCACGAGGCCGCGCGGCATCGCCTTTACGCCGGACGGCGCCAAGGCGTATGTAGCCTGCGAGCGCGCCGATACGGTTTACGTGATCGATGCGCGCGAGCACAAGATCCTCCGCACGATCAAGGCCGGGCTGCGCTCCAACGGCCTGACCATGCACCCGGACGGAAAACGGCTGTATCTCACCAACGGCGGCGCCGGCAACGTGATGGTGATCGACACCGCCACGGACAGCGTCACCGCGACCATTCCCGTCGGCCAGCGGCCCTGGAACATGGCGATCACGCGCGACGGCGCCAAGCTCTACGTCGCCAATGGCCGCTCGGACAGCGTGTCGGTCATCGACACGGCCAAGAACGCCAAGATCAAGGACATCCCGGTCGGCAAGACGCCCTGGGGCGTCGCCATCTTCGAGTGAAGCCATGAACCGCGTCCTCGCCGATATTCTGGCGGTCCTTTGCTGCACTGCCGCGACGTTTCTAGGTGCAGCGTACTTCGAGCTGCACGAGGCCTTTTCGCGCTGGGTTTCAGCTTACGAGCACTGGCAGCTCGACGAGCTGCCGCTCACCGTGCTCGCGCTGGCGAGCGCCCTCTCCTGGTTCGCGCTGCGCCGCTGGCGCGACGCGGTGTCCGAGATCGGGCGGCGGGTTGCGGCGGAGCGGCGGATCGCCGAGCTGGCCAACCGCAACCGCGACCTCGCCCGCGAGCTCATCGTCGCCCAGGAACAGGAACGCCGGGCGCTCGCGCGCGAGCTGCACGACGAGCTCGGCCAGATGTGCAATGCCATCCATGTCGAGGCCGCCTACATCGTCAACCTGGCTGGGCGCGACCCGGCGGCGGCAGCGGCCACGGAGCCGGCTAAACGCATCGCGGACTCGGCACAAGGCCTCTATCGCCTCGTGCGCGGCATGCTGAATCGGCTGCGTCCCGCAGCGCTGGACCAGCTCGGCCTGGTGCCGGCGCTCGAGGGCCTGTGCGAAGACTTCGAGGCGCGCAACCGCATCGCGTGCAGCTTCGTCGGCGACGAGATTGCCCAAATCGACGACGCGAGCGCGATCGCGCTTTACCGCATCGCGCAGGAGGCGCTCTTGAACGTGGCGCGGCATGCCGGCGCATCGCGCGTCGAGATCCGGTTGCGCCGGGAGGCGGCGGAAAACGCGCAGGGGCGGCACGAGCGGCTGGTCCTGACCGTCGACGACGACGGCCGCGGGATCGAGAAAGCCTCGGCGCGCCCCGGCTTCGGCCTGCTCGGCATGCAGGAACGCGTCGCCGCGCTTGGCGGCGCGCTCGCCCTGGACAGCGCACCCGGGCGCGGCCTGTGCCTGCGCACCGTGATTCCGGCTGGAGGCGCCGCATGATCCGCGTCCTGCTGGTCGACGACCACCCGGTGGTGCGCACCGGCTACCTGCGGCTGCTCGAGCAGACCGGCGAGATTGCGGTCGTCGGCGAGGCCGGCGACGCCGTCGAGGCGTACGCGAGCTTCCGCGAGAAGCGCCCCGACGTCACGGTGGCGGATCTCTCGCTTCCCGGGACCGGGGGTGTCGAGCTGATCCGGAAGATGCTGCAGCACGACCCGAAGGCGCGCGTTCTGGCGTTCAGCATGCACGAGGACCCGCCGCTGGTGCGGCGCGTGCTCGACGCGGGCGCGCTCGGATTCATCGGCAAGGGCGCTGCCCCGGATCAGCTCGTCGACGCCGTGCGTGCGGTGCATAGCGGCGAACGCTATCTCGCACCGGACATGCAGTCGTCGACCGAGCGGCAGGCACGACTCGAAGCGATGAAGCTGGCTTCGCTCAGCCCGCGCGAGTTCGAGGTCTTTCAGCTGCTCGCCCGTGGCGCGTCCCCTGCCGAGTGCGCCTGGCGCCTTGCGCTCAGCCCAAAGACCGTCTCGAACCTGCAGTGGCTGATCAAGGAGAAGCTCGGGGTCTCGAGCACCACCGCGCTGGTTCATCTCGCGCTGCGCAACGCCGTCGTGTCGGTCTAGCGCCCGCGCGCCGGAACGTCGGGAAAATTTCCCTAGTCTGCTGACATCCTGCTTGCTAGGTTTGCCCGGCCAAGGGAGATCGAGCAATGGGCCGCGCCGGACGGATAACTGCTGTCGCTGCATGGACGATCCTCGGCGCAAACGCCGAGGCGCTCGCACAGAATCGCGCCGCAGAGCTGGAGGCTCCGGCGGTCGATGTCGTCGGCACCACGCCGATTCCGGGCGTCGGCACGCCGCTCTCTACGGTCCCCGCCAACGTCCAGACCGCGACCGATCGCCAGCTCGAGGCGCTGCCCTCGCCCGCCCTGCCGGATTTCCTCGAGCGCTCGATGGGCGGCTTCGTTTCGTCGACCTCGCAGGGCAATCCGTTCCAGCCCGACGTGAGCTTCCGCGGCTTCACGGCTTCGCCGCTCGTCGGCACGCCGCAGGGCCTGTCGGTCTATGTCGACGGCGTGCGGGTGAACGAGGCCTTTGGCGACGTGGTGAACTGGGACCTCATCCCGAAGAACGCGATTTCCAGCGTCACTGTGATCCCCGGATCGAACCCGGTGTTCGGCCTGAACACTCTCGGCGGAGCGCTCTCGCTCATCACCAAGAGCGGCACCACCTATCCCGGTGTCGCGGCGCAGGCCTACGGCGGCTCGTTCGGGCGCTGGGCGCTCGAGGCCGAGGCCGGAGGCCGGCGCGGCAGCACCGATTTCTTCGTCGCGGGAAACGCGTTTCGCGAGTCCGGCTGGCGCGAGCACAGCTCGAGCGAGATCAACCAGGTGTTCGCGAAAGTCGGCCACGAGGATGCGCGCAACGACCTCGACCTCTCCGTGACCGTCGCCGACAACACCCTCGCCGGCACCCAGTCGCTGCCGCTCTCCATGCTCGACACGCCGCGCCAGGCCTACACCTGGCCGGACACCACCGAAAACCACCTCGCCGGCGTGAACCTGCGCGCGAGCCGCGCCATCGACGACGCCAACCTGCTGTTCGCGAACCTCTACTATCGCGAAACGAAGACGCGGGTCTTCAACAGCAACGTCAACGACGATTGCGCGCCGGGGCCGTGCGACTTCACCGCGTCCAACAACCTGACCACCATCGACCAGGATCGCGCGGGGGCATCGCTGCAGTACACGCGCCTCGCACCGATCGGCGGCCGCAGGAACCAGCTCACCGTCGGCGGCAACCTCGACAGCTCCCGCACCAGGTTCACCGGTGAATCGCAGGCTTCCGACTTTACCCCCGACCGCGGCACGAACAGTTCGAGCGAGCCGTTCGAGCTCGACACCTCGGTCAAGGCACGCCAGGACCTCTACAGCCTTTACGCGCAGAACGTCCTCTTCATCACGCAGGCCTGGAGCGCCACTCTGGCGGCGAGCGCGAACGGTGCGCGCGTGCGCATCGAAGACACCAGCGGCACGCAGCCCGAGCTGAACGGCGACCACAGCTTCTTCCGCGTCAATCCGGCTGCGGGCGTCGCCTGGTCGCCGCGGCGCGGGGACACCTGGTACGCGAACTACAGCGAGGGCATGCGCGCGCCCACTCCGATCGAGCTCACCTGCGCCGACCCGGCGGCGCCGTGCAAGCTGCCCAATATCTTTCTCGCCGACCCGCCATTGAAGAAAGTGGTGTCGCACACGCTGGAGCTTGGCATGCGCCAGGCTCTGGGCGCGAATTTACGGGTGAGCGCGGCGCTGTTCCGCACCGATCTCACGGACGACATCCAGTTCATCAGCACGAGCGGCGCCACGATCAATTCCGGGTTCTTTCAGAACGTCGGCGATACCCGCCGCCAGGGCCTGGAGCTCGCACTGGAAGGCGGGACCGGCAGGACGCGCTTCGCCGCGCGCTATGCGCGCGTCAACGCCACCTTCGAATCGCCGTTCACCGCGTTCAGCCCGAACAATTCCAGCGCCGACGCGGCGGGCGACATCCACGTCGAGCCCGGCAACCGGATCCCCGGTATCCCGCGCGACGCGCTCAAGCTGCGCGGCGAGCTCGACGCCTTCGAGCGGGCGACCTTCGGCGCGACGCTGCTCGCCTTCTCGAGCCAGTACGCGCGCGGCGACGAGAACAACCAGGACCGCAATGGCGCGGTGCCGGGGTATGCGCTCCTCAACCTCGACGCGCGCTGGCGATTCGAGGCCGACTGGGAGCTCTTCGCCACCGTGACCAACCTCCTCGACCGCACCTACGCGAGCTTCGGCGTGCTCGGGGCCAACTTCTTCACCGGCCCGGGCAACACTTTCGACGCCGGCAACGTCCAGCCCGAGCAGTTCCGCACCCCCGGGTTGCCGCGCGCGGCCTGGATCGGCCTGCGCTACGAGACCGGCCGGAAGAAATAGACGAGTAGCATTTCTTGATCGGCGGCGCCGGAACGAAAGTCAGATTCCGCCAATCCTCAGGTGCCAGACTGCTCCAATATACGCACCGATTAACCCGAGCGCGGCGATTGCACCAAGCGACCAGGCAATGCGACGCGTCAGTGGCTGCTCGCGTGCGACTCTCGCGGCCAAGGGCAGATTGAATAGCGCGCTGGTAACGGAAGCAAGGGCGGCGCCTATGCCGGCGACGTCATTAGGGATCGTGCCGTGGGCTCCCAGGAGAGCGGCCGAGGCAACGCTGCTCGCGCTAGAGATCACTCCTCCAAGCAGGCTTACTCCGTAGAACCCCAGCTCGCCAAGAACCCGCTGCGCCAGAGTGCCGGTGGCACCAAGCGCTAGAAAAAGAAGCCCGAACTTGAGGGCCGAAATGAGAGAGAAGGGAGAGGTAAGTCGAAGCGCGGGCGCGGGGTTTGCGGGTTCATGCTTGGAGCGAAGCGTTCGCGCAATGAAGCCGGCACTCGCGACCGACATCAAGAACAAGCTGGGCGCCGCCGAGAGCAGAGCGCGCGGCGCAAGGATTGCCAGGAGAACGCCGTTTCGGATCAGCATCGCCAAGGTTGCAAGTATTATTCCGCGGTAGGCCGCGTCACGCAGAGTGTTTTCGTCGCGCACCCTTTCCGCGAGCGCGGCCACAGCGACTGTGCTATTGACGAGACCGCCAAAGAAGCCGGTCAGCTCCGTTGCCTTTGGACCGTGTGCCTTGAGGAGTATGTAGTTCGCAAAACCAATCCCCGCGATCAGCAGCACCGTGAGCCATGCGGTCCTTGGCTCGATCACTCCCCAAGGGTCAATCGGGCCAGTCGGGAGCGCAGGATAGACAACGAAAGCGAGTACGGCGAGCAAGATAGCCGAGCGGACCTCCGCCTCCGTCAAGACGACGCTGAACCCGGCCAAACTCTCCTTCCATGCCAAGAGCGCCGCCGTCAGTACGGCAAGGGCGGAGGGTGTCAGAGTATGCCCCTGACCGCTAAGGAGTCCCGCGATCCCTATGACGATCAGCGCAGCAGAAGTGGTGAGCTCGGTGTCCTTGTGGGTCAGCAACCTTTCGAGGTTTAGAAACGCCACGAGAAGACCAAGCAAGCCAATGCTCAAAGGGGCCATCGCTCCGCCAAGCAGGCCACCCAGGCAACCGATCAGCGCTGCGAACGCAAAAGTGCGAACACCTGCTTCCTTGCCTCGACGTTGCCGCTCAAGACCGACGAACAGACCTATGGCCAGCGCCAGGCCCAAACGAGCCAGCACCGGCGCATAGGGCCAGGTTGCCGAAGGTACATTGAAAGGTGCGTCAGGCACCTTTGTGGGCGCCAGGGGAAGAAGCTGGACTGAGGGTGGCGAACCTAAAGAACCTTCGGAGATACCTTGTCAACGTGGCGCTGAATGAATCTCAAGGCGACTGCAATCACGCCCACTCCCGCCACAAGCAGTGCTAGACCGATAAGCGTCATCAGGGCCATATGCCACCTCCACCCGACAGAGTAGCGCTTTTTCGCGACGCAAGCTGTTTGGGTCGGCCTACGAGACCGGCCGCAACAAATAGGGACCGCTGCTCGAGTCAGCGCTCGAGACGGAAGTTGATCGGCACCAGCACCGGGATCTCGCCACCGTTCAATCCTGCGGGCGGTGCCGGCAGCACCCCGACCTTGGAGACCATGGTGATCGCCTGCTTGTCCAGCGCCTCGTAGCCGCTCGACTGATACACGGCGGCCTCGAGCAGGCGCCCCGAAGGCGCCACCCGCAGGCGCATGGTCACCGAGCCCTCCCAGCCGCGCAGCTCCGCGATGCGCGGATATTCCTTGTAGCGCTCGAGCGCCTTCGAAAGGCTCCGCGTGTAATCGAGGAGCAGCGCCGCCGAAGGCACAGGCGGTGGCGGCGACGCGGGAGCCAGGATCGAAACGACCTCCGGTGCGGGCTCGGCCGAAGCGGTAACCGGCGGAACAGCCGGCTCTGGCGCACTCGCAGGCGCTTCATCGCTCGGCGGCGCGGGCTGACTAGGCGCTACACGAGGTAATGCTTGCGCGGGCGTGGTTGGCGGCGGGGGGACTTCTTTGTGCTTGAGCGGCGCGGGCCTCGCCCGCGCCGGCCGGGTGGCGGCCGGGCGGGCAGGCGGCGCCAGCTCCGCAACAGGAGCGGGCGGTTCCTGCACCAGGCGCACGCTCAGCGGCAGCGGAATGTCGAAAGACGGCATTCGCGGCGCGGGCAGCGAGACCATCAGCGCGCCGGCATGGACCACGACCGAGGCGGCGAGCGCGGCGCCGAAGCGCTGCTCGTAGCCGACGGCGAGGTTCACCGCGCGCTCCGTTGCGGCCACATCCGCGTGAACACCCCGTCGCGCAGGTACAGGTGCCGAAGCGCCGCCAGGACGTGCACGGCGATCAGCGCCACCAACAGGTACGACGTGATCACGTGAACGGTGTTGAAGAAGGCGTACACGCGCCGGTCGTCGATGCCCCACGGCGGGAGCAGGACCGAATTGAAGAGGTTCACCCCGAACTTGCTGAAGTTGGACGCGACGTACCCTGCCGTTGGCATCACGAGCATGCAGGCGTAGAGCCCCACGTGGCTCGCGCGAGCGGCGGCGCGCTCCCAGGCAGGCACCGACGAGGGCAGCGGCGGCGCTGAATGCGTGAGGCGCCAGCCCAGCCGCACGAGGATCAGCAGACCCAGGGTGAGGCCGGTCGACTTGTGCAGGTTCACGTACACCGTGCGCGCCGGCGTCTTGCGCGGCACGCTCTGCAGGTACCAGCCGAAGGCGATCTGGCCGAAGATCAGCGCGGCAAGCAGCCAGTGGAGCGCCTTCGCGACCCCGGTATAGCCATCGCTTCCGGCGCGTTGTTCGGGAGTTTGGTACAAGGCGGACAGCTCCAGGGCCGATTCTGCGCGCGGGCTCGGCGGATCCGCAACGCCTCGCCACTAGAGATTTTCATGAACCTGCCTAGAGGATTCTCTGCTTGCCTACACGTGGGTTGACGCGTCCGCCGTCGGCGATGCCGATCGCCACCACGATCTCGTCGGGGCGAGGCGCATCGGCCACGCCCACGGTCACGGTCTCGAAGTGGTCGAAGGACCAGGGGTTGTCCTTGTGGCCGAGCGGCAGGTCGAGCGTGGCGCCCGCGGCCGCCACCCGCTGCGTGGACGGAATCAGGGCCTCGCCGCCGCCGAGCGCCGCGCGCATCGGCTTGCCCATCTTGGGATGGCACAGCGCCGCGGCGTGCTCGAGGTCGCCGTTCACGCCGACGATGGCGCCCTTGCCGTAGGACTCGGCCCTGTGCGGCAGAAGCGCGACGAGCTGCGGCATCACCAGCTCGGCGAGCTGCGCGCCGACGTCGAAGAGCGGCGACAGATCCTCGACGTGCCGCCCGGCGAACGGGTTGTGGATCACCGCGAGCGCTATGGCGCGGGTAATCGGGCGAGGCGCGCTTCTTCCGGCCTCGGAATAGACCACGTCCTTGGTGACGAGCAGCCTGCGGATCTCCATTCCACTCCTCCTTTGGTTTCCTACGTCAGGGCCTTGCTCGAAACACCGGATTTCATGAGCAGCGGCGTCAACGGCAGCGTGAGCAGGATGGCGGTGCCCATCACCGCGATGCCCGCCTCGACACCGTAGCGATTGCCGAGCAGGCCATAGCCCAGGGGCGCCGCGATGCCGCACACCGACCCGATGGTGTAGAAGAAGCCGAAGGCGCGCGGCAGCCGCTCGGGCTCGACGTACTCGCCGATCGTCGCATAGAGAACCGACGAGGTTCCCTGCACCACGACGCCGAGCAGCGGCAAGAGCAGAAACGCCCCCATGCCGGGGAGCGCCAGCGTGGCGAGGATGCCGCCCGCGGTCGCGAGCTCAGTGAGCACGATCATGCGCGCGATGCCCAGGCGCTCGGCCAACAGGCCGCAGGCGAGCTTGCCCGCCATCCCGCCCACGAGCACGAGCGGGACCGACAGCACCGCCCAGTGCTCCGGCAGCCCCTTCGCGATGAGCAGGAACGCGATGAAAGTCATGAATCCGGTGCGCGTGCTGGAATCGAGCACTTCGATCAGGCAAAGCGCCGCGAATCCGCGCCGGTCGCGGATTCCCCAGCCTCGTCCCGATATCGCTGAGGAGGCCGAAACCGCGCGCGCGTCGGCGACGACGAGCAGCACGGCGGCCGCCGTGGCGATCGCCGCGACGCCGAACCCGACGACGGGCACCTGCCACGCGACTCCGATGAGGAGAAACAGCGACACCGCGCCGCCGAACGCGAACTTGCCGACGTCGCCGGCGAAGTTGTAGGTGCCGAGCGCGGCGCGGCGTCCGTCCTCCGGGAAGGCACGCGAGATGATGGCCGAGCACAGGGGGTGCTGCACCGCCGAGCCCGCGCCCGCCAGGAACAGCGCCGCGAGGATGGCCCAGAAGCCCGACACGAACCCCAGCGCGACGAAAGCGCAGCCGGCGAGCGCCGTGCCCAGCGCGAGCAAGTTGCGCTCGCCGAAGCGCTCCGCGATCAGTCCCGCGGGAATCTGGAACGCCGCCATCGCCGTTCGGTGCGCGGAGCGAATCAGGCCGACCTGGGCGAGCGACAGGCCGAACGTTTGCGCGAGAAGCGGCAGCAGCACGTAGCTCACGTCGGACAGGCCGTCGTGCAGCGTGTGCGCGGCACAGCAGGCGGTTAGCGTGCGTTGCTTCATCGCGGGCGCGAATATCGTAACAGGCCGCGTGCTATGCTGGCCGCTCGCGATGCTGCTCGAAGTCAGGGATCTCCGGACCACATTTCTCACCGCCGCGGGAACGGTGCGCGCGGTGGACGGCGTGTCGTGGGACATCGACGAAGGCGAGACCGTGGCACTGGTCGGCGAATCGGGCTGCGGCAAATCGGTCTCGGCGCTGAGCGTGATGCGCCTGGTTGCGGAGCCCGCCGGGCGCATCGAAGGCGGCGAAGTCCGCTACAAGGGGCGCGACCTGCTCAAGCTCGGCGAGCACGAGATGCGCGCGATCCGCGGCCGCGAGATCGCCATGATCTTCCAGGAGCCGATGACCTCGCTCAACCCGGTGCTCTCGATCGGCCGGCAGCTCACCGAGGGCCTCGAGATCCACCTGGGCATGAAGCCGGGCGAGGCGCGCAGCCGGGCGCTCGATCTGCTGGCGATGGTCGGCATCCCGGACCCGGCGCGCCGCCTCGGACAGTACCCGCACCACTTCAGCGGCGGCATGCGCCAGCGCATGATGATCGCCATGGCGCTCGCCTGCAATCCGTCGCTCATCCTCGCCGACGAGCCGACCACGGCGCTCGACGTCACGATCCAGGCGCAGATCCTCGAGCTGATGCGCGAGCTGTCGCGGCGCCTGCGCATCGCGATGCTCATCATCACGCACAATCTCGGGGTGGTGGCGCGCTATGCCGACCGCGTGAACGTGATGTACGCCGGGCGCATCATCGAGCAGGCGAGCGCCGCGGAGCTCTATGCCAACCCGCGCCACCCGTACACCCTGGGCCTGCTGCGCTCGGTGCCGCGCCTGGACGAGCCGCGGCGTGCGCGCCTGGAGCCGATCGACGGGCAGCCGCCCGACCTCTCGCGGCTGCCGCCGGGCTGTGCGTTCGCGCCGCGCTGCGCCTACCGGGTCGAGCGCTGCGACCACGTCCCGCCGCTGCATGCGATCGGGTCGCAGCACGCCTCGGCGTGCTGGAAATCGGAGACTCTTCGGTGAGCGAACCGCTGCTCCGCGTAGAGAACCTGGTCAAGCATTTCCCGGTCGGCGGCGGCGTGGTGAAAGCGGTCGACGACGTCAGCTTCACGGTGCATCGCGGCGAAACGGTGGGCCTGGTCGGCGAGTCGGGCTGCGGCAAGACCACCACCGGCCGCTGCATCCTGCAGCTCGAGCGGCCGACGAGCGGGCGGGTCGTCTTCGAGGGCGAGGATCTCGCCGCGCTCGACGAGCATGCGCTGCGCGCGCTGCGCCGCCGCGTGCAGGTCATCTTCCAGGATCCCTACTCCTCGCTCAACCCGCGCATGACCGTCGGCCAGATCCTGGCCGAGCCGCTCAAGGTGCATCGCATCGTCGCGGACAAGGCCGCGCGCGAGGCGCGCGTGCAGGAGCTGCTTTCGCAGGTCGGCCTGCTGCCGCAGCACGCACGTCGCTATCCGCACCAGCTCTCGGGCGGCCAGCGCCAGCGCGTCGGCATCGCGCGCGCGCTCGCGATGGAGCCCTCGCTCATCGTGTGCGACGAGCCGGTGTCCGCGCTCGACGTGTCGATCCAGGCGCAGATCATCAACCTGCTCGAGGACCTGCAGGATCGCCTGGGCCTCACCTACCTCTTCATCGCGCACGACCTTTCGGTTGTGCGCCACATCTCGGACCGCGTCGTGGTGATGTATCTCGGCAAGGTCGTCGAGATCGCCGACCGCAAGTCGCTCTACGAGAATCCGTTACATCCGTACACACGCGCCCTGCTCTCCGCGGTGCCGATCCCGGACCCGAAGCTCGAGGCGCAGAGGGAGCGCACGGTGCTGCGCGGCGAAGTACCGAGCCCGCTCCAGCCGCCCTCGGGTTGCGTGTTCCACCCGCGCTGCCCCATGGCAGTCGAACGCTGCACCGCACAAGTCCCTGCGCTGAGGCCGGTGCGGCCGGCTCACCTCGGCGCCTGCCACCTCGCCTGAGAGCCCGCTCTTAATTCTGCCGTAAGTCAGGCGCGCCGATACTCGCGCTCGCAGCACCAACCAGGGCACTTCTAGGAGGAGGTGATCATGGAACGTCTCGTGCGCATGCTCGCGTTCGCGTTCGCGGCAATGCTGGCGCTTCCGGGCTTTGCGCAGAGCCCACGCAACGGCGGCGAGCTGGTCTTTCCGGTTCCCTCCGAGCCGCCGTCCTACGACGGGCATCGCGAGGAGACCTTCGGCCTGATCCATCCGATCGCGCCGTTCTACAACACGCTGCTGCGCATCGATCCGAACGACAAGTCCGGCACCAAGGCGGTGCCTTCGCTCGCCGAGAGCTGGACCGTATCGAGCGACAAGCTCACCTTCACGTTCAAGCTGCACAAGGGCGTCAAGTTCCACGACGGCTCCGAGATGACCTCGAAGGACGTCAAGGCGTCCTACGACAAGATCATCTTCCCGCCCCCGGGCGTCGGCTCGAGCCGCAAAGGCCAGTACGCCGACGTCGCCGCGATCGAGGCGCCCGACGCCTACACCGTGACCTTCAAGCTGAAGGAGCCGAGCGCCTCGTTCATCTCGTCGATGGCCTCGCCCTGGAACTTCATCTACAAGGCCGACATCCTCGCCAAGGACCCGCACTGGTACGAGAAGAACATCATGGGAACGGGGCCGTTCACGTTCGTCGAGCACGTCAAGGGCTCGCACATCGTGGGCAAGAAGAATCCGAATTACTGGGACAAGGGCAAGCCCTACCTCGACGGCTTCCGCGCGATCTTCATCCGCGACTCGGCCTCGCAGGTGGCCGCCATCCGCGGCGAGCGCGCGCACATCCAGTTCCGCGGCTTCAGCCCGGCCGAGCGCGACAGCATCGTGAGCACGCTGGGCAAGAAAGTAACGGTGCAGGAATCGCCCTGGGACTGCATCCTCATGGTCGGGATGAACCACGAGAAGAAGCCCTTCGACGACAAGCGCGTGCGCCGCGCGCTGACGCTCGCGCTCGACCGCAACCAGGCGTCGAAATCGCTCTCCAAGATCGCGATCGTCAAGGAAGTCGCCGGGGTGCAAGTGCCCGGCACGCCGTACGCGACTCCGCCGGCCGAGCTGGCCAAGCTCGCGGGCTACTGGCCCGACATCGAGAAGTCGCGCGCCGAGGCGCGGCGCCTGCTCAAGGAGGCCGGCGTGCCCGAGGGCTTCTCGTTTACCTTCACCAACCGCGGCGTGCCGATGCCCTACGAGCCGCTCGGCGTGTGGCTGATCGACCAGTGGCGCCGCGTGGGCCTCAACGTCCAGCAGCAGGTGATCGAGCCTGCGGCCTACTTCGGCACCATCCGCAAGGGCGACGCGCAGGTCTTCATGGACTTCCAGTGCGGCTACATCGTCGAGCCCGACCTCGACATGTACAAGTTCCTGTCCAGCGACCGCAACCCGGCCAACTACGGCCGCTACAAGGACCCGGTGCTCGACGCGCTCTACGACAAGCAGAGCCACGCCGTCGACTTCGAGGAGCGCGGGCAGATCGTGCAGCAGTTCGAGAAGCGCCTGCTCGACGAGGAGGCGCACTACCTCATGACGCTGCAGTGGCACCGCATCATCCCGCACTCGGCCAAGGTGCACGGCTGGACCATCACGCCGAGCCACTACCTCAACAACACGCTCGACACGGTCTGGCTTTCGCAGTGACGCTGCAGTGACCTAGTGGCGCCCTACATCCTCAAGCGCCTGGCGGCGATGGTCCCGACCCTGCTCGGGGTCGCGCTGTTGATCTTTCTCCTGCTGCGCGTGGTGCCCGGCGACGTGGTCGAGGCGCGCTACCTCACGCAGGGCAGCCAGTTCCAGTCGCAGGAGCTGATGAACCAGGAGCGGCAGAAGCTCGGCCTGGACCAGCCGCTGTGGCAGCAGTTCGCGACCTGGATGGCGGGGCTCGCGCGCCTGGACTTCGGCCTCTCGATGTGGACCGGCTCGCCGATCAGCGAGGAGATCAAGCTGCGCTTCGCGCTCTCGCTGCAGCTCGCGCTCATGGCGTCCACCATCGCCACCCTGCTCGCCATTCCCCTGGGCATCCTCGCCGCCGTCAAGCAGGACACCTGGGTCGACTACGCGGTGCGCGTGTTCTCGATCGCCGGGCTCGCCACGCCGTCGTTCTGGCTCGGCATCTTGATGATCCTGGTGATGCTCACGGTGTTCAAGTGGATGCCGCCGGTGGTGTTCACGCCGCTCTGGGTCGACCCCTGGGACAACCTGGCGCAGCTCATCTGGCCGGCGCTCGCGGTGGGCTACCGCTATTCCGCCGTGGGCACGCGCATGATGCGCTCGGCGATGCTCGAGGTGCTGCGCGAGGACTACATCCGCACCGCGCGCGCCAAGGGCCTGTGGCTGAAGCTCATCCTGACCCGCCACGCGCTGAAGAACGCGATCCTTCCGGTGCTCACGGTGATCAGCCTGGAGTTCGCCTTTCTCCTCGGCGGCCTGGTGGTGACCGAGCAGGTGTTCAACCTGAACGGCCTGGGCATGCTGTTCGTCGAAGCCATTTCGCGCCGCGATTACACGCTCACCCAGGCGCTGGTGATGCTGGTCGCAACCGTGTTCCTGCTCGTCAACCTCGGGGTCGACGTCGCATACGCCTGGCTCGACCCGCGCATCCGGTACCGCTAGCGCGATGGCCGTCACCCCCGAAACCCTGCGCGAGCTTGCCCGCGCCGAGCCGCGGCCCGGCTGGCTCGGCGTGGTCGGCGATTTCGTGCGCCGCCGTCCCCTCGGCACGATCGGTGCCGCGATCGTGCTCGCCATGGTGTTCGCCGCGCTCACCGCCGCAATCATCGCGCCGTACGATCCGCTCGAAACCGACTACGGCGCGATGCTCGCCGCACCCGACGCGGCGCACTGGCTCGGCACCGACGCCTTCGGCCGGGACGTGCTCTCGCGCATCATCTACGGCTCGCGCACCGCGCTCACGGTGGGGTTGGGAGCGTCCCTGCTGGGCGCGACGCTCGGCTCGCTGATCGGCGTCGCGAGCGCCTATTTCGGCGGCCGCACCGACCTCGTGGTCCAGCGCGTCATGGACGTCTTCTTCGCCTTTCCCGTGATCATCCTCGCGCTCGCGGTGGTCGCGGTCCTCGGCACCGGCGCCGGCAACGTGATCCTCGCGATCGCGATGCCGATGGTGCCGCGCTGCGCGCGGGTGGTGCGCTCGAGCGCGCTTGCCGTGCGCGAGATGCCCTACATCGACGCCGCGCGCGCCGAGGGCTTCAGCAACCTGCGCATCATCCTGCGCCACATGCTGCCGAACGTCATGGCGCCGATCCTGATCATGGCGACCGCGTTCCTCGGCGAAGCGATCCTGCTCGAGGCGTCGCTCTCCTTCCTCGGCCTGGGCGTGCAGGAGCCGACCGCCGCGTGGGGCCTGATGCTGCGCGGGGCGGCGGTGCAGTTCGCCGAGAGCGCGCCGTGGATGGCGATCTTTCCCGGCCTCGCGATCAGCCTCGGCGTGTTCGGCTTCAACCTCTTCGGCGACTCGTTGCGCGACGCGCTCGATCCGCGGCTGCGCGCCCAGTAAGGCAAGCCCGAGGCGCAGGTCTGTTCCATCAGGAGGCGTTCATGGCATCTAATCGCAGCATCGTTTGGTCACGCGCCGCCGCCGCGGCCGCCGCGGCAGCGCTCGTCGGCGCGGCGGGCACGGCGAGCGCGCAGTCGAAACTGTCGGTGGGCATGCCGACCACGCCGCCGAACATCGTGCACATGCCGCTCTACGTGGCCCAGGATCTGGGCCTGTTCAAGGCCGACGGGCTGCAGCTCGAGGTGCTGGCGTTCGAAGGCGGGGTGAAATCGTTCCGCGCCATGGTCTCGGGCGACGTCGACGTCGGCGTCGGCTCGGGGCCCTTCTCCATCGTCGGGCGCGCCAAGGGCGCGAAGACCAAGCTGATCCTCAGCAGCACTCCCCGGCTCGAGAGCTCGATGGTGGTGCAGCCGGGCATCAAGTCGCTGCAGGATCTCAAGGGCAAGCGCATCGGCATCCAGCAGCCCGGGGGGTTCGCCTATGTCCTCAGCATGACGGTGCTGCGCTCGGTCGGCCTCAAGGATACCGACGTCAAGTTCGTGAGCATCCTGAGCGAGGACGTGCCGCCGCTGCTCGCCAACCAGATCGACACCGCCATCCTGCACGTCGACCAGGAGATGGTGGCGCGGGCGAAACGCCCCGACCTGCACCCCATCGCACGCCTCTGGGAAGTGGCGCCCAAGCAGCTCTACGTCGCGTTCGCGGCGAAGGAATCGACCATTAATGCCAAGCGCAAGGCGCTGCTCGCGCTCGTCAAAGGCCATATCCAGGCTTCGCGCATGATGTATACCGAGCGCGACAAGGTGATGCCGATCGTCGTCAAGCACACCGGCCTCGATCCCGACATCGCGCGCAAGGCCTACGACGAGCTGGTGAAGAGCTGCATCTGGGACGTGAACAACGGCCTGACGCGCGATCGCATCGCGGCCACCACCGAGTCGATGATCCGCGCCAAGAACATCGACCAGGACAAGGCGCCGAGCTATCAGGACGTGGTGGACCTGTCGATCGGCGAGGAGGCCCTGAAAGCGCTCGGGCCGTACCAGGGGCCGGTGTGTCAGGGCTCCTGAGCCGCCCGGCCCTCTACCGCTACGGCTCGCTCGCCGCGGGGCTGGCGCTGTGGCAGCTCCTCGGGCCAAAAGTCGATCCGCTCTTCTTCACCTACCCCTCGGCGATCGCGCGCGCTTTCTACGCGCTCGCCGCGAGCGGCGAGCTGGCCCAGTACTCGCTCGAAAGCCTGCAGATCCTGCTCTACGGCATGGTCCTCGCCGTGGCGGTCGGCATCCCCCTCGGGGTGCTGATGGCGCGCTTCCGCCCGATCGACTGGACGCTCGACCCCTACATCAACGCGCTGTACGCGACGCCGATGGTGGCGCTGGTTCCGGTGCTGGTGCTGTGGCTCGGCATCCGCATGGAAGCCAAGGTCGTGGTGGTGTTCCTGTTCGCGGTGTTTCCGGTCCTCATCAACACCTACCAGGGCGTGCGCAAGGTGGACCCCGGGTTCGTCGAGGTGGCGCGCTCCTTCGGCTCCTCGGAGTGGCGCATGTGGCGCGACGTGCTGCTGCCCTGGGCGGTGCCCTACATCGCCGCCGGCGTCCGCCTCGCGATCGGGCGGGCGCTGGTCGGCATGGTCATCGCCGAGTTCTACACCTCGATCTCGGGCCTCGGCTACATGATCGTGCGCTACGCGCACAACTTCGAGATGGACCGCACCTTCGTCCCGGTGATCCTGCTCATGTTCCTCGGCGTGGCGCTCACCGCGGCGCTGCGGCGGCTGGAGCGCAGGATCGCCCCCTGGAGCCGCTCCGACCCGTGAAGGCGCAGGCCGGCGCCCGCATCGCCGTCGAATCGGTCGCGAAGCGCTTCGGCGAGCTGCAGGTGTTCCGCGACGTCAGCCTCGAGGTCGGCGGCCGCGAGCTGGTGACGATCGTCGGCCCCTCGGGTTGCGGCAAAACGACGCTGCTCCGCTGCATCAACGGCCTCATCGCCTGCGACGAGGGTCGCATCGTGGCCGAAGGCGAGACCGTGACCGCGCCGCGCCCGAACATGGCGATGGTGTTCCAGCATTTCGGCCTGTTTCCCTGGAAGACCGTGTTCGCCAACGTCGCCTACGGTCTCTCGCTCAGGGGCGTAGCCGAGGCCGAGATCGCGGCCCGGGTGCCCGAATACATCGCGCTCGTCGGCCTGCAGGGCTTCGAGCGCGCCTACCCCTACCAGCTCTCGGGAGGCATGCAGCAGCGCTGCGGCCTCGCCCGGGCGCTCGCGGTCGAGCCTTCGATCCTGCTGATGGACGAGCCGTTCGCCGCGATCGACGCGCAGACGCGCGAGATCCTGCAGTTCGAGCTGCTGCGGATCTGGGAGCGGCGCCCGGTCACCATGGTGTTCGTCACCCATTCGATCGACGAGGCGGTGCTGATGGGCGAGCGCGTGGTCATCCTCAAGGGGCGGCCGAGCCGCGTCCACGAGGTGGTCGAGGTCGGCCTGCCGCATCCGCGCACGCGCCGCACGCTGTCGGAGAAGCGCTTCGCAGAGGTGCGCGAGCACGTCTGGGCCACGCTCATGCAGGAAGCCCGCGAGGCGCAGCGGATCATTCGACCTTGACGCCGGCGGTCTTCACCACCTTCGCCCAAAGCGCGTACTCGGCGCGGATGAGCGCGGTGAGCGCCTCGGGCGTGCCGCCGACCGCGATGCAGCCCTGCGCGGCGAGGCTCTCCTTCATGTCCGGCGCGTTGAGCAGCGCCGCCGTGTCGCGCTGGATGCGCTCGGCGAGCGGCGCCGGCATTCCCGCGGGGCCGAGCAGCGCGTACCAGAAGTCGATCTCGTAGCCCGGGAGGCCCGCTTCCGCCGCAGTGGGCACGTCGGGGAGCGCCGGGTAACGGCTGCGGCTCGCTACGGCGAGCGGCCTGAGGCGGCCGCTCTTGAAATGCTGCAGCCCCGAAAGGACCGCCGCGTACGTGATCTGGATGTCGCCGGCGAGGATCGCGGCCATGGCCGGTGCGATGCCCTTGTAGGGCACGTGGACCATGCTGATCCCGGTGAGCTGCATCATGAGCTCGCCCGCCAGGTGGACCGGCGTACCGACGCCCGAAGAGCCGAACTTGATCGCTCCGGGATGCGCGCGCGCGTACGCGATCAGCTCGCCGAGGGTCTTGGCGGGCAGCGCCGGGTTGGCCGCGATCACCATCGGCGCGGCGCCAACCTGGGTGATGGAGGTGAAATCGCGCTCGACGTCGAACGGCAGCTTGCCGAGCGCGGGATTGCTCGCGTGCGAGGAGAACGCCATGAGCAGCGTGTAGCCGTCCGGGGCGCTTCTCGCCACGAGCTCCGCGCCGATGTTCCCCGAGGCGCCCGGGCGGTTGTCGACCACCACTGCCTGGCCCCAGCGCTCGCCGAGCTTCTGCGCCACGAGGCGCGCGATGATGTCGGTGCCGCCGCCCGGCGCGAAGCCCACCACCATGCGCACCGGGCGCGCCGGGAACGGCGCCTGGGCCCAGGCGCCGCCTGATGCGATGGCAACCGCCATGGCGAAAAGAAATCCGAGCGTTCGCATGGCCCGGATCATCGCACGCCCGAGGGACGCTCAGCCGCCCCGGTGCCGGCGCAGGTAGGCCGCGCGCACTTCGGAGCGCAGCCGCTTGGCGTCCCAGTCCTTCGAGATGAATTTGTGGATGCGCGCGGCGTTGACCGCCTCGGCGAGCGCCCCCGTGTCGAGCTTGGCGCTGATCAGGACCCGGATGACCTCGGGGTGGAGCTTGCGCACGGCGGCGAGGAAATCCGCCCCGCTCATGCCGGCGAGGCGCTGGTCGCAGACCACGATGTCGAACGCCCGCTTGGAGAGGGCGTCGAAGGCCGCCTCCTCGCTGTTCGCCGCGAGCATGCGATACCCTGCGGGCCCGAGCGCCCGGCCAAGCAGCACCAGCTCGTGCTCGTTGCCCCCCACGAGCAATACCGAGGGCGCGTTGTCCCGGTCCTTCGCCGAAGGCGGCCTGAGGCGCCGATCGTCGCGCAGCGCCTGCGTGCATTGATCCGCGCTGCACGGGGCGGCGAAGTAGTAGCCCTGCATCTGGTCGCAGCCGTGCGAGCGCAGGAAATTCACCTGCGCCTCGGTCTCGACGCCCTCGGCGACGACCTCGAGGTCGAGGCTGTGCGCGAGGTTGATGATGGCGAGCGTGATCGCCGCGTCGTCCGGGTCGGCCACGATGTCGCGGATGAAGACGCGGTCGATCTTGAGCTCGTTGACCGCGAAGCGCTTCAGATAGGCGAGGCTCGAGTAGCCGGTGCCGAAATCGTCCACCGACACCCTGACCCCGAGCTCCTTCAGGCCGAGCAGGGTGCGCGCGGCGGCTTCGGGATCGCCCATCAGCAGCGACTCGGTGAGCTCGAACTGCAGGAGCGGCGGCGCGACGGCGGACTCGCGCAGCACGCGGCAGATCGAATCCTCCAGGTCCTTCTGCTGGAACTGGCGCGCCGAAAGATTGACCGCGATCGGCGCCGAGGGCAGGCCGGCCTCGCGCCAGGCCTTGATCTGGGCGCAGGCAGTGCGCATGACCCATTCGCCGGCGGGGACGATGAGGCCGGTCTCCTCCAGCACCGGGATGAATTCCGACGGCGGCACCAGGCCCTTGTCCGGATGCTGCCAGCGCAGCAGCGCCTCGAAGCCGCAGATCTTGCCGGTGGCGAGCTCGACCTTCGGCTGGTAGTGGACCTGGAACTCGCCGCGCTCGAGGGCGCGGCGCGTCTCGGTCTGCATGCGCACCCAGCGCAGCGCGCGCTCGTTCATCTCGCGCGTGAAGTACTCGTAGTGATTGCGCCCCTGCTCCTTCGCCCGGTACATCGCCGCATCGGCATTGGCGAGCAGCGCCTCGGGCTCGGAACCGTCGGCCGGATAGACCGAGATGCCGATGCTCGCGGTGATGTAGGTTTCGTGCCCGTCCAGCTCGACCGGGCGCGCCAGCGCGTCGATGATCTTCTGCGCCACCAGGCTCGCGTCGCCCGGTCTTCCGAGGTTGGCGAGCACCACGCCGAATTCATCGCCTCCGAACCGGCCGACCGTGTCGCCGCCGCGCACGCTCTCGGAAAGCCGCCGCGCGGCCTCGCGCAGCAGGCGGTCGCCCGCGTCGCGCCCTTGCGCGTCGTTCACGAGCTTGAAGCGATCGAGGTCGATGAACAGCACCGCCATGGCGCTGCCGCCGCGCGCCGCCTGGCCCACGGTCTGCGCCAGGCGGTCCTGGAAGAGGTGCCGGTTGGGAAGCCCGGTCAGGGCGTCGAATTGCGCGAGGTAGGCGAAGCGCTCCTCCGCGCTCTTGCGCTCGATCGCGACCGCGATGTTGTTGGCGATGCTCTGCAGGAAGCTGAGCTCGTCGACGGTGAATCGGCGCTCGCGCCGGGAATAGGCGCCGAGCACGCCCAATGGCCCGTCCTTCTGCCCGGGGATCGGCACTTCGGCGCCGCTGCGCAGCCGGCATTGGCAATCCTGCGTGGCTACCGTGCACGGCGCCTCGGCGTAGTCGTCGACGATGACGCCTCGCCGCTCGGCGAGCACACGGACGGTCTGGCTGGCCTCGCCCGGGAGGGGGCGCTGCCGCCCGATGACTTCGGCCGGACAGCCGAACGCGGCGCGCACCTCGAGCGAAGCGCCGTCGGCGCCGCGCTGCAGGATCTTGCAATGCTCGACGTCGAGCGTCAGCCCGACGATCTCGGCGGCATTCGCCATGACCTGCTCCAGGTCGGCGTTGCCCAGCGCCTGCTGCGCGAACTCGGCGATCACGAGCTGCTGCAGCTTGTGGCTCCTCGCGCCTTCTTCCGCGCGCTTGCGCATGGTGATGTCGCGCGCGATGGCGACGATGATGTCGCCGGTGGCGGAAGGCACCACGCGGCGCACCGATTCCACCGGAAACGTCGACCTGTCCTTGCGGCGATACACGCCCTCCACGCTGGCGGCGGCCTGATCGCCGGAGAGCAGCCGTTCATAGGCTTGTGCGAGGTCGACCCCCGGCTCCGAGAACACGTCGACCGGGCCCATCGTCAGCAGCTCCTCGCGGCTGTAGCCGAGCGCCCGGCAGGCGGCGTCGTTCATGTCGACGTAGCGCATCCTCGCCGGATCGATCAGCGTCACGAGCACCGCCGAGGCATCGACCGCGGCGCGGAACTGGCGCAGCTCCACGTCCTTGAGCATCTCCTCGGTGACGTCCTGCGCGATTCCGCCGATGCGGTAGACCTCGCCCGCCGCGTTACGGACCGCGAACGTGCGGGTGTGCAGCCACCGCAGGGTCCCGTCGCAGCGCACGATCCGATACCGATGGTCGACGCCGCCCCGGGGAGCGGCGTCGGCGTCGCGCTTTACGCGCGCCGTGTCCTCGGGATGGACGACGGAAAGAAACTCTTCGCGATTCTTCGGCGGCGGGCAGCCCGTGACCTCCTGCCACGCCGGGCTGACGTAAAGGATGCGCTCGCTGCCGACTTCGCGCATCCAGACGATCTCGGGAACGTTGGCGGCGAATTCGCCGAACAGGCCTTCGCTGCCGGAGTCGCGCTCCCGGGCACATGTCTTCGCCATGCTTGCATGCTACGGAGAGGCGCGCTGCCCCGCTGTCGGAAAGCCGGGACAGGCGTGTGGGGAAATCTAGATTCCGGGCGCGGCCGCGAGCAGGCTCGCCACGACCGGCACGAGCTCGCTGACGTTCTTGCCTTTCCTGACAAAGGCGCTCGCTCCGGCCGCGGCCGCGCCGTCGCGGTATACCCGCATGTCGTAGCCCGAATGCATCACCACGCGCGTGTCGGGCCAGGTCGCCTTGATTCGCCGCGTGGCCTCGATGCCGCTCATGCCGGAGAGCGCGATGTCCATGATCACGACGTGCGGCGCCGCGGCTGTACACAGGTCCAGCGCCCGCTCCGCGCGGTCGGCCGCCACGAGCGCGCAGAGGGGAAACGCGGCTTGCAGCAGCTCGACCAGGGCTGCGCGCGTCGCCGGATGATCCTCCACAACCATGATGGTTACGTTTGTCATTATTTTCGGACAGCGTAGCCGCGCGCCGCGACCCGCGCTGTAGGGACTTCTTGTCAGTGACCGTCGGTCGAGCCCGCTCGCGGAGCGACGTCAGGCCGTCCTAGTCGAGCGACGTCAGACCGTGCTGGATGGCGAATTTCACGAGGCTCGCGATGTCCGACAGGTCGAGCTTCTCCATCAGGCGGCTGCGGTAGGTGTCGACCGTCTTCGGCGAGAGGTGCAGCATCTCGGCGATGCGCGCGCTGGAGAGCCCGTCGGCCACCAGCTTCAGGATCTGGCGCTCGCGCGCGCTCAGGCTGTCGAGGGGGCTCACGGCGGCGCGCCGGCCCACGCGCTCGGCGAGGACCTCGGCGACCCGGGCGCTGAGATAGCGCCGGCCGTGGTGCACCGCGCGCACCGCGTCGCAGATTTCCTTGGCCGCGGACTCTTTGAGCAGGTAGCCGCGCGCGCCCGCCTCGAGCGCCTGGAACACGTGCTCGGCCCCCGCGTGCATCGAAAGCACCACGATCTGGGTCTGCGGCGCCGCGGCGTGGATCTGGCGCGCGGCCTCGATGCCGTTCATCTCGGGCATCGCAATGTCCATGATCACCACCGCGGGCTGTGCCTCCAGCACGCCGGCGAGCGCCTCGCGGCCGTTGCCGGCGGTGCCGGCGATGCGGATGTCCGCCTGCGAGGCGAGCAGCGCAGCGAGGCCCTCGCGGATGATGGCATGGTCGTCGGCGATGAACACGCTGATGGTGCCCGGCTTGCTCATGCGTGAGCCGCCGCCTGCGGCTGCGGCGCGACCGCGTGGGGCACCTCGACGATCACCCGCGTGCCGCGGCCGGGCGCCGACTCGATGCGCGGGTGCGCACCCACCGCCTCGGCACGCTCGCGCATGCTGGCCATGCCCATCCCGGCGGTCATCGCGCGCGCTTCGCCGTCGAAGCCCGCACCGTCGTCCTCGACGGTCAGGACCACGAGCCCGGGCGCGGGGATCAGGGATATCGTCACCTTCGTAGCGCGCGCATGCTTGACCACGTTGGTCAACGCTTCCTGGGCAACGCGAAAGAGCGCGATCTCGGCCGCCGCCGGCAGGCGCGGCTGCGGCTCTTCGCCCCGCACCTCGACCGCGAGGCGGCTGCGCTGCGCGACCTGCTCCGCATGCTCCCTCAGCGCGGCGAGCAGGCCCAGCTCGTCGAGGCCCGGCGGGCGCATGTCGGTGAGCACGTCGCGCACGAGCTGCGCCGTCGAGTCGAGCAGCTTCTCGCTGTCGTCGAGGCGCGTGCTGGACTTCTGCCACTCGCCGCGCACCAGCCTCAGGTTCAGGCTGAGCGCAGTCAGGTTTGCGCCGATGCGGTCGTGGAGCTCGCGCGACAGGCGCCGGCGCTCGGTCTCCTCGACCTCGAACAGGCGGTGCGAAAGGTCGCGCAGCTGCCCGGCATGGGCGCGCAGCGCCTGCTCGGCGTGCTTCAGCCCGGAGATGTCGAAAAACGTGGTGAACACGGCGTAGGGTTTCGCCGCATCGTCGGCGAACAGCGCCGCCGAGTTGACCGACAGCCAGCGGATCGCTCCGTTGTCGCGGACCAGGCCCATGACGACGCCGGTGCGCGACTGCCCGGTGCGCAGGGTGACCGGGACCGGCCGCTCTTCGGCCGGAAAAGGCGAGCCGTCGGCCCGCACCGCACCTTGCGCTGCGACCGCCAGGCCGCGGCGCATGATCTCCGCGGCCGGCAGGCCCAGGATGCGCTCGGCCGCCTGGTTGCACAGGCGCACGTTGCCCTCCATATCGAGGAGCACGATGCCTTCCGCCATGGTTTCGATCACCTTGGCGAAGCGAGCCTCCGACTCCCTGAGCGCCGCCGCCTGCCCTTCCAGGCGCGCATAGCTCCCCGCGAGCGCGGCGCGCTTCAGTTGCGCGTCGTGCAGGCTCGCGACCATGCTGTCCATCAGGGCTCGGACGGTGACCGCGATGAAGAGCAGGAACAACGCCAGCCCCACCGCGTGTCTCCAGTCGGTCAGGCTGCCGAACCGGGTGTGCAGGATTCCCGCGATCTCCGCATAGGCCACGGCAAAAATGAAGCACACCACGACCGCGGTGAACAGTGCGAGCGCACGGCGCTTGAGCAGGACGCCGCCCATGACAAGCACTGCGCCGATCGCCGCCATGACGTTGTCGTGCAGGCCATCGCGAGCCAGCACCACGACCATGCAGCCGACCAGCATGAGCGGCGGCAGCAACGCGCTTGCGAGGCGCAAGGCGCCGCGCCGGGCCGCGGCCAAACACGCCCCCGTCAGCGCCAGGGCCGCGAGCGTCGCCGCCAGCGGGATGCCGGTCTGACCGAACGTGAGCTGACTGACGACCGCGACGCTCAGCGCCGCCAGGGCCGCGAGCGCCACGACGTTGAAAAGCCGCGACTGGGCGGTACGCTCGGCGTCCTCGGGATACTCCGGAGCGGCCAGGAACTGCCTCAGCGACGCTGCCACTCTGCCCTCCTGCGGGATTTCAGTCTAGCAGGTACTACGGCTTCGGCTGGAGCCTGGTCGAATCGATCCGCGCCGCGACCTCCGCCTGCCACACGACGCGCTCGTCCACGGCATAGAGCCAGCACTTCACGCCGGCCTTTTCGCAGCGCTCCATTGCGTCGCGCATCGCGTCGGCGTTGGCGGAGCTGAAGTACCAGCCGCCCTTCTCCGTGATCGCGAACGCCTTCGGCGCAGCCAGGCCCAGATAGTGCTCGTAGCGCGCGCGCCCCTTGTCGCCAAGGGGCACCGCACCGACCTCGTCGATGCGGGCGAACCCGCTGGCGGGCGGAACCGCGTAGCGATGTCCCCTGAGGCGCTGCTCGTGGGTGAGGACGAGCGGCGTCTCCAGCCGGGCCGAGAGGAACTCGAACATGAGCTGGTGCGCCTTTTCCCTCGCCTCGGGATTGCCGCCGACCGTTGCCGTCCCGAGCCGGGTGCTGACGTTGTCCAGCTTGTGCACCGGGTCCGTGCCGTCGAAGCCGTGATAGCTGCCCGGAAAGACCGCGATCTGGAAAGGCTGGCCCGTCTTTCGGCCGGTCAGCCGCTCGTGCAGGCTCACGCACCTGTCCGCCGGCGTCCAATCGTCGAGCTCGCCGATCATGAGCAGCAGCGGCGCCGAGATCTGGTAATTCCACATCTGCAGGAACTTGCTGCAGCCGGGATATAACGCGACCGCCGCCCTGGGCTGGAGGGGTTGCGCCTGGACGAACCGCGCGGTCGCGTCCAGCACGCTCAGCACGGTCTGAGCGCCGTGCGAGCGGCCGACCAGCGCAATGCGGTCCTTGTCGACGGCCGGATGCGCCGCGAGCCACTGGATCGCCGCGAAGACGTCTTCGCGCCGATCCTCCTCGTGCACCGTGCGGTAGGCGTTCGCCGTCGAGCAAATCGACTTCAGTCCGCGCGGGGTAAAGCTGTCGGGCACGAGGAAGTGCATCTTCTCGGCGTTGAAATAGCCGGCCTCCCGGGAGCGGGCTGCGCCCAGCCGCCCCTGCGCATCGAGCGTCCCGCCGCAGCCGTGCAGCGAGATGACCGCGGGCCGGCGTCCCGGCGCGTCGGCCTGAAACCAGTAGCCCGGGATCTTCAGCCTGCCGTCGAGCGATGGGATGGACACCAGCTCCGGGCCGGCGGCGCAGTGACCGGCCGTCCAGAGCATCACGAGCGTCAGGAGGCGCAGCTTCTTCACGTGCCGATATTTTGCCCGTCCTCGGCGATGCATGGAGTAGGATGTCCGGCGCCCTTAGAGGAGGAGCCATGAGAGTCCTGTTCGCCGCGGCAGCCCTGTCCGGCGTCACCGCAGTCTGCGCGCAATCCCTCGAAGACCTGAAGAACGACGGCCGCAATACCGACAACATCCTGACCTACGGGATGGGCTACCACCAGCAGCGCTACAGCCGGCTCAGCCAGATCGACCGCAAGAGCGTGCGCCGCCTGGTGCCGGTGTGGAACCTGAGCCTCGACAACAACTGGGGCGAGCAGGCGCAGCCCATCGTCTACAACGGCGTGATGTACGTGACGAACGCGCGCCACACGGTGGCGATCGACGTCGCGACCGGAAAGCAGATCTGGAAGCACACGCTCGAGTGGCCGCCGGAAACCCCGCGCGTGGTGTGCTGCGGCGTGTCGAACAAGGGCGCGGCGATCTACAACGGGCGCGTCTACCGCACGACGCTCGACGCGCACGTGATCGCGCTCAACGCGAAGGACGGCAAGGAAGTCTGGAAGACCAAGGTCGCGGAATGGAAGGACGGCGTGTCGCTCACGCTTGCGCCGCTGATCGCGAACGGCGTGCTGGTGATCGGCAACTCGGGCGCCGAGTACGGCGTGCGAGGCTTCATTGACGGCATCGACCCGGAGACCGGCAAGCGCCTGTGGCGCCGCTACACCATCCCGGCGCCCGGCGAAAAAGGAAACGAGACCTGGCCGCAAGGCACCAATGCCTGGGAAGTCGGCGGCGGCTCGGCGTGGATCACCGGCTCCTATGATCCGCAGCTCGACCTCATGTTCTGGGGCACCGGCAACCCGGCGCCGTGGGCATCGCAGTCGCGCCCAGGGGACAACCTGTACACCTCGTCGGTGCTCGCCATGCGGCCGAAGACGGGCGAGATCGTCTGGCACTACCAGTTCACCCCGAACGACGCCTACGACTACGACGCCTGCTGGGAGCTCATCAACGCCGACATCAAGATCGACGGGCGCGACCGCAAGGTCCTCATGCAGCTCAACCGCAACGGTTTCGTCTACGTGCTCGACCGCGCGAGCGGCAGCCTGATCTCGGCGCGGCCCTACGCGAAGGTGAACTGGGCAAGCCACGTCGACCCGGACACCGGGCGGCCGATCGAGAGCGACATTGCGAAGAGCATCCGCGCCGGCAACCCGACCGAGATGTGGCCTTCCACCCGCGGCGGCAAGAACTGGATGCACGCCTCGTTCAACCCGCAGACCGGCCTGCTGTACGCGGCCACCCTGCACGAAGGCCGGATGTACAAGCATCTGGAGACCAAGCCACACGTCGTCGGCCAGCGCTACATGTACATCGAGAACCTGCCGCTGCCGCGCGCCGCTGGCGAGCCGATCGGCCACATCGACGCGATCAACCCCCTCACCGGCGAGAAGAAGTGGCGCGTGCCGCTCACGGACTTCCAGGTCTGGTCGGCCACCCTGTCGACCGCCGGCGGCCTGGTGTTCACCGGCAAGGAGACCGGCGAGTTCATCGCCCTCGACGCCGATAACGGAAAGCAGCTCTGGCAGTTCCAGACCGGCTCGGGCATCAACGCGATGCCGGTGACGTACACGTACAAGGGTCGCCAGTACGTCACCATCCTCTCGGGCATCGGCGGCCTGTACTGGAACATCGCGCGCGAGCAGCTGCACAACGTGCCGCAGGGCGGCTCGGTCTGGACCTTCGCCCTGCTGCCGGATTGATGCGGCCCGATCGATGAAGGCTCTCGGCGCCGCCCTTGCCCTCCTGCTCGCCTCCCCTGCCTTCGGCCAGGATGCCCAGCGGGCGGCTGCCGGCGCCGACATCTACGCGCGCAATTGTTCTCCCTGCCACGGCGCGCGCATGCTCGATCCGCAGGGCGCCTTCGACCTGCGCCAGTTCCCGCGCGACCAGCGCGAGCGCTTCGTCACCTCGGTGACCAAGGGCAAGAACGCGATGCCGCCGTGGGGCGACGTCCTCAAGCCCGAGGAGATCGAGGCGCTGTGGCTCTACGTCACCGCCGGAGCGCGCGACTAGGGACTAAGCCAGCGCTTTCCCGAAGCGAACCTGGTACTTCGCGTGGACGTCTCTCAGCCAGGCGGAGAATTCACGGTGGTATCTCGCGCGCTGCTGGGCGAGCCTGAACCACAGGTCCAGCGCACAGCCGCTGCTGCGGGCCTCGGCGAGAGCGCGGTCGCGGTCCCCTTCCCAGACAAACGTGTCGGGCTTCGATCCCATGTACCATCCCCCGCGGAAAGCAAAACCCAAAACCCGATTGCACACCCTCGGCGACCGGAACACCGTGACAAACGGCGGCACGATGAAGCTTCTGACCCTTTTTTTCAGCCTCGCGCTCGCGGCGCCGGCGTTTTCGCAATCCGTTCCCCAAGCTTTTCCCGCCAGGCCGGTCCGCGTCGTCGTCCCCTTCCCGCCCGGCGGCGGCGCCGATGCCCTCGCCCGCCTCATGGCGCCGAAGCTCGCCGAGCTCTGGAAGGAGCCGGTCGCGGTCGAGAACCGTCCCGGTGCGAGCGGCCATATCGGCGCAGACTTCGTCGCCCAGGCGCCGGCCGACGGCGCGACGCTGCTCATGAGCTCCACGGCGTCGCTCACGGAAAGGAACGTGGCGCAATTCGCTCCGGTCACCCTGGTGTCGGCTTCGCCTTATGTCGTCACCGCCTCGTTGAGAACGCCGGTCGCTTCGATCGACGAGCTGATCAAATTTTCAAGGGAACACCCGGGCGCGCTGAGCTACGCGTCCTCGGGCACCGGAGCGGCCTCGCACCTCTCGGCCGAGCTCTTCAAGTCCATGGCCGCAGTCGACCTCCTCCATGTTCCGTACAAAGGCACCGGACAGGCACTCACCGACCTCCTCGCGGGGCAGGTCGATCTCCTCTTCGCGCCTTCGCAAGCGGTGATCCAGCACGTGAGGGCGGGCAAGCTCAGGGGCCTCGCCACGACCGGCGCGAAGCGCACCGA
>DASXAO010000052.1:0-13266 GCA_036406675.1 Burkholderiales bacterium
ATGCGGCTGGGGCTGAGCGCGAAGTTCACCATTACCGTCCTGGTGATTCTCCTTTGCACCATGGCGGCGAACACGCTTTACTTCCTTGGCACGTCCACGCGCCTGCACGAGCAGCAGCTCCTCGAGCGGGGCCGCGCCCTCGGCAGGCTCGTCTCGCTGATCAGCCCCGAGGCGATCCTCGGCTTCGACTTCCTGCTCCTCAACGACTACACGCGCGAGGTCTCCTCGCAGCCCGACGTCGCGTACGGCGCGATCCTCACCCCGCAAGGCGTGCCCATCAGCTATCACGTCGCCGCGAGCGACCCGTACATCAGGAAGCGCGCCCGGCAGGGCGAGTCGGTCGAGATTACCGAGCTCATCAAGAAGCGCGAAGGCGTCGAGGACCTGATCCGGCTCGACTTCCCGATCACCCACAACAACGTGCTGCTCGGCCACTTCCTGGTCGGGATCAGCCGCGAGTCGCTGCAGAGCCAGCTGCAGCGCCAGGTGGTGATCCAGGCGGTGGTGATGAGCGCGATCGTGCTGTTCCTGAGCGCGGCGATCTACGGCGCGTTCCGCTTCAACGTGCTCTTCCCCATCCGGCGCCTGATCGCCGCCTCGCGCGAGGTCGGGCGCGGCCGCTACACGGCGGTGGACGTCACCACCGCCGACGAGCTCGGGCAGCTCGCGCAATCGTTCAACGCCATGGCCCGCGAGGTGAAGGAGGAGCAGGCGAAGCTCCACCGCCAGGCCAACTTCGACTCGCTCACCGGCCTGCCCAACCGGATGATGGCGTTCGACCGCATCAACCTCGAGATCCACCGCGCGCGGCGCACCGGCCAGCGCTTCGCCGTGCTGTTCATCGACCTCGACAACTTCAAGAGCGTGAACGACACGCTCGGGCACGCGTTCGGCGACGAGCTCCTCTGCGCGATCGGCGCGCGGCTTACGGAGAGCCTGCGCGAGGCCGACACCGTGGCGCGCCTGGGCGGCGACGAGTTCCTGATCCTGGTGCCCGACGTGGTCAACGAGATCGAGGTCGAGAAGATCGCCGGGCGGCTGCTGGAGTCGGTGTCGGAGTCGCGCGACCTGAACGGCCGCAAGGTGGTGATCCACTGCAGCGTCGGCATCGCGATCTATCCCGACAACGGCGAGAGCGTCGAGGCGCTGATGGCCAACGCCGACAACGCCATGTACCAGGCGAAGGCCTCGCAGGAAGGCTCGGCCATCTTCTTCACCGAGGAAATGAACACTCGCCTGCGCGAGCGCATGCAGATGGAGCAGGACCTCAACCTCGCCATCGAGCTGGGTCAGCTCGCGCTGCATTTCCAGCCGATCGTCGACACCACCGGGCCGCGCCACCGCGGCGCCGAAGCGCTGCTGCGCTGGCACCGCCCCGAGAAGGGCCTGGTCGGCCCGGCCGACTTCATCCCGCTCGCCGAGGCCACGGGCCAGATCGTCGGCATCGGCGACTGGGTCCTCGAGCAGGCGTGCCGCTGCTGGCGCAGGTGGCACGACGCCGGCCTCAACCCCGGCTTCCTCGCGATCAACGTCTCGCGCATCCAGTTCCGCAAGCGCTTTTCCAGACGCCTGGCCGAGCTGATGAGCGCCTACCGCATCCCGGCGCACGCGCTCGAGTTCGAGATCACCGAGAGCGTGCTGCTCGACGACCACCATCAGGTGGCCGAGGAGCTCGCCAGCCTGCGCGCCCTCGGCGTGAAGCTGGCGCTGGACGACTTCGGCACGGGCTATTCGTCGCTCAGCTACCTCAAGCGCTTCCGCTTCGACGTGCTGAAGATCGACCGCAGCTTCGTCGCCGGGCTGCCGGGCAACGCCGACGACGTGTCGCTCGTCAAGGCGATCCTCGCCATGGCGCGGGGCCTCGACCTGCGCGTGCTCGCCGAGGGCGTCGAGCACCACGCCCAGCTCGATTTCCTCGCCGCGCACGGTTGCGATTTCGCGCAGGGCTACCTCGTCGCCAGGCCCATGGACGAGGCCGCGTACGGCGGCTACCTGCGCAACCGACAGGCGGGCGGCGAAGCCGCCACGGCCGCGGTGCTCCATCAGATGCGAACGCACACGGGACGCGGCTAGCGCCCGAGGGGAAAGAATGCGATTCCAATCCATCGCACGAGCAATCTTTCGAGGCAAGCGGATCGTAACTTTCGCCTGGGTGGTTGCGCTGTCGCTTCCCGCCGCGCCGCTGCAGGCTGCCGACGATGCGCTGATTCTGGGCGTGTTCCCACGGCGCAACCCCACGGAAACCACCAAGCTGTTCACGCCGATGGCCGAGTACCTGAGCCAAAGACTGGGCAGGCCGGTCAGGCTCGTCACTTCCAGGGATTTCGACTCGTTCTGGCGCGGCGTGAGCGAGCGGCGCTACGACATCGTGCACTACAACCAGTACCACTACATTCGCTCCGCGCACGCCTACCAGGTCATCGCGCACATCGAGGAGGGCGGCAAGAGCACGATCGCCGGCGCGGTTTTCGTGCGCAAGGACAGCGGCATCACCAGCCTGTCCCAGCTGCGGGGCCGCGCGGTTCTGTTCGGCGGCGGCGAGGACGCCATGATCAGCTACATCGCAAACGTCTACTTGCTGCTGCAAGCCGGATTGAAGAAAGACGACTTCAAGTCCCTGTTCGCGGTCAACCCGCCGAACTCGATCCTCGCTCTGCACCATCGCCAGGCCGACGCCGCGGGCGCCGGCGACGGCGTCCTCGAATTGCCGGTGGTGAGAAGCACCATCACCACCGACGAGCTGACCACGCTCGCCGTGTCGCAGCCGCTGCTTCAGTTGCCGGTGGCGGTGAAGCGCGAGATGCCGGCCCGGCTGCGCGCGTCCATCCAGTCGATCCTCGTGAACCTCAAGGCAAGCGAGGCCGGCCAGAACGTCCTGAAATCCGCCGCGCTGACGGGCATGGGCAGGGCGGAAGACAAGGACTATGATCCGCACCGCAAGATCGTGCGCGCGGTCATGGGTCCGGGAGACGTGGCGCAGCGATGACGCGCCTCGCGCCGCTGATCAAGCCCCTTGGCGCGGTGATCGCGATCGTCGGCTTCGTGCTCTGGGCTCATCTGGGCTCGGGGATCGCGAGGTTTCATTCGCAAGTCAAGTCCGCGCCCGGCTGGGATCGCTTCCGCGACGTCTACGGGCTGGACAGTTTCGGCGAAGACAGCTACTTCGTCCGCGCCGCCCAGAACGGCTACAACCTCTTCTACTTCACCCATCGATACGGGTGGCGCTTTACGCGCAAGACCGAGCGCGACGCAGTCAACTCGTGCGCCGCCTGCCATACGCCCGAGGACATGGCCTACGCCTTCGTCAACTCGGACCGGTTCGACCCTGGGCTGGGACGGCGGCTGTCCTTCGAGGAAAGCGTGATGCGCTGCTATGCCCGGCACATGGACGGGTTCGTGCCGACGCTCTACGATCCGGCCGTCCGCGACCTGCGCATCCTTGCGCGAAGCGTCGCGCACCACCTGCAGCTCGGCGAGGGCGCACGCCGCGCCGGGGGAGAGTTGATCCCATGACGGCCTTCCTGCCAAAGCTCCTGAGACTCGCAGTCATTGCGTCGGTCCTCGGCGGTCTCTACCTCGTCGCGCTGCACAAGCATGCGGAGCGCGATGAGACCCGTCAGGCGGCAGTGGCGCTCACTCCGGGCTGCAAAGCCAAGCTCGAAAGCTATGCGCTCCATGCCGGGTCCGACTACCGCTCGCCCTATGTGCTCAGGACGACCGGTGTTTCGAAACAGGCGCGCGGCTATACCGAGGAGGATGTCCGCGCCATTCAGCGCGGCTGCAACCTGGTCGACGACACGCAGGGCCAGCTTGCCCGGGATGCCGCACGCGAGCGCTGGAACGCGGGCCGGTTCATGCGCGGCAGGCATGCGAGCTGCGACCATTGCCACCAGAACATAGGGGACAAGCAGGACGCGGCGGGACAACGCCTCGTCGGCTCCAACGGCCTCGCGGCTTCCTGGGTCATGGCCGACATGTACGACCGCTTTACCGGCCTGTTGCTGCCCTACGAGCTGCGCCAGATGCAGTGCTACATCAACTCGTCGAACGGCTTCAAGCCGAATGCGGCCGACGATCTGCTCCGGGACGTCACGGCCTACAGCCGTTTCCTGACCGCGGCTCTGGATCTGAAGATCGGCAACCACTATGCCGAGCAGGGCACCGACGAGATCCCGGCGTCGGCGACGCTCCGGCGCGGCGACGACTACGTTCGCGGCGCGCATCTCTACAAGCAGAAATGCGCGCGCTGCCACGGCCCGCAGGGCTTCGGCACCGAGGTGAACGGGAAAGTGATCTACCCGGCGCTGGCCGGTCCCAACTCGTTCACCCTCGACTCGCGCATGAATTTCGGCCGGGTCAACTCGGTGATCCCCGGGTTCATCTGCCGCAACATGCCGCTCGGCGAAGAGGGCAGCCTCGACAATCAGTCCTGCCGCGATATCGGCTTCTACATCAGCACGCTGCCGCGCCCCGCGGGCGACAAGCAGGGCCCGCTCGTCGCAGCCTGGCAGCGGCTGATGATGGCGGTGATGCCGCCCTTGACCCAGTACGCCGAAACTCTCGGCGGCGGAAATCACCACGTGCATCAGCCGCCGGAGGACTAGGGACGACCCGATGAGCGCCGTCGCCTCCGCGCTGCCTCGAATTCTGCCCGTGCTGCGCAGCAACGCCCTGGTGGGGCTGACGCTCGCGGTCGTGACGCTGCCGCAGGCGATCGCGTTCTCCACCACGCTCGCGGGGCTGCCGCCGCATTTCGGCCTCTACGCGGCCATCTGGGGCGTGCTGTTCACGGCGCTGCTCAACCCGGCGCGCGTGTTCTCCGGCGGCCCCAACACCACGATGTCCGCCGCCATCGGCGTGACGCTGCTGCCGATCGCGCCGCCGTTCGGCTCGGACTACATCGGGTATGCGCTGACGCTGATTCTCATCGCGGGCGTGATCCAGCTCCTGTTCTATCTGATCCGCCCGCTCGGCCGGATGCTGGACCTGGTGAACGAGCCGATCATCAACGGCCTCATCTGCGGTATCGGGCTGTTCCTGGTCTTCAAGTCGCTCACCGGCTTCGCCGGCCTGCCGATGAACACCGAAGTGGAGTGGCCGCTCTGGATCGCATGGCAGTCGCTCCAGGCGGTGCTCGAGATCGGCAACCTCTATGCCATCCAGATCGGGCTGATCACGCTGCTCGCGAGCCTGGCGGCGCGCCAGTTCGGGGCGCTGCGCAACTGGGCGATCCTGATCGGCGTGGCGGCCGGCACGGGGTACTCCGCTTATCTGAACGCCACGCGCGGCCTCGCGAACACCATGATCGAGCAGATCGGCAACCTTTCCTCCGTTGGCCTGGTGTTCCCGTCGCTGCCGGTGTTCAACCAGGAAGCGATGTCGGACATCATCTCGCTCCTGCCCGGCGCGCTGACGCTGGCATTGCTCGGCCTGTTCCAGACCGTGGCCGCGATGCGGCGGATGAACCGCAAGATCGGCGGATTTACCGACGCGCGCAAGGGCATCCTGTCGGATGCGATCTCCAACTGCCTGCTGCCCTTCCTTTCTTCCCTGCCCACGTGCGCGTCCTTCAACCGCATGTGGCTGGTGTACCGGATGGGCGGACAAAGCCGCCTCACCAGCATCGCGTCGGCGCTTTTCCTCCTGTTGATGGTGCTGTATCTCGCCGACTTCATCGCGATCATCCCCATGCCCGCGATGGCCGCGACGATCATGCTTCTCGGCGCCAACATGATCAACTGGGAGGACATCAAGCCGCACCTGCACAACCGGCGCGAAGCGGTCGTCTTCATCGCATCCTTCCTCTCGGTGCTGCTCCTGGATCTGTTTGGCGCCGTGCTGGTGGGCTCGGCCCTGGCCATTGCGTACTCGAAGTGGGAGCAGGCGCACCCGAACATCAGCCTTCGCGGCAACGTGCTCAAGATCCGCGGCAACATCTACTACGGCTCGCTGCCGGTCATCGAGGCCACCTACCACCGCGCGATCGAACGGCAGGACGGGCTCGTGATCGATTTCTCCGAGTGCTACTACATCGATCCCGAGGGCATTCGCTGGCTCGCCGCGGCCAAGGCGGGCCGCAAGGTCGGGCTGATCGACCGCCGCAGCGGCGAAGACCGCCGGATTCCGGACCGGCGCGAGCGCGACGAGCGCCGCAGCGTGGACGAGGCCATGTCGGCCGACAGGCGCGATGGGGCAGACCGACGCGCCGGTCTGCGCCGCCGGACGCGCGACCGGCGGCAGCACACGGAGTTTTGAGCCGATGACGCGCCGCCTCGGCTTCCGGCTTCTCTGCGCGGCCGCCCTCGCCCTGTGCGCCCATCGGGCGAGTGCCGCGGAAAAGCCGTACGACCTCGGCATCCTTCCCTACCTGCCCTTGACGCGGATCCATGACCTCTACGGCCCCATGGCGGCGGACCTGTCGGCAAAGCTGGGACGGCAGGTGCGGCTCAGCTCGAAAGCGGACTATTCCGGCTTCCGCGACGAGCTCCGCCAGCAAACCTACGACATCGGCTTCGTCCAGCCTTTCGACTATGTCGATGCCCATGACAAGTACGGGTATCTGCCGCTGGCGCGGCGCGCCGAGCGTCTCGATGCGGTGATCGTGGTCCGCGAGGACAGCGCCCTGAGGGCCATCAAGGACCTGCAGGGCCGCACCATCGCCACCCCGCCGGTGGATGCCGCGGTCTCCCACCTCACCAGCATGGCGCTGCGCGACGCCGGCATCGACCCGGAAAGCGGTGTCAAGCGCTACTACGGGAAAAATCACTTCGCCTGCCTGCAGAGCGTGGCGATCGGCGCCGCGGATGCCTGCGGCATGGCCGAGGGCGCCTTGCGCACCATCGAGAAGGAACGGCAGACGACCGACCGGTTTCGCATCCTTCACAAGACCGCCAGCATTCCCCCCGCGCTGTTTGTGGTGCATGGCCGGGTGGCCGGGAAAGACCGGGCGATCATGCTCAAGACCATTCTCGACTGGCCCAATACCGAAGAGGGAAGAAAGATCATCGAGCGCGGCCAGTTCACCCCGTTCGTCGCCGCGAGCGACGCGGAATACGAGGCGGTGCGGCGGTACCTCCGAAGCAAGGAGTAGGCGCAAGCGATCCACTATCATTGGGTCCTTAGAGCTCCAGGACCCCTTGCATGCGCTTGCTCCCAGCCGCTTTTTTCCTGTTCGCCGCCCTCGTGACAAGCGCCGCGCCGGCGCAGACGTGGCCGGCGAAGCCGGTGCGCATCGTGGTCGCCTACCCCGCCGGAGGCGGCATCGACGTGATGGCGCGGCAGCTCGCCGAGCGCTTCGGCACCGCCTGGGGCCAGCCGGTCGTGGTCGAGAACAAGCCCGGAGCGAACACCATCGTCGCCGCCGACGCGGTCGCGAAGAGCGTGCCCGACGGCTATACCGTGCTCATGACGACCGACGCGACCTTCTCGATCAATCCCCATCTCTACGCCCGCCTGCCGTTCGATACTCAGCGCGACTTCATCCCGGTCACCATGCTGGTGCTGCTGCAGCAGCTTCTGGTTGCCCATCCTTCATTACCCGCAAATAGCCTCGACGAGCTGATTCGACTCGCAAAGGCGAAACCCGGCACCATCAACTATGCCTCGTACGGCAGCGGCAGCCAGCCGCACCTCGCCGGCGAGATGCTCAAGCACGTCGCCGGCATCGACCTGGTTCACGTGCCGTACAAAGGCATTTCCCTCGCGGTCCCCGCCGTGATCGCCGGCGAGGTCCAGCTCACCTTCGCCGGCATCGCCACCTCGAGCGGCCCGCTCAAGGCGGGGCGCATCAAGGCGCTGGCGATCGGCGGCGCGCAGCGCTCGCCGCTCTTTCCGCAGGTGCCGACGTTCGCCGAGCTGGGCTACCCCGAGGTCGAGACCCATGCCTGGTTCGGCCTGTTCCTGCCGGCGGGTGCGCCGCGGGAGGCCATCGCGCGCCTCTACCAGGACAGCGCCAAGCTGCTGCAGGACCCGGAGTTCCGGCAGAAGCAGCTGATCGATCGCGGCTACGAGGTCGTCGGCAGCAGCCCCGAGGCCTTCGCGGCGTACATCCGCAAGGACAGCGCAAGCCGCGCTCGCGCGGTGAAGATCTCCGGCGCGAAGGCCGAATGACGCCCTGGACCACCCTCGTCCCGGGCAAGCCGCGCATCGCGGTGGCGAGCGCAGGCCGCGGGCCGCTCGCGCTCTTCCTGCACGGCATCGGCGGCAACCGCAACCACTGGCAGCACCAGATCGCGTTCTTCTCGCAGCACGGCTTCACCGCCGCCGCGTGGGACGCGCGCGGCTACGGCGACTCCGACGACTACGAAGGCGCGCTGCAGTTCGAGGACTTCACTTCCGATCTTTTGCGAACCATCGATTTCCTGAATGAAGACCGCGCGCACCTCGTCGGCCTGTCGATGGGCGGGCGCATCGCGCGCAACTTCGCGCTGGCGCACCCGGGCCGCGTGCGCAGCCTGACGCTCGCCAACACCAGCCCCGGCTTCGACGCTCTTTCTCCGGAGGAGGTCCTGAAGTTCGTCGAGGAGCGCGAGCACCGCAGCGCCGAATCGGCGGCGCGCCTCCTCGGCAGCCGCGCCCGCCCCGGCGCCCACGCCGCGCTGCTCGCGAGCTTCCACGCCCTGCGCAACGACTCCTACCGCAAGACGCTCGAGGCCTCGGTGGCGCAGGACCGCGCCGCGCCGCTCGAGAAGCTCGCCGTGCCCACGCTGGTCGTCACCGGCGACGAGGACCGCGTCTATCCGCCCGAGCTCGCCGAGCGCATGGCGCGGCGCATCCCGGGCGCGCAGCTCGTGGTGATCGCCGGTTGCGGGCACCTCTCGAACCTTGAGCAGCCCGAGCGCTTCAATGAGGTGCTCCTGGCGTTTCTGCAGCAAAAATAGGGACAGTCCCTATTTTTCTCATTTACCATTCCCGCAAACCAGTCTAGAGGAGAACACCATGAGGGTCGCTATCGTCACCGGCGCCGGCTCCGGCATCGGAAAGTCGGCCGCGCTGGCCATGCTCAAGGACGGCTACAACGTCGGCCTGGTCGGCCGGCGCAAGGACATGCTGGAGAAGACCGCCGCCGAGTCCGGTGCGAAGGACCGCGCCATGGTGCTGCCCGCGGATATCACCAAGGATGCCGAGGTGAAACAGCTTTTCGCTGAAGTGAAGAGCAAATGGGGCCGGCTCGACGTCCTGTTCAACAACGCCGGCATGGGCGCCCCGGCGGTGCCGATGGAGGACCTGCCGATCGAGAAGTTCCGCGAGGTGGTGAACATCAACCTGGTGGCGATGTTCATGTGCACCCAGGAGGCGATCCGCATCATGAAGGCGCAGAATCCCAAGGGCGGGCGCATCATCAACAACGGCTCGATCTCGGCGCACGCGCCGCGTCCGATGTCGGTGGCCTATACCTCCACCAAGCACGCGGTCACCGGCCTCACCAAGTGCATCTCGCTCGACGGCCGCAAGAACGACATTACCGCCAGCCAGATCGACATCGGCAACGCGCTCACCGAGCTCGCCGCGCGCATGGCGAACGGCGTGCCGCAGGCCGACGGCTCGATCAAGCCCGAGCCGCTGATGGACGTGAAGCACGTCGGCGACGCGGTCCTGCACATGGCCAACCTGCCGCTCGACGTCAACGTGCAGTTCATGACCATCATGGCGACGAAGATGCCGTTCGTCGGGCGGGGCTAAGACAAAAAGGGGTCAGAGGAATTTTCCTGTAACACTTCTGGCCTACGCGTACGCGGGTCAATGTGTTACAGGAAAATTCCTCTGACCCCTTTTTGATTCACATCAGCTTGCGCATCCAGCTCGCGGTGGGCACCGCGCCGCCGAAGCTGTAGATGTGCACGCCGACCACGTTGCTCTGGCCGCGCTGCGACGAGTAGCGCGCCAGCGCGACGAGCTGGTCTTGCGGATCGGTATGGGTGACGAGCTTGGCGATGCCGGTGCCGAGGTTCTTCAGCGCGCGCAATGAGGCGCTGACGCCGCAGCGTTGCGCGTAGCGTGCGAGCGCCACCGGATCGGTCGGGCCGGCGATGCCGACGTACACCGGCAGCTCGGGCTGGGCGCGGGCGAGGCCTGCGCAGTAGTCCACCACGCGCTGCGGCGACAGGCAGAACTGGGTGACCATGTAGACGCCGATGCCCTGCTCGCGGCCGAGCGCGATCTTGCGCTGCAGCGCCTTGTCCAGGGCATTGAGCGAGATGCGCGGATGGCCCTCGGGATAGCCCCCGACGCCGAACTCGCGCACGCCGCACTCCTTGAGCACGCCCTGCTCAAGCACTTGCAGGCTGTCGGCGTACGGGCCTTTCGAACGCGGCTCGTCGCCGCCGATGAGCAGCACGCGGTGCACGCCGTGCAGCGCCGCCGCCTTCATCAGGAAGTCGCGGAACTCGTCGCGGTCGCGGATGCGCCGCGCCGACACGTGCGGCACCGGGTCGAGGCCGGCGGCGCGGATGGCCGCGATCGCGTCGAGCGTGCGCGTGAGCGGCAGGCCGGGAAGCGACGGGATGTAGACGCAGGTATCCGCCGGCAGGATGGTCCCCACCTCGGCGGCGCGGTGCAGCTCGCGCGGCGAGATCTCGAGCGAGCCCGCGGTGACGAGCTCCGAGAGGCCGGGTTGCGTTTCAGTCGCGCTTGCGGGAGATGACATAGGACTCGTCCAGGAACCAGAGGGCGCCGTGCTTCTGCAGCACGTCGCGCGTCGCGTCGAGATACTGCGCCTTTCCCAGCACCTCGGACAGGCGCTGGTCCTCGATCTGCGCCACGTAGATGGCCGCGTTCCACGCCGCGAACAGGGTCGAGGTGCCGATGCTCGAGGAGATCTCGGTCGGCAGCGTGTGCATGTCGTAGCGGAAGATCGCGCGCGCGTCGGCGTAGGTGTTGAAGTTGTAGCGCCGCGCCTCGCGCCCGAGATCCGCCTTGGCCGCGCGCATCAGGTCGTGCCGGGTGTGGACGAACGGGTTCTCCCCGCTCCATACCTTCTGGATGATCTCGAGGCCCGGGTCGTGGCCGTAGGAATGGATGCCGAGCAGGCGCCCGCCCTTGCCGAGCGCGCGCACGAGGGGCGCCACGACCTTCTGCGCCTTGAATTCGAGCGAGGCGCGCGCGCGGTACGGCTGCGAGGCGATCACCATGTCGTACTCGGCGAGCCCGGCGCCGCGCTTCGGGATCACCTCGTCGAGGAGGAAACGATAGTCGTCGCGGTAAAGCACCACCACCGTCGGATGCTCGTACACCGGATTTCCGGTCTTCGGGTTCAGACCCGCCTGCCAGTTCTTCGCGAGAAACGGCTCAAGCGCGGCGATCTGCTCGCTGAAGTCGTGCGACGTGGTACCGGTAAGCGCGACCTCGTGCCACACCATGGAGGTCGCGGCCGGCACCGCCCGCGGCGTGAGCCAGGGCGCTTCGGTGTAGTACATGTTGGTGACGACGAGCACCGTAGCCGGGTGCTCGAAGAAGCGGTCGGCCATCTTGCGCAGGCTCAGGCGCACGTCCTCGAGGCTGATCTCCTTGCCGACGATGAAGAACGGCACCGTCGGGAAGCGCCGGTGCATCTCGCGCATCACGCGCGCGAGCACCGTGCCGTCGCCCATGCCGGCGTCGAACAGCCGCACCGCAGGCGGGCTCGGATGGATGTGGCCGAGCTCGAGGCCCACGCGGCGCGCGACCACGTCCTTCTCGCTGCAGGTGTTGACGAAGAGCAGGTACTTCTGGCGGTTGTCGAAGAAGCGGAAGTTCTTCTCCGGCGAGAGCTCGCGCGCCGCCGGCGCGGGCGCCTCTGCGCCGGCGCGGATGAGCGGCAGCAGCTCCGGCGGCGAATCGCCCGGACCCGGCAGGCCGTGCTTCGTGATGAACTGGTTGACCCGGTTCAGGGTCTCAGGGGTGACGCGCGCCCCGTCGCGCAGGCGCGCGACGAACTTCCCGTCGTTGACGGCGCGCCGCCCGAAGGTCGATTCGGCCATGCCGGTGCGCCGGCAGAAGTCCGAGATGCTTCCGAGCAGTGTGCCGCCGCCTTCCAAAGCGCCTCCTTAGGTTGGATGTTGGGGAAGCTGCCCGTGGGACGGCAACCCCAGCCGCTGCAGCGCAATATTATGGGATGCATCCCACTACGGTAAATCAATTACTTAACACTCGAAACCGGGCCGAGACAGGCCTCCCCGGCGGGTGCGTTAACCTAGCGCTGCGATGAACGTGCTCGACCTCATCGGCCAAACGCCGCTCGTGGAAGTCGCGCGCATGGAGGCCGGGCCGTGCAGCCTCCATCTCAAGCTTGAGCACCACAATCCAGGGGGCTCGATCAAGGACCGCATCGCGCTCTCGATGATCGAGGACGCCGAGCGGCAGGGAAAGATCAAGCCGGGCTCGCTGATCGTCGAGGCCACCGCGGGGAACACGGGCCTGGGCCTCGCGCTGGTGGCGGCGCTCAAGGGGTACCGCCTGCTCATCGTGGTGCCCGACAAGATGAGCCAGGAAAAGATCTTTCACCTGCGCGCGATGGGCGCAGAGATCGTGATGGCGCGCTCCGACGTCACCAAGGGCCATCCCGAGTACTACCAGGAGCGCGCGGCCGACATTGCGCGGCGCACGCCCGGAGCCTTCTACATCAACCAGTTCGCCAACGCGGCCAACCCGCGCGCGCACGAGGAAACCACCGGCCCTGAAATCTGGGAGCAGATGGACCACGACGTCGACGCGGTCGTGGCTGGCGTCGGCACCGGCGGCACGATTACCGGGCTCGCGAACTTCTTCGCGCGCGTCTCGCCGCAGACGGAGATCGTCCTCGCCGACCCGCAAGGCTCGGTCCTGGCCAAGTACATCGAAACGGGGAAGCTGCCGAGCGAGGTCGGCTCCTGGCTGGTCGAGGGCATCGGCGAAGATTTCATCCCGCCGGTGTGCGACCTTTCGCGCGTGAGGAAGGCCTACTCGATTCCGGACAGCGAGGCCTTCGCCGTGCTGAGGATGCTCCTCAAGACCGAAGGCATCATGGCCGGCACTTCGTCGGGCACGCTGATCGCCGCGGCGCTGCGCTACTGCCGCGAGCAGACCAGGCCCAAGCGCGTGGTCACGCTCGTGTGCGACAGCGGCAACAAGTACCTCTCCAAGGTCTACAACGACTACTGGATGCTGGACCAGGGCTTCATCAAGCGCGAGACGCACGGCGACCTGCGCGACCTCATCTCCCGGCGGCACAAGGAGCACGCCGTCGCCACGGTGAGCTCGGACGAGACGGTGGCCGCGGCCTACCAGCGGATGAAGCTCTACGACGTGTCT
>DASXAO010000053.1:0-5602 GCA_036406675.1 Burkholderiales bacterium
TCGGCGCCTACGTGCAAAGCGGCGGCGAGCTTCTGCAGTGCACTGGGCGCGGCGTTTGGACCCGTAAAGGCGAGAAGCGGCCCGACTAGTCGGGTCTGCGCGAGTCGTCGAAGCTCGGGTCCAGCGCCTTGATCGAATCCATGAGGAGTTGCACCGCGTACTTGGAGTTGTGCACGCCCCGGCTGCGGTCCTCGAGCACGAACTTGTAGTTGTAGAGCGCGGCCACTACCGGAAGCGGATACTCGGTCTTGTTTCGGATGAACTCGCCTTTCGGGTCGTAGAGCGGGCTCTTCATGGTCTGGAAGAGCCCGCTACCCTGCTTGTTGATGAACTTCTCCAGCAGTCCTTCGACTTCCTCCTGGATGTTCTCGATCTTGCCGTCGCCGTCGTAGTCCGCGGCGGCAGGGCTTGCGAACAGGTGCTTTCCGGCGACCTGATCCATCTTTGCGTGGCAGCCGACGCAGCCGGCGTTGTTGAGCTTGGGCGCGCCGTGGACTTCACCGCCGACGTTGAAGCTGTGTCCGCCGATGGCGGGCTCGAGCGCGTAACGCCGGTCGGGCAGGCTCATGTGGCAGGTGACGCAGCCCGCGCCCGGAAGACCCGTATGCGCCGAGCTCGAGTACTTCTTCCCCGGGAACTCGTAGGCGTTCGTCCCGGCGAGCATGTCCGCCTGCGGCCCGTGGTGCGCGCCCCAGAAGTCGAACGGGATGGTGCGCGCCTTGACCTCTTCCTTCGTCGTGTAGACGACCCGGTGACAAGTCGCGCAAAGGTTGCTCTTGCCCCTGTCGAAGAAGGCGCCGTTCGTCAGCGTTACCCGGGCTTCGGTGCGCAGCGAGAAGTTGCCCCTCTCGTGCGGGGCATGGCAGGTGAAGCAGCCGATCTCGGAAGGATTGGCGACCACGGCCTTCGGATCGACCTTGCCCTTCTTCACCCGCTCGACGAAGCCCTCGTGCGTGTGGCAGCCCTGGCAGCCTTCGCTGTTCGCATAGGAGGCGTGGCCGAGCTTGCGGTGCCCGGAAGTGAGGTACTGCGAACGCGCACCGCGCACCGGATACCTGGCCTCTTCGCTGTGGCACGCGACGCACGCCTTCGGGAGGATCGACGGAGCCGGCGTGGTTTGGGCTGTGGTATGCAACGGCGCCGCCGCCACGCAAAGCGCGAGGAGCGCGGGGTAGTGTCTGGAGGTCATCCGGTCGTTCTACCCTCGGGCTGGCCGGGACTTTTGCTCTAGATCAAAAAGTCCCGACGCTCGTAGTGTGGCGCTTCACGTCGCCACGCTGCTCCCGAGCATAGTCCTCCAGCCGTCGGCGCGCGGCGTCGAACGCCTCGCGGATCGCCGTTTGAACGTCCTCGTCATGCTCTCGCGTGACGGCGAGCTCGCCGCCAGGGACCTTAAGGTCGATGCGAACGATGTATTGGTTGCCTTTCCGCTGGTGGCGCCCGCCGAGCTCGAGGACCACGCGACAGCTTGCGATATGCGCGTAATAGTGCTCGAGCTTTTCAGCCTTTTCGCGGATGGTGTCGTGGAGGGCGTCGGAATGTCCGATGCCGTGGAAGGAGATCTGGAGTGGTATCTGCATTGACCTACGATAGCGCTGGAGAGGGCGGCGGCCTTGAGCTACGTCAAGGCGCCGTCCAGCTGACGTCATACGTACGAGCAGCCCGGGATGTGCACAGTCCGGGGCTGCTCGGCCGGGAGCGGGATGCGCTCGGACGTCTCGCGCTCGATGCCGGATCGGCCGATACGCGCGAGCTCCGCCACGCTGTGCGCTACCGCGTCGAGGAGCTCAATCGAGCGAGACGATGCCACAAAGCTGGCCGGTCTCGTTTGCCACAAGCAGGCGTCGCACCCCGCGCTTTTTCATCGCGTCGACCGTCAAGACCGCGCGCGAGCGTTTCGATGACCGGGTCGCGATCGGCCACGATGCCTAGAACCTGCACGCCTTCCGTGCCGCTCCCCACAGTCACGAGCGTGCCGACGTGATGCTGCCGCATGAGGCTCGCCGCTTGCTGCAAGGTAGCGTCCTTGTCGGCCATGATCAGTTCACGGGTACAGATAAGTCTTCCGTTTCGAGAGTGCTAGTGCATGGTCCGCGCGAAAGTGCGTCCGCTTAAGAGCTCGCCTGCCGCGGCGTCTTCATCGATAAGCTCCGCGAACGCGGAAGCGATCTCGCAGCACAGCTTCGCGCGCTGCTCATCGTCGCACCACGGGTGAACTGCGACATCGGTGAGAAAAAGCTCGCCATCCTCCCGAACGCAAAAGCCGAGCAGAGCCGGCCAGCGCTGGAACAGCGCGCTCGCGACGCTGCGCACCTCGGCTTCGTTGCGCCGGTCGGAGGGGGTGGTCGCGAGGGTTGTCATGATGCGACGCGCGCGAGCTGCCATTCGCCCTTCGCGGTGTGCTTGGACAGGATGAACACGCGCCCGTCCTGCACTCTGACCCTGAAGCGGCGGGTCGAATCCCCGGCGGTGCGCTCGAGCACCTGCGTGACGTGCAGCCGCCGCGTGCCGAGGTAGAAGGCGCGGGGGTCGTCGCCGTTGCGGCAGTCGACTTGGACTCTCATGTGGCCATCCTGCGCCGACTAGCCAACGGAAATTTGATCGGGGTCAAAAGCCTTCGCTGGCGCCGGAGTGAAATAAGCGAGTGAGAACATCCAACAGCGATGCGCCGGCGTGGCTGCGGAAGCGGCGCTGGAGGGTCGGGGTGGCACTGCTGGCCGTCGTCTTGGGTGGCTATTTCGGTTATCTGCAGCTCGCCGGACCGAAGGTGGAGGCGGCGCGGGTCGTGCGCCGCGACGTGGTCCAGTCGGTGGTTGCGGCCGGGCGGGTAGCGGCGCCCAACCGGATCGACATCGGCGTGCAGATTGTCGGCACCGTGACGCGCGTGCCGGTGGCAGAAGGCCAGGTCGTGAAAGCCGGACAGCCGCTCATCGTGCTCGACGCTTCCGAGCTGAGCGCCGCGGTGGCGCAGGCGCAGGTCACCCTCACGAACGCCGCGGCGCAGCTCGAGCGCAACCGCCGCCTGAAGGCGCAGGGCTTCCTGGGCGCCGCCGCGCTCGACGATGTGCAGCGCAACTACGACGTGGCGCGTACCCAGCTCGACGCGGCGCGCGCGAAGCTCGCCTACACGCTGATCAAGGCCCCGGCCGACGGCACGCTGATCGCGCGCGACGTGGAGCGCGGCGAGCTGGTGCAGCCGGGCAAGGTGCTGATGGTGCTCTCGCCTGTCGGCGTGACCCAAATCGTGCTCCAAATCGACGAGCGCAACCTCGCCCGCCTGAAGCTGGGCCAGCGCGCGCTCGCCTCGGCCGACGCCTATCCCGAGGAGCGCTTTAACGCCGAGGTCGCCTACATCAACCCCGGCGTCGACGCGCAGCGCGGCACCGTGGAAGTCAAGCTCGCGGTGGCGCAGCCCCCGGAGTACCTGCGCCAGGACATGACCGTGTCCGTAGACATCGAGACGGGCCGTCACCCGATGACGCTCGCGGTTGCGGCGGACGCGGTGCGCGATTCAGCGGGCGCCGCGCCCTGGGTGCTGGTGTTGCGAAACGGCAGGACGGTGCGCCAGGGAGTGAAACTCGGGCTGCGCGGCGATGCGGTGGTAGAGATCCTCGATGGCCTGGCCGAAGGCGACCTCGCCGTGCGCGCCGGCAATGTGACGATCCGCGCCGGCCAGCCGGTACGCCCGGTGGTCCATGAATAGCGCGTTGCCCTTCGAGTGGATCGCCGCCACTCGCTTCCTGCTGGAGGGCCGCATGCAGACGATCGCGACGCTCCTCGGCATCGGCATCGGGGTCGGCGTGATCGTGTTCATGTCGGCGGCGCTCGCCGGCCAGCAGGCGAACATCGTGCGCCGCGTGCTAAGCGCGCAGGCGCACATCGTGCTCGTGCCCCAGCGGGAGAAGGCGCGGCCGCTGCGCGGTCCCGAGGTCGCGGAGGCCGCGAGCGTGCAGCGTCCGCTCCAGCGGGTGCGATCCATCGATCAATGGCAGAAGATCATCGACGAGGTGGCGGCGCTACCGGAGATCACCGCGGTCTCTCCCATGGCCGCTGGCTCGGCGCTCGCGCTGCGCGGCGAAGCAACGCGCTCGGTCACGGTCCAGGGCGTCGATCCGGAGCGCTACTTCAGGATCGTCAACCTGCGGGAGAAGGTCGTGGCGGGCGCCGCCAGACTGGGGGCAGAGGACATCCTGATCGGCACCGACCTTGCGACCGAGCTCGGCGTGCGCGTAGGCGACAAGCTGCGCGTCATCGTCGCGTCGGGACAGGGCGCGACGCTCACCATCTCGGGGATCGTCGATCTGGGGAACAAGGGCGCGAACCTGCGCACCACGTACGTCGCGTTGCATACGGCTCAGGCGCTGCTCGACTTGATCGGCGGCGTCTCGAGCATCGACCTCACCGTAAGCGACATCTACGCGGCGGAAGCCGTCGCGCAGAGAATCAGCGCGCTGACCGGCGTCGAGGCCGATAGCTGGATCATGACCAACGCCCAGCTCTACCTCGCCATTAATGCGCAGGTCATCGCCAACACCACCATCCGCTTCTTCGTCGGGCTCGCGATCGCGTTCGGCATCGCCGCCGTGCTCATCGTCTCGGTGGTGCAGAAATCGAAGGAGATTGGCATCCTGCGCGCCATGGGAAGCTCGCGCGGCCAGATCCTGCGCGTGTTCCTGCTGCAGGGCGCGGCGCTCGGCCTGATCGGCTCGCTGGTCGGATCGGCCCTCGGCGCATCCGCGATTCTCCTCTGGGGCGTGCTGCTCAAGAATCCCGACGGCACGCCGCTCTTCCCGCTCGAGCTCGATCCCAGGCTGTTCATGGCCTCCGCGCTGCTCGCCACGCTGAGCGGCCTGTTCGCCGCCTACGTTCCGGCGCTGCGCGGCGCGCGCCTTGATCCGGTGGTGGCGATCCGTGGCTGAGCCGGTCGTGCTCCTGGAAGGCGTGCGCAAGTCCTACGACGTCGGCACGCCGGCCGAGACGGAAGTGCTGCACGGCATCGACCTCGCGCTCGCGCCGGGGGAGCTCTGCGCCTTGATGGGGCCGTCGGGCTCGGGCAAGAGCACGCTGCTCAACATCATCGGCCTCCTCGACCGGCCGAGCGCCGGGCGCCTGGCGATCGCCGGGCAGTCGGCGAACGGCCTCGACGACAAGGCGCTCACGCGCCTGCGCGGCCATGCCATCGGCTTCGTGTTCCAGTATCACTACCTGATCCCGGCCTTCACCGCGCACGAGAACGTCATGATGCCGATGCTGCTCGAGCGTGGCTGGCCGGATGACGCGATGCGCGGGCGAGCCAACGAGTTGCTCGCCGGCGTGGGCCTCACGCCATGGCGCGACAACCTCGCATCGAACATGTCCGGTGGTCAGCAGCAGCGCGTCGCCGTGGCCCGCGCGCTCGCCATGAAGCCGGCGGTGCTCCTCGCCGACGAGCCCACTGGCAACCTCGACACGAAATCGGCGCAGGCAGTATTCGACCTCATGCGGTCGGTGAACCGGGAGCAGGGCACCACCATCCTGATCGTGACGCACAACCACGAGCTCGCCCGCCAGTGCGGCCGCATCGTCGAGATCGTCGACGGCCGGATCACCCGCCAGTGAAGCT
>DASXAO010000054.1:0-13886 GCA_036406675.1 Burkholderiales bacterium
GGCACCGACACGTGGGGCAAGTTCGCGTACCGCGAGATCGCGGCGCCGAATAAGCTGGTCTGCATCGTCTCGTTCTCGGACCCGCAAGGCGGCGTGACGCGGCATCCGTGGACGCCGGGCTGGCCGCTCTACTGGCATTCGTCGGTTGAGTTCGAGGAACAGGGCGAGAAGACCCGGGTCACCGTCACATGGCTGCCGTACGAGGCGACCGACGCCGAGCGCAAAGTCTTCGACGAAGGCCGCGAGAGCATGAACCAGGGCTGGAGCGGAACGCTGGACCAGCTCACCGGCCATTTGGAAAAGTCGGAGTGAAGAATCCGGACACCATCGTGATGACGCGCATCATCGACGCGCCGCGCAGCCGGGTGTTCGAGGCGTGGACGCGCGCGGAGCATCTCGGCAAGTGGTATGCGCCGAAGGGCTTCACCATCAGCGATTGCGCAGCCGATGCGCGCCCGGGCGGCGTCTTCAGGATGCGCTGGCGCGCGCCCTGGGGCGGCACGTTCGGCATCCGCGGCGAGTATCGCGAGGTGCTGCCGCCGGTGCGGCTGGTCATCGCGTGCACGCTGGAGGACGAGCAGCGCGCGACCACGCTGGACGAGATCATCAACGTGAACTTCGAGGCGAGCGGCAGCAGGACGAAGCTCCTCATCAACAGCACGGCCCGCGCGAGCGGCGCGAACGCGCCGAGCATGCTCGCGGGACTGCAGAAAGGCTGGGACCAGACTGTCGATCGGCTCGGCGTCCTGGTCGAACCGCCACAAAGGGAGATGTAATGAAAGATCCGCGCTACGGCTGGGTGATGGTGGGGCTCGGCGCCTTCATGACCTGCATTGCGATCGGCGCCATGTTCTCGCTCGCGGTGTTCCTGCAGCCGATTACCCAGTCGACCGGCTGGTCGCACACCGCCGTGTCGGCGGCCATGACGCTCAATTTTCTGGCGATGGGCGCTGCCGGCTTCGGCTGGGGCGCGCTCAGCGACCGCATCGGCCCGCGCCCCGTGGTGCTGGCCGGTGCGGTGCTCCTCGGCCTGGGCCTGTTCCTCGCGAGCCGCGCACACAGCGCGCTCCAGTTCCAGCTCACGTTCGGCCTGCTGGTCGGCGTCGCGGTCGGCAGCTTCTTCTCGCCGATGATCGCCGCGGTGATGGGATGGATCAGCCAGCACCGCGGCCTCGCGGTGTCGCTCGTATCGGTCGGGGTCGGCGTCGCGCCGATGACGATGTCGCCGTTTGCCGCGTGGCTCATCACGCAGATGGACTGGCGCGCCGCGCAGGTCGTGATCGCCGTACTGGTCTGGGCAACGCTCGTCCCGGCGGCGCTGTTCGTGCGGCGGCCGCCGGCGCTCCCCATGTCGGGAGTTCAAGGCGCGGCCGAAGGTTCGCAAATGGGCCTTCGCGAAGCATTCGTGTCTGCGCCGTTCATCGTTCTCGCGCTCACCTTCTTCGCCTGCTGCGCGGCGCACGCCGGCCCGATCTTCCATACCGTTACCTACGCCCAGACTTGCGGCCTCGCGCCGCTCGCCGCGGTGACGATCTACAGCGTCGAGGGCCTCGCCGGCCTGGGCGGCCGCCTCGGACTCGGCCTCGCGGCCGACCGCTTCGGCGTGAAGCGCGTGCTTATCACCGGCCTCGTGATCCAGGCGCTCGCGGCGTTCGCCTTCATCTCGGCCTCGCGGCTCGGCGAGTTCTACGCCGTCGCCGCGACGTTCGGCTTCGCCTACGGCGGCGTGATGCCGCTCTACGCGGTCCTCGCGCGCGAGTACTTTGGCCAGCGCATCCTCGGCGCGGTGTTCGGCGCAGCCGCGATGGTGTCCAGTCTGGGCATGGCGGCAGGTCCGGCAGTAGGCGGCTGGATCTTCGACACCTTCGGCCGCTACACTTGGATGTACGTCTACTCGGGCGCGATCGGACTGGGCGCCGTGGCGATCTCGCTGGCATTCCCGCCTTTTCCCAAAGCGGTCGGAGCTTCTCCGGCCGCTGCTTAAGCAAGGAGACCTCAAGATGACGATTCCGCAAGGCATGCATTCCGTGACTCCGCACCTCGTCTGCGCCGGTGCGGCACAGGCGATCGAGTTCTACAAGCAGGCGTTCGGCGCCACCGAGAAGGGGCGCATGGCAGGCCCGGATGGCCGGCTGATGCACGCCGCGGTCAAGATCGGTGACTCGACCGTGATGCTGGTCGACGAGATGCCGGAATGGGGCGCGCTCGGGCCGAAGTCCCTGAAGGGCTCGCCGGTGACGATTCACCTCTATGTCGAGGATGTCGATTCGTTCGTCGCCCGCGCCGTGAAGGCCGGCGCCAAGGTGACGATGCCGGTCGCCGACCAGTTCTGGGGCGACCGCTACGGCAAGCTGGAGGACCCGTTCGGCCACCACTGGTCGGTGGCCACGCACCAACGCGACGTCGCGCCCGACGAGATGAAGAAGGCGATGGCGGCGATGCAGAAAGGTGCGGCATGAATCCAGCGCCCGGCTTCAAGAAGTACCCGGAGCACCGCGTCGAGACGCGCCCCGCCGCCGCGCACGTCCGCGTGACGTACAAGGGCGAGGTGATCGCGGACACGCGCGATGCGGTCGAGATGCACGAGTCGCGGTCCAGCAGCAGCGTGCTGGCGCCGGTCGTCTACTACATCCCGCGCGAGGACGTGAAGATGGAGCGGCTCGCGCGCACGGCGCACAGCACGCACTGCCCATTCAAGGGCGACGCGTCGTATTTCTCGCTGGTGGACGGACCCGAAAACGCGGTCTGGAGCTACGAAGCGCCCTACGACGAGATGCTCGCGATCAAGGAGCGCCTCGCGTTCTACCCGGACAAGTTCGAGATCAAGCCGACCTGAGGCCGGCAAGGAGACTTCCCATGTCCTATCTGGATGGATTCGTGACGCCGGTGCCGAAGAAGAGGCTGGCGAAGTACAAGGCGATGGGCCGCAAGTGGGGCCGCATCTGGCGCGAGCACGGCGCGCTTTCCTACACCGAGACCATCGCCGACGACGTCAAGCCCGGCAAGGTCACCTCGTTCCCGCAGGCGGTGAAGCTCAAGCCCGGCGAGGTGGTGTGGCTCTCGTTCGTCAAGTACCGGAACCGCAGGCACCGGGACCGCGTCAACAAGAGCGCGATGAAGGATCCGCGCGCGGCGAAGATCATGGCGGACAAGGACGTGCCGTTCGACATGAAGCGGATTTTCTTCGGCGGGTTCAAGGTGGTCATCGACCTGTGAGCGCCGTCCACGGTACGTTCACCATCACGCGCGAGCTGGCGCACGCGCCGGAGCGGGTCTATGCCGCCTGGGCCGACCCGAAAGCCAAAGCCGCGTGGTTCTCCGCGCCGAACGGCGAGTGGACGGCGATTCGCCGCGAGATGGACTTCCGCGTCGACGGCGGCGAGCGGCTGACCGGCCGCTGGAAGAGCGGCCGCGTCACCGACTTCAGCGCGCGCTACCTCGACATCGTGGCGCAGCGCCGGATCGTCTACGCCTACACGATGCACGTCGACGAGAAGAAGATCTCGGTCTCGCTCGCGACCATCGCGCTCGAGCCCGCAAGGGTCGCCGGCAAGCCCGGGACCCGGATGACGCTGACCGAGCAGGGCGCCTTCCTCGACGGCTACGACGACGCCGGCAGCCGGGAGCGCGGCACCGGCTCGCTCATGGACGCTCTCGCGAGATCCCTGGAGGGCTGAGTTGGTCGAAGAACGCAGGAGATGGCTCGCGCTTTACATGCTGTGCGCGGGCGAGCTGATGATCGTGCTCGATACCACGATCGTGAACGTCGCGCTGCCGTCGATCCAGGGAAGCCTCGGCTTCACCGACAGCGCGCTGGTGTGGGTCGTCAACGCCTACATGCTGACCTACGGCGGCTTCCTGCTGCTCGGCGGCCGCCTGGGCGACCTCTATGGCAAGCGCCGCCTGTTCCTTGCCGGAATCACGCTGTTCACCGCGGCGTCGCTGGTGTGCGGCGTCGCCGCGAGCCAGGCGGTGCTCGTCGCGGCGCGCGCGATCCAGGGGCTCGGCGGGGCGGTGGTGTCTGCCATCGCGCTGTCGCTCATCATGAACATCTTCACCGAAGCCGGGGACCGGGCGAAGGCGATGGGCATCTACGGTTTCGTGTGCGCCGGGGGCGGCAGCATCGGCGTGCTCGCCGGCGGCCTGCTGACGAGCGTGCTGTCGTGGCACTGGGTGTTCCTCGTCAACCTGCCGATCGGCGTCGCGGTCTACGCTTTTTGCACAAAGTTGTTGAGCAAAGGCGCGGCCGGGGCGGCAGGCAGGCTCGACGTGGGCGGCGCGCTGACCATCACCCTGTCGCTCATGCTCGCGGTCTACGGGATCGTCGGCGGCAACCAGGCAGGATGGACATCGGCGCAGACCTTGAGCCTCATCGGCGGGGCGGTCGTGCTGTCGCTGGCATTCCTGTGGATCGAACTGCGTGTTTCGGCACCGCTCGTGCCGCTGGGCCTATTCAAGGTGAAGACGGTGGCGGCCGCGAACATCCTCGGCGTGTTCTGGGCCGCCGCGATGTTCGCGTGGTTCTTCCTCTCCGCGCTCTACATGCAGACGGTGCTCGGCTACGATCCGATGAAGATCGGCCTTGCCTTCCTGCCGTCGAACCTGATCATGGCGGCGTTCTCGATCTGGCTGTCGGCGAAGATGGTGATGCGCTTCGGCATCCGCATGCCGATCGCGGCGGGCATGCTGCTCTCCGCCGCCGGCCTGGGGCTCTTCGCCCTTTGGCCGAAGGACGCGTCGTTCATGCTGCACGTCATGCCGGGCATGCTGCTCCTCGGCATCGGCTGCGGCATGGCGCTCAACCCGGTGATGCTCGCGGCGATGCAGGACGTCGCGCCGGAGCAGTCCGGGCTCGCCTCGGGCGTCGTCAACACGTCGTTCATGATGGGCGGCGCGCTCGGGCTCGCGGTCCTCGCGAGCCTTTCCGAGCGCGCGGGCTACCACGCCGCCTTTGCGCTCGCCGCGCTGTGCGCGCTGGTCGCGGCGGGGGCGGCCGCCTGGCTGCCGCGCGCCGCGCATTCCGAGAAGGAGATCGAGTATGCCCACTGAGGTCAGCCGGATGCGAAAGCTCAGAGTCGCCATAGACCGCAGCGCGGCCGAAGCTTACGAATTCCTGTCGGCGCCGGAGAATTTCCCGAAGTGGGCTTCGGGGCTGGCCGCGACGCTGCGTCCGGCGGGCGAGGACTGGATCGCCGAGACCTCCGAGGGGCCGGCGCTGGTGCGGTTTTCCGAGCGCAATGGCTACGGCGTGCTCGACCATTCGGTCACCCTTCCGCGCGGGACGACCGTGTACGTTCCTCTGAGAATAGTGGCGAAAGGCAGCGGCTGCGAGCTCGTGCTCACGCTTTTCCGCCAGCCGGATATGTCGGACGAGCGCTTCGCCGCCGACGCGCAATGGGTGATGCGCGATCTCGACGCGGCGAAGCGCCTGCTCGAGGCCTGACTACAGCGCCGGCGCGATGAAGTTCCAGTCGTTCGCCCAGGGCGACTGCGAGGACTGGGACCGGCTGTCGGTGCCGCGCTTGTCCATGGGCGCCGGAGTTTTGACCTGCGGCAGCGCGCGATCCACCTCGGTCTGCTCGTACGGCTTGCCGTGCTCGACGGCGAGCGCGGGAACGGCCAGGGCGGCGAAGGATACTGCTGCGATGATGCGTTTCATTCGAACTCCTTTGAGCTGGTTGGTACGGACTGCTGACCAGCACTCTAGGAATGCCGTGCCGGGCGGGATGTGCGTTTACGCACCGGAAAGCTGGAAAAGCGGGGTCGGGCCCAGGGTCTAACCCCAGGGCCCGACCTCGGAATTAGCCATTACGCCGGCGGGGCGATGAAGGTCTGGTCGTTCGCCCAGGGCGACTGCGACCCGGCGGCGACCGCGGAGTTCGCGCGACCCGTGTCGAACGTGGGCAGCATGCGGTCGACCTGGACCTGCTCATAGGGCAGGGAGGCGGAGTCGACGCTGCGCTGCGCCGGCGCGGGAATGTTGATTTGCGGCAGCGTGCGGTCGAGCTCGGTCTGCTCGAACGGCTTGCCGGTTTCGACGGCAAAGGCGGGGACGGCGAGTGCCGCGAGGGAGGCGGCGATGATGAAGCGTTTCATGTTGTGGCTCCTGAGTTCGTTGGGTAAGTGGTACAGACCGAACTCTAGGCATCGCGCGTTGGCCGCGATGTGCGCTTACGCACCGGATTCCGCGAGAGTGCGCAGGGCATACACCGTCATGGGCGCGGAGCGGCCGCGCACCACGAGCTCCTTCGCGTCGAGACCCGAGCGGTCCAGGCCCGCCGCGCGCGCGACACGCTCGGAAATGACGAGCGGCACCCCGTACTCCTTGGTGAGCTCCTGCAGCCGGCTCGCGGTGTTCACCGTGTCGCCGACCGCCGAAAGCGTGCGCGTGTCGCGGTAGCCGACCTCGCCGAGCGCGGCGGGGCCGGCGTGGATGCCGATGCCGAAGCCCAGGCGCTGGCCGAACTCGGCCGCGAGACGCTCGTTCAGCGCGCGCATGCGTTCGCCGATCGCGCGCGCCGCGGCGAGCGCCTCGCGCGCGGCGTGCGGGGCGTCGCTATCGGCGCCGAAGATCGCCATCACGCTGTCGCCGATGAACTGGTTCGCGACGCCGCCGGCCTCGCGCACCGCTTCCCCCACCGCCTCGAAGAACAGCTCCTGCACGTAGACGAGATCGTGCGGCAGCTGCTTCTCGGCGAGGCCGGTCCAGCGCCGCAGGTCGATGAACAGGATAGCGAGGTCGCGCTCGACGCCGAATTCGCCCGCGCCCGGCTGCGTCGCCCGCAGGAGCGGCGTGACGCCGATGTCGCCGGCCGGGCGCAGCTGGCAGGCGAGCCGGATGTCCGGCGCGGCGCGCACTCGGGCGAGGGTGCGGGCTTCGTCCGCGTTGGGCGGCGGCAGGTGCGCGGCCGGGCCTTCGACGCGGATGCGGCAGGTCGAGCAGCGGGCGCGGCCGCCGCAGAGCGAGAGGTGCGGGATGCGGTTCGCCCGGCTCGCCTCGAGCACCGACCAGCCGCGCGGCACGTGCACGACGAGGCCGGGATAGCGCAGCGCGATGGTAAGGCCGCGACTGCGCTCGCGCCACGAGCGGAGCGAGCGCGCCGCCAGCACCCCGGCGAGCAGCACGGCAAAGAGCGCGAGCAGCCCGTGACGCACCAGGTCGAGCGTTTCCGCCTGGCCCGGTTGCAGCGCGGTGGGAATCACGCTGCCGCGCGCCCGCAGCTCGGCGGCCATGGCGTGGAAGCCGAGCAGGCCGAGCGCCGGCACCAGGATCGCGAGGGCGAAGAACACGTGGAACCAGGCGCGGTAAAAGGCGCGATAGCGCAGCACGAAATGCAGCCCGAGGCAGCCGTGCGCCCAGGCGATGAGGACGAGCACGAGCTGCTGGATGCCGTAGTCGGGGCTCCAAAGCACCCACACGACGCGGGCGTACGGGTCGTCGCGCCCGTAGACCTGCCAGGCAACGCGCGTCCCGATGAAATGGCCCACCAGCAGCACCGGAATGGCGAACCCGAGCACGAGGCGGGCGATCTCGGCGGGCGGCATGCGCAGCGTGTGCCGCTCGTAGAGCGCCGTCAGGGCGAGCCCGATGTGCACCACGAAGGCGGCGTACAGCGCGGCGCTCGCGGGAAGGCTGCGCCAGAAGTCCAGGAAGGCGAGGCGGCCGGCCTCGGCCGCGTCGAGCGAGATCAGGCCGGCCGCGTGGTTCGCCAGGTGGGTCGTCAGGTAGGCGAACAACACCAGCCCGGAAGCGAGCCGGAGCCGGCGTCGAGTAAACTTCGCGGCGGTCGCAGTCGATGTCACGAAACGTTCAACCGTCCAGCCTGGGCCTGCGCAGCATCGAGCTTCTCCAAGGGCTTGCGCCCGAGAAGCTCGATGCGCTGGCGCGGCAATGCGTTTGGCGGAACTACGAGGCTGGCAAGCGCATTATCTCGCGCAACGCCGACGACCGCGACGTGTACCTGCTGGTGTCGGGGCGGGTGCGCATCACCACCTATTCGCAGGGCGGGCGCCAGGTCACGTTCCGCGACATTCCCGCCGGCGAGGTCTTCGGCGAGGTCGCCGCGCTCGACGAGAAGCCGCGCAGCGCCGACGTGATCGCGCTGGACAACGCGCTGCTCGCTTCGATGTCGCCGCCGGTGTTCCGGCGCCTCCTCGCCGACGAGCCGCTGGTAGGCGCCCGCGTGATGACGCGTCTCGCGGCGCTGGTGCGCTCGCTGTCCGATCGCGTCATCGATCTGAGCACGCTCGGCGTGCAGAACCGCATCCACGCCGAGATCCTGCGGCTCGCGCGCGCCGCCGGCATCGAGCGCAACCGCGCGCGTCTCGAGCCGGGGCCGAAGCACGCCGACATCGCGAGCCAGGTGAGCACCTATCGCGAGCAGGTGACGCGCGAGCTCTCCGCGCTCGCCCGCGCCGGCATCCTGGAGAAGGACGGCGCGGCGCTCGTGGTGCGCGACGTCGACCGGCTGGCGAAGATGGTGGAAGACGTGCGCAGCGCCGCTTAGAATCGAATGATGTACGCGCACGCCTCGGCCTCCTTTGCCTGGCGCGCCGACGCCGCGATCCCGAGCGTCGGCGTCGATTCCGACCTCGAAGAGGCATACGAGGAAGTCCGCGCCGGCAAAGGCGTCGTGCTCATCCGCGGGCTTCCGGCGCAGGGGACGCTGGACGAGTTCAGCGCCGCGGTGTGGGAGGCGGGCCGGCACTTCGGCGCCGCCCTGTCGCAGAACGCGCAGGGCGAGCTCATCGGCCACGTCATCGACGCGAGCGCCGAGGATGCGACGCCGCGCATGTACCGCAGCAACCTGGAGCTGCGGCCGCACAACGACATCACCGCCATGATCGCGCTCGCCTGCTGGCGCAAGGCCCGCTCGGGCGGCGCCTCGGTGCTGGTGAGCGGCGTCACGGTGCACGACGAGATCCGCCGCGGCGCGCCCGAGCTGCTGGCGCCGCTCTATCGCGGATACCACTATCACAGGCTGGGCGAGGAGGGCCCGGGCGAGGAGCCCACCACGCCTTATCGCGTTCCTGTATTTGCAAACTGCAACGGGAAGCTGAGCGTTCGATACCAGCGCGCCGGCATCGCGGCGGGCCACCGCGAGCGCGGCGTGCCCCTCACCGCCGAAGACATCGCCGCCTTCAACCTGTTCGACGAGATCGCGAAGGCGCCGGAGAACCGGCTCGCCTTCCACCTCGAGCCCGGCGAGATGGCGGTGATCAACAACTACACGGTCATGCATGCGCGCTCGCAATTCCAGAACCATCCCGAGCCCGAGCGCCAGCGGCGCCTCCTGCGGCTGTGGCTGGACGCGCCCGGCTTCCGCGAGGTGCCGCGCGAGTTCAACCTGTTCGAGTCGAACGGCGTGCCCCCGCAGAGCGGCAAGCGCGCGACCTACGACTTCCGCAGGCTCTACGCTGAGGATCCGGTCGGCACCGGCGGAGTTCCCAAGATCGATGTTTAGGCCGTTACTCCTCGCCGCGCTTTTGATCTGGGGAAATGCATATCCGTTCCCGACCAAGCCCGTGAGGATGATCGTGCCGTTCCCGCCGGGCGGGGCCACCGACATCGTCGGGCGCCTGCTCGCGGCGAAGATGCAGGAGGTGTGGGGACAGCCGGTGGTGGTGGAGAACCGGCCGGGCGCGGGGACCGTCGTGGGCACCGACCTCGTGGCGAAGTCGGCGCCCGACGGCCACACGCTTGGCATGGTGGTGACCGCGCACGTCATCAACCCGAGCCTGCGGCCCAACATGCCGTACGACACCGTGAAGGATCTCGCTGCGGTGACCCAGGTCTCGGTGCAGCATCTGGTGATCGCCGCGCACCCGTCGCTCGAGGCGAACAACGTCGCCGAGCTCATCGCGCTGGCGAAGAAGCATCCCGGCAAGCTCGGCTATGCCACCCCCGGCAGCGGCACGGCGATGCACCTCTCGATCGAGCTCCTCAAGACCCAGGCCGGAATCGACCTCGTGCACGTGCCTTACAAGGGCGGCGCCCCGGCGCAGCAGGACGTGATCGGCGGCCGCGTGCCGATCCTGCTCGACGTCCTCTACGCCGTGCAGCCGCTCATCAATTCCGGGAAGATCAAGGTCATCGCGCTTCTCAGCCCGACGCGCCCGGCGAGCGCGAAGAACTACGAGCTGGTCACGGAGACGGTGCCGGGCGTGAGCGCGCTCAGCATGGTGGGCCTGGTGGCGGCGGCCGGCACGCCGCGCGAGCTGGTTCAAAGGATCTCGTCCGACGTGGCGCGCGCCATCAAAGGCTCCGACCTGACCGAGCGCATGACCCAGCTCGGCATGGAGCCGGTCGGCTCCTCGCCCGAGGCGTTCGATGCCCTGATCCGCGCCGAGATCGACAAGTGGGCGCGCGTGGTCAAGCTCTCCGGCGCAAAGGCCGACTAAAAATCGGGGTCAGAGCCCTATTTCCAGACACGCGCGGCTTGCGGAAATAGGGCTCTGACCCCGATTTTTCACTTGAGGGCTTCGAGCATCGCCGGGAAGACTTTCGGCGTGCCGGCGCAGATGTCGCCGGATTCCATGAAGCCGGCCTCGCCTTCGAGATCGCCCACCAGGCCGCCCGCCTCCTGGATCAGCAGCGCGCCGGCCGCCATGTCCCAGGGCGAAAGCCCGAGCTCCCAGAACGCGTCGAGCCGGCCGCACGCGACGTAGGCGAGGTCGAGCGAGGCCGCGCCGGCGCGGCGAACGCCGGCGGCGGTCTGCATGAAGCGCGCGAGCTGCTTCGTGTAGAGATCGAGGCGGCTCACTTCCTTGAACGGAAAGCCGGTGCCGACGAGCGCGTCGTGCAGGCGGGCGCATTTCGAGACTCTCACGCGCCGGTCGTTGAGAAAGGCGCCGCGCCCCTTGGAGGCGGTAAAGAGCTCGTTCTTCACGGGGTCGTACACCACCGCGTGCGCGAGCGCCCCGCGGTGCTCGATGCCGATCGACACGCCGTACTGCGGAAAGCCGTGGATGAAGTTGGTGGTGCCGTCGAGCGGGTCGATGATCCAGCGGTATTCGGCCTGCTCTGCCGTGGTGCCCGATTCCTCGGCGACGAAGCCGTGGTCGGGGTAGGCCTTGCGCACGATCTCGATGATCGCCTCTTCGGCCGCGCGGTCCACCTGGGTGACGAAGTCGTTGGCGCGCTTCGTCTTGACCACCAAAGCGTCGCCGCCCAGGGCCGCGCGGTTGATGATGGAGCCCGCACGGCGCGCGGCACGCACCGCGATGTTCAGCATGGGGTGCATAAGGGCCGCGTATTCTACGGTCTGTGCCAAGGATCAGGATCGTTCTGTGCCGGCCGAGCCACCCCGGCAACATCGGCGCCGCGGCGCGCGCGATGAAGACGATGGGGCTCGTAGACTTGCGGCTGGTCACGCCTGAGCGCTATCCCGCGCCGGAAGCGGACTGGATGGCGACGAATGCAGTGGACGTCCTGCATTCCTCCAAAATCCACGACACTTTGGTCGAGGCGATCGAGGACTGCGTGGCGGCGTTCGCGATGTCGGCCCGGCCGCGAGAATGGTCGCCGCAGGTGCTCGAAGCGCGCCGCGCCGCGGCGAGCGCGATGGCGCTGGAGGGCGACGTGGCGTTCGTCTTCGGCAACGAGACCGCCGGCCTGACCAACGAGGAGGTCTTCGCCTGCCAGTTCCTGGTCCACATTCCGGCGAGCTCCGAATTCAGCTCGCTGAATCTCGCCCAGGCGGTGCAGGTCATGGCGTACGAGCTCTTCATGGCGCAGGCCCCCGAGGCCGTCGGCGGGCGAAGCGAGAAGCCGGCGACGGTCGCCGACCTCGAAGGCCTCTACGCGCACCTGGAGGAGGCCGCCCGGGAAACGAACTTCATGGCGAGCGGATCGCGGCTGCGCGAGCGCTGGCGCCGGCTCTTCTCGCGTGTGCCCGCGCTCGAGCGCGAGGAGGTCAATATCATGCGGGGCCTGCTGCGGGCGCTGCTCGGAAAGTAGGCCCTCGCGGCAAATAGTTGATCAAAACAGTCGGAAACCCTAATATGGCCTTCATGTTCAGAAAGCTGCGCGCCGACATCGCCTGCATCCTCGACCGCGACCCCGCCGCGCGCAGCGCATGGGAAGTGCTTACCTGTTATCCGGGGCTGCACGCGATCTACATGCACAGGCTCGCCCGCTGGTTCTGGCTGCGCGGCCTGCGCTGGCTGGGACGCTTTACCTCGCACTTCGGCCGCTGGTTGACGGGAATCGAGATCCATCCCGGCGCGAAGATCGGGAGTTGCGTCTTCATCGACCACGGGATGGGCGTCGTGATCGGAGAAACCGCCGAGGTCGGCGATGGCTGCACCATCTATCAGGGGGTGACCCTGGGCGGCACTTCGCTGTACCGGGGCGAAAAACGCCATCCCACCCTGGGGGAAGGGGTGGTGGTCGGGGCGGGCGCCAAGATCCTGGGCGGTTTCCTCGTCGGGGCGGGAGCGCGCATCGGTTCCAATGCCGTGGTCGTGAGGGCTGTCCCAGCGGGCGCTACGATCGTGGGCGTTCCCGGCAAGATGATAGAAGATCCCAGCACGAAGACTGCAGAACGATTCGCAGCCTATGCGGTGGTCCAAGACCACGACGACCCGCACTCGAAGGCGATCCAGCAGCTGGTCGAGCATTCCCAGGAGCTCGAGCGCACCATCGAGGAGCTCCACGACCGCCTCGCCCGCCTCGAGCGCGAGGAAGCGGCCGCCGAGATCGATAAAAACCTGAGAGCCGTCAAATAATTAGTACTTGAGGGTTTCAGTCGGCTTTCGGTTGCGGTATACTTGAGCATCTTTATCGGGTATTGGACCGGACTACAGCACATGAGACTCACCACCAAAGGCAGGTTCGCAGTGACCGCGATGGTCGACCTGGCGATGCGCCAGAACCGCGGCCCGGTGACGCTCGCCGCGATCAGCGAGCGTCAGCACATCTCGCTTTCCTATCTCGAGCAGCTGTTCGGCAAGCTGCGGCGCGCGAAGCTCGTTTCCAGCGTGCGCGGCCCCGGGGGCGGCTACAACCTCGCGCAGCCGACGCAGTCGGTCACGGTGGCGGACATCGTCACCGCCGTGGACGAGCCGCTCGACGCGACGCAGTGCGGCGGCAAGGAGAACTGCCACGACGACAAGCGCTGCATGACCCACGACCTCTGGGCCACGCTGAACGAGAAGATGCACGACTACCTCTCGTCGGTCAGCCTGGCGGACCTGGTCGCGCACCAGAACGGCAAGCCCGTCGCCGTGATCAAGGATTTCAGGCAGCACGAGAAGCAGCAGGAGAAGCCCGCCGAGGAGAAGGTCGCGGCATGAGGCTGCCGATCTATCTCGACTACTCGGCCACCACGCCGGTCGATCCGCGAGTCGCCGAGAAGATGATCCCGTATCTCACCGAGTTCTTCGGCAATCCGGCGAGCCGCTCGCACGCGTTCGGCTGGAAGGCCGAGGCGGCGGTGGAGGAGGCGCGCGCGCACGTCGCCGCCCTGATCGGGGCCGACCCCAAGGAGATCGTCTGGACTTCGGGCGCCACCGAGGGGAACAACCTCGCCCTCAAGGGCGCGGCCAACTTCTACAAGACGAAGGGCAAGCACATCATTACCCAGCGAACCGAGCACAAGGCGGTGCTCGACACGGTGCGCGAGCTCGAGCGCCAGGGCTTCGAGGCGACGTACCTCGAAGTCGAAGCGAACGGGATCATCGACCTGGGGAAGCTGAAGGCGGCGATCCGCCCCGACACCATCCTGGTCTCGATCATGATGGTGAACAACGAGATCGGCGTGATCCAGCCGGTCTGGGAAATCGGCGAGCTCTGCCGCGAGAAGGGCATCGTGTTCCACGTCGACGCGGTGCAGGGCGCGGGCCGGGTCGAGATCGACATGGCGAAGCTCAAGGCCGATCTCCTG
>DASXAO010000055.1:0-19964 GCA_036406675.1 Burkholderiales bacterium
TCGCTGCTGCGCGACGCCGGCTACGCCACGGCGCTCGTCGGCAAGTGGCACCTCGGATTCCCGCCGCACTTCGGCCCGCTGAAGAGCGGCTACCAGGAATTCTTCGGGCCGATGAGCGGGGGGGTGGATTACTTCCGCCACTGCGACTCCGCTGGAAAGCACGACCTGTACGAGGGCGAGGACGAGGTCCATCGCAGCGGGTACATGACCGACCTCCTGTCGGAGCGTGCTGTCGCGTTCCTGAAGCAGCAGAGGGGGAAAGCTTTCTTCCTGTCGCTGCACTACACCGCGCCGCACTGGCCGTGGGAAACGCGCGACGACGCAGACGAGTCGAAGCGCATCGCGAACATCGCGCACCTCGACGGCGGCTCGGTGCAGACCTACCTCGCCATGATTCGCCAGATGGACGAGGGAATCGGGCGCGTGCTCGCCGCGCTCGACGAGACGGGAGCCCGCGAGAATACTTTCGTAGTGTTCACGAGCGACAACGGCGGCGAGCGCTTCTCCGACAACTGGCCGCTGGTCGGCGGCAAGATGGACCTGCTCGAGGGCGGCATCCGGGTGCCCTACATCGTGCGCTGGCCCGCGCGCCTGTCGCAGGGCAGGACCACCGCCCGGCTCGCGATTACGATGGACTGGGCCGCCACTTTCCTCGGCGCCGCGGGGGTCGAGGCGCACCCGGACTACCCGCTGGACGGCATCGACCTATTGAAAGAAGAGAAGCCGAGAAATCTGTATTGGCGGATGAAGTTCCGGGAGCAGAAGGCGGTGCGCTCGGGGAGCTGGAAATACCTCTCGCTCGAGGGCCACGAGTTCCTGTACGACCTCTCGCGCGACCCGCGCGAGCGCGCGAACATGAGGCGCCGCGAGCCCGCGAAGTTCGAGGAAATGAAGTCGGGCTACGCGGCCTGGGAGGCGACGATTCCGCCGATTCCCCCGGACGCGAACGTATCCCTGGTCTACGGTCCCGCGGAAATGGCGAAGCCCTCCTAGCGGCCGAGCTTGGCGAGCGCCTTCCTGAAGTAACGCTTCTCGATGCGGGCTCCGATGAGATCGAGCTTGCGCAGCGCATTGGCCTCGACTTCCGACGGAGCGAAGCCCGCGTTTTTCAGGATTCGGTAGGCGAGGCGCAGGTCCTCGGGGACCAGAGCGTCGTCGTCGAGCTCGAGCGGCCGGCCCTCGCCGGGAAGATGGTCGAGCTCGCCGCGCGCGAGGGCCTCGGCGATCTTGCGCTCGGCGATCTGGTCGAACATGCCCCTAGTATCCCACCGCGGCGCCGTCGCTGCGCGGATCGGCGCCGCCGGCCAGCACGCCGCTCTCGCCGTCGAGGGTGATGCCGTGGGCGTGGCCGGCGAGCTCGTTCCAGTCGCCCCAGCGGTCCAGCGCGTGACCGCGGCGCGCGAGCTCGGCGATGGTCGCCGGCGGATAGCGCGCCTCGATGTGCAGCGTGTCGCGCGTCTCGCCGAGCGCGAAACGCCCCGAGAGCCAGCGCGGCATCGCGAGCGCCTGCTGGATGTTCTGGCCGAAATCGATCATGGCGATGTAGGCCTGCACGTGGATCTGCGGCTGGCCGTCCGCGCCCATGCAGCCGACGAGCGCCCAGAGCTTGTCGTTCTTGAAAGCGAGCGAGGCGATCAACGTATGCAGGGGAACCTTGCCGGGCTCGAGCCGGTTGGGATGACGCGGGTCGAGCGAGAAGTACGCGCTGCGGTTCTGCATGACCACGCCAGCCCCGGCCGCGGTGACGCCCGCGCCGAAGATGCCGTACAGGCTGAAGATCAGGGAGGCGGCATTGCCCTTCGCGTCGACCGCCGCGACGTACACCGTGTCGCCCGCGAGGCTGCCCTCGGACGGAATCCGGTCCCACGGCAGCGCGCGCGCCGGGTCGATGAGCGGGCGCCGCGAGTCGGCATACGCCTTGGACACGAGGCGCTCGATGGGAACCGCGGCGAAGGCTGGATCGGCCAGCCAGCGGTCGCGATCGTGATAGGCGATCTGCTTGGCCTGCACCAGGAGATGGACGTGGTCGGGACCGAGAAACTCCCGCCTGGCCAGCTCGAGCGGCTCCAGCAGGTTGAGCATCTCGAGCACCGAGAATCCCTGCGTCGGCGGCGGTGTCTCGTAAATGGAAACGCCGCGATAGCTGCCGCGGATCGGCTCGCCCCAGCAGGCGCGCTGCGCGGCGAGGTCGCTCTCGCGGAAGAATCCCCCCAGGGCAGCGAGCTGCCTGGCGACCTCGCCCTCATAGAATCCGGCGCGGCCCTGCGCGCCGATCGCTTCGAGCGTTCGCGCGAGGTTGGCATTTCGCAGCCGCGAGCCCGGGCGCGGCGCCTGGCCCTGGGGCAGGAACAGCGCCGCCGTTGCGGCATCCAGCTCGTTCGCGGTCTCGCCGATCCACCGCGACAGGCGCGCCGTGACCGCGAAGCCGTCGCGCGCGTAGTGGATGGCGTCTTGCAGGCAGCGCGCCAGCGGCAGCTTTCCGTGTCGTGCATGCGCTTCGCAAAAGCTCGCCACGGCGCCGGGCGTCGTGAGCGTCGCAGGCACGAGGCCGCGGAAAGGGATCTCCTTCTGACCGCCAAGGCGCTCGAGCGTAGCGGCGGCGGCCGCGCGACCGCCGCCGTCGAGGTACGACACCTCGCGCGCGGCCGCTTCGTAGATCAGCCAGAAAGCATCGCCGCCGATGCTGCACATGTGCGGGTAGACGACGCCGAGCGTGGCCGCGGCGGCGATGGCAGCGTCGACCGCGGAGCCGCCGGCGCGCAGCGCATCCGCGCCCGCGGCGGAGGCGAGCGCATGGGGCGAGGCCACCATGCCGCGCGTGGCGAAGGTCGGCGTGAGAATCACGGGTTACCGCTTGCGCTTTTTTGCCAGAGTCTTTCGCGCCAGCGCGGCGCCGGCGGCGAGCGCCTTGAGCTTCGCCACCGCGACCTCGCGGTCCATCGGCGCCATGCCGCAGTTCGTGCACGCGTAGAAGTGCTTCGCCGGGACGTATTTCAGCGCGGCGCGGATCGTGCCGGCGACCTCTTCGGGGGTCTCGACCCGGTCGTTCGCCACGTCGATCACGCCGACCAGCACGTCCTTGCCTTTCAGTAGCTTCAATAATTCGAGAGGGACGTGGGAATGTATGCACTCGAGCGACACCTGGTCGATCCGGCTCTTCGCGAGCGCGGGAAAGATCTGCTCGTACTGGCGCCATTCGTCGCCGAGCGTGTTCTTCCAGTCGACATTGGCCTGGATGCCGTAGCCGTAGCAGATGTGGACCGCCGTGGTGCATTTCAGGCCCTGGATCGCGCGGTGCAGCGCATCGATGCCCCAGCGCTTCACGTCGTCCATGTAGACGTTGAAGGCGGGCTCGTCGAACTGGATCACGTCGACGCCGTCCTTCTCCAGCGCGCGCGCCTCCTGGTTGAGCAGCGCGGCGAAAGCCATCGCGAGCTTGACCTTGTCGCCGTAGTGCTCGTCGGCGATCGTGTCGACGATGGTCATCGGCCCCGGCAGGGTGATCTTGCGCGGTTTCTGCGTATGGCTCCTGAGCAGCCGGGCCTCGGTCTGGTGCACGCGGCCCTTCAGGCGCAGCTCCGCGGTGACCACCGGCACCATGGCGTCGTAGCGGTTGTTGCGGATGCCCATCTTCACCTTGCGGCCGAAATCGATGCCGTCGACGAACTCGAGAAAGCCGTGGACGAAATGCTGGCGCGACTGCTCGCCGTCGGTGACGATGTCGATGCCGGCGTCCTCCTGCTCCTTGAGCCAGAGCAGGGTGGCGTCGCGCTTCGCGCGCTCGAGCTCGGCGCCCGCGCCGCGCCACGTGGGCCAGAGCTTTTTCGGTTCGGCGAGCCACTCGGGCTTGGGCAGGCTGCCGGCGATGGTAGTTTTTAGCATGGGCGTCGATTGCTCCTGTCGGGAATTTTGGACAGCGACTAAATCGCGATACGCAAATATAATGCGCCGCTACAAGCCGTGGTTCAGCACGGCTTCGATGGGGAGGCTTTCGTGGCGTTGGGCGTGATCGTGGGTACGTTCGTGTCGTTCGTGATGGGCATTTTCAACCCGTATGTGACCAACAAGGCCGGGCCCGACTGGATGTGGACCGGCGGCCGCGACGACGTCATCCGCAACCTCTATTTCAAGCCCAACGGCAGCTTCCGCCGCTACGGCCGCGCCGCGCTGCTCGCTACGCTCTCCCTCGGGCCGATCGCGCTCTACTGGCTTCTCTCGCACGCCTAGACCGGAACAATTCCACAAATTCCACAGTGGCCGGCGTCACGGCGGCTTTTTCTTTTGTGGAGTAGAGTGCCGCCCACGGTCCTTCACGGACTCCATTAGAAGAAGGGAGACATCATGATCCGAGTCATCGTGGCGGTGATGGTGCTGGGCCTGGCGGGCGCGGCTTCTGCGCAGTCGATGCGCAAGCCCTGCGACGAGCTCAAGGCCGAGATCGACGCCAAGATCAAGAAGAACGGCGTGGACAAGTTCACCCTCGACGTGGTCGACACCGACGCGCAGGCCGAAGGCAAGGTGGTCGGCACTTGCGACGGCGGCACGAAGAAGATCGTCTACAAGCGCGGGTAAGCCGGCAGCACCCCGATTCGGGGTAGGCCTGCAGCACCAATTCGGGGTCCGGATCGCGATTATTCGATCCTGACCCCGATTTTATTTGCGGTTCCCGGGTAACCTAGCGCCCGTGAAGAAGCGGCTGATCGTCGGCATCACGGGGGCGACCGGCGCCATCTACGGCGTCGAGCTGCTGCGCACGCTGAAGGCCCTGGACGACTGGGAGAGCCACGTCGTGCTCTCGGACGCGGGCGCGCTCAATCTCTGGCACGAGCTCAAGATGCGCCGCAAGGACCTCGAGAAGCTCGCCGCCGAGGCCTACAACCCCAAGGACATCGCTGCCACCATCGCCAGCGGCTCGTTCCTCACCGAAGGCATGGTCATCGCGCCCTGCTCGATGAAAACGCTCGCCGCCGTGGCGCACGCGCACGCCGACGACCTGATATCGCGCGCGGCGGACGTGGTGCTGAAGGAGCGCCGCCGGCTGGTACTGGTGCCGCGCGAGACGCCGCTCAACCTCGCGCACCTGCGCAACATGACCGCCGTGACCGAGATGGGCGCGATCGTGATGCCGCCGGTGCCCGCGTTCTACGCCCTGCCGAAATCGATCGAGGACCTGGTGGCCCACACCGTGGGCCGGATCCTCGACCTCTTCGGCGTGCACTCCGCCAAGCTCACCCGCTGGCAGGGGATGAAAGGAAGTCCCCAAGAGCGCGATTGAACGCCTCGGGCTGCTCGATGTTGGAGAGGTGAGCCGCCTGCGGAATCAGCGTGAGCTTCGCGCCCGGGAGGTTCTGCTGGATCTCGCGCGCCATCGCCGGCGGCGTGCCGGGATCGTTCTCGCCGCAGATGACCAGCGCCGGCGTCTTGATCTCCTTCAGCCTCGAGGTGACGTTGATCTTCGGGATCGCCGCGCAGCAGCCCGTGAAGCCGGCGACCGGGGTCCTGCCGATGATATCGGCGATCTGCTTCACCTTTTCCGGATGTTGCTTGCGGAAAGGCTCGGTGAACCAGCGCTCGAGGGTCGGCTGCACGAGCGGCGCCATGCCCTTCGATTCGGCGGTGCGAATGCGCTCTTCCCAGATCGGCGCGGCTTCCGCGGGGTAGCGGCTGGTGGTGTCGGCGAGCGTCATGCTGCGAAAGATGCCCGGATACTTGAGCGCCGCGGTCTGCCCGATCATCCCGCCCATGGAAAGGCCGCAATAGTGCGGCTTCGAAACCCCAAGCTCCTTCAATAAGAAATACAGATCATCGGCGAGCTGCTCGAGCGTATAGGGGCCTTTCGGCGCCGCGCTCTGGCCGTGGCCGCGCGTGTCGTAGGCGAGCACGCAGTGCTTCGCCTTGTGCCGCTCGATCTCGCCGTCCCACATGCGCACGCTGCACGCGAGCGAGTGGCTGAAGACGAGCCAGGTGGGCGCGTTCCGGTTGCCATGGATTTCGTAGTAGGTCTCGATGCCGTTGACGGTCGCTTTCATGCGGTCTCCACGATTAAGGGAATCATCATCTCGTCGGCGGTCGGGCCGCCGTGGTTGCCGATATGCAGGTGGCGCGCCTCGCCCGCAGTCCAGTCCTTCACCGTGTAGCGCGCATTCATCAACAGCGCGACGTCGCCCACGCGCTCGGCGAAGCGCGGGTGCGCCTCGCCCGGTCCGAACCAGCCCTCGCGCACGAGCTGCGCGCTCGGCTTCACCTCCGCCCGCTCGCCGAGCCAGTCGCGCGCCTTCTGCGCAAATGCATCGCTGTCGTGCACGTGGCAGTAGGCCACGCGGCGCTCGCCGCACAGCGGAAAGCGCAGCATCGCGGCGAGCGACGCGGGAAGCTCGAGCGACGCTTCGGGCGGCACGTCGATGAAGCCGTGGTCGGCGGTCGCGACCAGCACGGTCTCCGTGCCCGAAAGCCGGCTCACGAGGTCGCCGAAAGCGGTGTCGATGCGCTCGAACTCGCGTGCGGCCTCGGCGCTCTCCGAGCCGTAGCGGTGCGACGTGGCGTCGTACGCTGGCCAGTAGGCGTAGACGAACTTGCGCTCCGGGCCCGATTTCACCGCGGCTTCGACCTCGGCCACGAAGCGCTCCAGGCTGTCGTAGGCGCGGCGCTCGGCGGCCGCGCAGTGATACAGGTTGTACTCGGAGGCGATGATCTCGGCGGAAGAAACGATGATCGCGCGCGCCTGCATGCCTTCGAAGATCGGCCTTGCGGTGAAGGCGCGCTCGGGGGTGAAGCCTTTCTCGCGCAGCGGCAGCATGTCGCCGCGCGTGCGAAAGGGCAGCGGCGCGGCCACGTAGCCGGCCTCGCCGAAGTACGTGTACCAGCCCGTGATGCCGTGCTCGACCGGGGTGCAGCCGGTGTACGAGGTGGTGATCGCCGACGCGGTGGTGGATGGGAACACCGAGGTGAGCGCGCCGCGCCGCCGGCGCGCCAGCTCGCCTCCCTTGCCCTGCCGCATCAGGTAGTTGTCGCCCAGTCCGTCGAGGATGACGAGCACGACATTGCGCGCGCGCTCGAGTTCCCGGGGCTCGAGCAGCGCGGCCGCCGGGTGCCGCGGCGGCCCGCCGCACGCCTCGACCAGCGACGCGACGAGATTGACCAGGCTGCCGCCCCCGTACGCGGGCAGGACGCGGGCTTCCATGACGGGGAAATTTTAAAGGTAGAATGCGGCCATCCCCTCCCGAGGTTCTCGCCATGCGGCTCGAAGTCCACGTCCACGCGGACATCCCGATTCTCGAAGGCGTCTCCAAGCGCCAGCTCGAGCAGGCCTTCGCGCCGCTGCTCGAATACCTGGACGCCGACGGCCTCTCCGACGTGAAGAGCCTGGAGCCCGACGAGCCCGGCATCCGCTACGACGAGAAGGACCTGCTGCTGTATCTCTGCTGGACCGGCGAGATCGGCCGCAGCTTCCACGGCGCGCTCGAGGCGACGCTCGAGAACCTCGGACCGTACTGCTACGAGGCGGTCGAGGTCGACGTCACCACCTATCTCGAGAACGGCGAGCAGGAGTCGAAGCTGCTGTTCGTCGGCCCGACCGCGCAGGCGATCCACGAGGCGCAGCGCCGCTGCATGGTGGAGGACGTCGGCGCGATCCTCGGGCGCCAGTTCGACAAGGCGGCGGTCGCGCAGGTCACGGCGCTGGTGAACGAGCTGTTCGACCGCGACTGGAAAGAAAAGTCCTCGCAGGAGAAGAAGCCCGAGCGCGCGTTCGAGACCTACACGCGCCCCTCGCGCAAGAACCTGCACTGAACAAAAATAGGGACAGTCCCTATTTTCCTGCGCGCTACGCGAAGCAACGGAAAATAGGGACTGTCCCTATTTTTTATGGCCGGGCCAAAGTACCCCCGATTTGACACGCTGGCGCTGCATGCCGGCCAGTCGCCCGACCCGGCGACCGGCAGCCGCGCGGTGCCGATCTACCAGACCACTTCGTACGTCTTCCGCGACACCGAGCACGCCGCGTCGCTCTTCAACATGGAGCGCGCGGGCCACGTCTACTCGCGCATCTCGAACCCGACAGTCGCCGTCCTGGAAGAGCGGATCGCGGCGCTCGAGGGCGGCGTGGGCGCGATCGCGACCGCCTCCGGGCAGGCGGCGCTGCACCTTGCCGTCGCCACGCTGATGGGCGCGGGCGACCACATCGTGGCGTCGGGCTCGCTCTACGGCGGCTCGCACAACCTGCTCGGCTATACGCTGAAGCGCTTCGGCATCGATACGACGTTCATCAATCCAAGAAGCCTCGATGCCTGGAAAAAGGCAATCCAGCCGAACACGCGGCTGCTCTTCGGTGAGACGCTCGGCAATCCCGGCCTCGACGTGCTCGACATCCCTTCGGTCGCCGCGATTGCGCATGAGGCAAAGGTGCCGCTGCTCGTCGACGCGACTTTCACTACGCCGTACCTCATGAGCCACTTCGGGCTCGGCGCCGATCTGCTCTACCACTCGGCCACCAAGTTCCTCGGCGGCCACGGCGTGGCGATCGGCGGCGTGCTGGCGGACTCCGGCCGCTTCGACTGGGAGGCCTCGGGCAAGTTCGCCACGCTGACCGCGCCCTACGAGGGCTTTCACGGCATGGACTTCGAGGAGGAGTCGGGCACGCGCGCTTTTCTGCTGCGCGCGCGGCGCGAGGGCTTGCGCGACTTCGGCGCCTGCATGGCGCCGATGACCGCATTCCAGATCCTGCAGGGCGTCGAGACGCTGCACGTGCGCATGCCGCGGCATATCGAGAACACCCGCGCGGTGGTCGCTTTTCTCGCCGGGCATCCCCAAGTGGAAAAGGTCATCTACCCGGAGCTCGAGTCTCACCCCGACCACGAGCTCTGCAAGCGGCTGCTGCCGAAAGGCGCCGGCGCGGTGTTCTCGTTCGAGATGAAGGGCGGCCGGCCCGCCGGGCGCAAGCTCATCGAGTCGCTGCGCGTGTTCTCCCACCTCGCCAACGTCGGCGACGCGAAGTCGCTGGTGATCCACCCGGCGACCACGACGCACTACCGGATGACCGACGCGGATCTCGCAAAGTCCGGCATCACTGCCGGCACGGTGCGCCTGTCGATCGGGCTCGAGGCGAGCGCCGACCTGATCGAGGACCTGGACCGCGCGCTCAAAGCGACGGCGAAGGCCTGATGGACCTCGTCGTCGACCGCAGGCGGGCTTTCGCCTACACGGCCTCGCACGCGTTCGATCCAAGGAAACCGACGCTCGTGTTCGTGCACGGCGCCGGGCTCGACCACTCGCTGTTCGGCCTGCAGAGCCGCTATTTCGGCTATCACGGCCGCAACGTGCTGGCGCTCGACCTCCCCGGCCACGGCCGCTCCGAAGGGCCGCCGCTTCCCACGGTCGCCGCGATCGCCGACTGGGTGCTCGGCGTGCTCGACGCGCAGGGCGTCCGCGCGGCGGGCATCGTCGGCCATTCCATGGGGGCGCTGGTCGCCCTGGAGGCGGCGAACCGCCGGCCCGAGCGGGTGGAGCGGATCGCGTGCATCGGCGTCGCCTACCCGATGAAGGTGTCGGAGGCGTTCCTGGAAGCGGCGCGCAGGAACGAGCAGGCGGCGTTCGACATGGAGACGATCTGGGGCCACGCGCCGCAGGTTCCGCTGGGCGGCAACCCGAATCCCGGGATGTGGATGTACGGCGACGCGCTGGCACGGCTCGCGCGCCTCGCCCCCGGCGTGCTCTACAACGACCTCAAGGCCTGCGACGGCTACGCCTCGGACTTCGCCGGCGTGAAGTGCCCGGTGCTGCTCTTGCTTGGAAAGCGGGACGTGATGACGCCGCCGCGCGCCGCGGCTCTGCTGCAAAAATTGCCTGCTGCGCAGACCGTGCTGGTCGAGCTTTCGGGCCATTCGCTGATGGCCGAGGCGCCCGACGCCACCCTCGACGCGCTGGTGGCGTTCTTCAGCGAAACCCGGACAGATCGACCGGGCCGCTGAACCCGGTTCTCACCAGGTTCAGAAAAAGACTAGCCTGCTCGGCGCGCCAGCCGCCGTACGCGCAGTTGAGCCTGAACTTTTCCTCGAGGTCCGCGCGCGAAAGCGGCTCGTGCGCGCCGCCGCGGAAATGCGCCTGGCGCTCTTCGTGCACGGTGCCGTCTTTCATCCGCACGCGCACGTGGCCGGTGAATTCGTCGGGATAGGGGTTGTCGGGGTCGATCTCGTAGCGCACCTTGGAGGCGACCGCGCGCAGCCGCGGGTCGCGCACGCGCTCCTCGGTGAAGGCCTCGAGCCCGGCATGGCCCAGGACGAAGCCGGCCGCGATGCAGTAGGGCTGGCTGAACTTGGCGGCGTAGGCGTTCGGCGGCTCGCGCTTGGCCGCGAGCGGCTCCCACAGGCGGTGCACCGTGCCTTCTCCTACCTCGCAAATAATTTCCTGAATCTCTTCCACTCTTAGACGTGAAGCGAGGCGGCGCGCGCAGTCAATGTAGGGATGAGTCATCGTGCCGCAGGCGTAGACCTTGAACGCGAGCGACTCGGCGATCCAGCGGCGGCCGAAGCCCTCCGTGAGCTTGTCCCACTCGCCCTGGGTGGTGCGGGCGAAGCCGTGGAAGAAGCCGTGCGTGCCCTCGAACACCGCGCGCGGGCCGACGAAGCCGGAGCGCGCGAGGTCGGCGGCGCGGATGCCCGACTGCGCCGCCCAGCCGGGGTGCAGCCGCTTGGTCCAGGCGCCTTCGGCCAGGTATTCGATGATTCCGGAGGCCATCGAGCCCGCGATGCCGAGCGCATTCACGAGCTCGCTTTTCGAAAGACCGAGCAGCGTTGAAACGGCTGCAGCGGCGCCCATTGCGCCGAGCACTGCCGTGGGATGGAAGCCGGCCTTGTGGATGAGCTTGGGCGCCACCAGGCTCGCCCGGCACATCAGCTCTGCTCCAATTGCAATGGAACGGGCCGCCATCGAGGCTGAAATCTTTTCCCGCTCGGCGACGGCGAGAACGGCCGGCACGACCGCGGCGCCGGAGTGCACCGGCCCGCCTTCGAAGGTGTCGTCGAGGTCCTCGCCGTGGGCGGCGGTACCGTTGACGAACGCCGCGCCCGCCGCATCCAGGGTGCGAGCGTGCCCGATGGCGGTGCAGCGCCCGTCCGCCTCCCAGGCCGCGAGCGCCGCGTGCACGTAGTCGGCGTTGCGAGCGGCGACGCACAGCCCGGCGACGTCGATGAGCAGCCTTTCGGCCACCTCGGCCATTGCCGGCGAGAGCTTTGCCCGCTGCGCTCCGTCGGCGAGCGCTTCGGATATCGATTCGGTCATGGTCAATCTTGCTATGACCAGCTGGTTCGCGCAACGAACCAGATCGTCAGCAGCCCCGACACCGCCATCGCGGCCGCGATCGCGATGAAGATGCCGCCGAGCGCGGCTGCGGCGGCACCGCCGGCGATGACGATCACGAGCCGCGCGGTGCCCGCGAGGACCGGCCACAGGACTTTGCCGGCGCCCTGGGAGGCGAAATAAAGCGCGATGTTCGCCGCCAGCATCGGATAGAACGGCGCCACCGTGCGCAGATAGAGCGCGCCGCTTTCGAGCACCCCGGGATCGGAGCTGAAGAGCCCCACCCAGGCGAGCGGCGCGAGGCTTGCCGCGACCCCGATCGCGAGGCTGAACGAGGCTGCGAACGCCGTCCCGATCCAGGCGATGCGCTTGGCGCGCTCCGTGCGCTTTGCCCCGATGTTGACGCCCACCAGCACCACCATCGCCTGGCCGACCGCGAACACGAGCGGGATCTGCAGCAGCTCCAGGCGCAGGCCGACGCCGTAGCCCGCGAGGGCGCCCGGGCCGTAGCGGCCGACGAAGCCCGTAAGGATTACCGCGGTGAGCACGGTCTGGAACGAAGACAGCACCGAGATCCCGCCCACGCGCAGGATCTCGCGGAACAGGCGCCGGTCCAGGCCCAGGTCGGCGCGCGACGGTCGCAGCGCGCTCGAGCGACTGAAGACCACGGCCGCCATCGCCGCAGCCGCGACGCCGAAGCTCGCGATGTAGGCGAAGCCGGCGCCGGCGATGCCGATGCGGCCGACGAGGAATCCGGAGAGCGGCACCTGCACCACGGCGGCGGCGATCAGGGTAACGGCGGGCACCAGCATGTTGCCCGTGCCGCGCAGCACGCTCGAGAGCGTGTTCGCCATCCACACCGTGAGGGCGCCCGCGAACACCATGTTGCTGTAGCGCGTTGCATTCGCGAGCGTCTCGTCCTTGCCGCCGAGCAGGGCGTAGATCGCGGGGCCGAGAGCGAGGATCAGGACGCTGAAGGCTGCGCCCATGAGGGCGGCGATGACGAGCGCATGGACGACGAGTCGCCGGGCGGCCGGCAGGTTGCCGGACCCGAGCGCGCGCGCGATGGCGGAGGAGACTCCGCCCCCCATCGCGCCCGCCGAGGTCATCTGCAGCAGCATGATGAGCGGGAACACCAGCGCCAGTCCGGCGAGCGGCGCCGTGCCGAGGCGGCCGACGAAGTAGGTGTCTGTGATTGAGACCAGCGACTGGAACGCGACCAGCAGCACGCCCGGCGCCGAGAGCCGCGCGAGCGTTGGCACGATGGGCGCGGCGAGCAGCCGCTCGGTGCGTACGTTCAACTTCCCGGAAGGGCTCTCGGGAGGACGAGCGCGGCTGTCCAGCCGAGCGCGACGCCGATGCCGTCGGCGACCATGTCGTAGACCTCGAAGTCGCGGTAGCCGGTCCAGCCCTGGATGAATTCCAGCGCCACGCCCATCGCGACGAAGCCGGCCGCGTAGGCGAGGCGCGTGCTTCGCCGGATGTAGAGCTGCGAAAACCAGAACATCACGCCCCCGTAGGCGAGGAAATGGCCCACCTTGTCGCTTTGCGCGAAATCGACCTTCGGCGGCGAAGGCGTGAGGGAGAGCCAGACGATGGCTGCGACCAGCCCCCAGCCGACCGCCAGCCAGACCGGCCGCAGGTTTCTCAAGAATCAGTCCCTAGAAAAGCGCCATTTGACCATCGATGGGCGGCGGCTTGAAGCGCGAGCAATCGAGCTCGGCGCGCGCCCGCGGCGCTTCCCGCGAGTTGAGGCCGTACTTGCGGCACGCGATGTCGAAGCGCTTGGCGATCAGCTCGGCGTAGTTGCCCGTGCCGCTCATGCGCGTTCCGAAGCGGGGATCGTTCTCCTTGCCGCCGCGCAGGTCGCGAATGACGCTCATCACGTGCTCGGCGCGCTGCGGGTAGTGCTCGGCCAGCCATTCCTTGAAGAGCTCGCGCAGCTCGTTCGGCAACCGCATGATGACGTAGGCGGCTTCACCCGCGCCCGCAGCGGCCGCGGCCTCGAGCACGTGCTCGAGCGTCTTGTCGTTGAGGGCAGGGATGAGCGCTGCCACCATTACACCGCAGGGAACTCCGTTTTTAGACAAAGCTTTCAACACATCCAGCCTGCGCTGTGGCGCCGCCGCGCGCGGCTCGAGCTTCCTCGCGAGCTCGCGGTCGAGCGTGCCGATGGAAACGTACACCTTCACCAGGCTCTTGGCCGCCATCGGTGCGAGCAGGTCGAGATCCCTTTCCACCAGGGCGGACTTGGTCACGATGGTCACCGGATGCTCGCACGCGGCCAGGACCTCGAGGATCTGCCGCGTGATCTTGAACTTGCGCTCGATGGGCTGGTAGCAATCGGTATTCGCGCCGAGCGCAATGGGTTGCGGCCTGTAGCCCGGGCGGGCGAGCGCCTCGCGCAGCAGCTCGGCGGCGTTGGTCTTGGCGAAGAGCCGGGTCTCGAAGTCGAGGCCCGGCGAGAGCTCGAGATAGGCGTGGCTCGGCCGCGCGTAGCAGTAGATGCAGCCGTGCTCGCAGCCCCGGTACGGGTTGATCGAGCGGTCGAAGCCGACGTCGGGCGAGTCGTTGTGCGAAACGATCGAGCGGGCGCGCTCGATGGTGACCTGCGTCTTGAGCTCGCTTGCCGGCGGCTCGTCGGGGGTCCAGCCGTCGTCGAACTCTTCGCGCGCCACGCTTTCGAAACGGCCCTGCACAAAGGAGCGCGCACCCCGCATGTGGAGCCGCGGTTTCGTAGAATCAGGGGGCATGGCGGATACTGTATATCCGGACAGTACCAAGCGCAACATCGGCCTGCTCGCCGCATGCCAGGCGCTGCTGTTCACGAACAACTCCACCCTCATCGCGATCAACGGCCTGGCCGGCCTGTCGCTCGCGCCCTACGCGGCGCTCGCCACGCTGCCGGTCACGTGCTGGGTGCTCGGCGGCGCTGTCGCCACCATGGCGGCCTCGCTCTACATGAAGCGCGCCGGCCGCCAGGCCGGCCTGACGCGCGGCACCCTCTTCGGCATCGCAGGCGCGCTCGTCTGCGTGTCGGCGATCTTCCTGCAGAGCTTCTGGCTCCTGTGCCTCGGCACGCTGGTGTGGGGCGTCTACAACGCATTCGGCCAGTATTACCGCTTCGTCGCGGCGGACATCGCGACGCCCGACCTGCGGGCCAACGCGATCTCGATCGTCCTCGCCGGCGGCCTGGTCGGCGGCATCGTCGGCCCGGCGACGAGCCGCTTTACGATCGACCTCTTCCAGCCGAAGTTCATGGGCGCCTACGTCGCGCTCATCGGTTTCGCGCTCTGCACGATGCTGCTGCTGCGCCTCATTCGCATCCCGACGCCGAGCGCGGCCGAAAGAGCGGCGTCGGGCCGGCCGCTCGCCGTGATCGCCGCGCAGCCCAAGTTCATCGTCGCGGTGCTCTCCGGGGCGGTGAGCTACGGCGTCATGAACTTCCTCATGACCTCGACCCCGATCGCGATGCAGGCCTGCGGCCACCCGTTCGGCGACGCCGCGTTCGTCATCTCCTCGCACATCGTCGGCATGTTCGCGCCCTCGTTCTTCACCGGCAGGCTGATCCGGCGCTTCGGCGTGCTGCCGGTCATGCTGACCGGGGCGGCGCTCAACCTCGTGTGCATCGGCGTGGCGCTCGCCGGCATCGCGGTCGCCAATTTCTGGTGGTCGCTGGTGCTGCTGGGTGTAGGCTGGAACTTCCTTTATATCGGAGGCACCACGCTCCTCACCGACACCTACCGGCCCGAGGAACGCGCCAAGGCGCAGGGCACCAACGATCAGGTCATCTTCATCGTGATGGTGGTCTCTTCCTTCACCTCGGGCATGACCGTCACCACCGCCGGCTGGGCACGCGTCAACCTCATGGCGCTGCCGCTCATCGGCCTCGTCGCGGCCGCGCTCGTCTGGTTCGCCTTTCACCAGCGTGCACAGCGAGCGGCCGCATGACTTTGTTTCGATCATGAGCCAGAGACCGCCCGCCGTTATCGGTCAGCGTGCCGAAGAGGTCGACACCCCGGCGCTCGTTCTCGACCTCGATGCCTTCGAACGCAACCTCGACACGCTCGCCCGCGCGGTGGCCGGAAAGGTCCGGGTGAGGGCGCACGCCAAAACCCACAAGTCGCCCGACATCGCGCGGCGCCAGATCGCCGCGGGCGCGGTCGGCGTGTGCTGCCAGAAGGTGTCGGAGGCGGAAGCGCTGGTGGCGGGCGGGGTGCGGGACGTCCTCGTCAGCAACGAGATCGTGGGACCGGCGAAGATCGCGCGCCTCGCCGAGCTTTCGCAGCGCGCACATCTCGGTGTCTGCGTCGACAACCTCGACAACCTGCGGCACATCGCCGCCAGCGGTGCGCGGCTCGACGTCTACATCGAGCTCGAGGTCGGCATGGGCCGCTGCGGCATCGCGCCCGGCGAGCCGGCGCTCGCGCTTGCGCGCGAGATCGCCAAGGCGCCCAACCTGCGCTTCGGCGGCCTGCAGGCCTACCACGGCCGCGCGCAGCACGTGCGCTCGATGAGCGAGCGCCGTGCCCACATCGCGCGTGCCGCCGAAGCGGTGAATTCGACCAAGGCGCTCTTCAGCCGCGACGGCATCGATACCCCGATCGTCACCGGCGCCGGCAGCGGCAGCTTCATGTTCGAGGTGGAGTCGGGCGCCTGGGACGAGATCCAGCCCGGCTCGTACATCTTCATGGACGTCGACTACGCGCGCAACGAATGGGCCGCGCCGCTGCCGCGCTTCGAGCACGCGCTCTTCGTCCTCGCCACCGTGATGAGCCGGCCTTCGCCGCACGCCGCGGTCGTCGACGCCGGGCTCAAGGCCTCGAGCGTCGACTCCGGTATGCCGGCCGTGTGGCACAAAGAAGTTCTCAAATTCACGAAAGCCTCCGACGAGCACGGCTTCATCGAGGGTCCCAACCCGCCCGCGCTCGGCGAGAAGCTCTTTCTCGTTCCAGGCCACTGCGACCCGACCGTGAATCTCTACGACTGGTATGTCTGTGTCAGGCGGGGTTTCGTGGAGGATTTGTGGCCGATAACTGCTAGAGGCGCGGTTACGTAAGAGCTGGCTGCGCTGAGGCGGATGGACCTAGTTGGAGCGCTTACGGCGGCGAAGCCAGAGGCCGGCCAGGCCGACACCGAGAAGCGCGAGCGTGGCGGGCTCGGGTATGCGTCGGGTCTCGAAGAAGTCGGAAAAGGTGAACCCGCTCAGGCCGCTCAAGTCGCGTCCCCATGGGTCAAAGCTGGCACCGCGTCCCCATGCACCAGAGTACGGCCCCTCCCACGTCACGTAGTCCCCGAGACTCGATACTGCCGGGTTCGTGTAGGTGACGGCGAACAGAAATAATGCGTTAAATGGGTCGTTCTCAAGGGCGGCTGCGTCGATTGCCTGCGCGGCGAATACCACATCGCCACCGGCGATCCCGGCTCCGGGTACGCCAGCAGGACCGGCACGGACGGTCACAAGTCCGCCCAAGAGGTCGCCGCTTATCGTTCCGTCTTCACGGACTATAACGCCCATCGACACGTCTCCAGGCTGGAAGGTGAACTGCGTCCCGCCACCCGAGAACGAGAACAAGTTGGTGTGCAACGAGAAGACGGATGACGCCGTCGAGTAACTGGCCCCGCTCGATGGAACAACCATCGCCGCCCCGCCGCGTTCGATGACAAAGTTCCCGAGCTCGTTGGTCCAGCCGGAAACGCCGACAGAACGGGTGGGGTCTTCGAAAACAGGTATCGCGCCAGCGACCGCTGGGCAAAGGCTGGCCGCCAATAGTGCGGCTCTCAATCCACGCACGGCAAGGATTCTCATGGTCCTCCCAGCGTGGCCACTGTCCCGTGGCGAGAACGTCGCCCGGCCGGCGACGTCATTGGCTGCGGCTCGATTGCTTTCGACCATTCCCGTCCTCGGCGCCGGCGCGTTGTGTTCTCGCCGAAACAAAAAGCCCCGGTGGTCCGGGGCTACCGACGCGCCTCGAATCAGTTGGGGCTACGCTCGGCATTGCCGATGATCTTCAATGAGCGACGGAGCCACAATGGCTACAAAGAACCCAGACTGGGAAGGATCATGGGCGCTTCAGCTGCGTCGATGCTCTCACTCCTCGCGCTTGTGGCCGCCTCCGCCGTAGATCGGCTTGTATTCGGGATTCACCGGGATCACGCCGGCGAGACAGTTCGAAGGCTGCGCGCAGCGGCCGGCGCGCGTGCAAATCAGGAAATTGCACTGCTCCGGCGCTCCGGCCTGGAGCTCGCGCGTGCGATCGTTCGAATCGGGCGACGTGGCCATTCAATGCCTTGACGAAACTTTTCGCATTGTCCAACGATCCGCGCGGATTGGGTTCTTGAAATGAATCCGCGCCTGTGTTTTCCTCTTACCTACCATGCGAACCAGGCGCGTCGATCACGGCGAGGAGCTCGTCACCCTCTGGCACGTCGGCGGCACCAGCCCCTGCAACGGGCCTGCGCTCAAGGTGCCGGCGGTTTTTCTGGAAGTCGAGGACCCGGCGCTGCCCGAAGGTTGCGAGCTTCCCGACGGGTCCAAGCTCGATGCCGGCGCCGACCCGGTGTGCGGCACTTGCGGCCAGCACCTCGGGGACGACCTGGGCGCCGAGCTGGCGCTGTCCAGAGGCCGCTAGCCGGTTTTCGGCCTAGTTTTCCAGCTGCTCAGTGCCAGACGCGGGCGAAGGTGCGGCCCGGCAGCAGGTCGGCCGCCTGGGGTTCCTGCTTCAGCAGGTCCTCGAGCGCGCCGGAAATCTCGCCGATGAAGCCGTTGGTTTGAGCGGTGCTGAGCTCCGGGTACGTGGTCTCGACCGCGCTCACGTAGAGCTCCCATTCGCGGGCGCCTTCCTTGGCGCTGTCGGAAACGAGCCGCTCGGCGATCGAAAAGCCGCATAGGCCCGGCGTGCGGTCGAAGATCAATTCGATCCGCGCGCTGAGCGCTGCCTCGAGCTCCCCCCGCTGTCCCTTCCCCATACCACCCCCCAGTGGAACCCACCCTACCGCGCCGGCGCGGGGGCGCCTATCCAGTAGTTCCTGCCGGCGGCCGCGGAGGGCAAAAGTTCGTGAGATTTTCCCCACGCGCCATGCGCACTATCATGGCGGGGTCCTGAAAAAGAACCTGCCCACCATAGCGGTCAGCGACGAGCGTGGCGTGCGCTCGCTGCACGTCGGCGGCGAGGCGATCCAGAGCTCGATGCGGCTCGGCGACCCCTTCGCGCTCGCGCTCGACTACACCCGCTGCATGATGGCCTTCCTGCTGTTTCATCCGGAGCCGAGCCGCGCGCTGATGATTGGGCTGGGCGGCGGCTCGCTGCCGAAGTTCTTCTTCAAGCACCTGCGGCGGACGAAGGTGCGGGTCGTCGAGCTCGATCCCCGCATCGTGGCGACCGCGCGCACCCACTTCGGCGTGCCGGCGGACGGCGAGCGCCTCGCGGTCGAGATCGGCGACGGCGCGGAGGCGCTCGCGCCGGAATGCTGCGACGTCCTGGTCGTCGACGCCTACCACGACGAGGCGCACGTGCCGGAGCTCGGCGCCGCCGAGTTCTACGACGCCGCCTTTCTCGCGCTCGAGCCGCGCGGGGTGCTGGTGGTGAATTTCATGGACGACGATCCGCACCTGGGCCGGTACATGCGCCGGCTCGAAAGCGCGTTCGGCGGCGCGGTCGTCTCGATGCGCGCGCTCTACGACCAGAACATCGCGGCGTTCGCCCTCAAAGGGATGCCGCAGAGGCTCGAATGGGAGGAGCTGCGCCGGCGCGCCGGCCGCCTCGAGTCGCGCCTCGGCCTGCCGTTCACGAAGTACCTGCGGCGCCTGCGCTCGATGAACCGCTCGGAGGGCGCGAGCCTGGTCCTCGGCGTCTGATGGGGCTCGGCGAGCTTGCCGGGCTCGGCGCGATCGCGTTCGCCGGCGCGCTCGTCTTCGGCCTGACCGGGTTCGGCTCCGCGCTCGTCACCATCCCGCTCGCGAGCCACATCGTGCCGCTGCCGTTCGCGCTTGCGCTGTTCGCGCTCGCCGACCTGGTGAGCGCCTTCGGCGTCGGCCTCGAGAATCCGCGCAACGCGGTGCGTACCGAATGGACGCGGCTGGTGCCGATGATCGTCGCGGGCACGGCGCTCGGGGTGACCGCGCTCGTAAACCTGCCGCGCGCCGCGGGCATGCTGCTCCTCGGCGTGTTCGTGGTCTCGTTCGCGCTGTACAGCCTGGTGCGACGCCACGGATCGCGCGTCATCTCGCCGCGCTGGGCCTGGCTCGCCGGGTTTGCCGGCGGCATTACCAGCAGCCTCTTCGGCGCGGGAGGGCCGCCTTACGCGATCTACCTCTCGCAGCGCGGCCTGACCAAGGAGCAGTACCGCGCCACCATGGGCTTCGCCACCATGACCAGCATCTCGGTGCGCGCGGTGGCGTTCATGCTCACCGGCATGCTGCTGGTCCCGGAGGTGTGGCACAAAGCTGCCGCGGCGGTGCCGGCGGGCCTCGCCGGCATCTGGGTGGCGCGCAAGATGTTCATGCGCATCTCGCGCGAGCTGCTGCTGCGCGCGGTGGCGGTGCTGCTGGTGGCGTCCGGCCTGTCGCTTATTTCTCGAGCAGTTCTTTGAATTCGGGGTCAGGGTAAAAACTTGGCGGCCGCGTACGCGCGCACGAGTTTTTACCCTGACCCCGAATTCGTTACTTCTCC
>DASXAO010000056.1:0-10041 GCA_036406675.1 Burkholderiales bacterium
TCGGCGGCACGAGCGGCAACCTTACGGCGGTCTCGAACGGCGGCACGGTGGTCTGGAACAACCTGACCGGCGCGAACGTGATCCTGATCGCTGCCACGCCGTCGGTTGGCGCGGCGGGGATCACCGGGCTGAACCCGACGACCGGCGACCTCCTGCCGTTGAACACCACGTTCACCAATCGCGGCGACGCGAGGGGCACGAACCTGGTCGCATCCGGCGAGCTGTACATCGTCGCCCGCGACATCCCCAGCCTGCCGGCGGATTCTTCGGCCAGGGCTGCGTCGGCAGTCCTCGACATCGGCAAACTGAATCCGGAAAACAGGCTGCTGCTGTTCCTGGAAGCTCCGAACGGGAAGCTCCGCCTGCTCGTGGACCAGGGCGCGTTCCGGTTCCGGGGCGGCAGCCAGTTCCCGGGCGGCGTGTCGGTGCCGGATCCGAAGAAGGTGCAGGTGTTCATCGGCAATTCGAAGCTCGATGCGACGCCGGACGCCGCTTCGTCGGCGGTCTCCGCGGCTCAGCAGAGCGCGCTCAACTCGGCGTCCTCCGACGCGCGCAAGAGCTTCGGCACCGACAGCGTGACGCAGCAGATCGACATGGGCTTTGCGGGCGACGTCGGCATCGCGCCGACCATGGCGCACAACGTGCCGCTGCAGGGCGAGATCATCAGCACGCCCGAGGGCGTCTCGGAGTCGAAGGGAGGCCAGTAGGCCAACGGTTTGAGGGGAGGAGGCAGGAGAGGCGCGGATCATCAGCGCCTGTTGCACCGAAAGGGACGTGCTTTGGCACGTCCCTTTCTTTTTTGTGACGCAGCGCGCGTCAAGCACGTTTCACACGGGCGTGATAGCGTAGCGCTACGTGGAATAACGATCGCTCGGGAGGCAGCATGTACAAGAACAGCTTCTTGGCAATAGTCGGCTTGCTCCTCGTCCTGCCCTTGCAGGCCTGGTCGCAGCCGGTCAAGCAGGCGGCGCCCGCTCCCGTGAACCCGACGACGTATGCCGCCGCCCGCTACGACCAGGCGCAGAAGCTCGAACGCAGCGGCGACTGGACCGGCGCGATGCAGGCCTACACCGAGGCCGCCGAGAACGGCCACGGCCCGGCCCAGAAGAAGCTCGGCGACATCTACGGCAGCGGGCAGGGCGACGTGAAGCGCGACTACGACACCTCGCTGCGCTGGTACAAGCGCGCGCAGGAGCAGGGCGAGCAGGTCCCGCAGCCGTTCACCTACCCGGGCGTGCGCCAGCGCTGAAGTAGCTCCTCCGGGCCGCATTGTGCCGGCCCACCCGCCGCCGCATAATTCCACCCGATGGGAGCAGGGGGGCTGCGCCACGGACTTCGTTCGCGCGCGACCGGCTTGATGCCGGCCGCGCTGAGTTGCGCCCGTGGCTGATCCCCAGACCCTAGGCCGCTACAAGCTCACCCGCAAGATCGGCAGCGGCGCCATGGGCGTGGTGTACGAGGCGCTCGACCCGAAGCTGAACCGGCCGGTCGCCATCAAGACCATCCTCAAGAGTCACCTCGACGAGGAGGTCGCCCGCGAATACTCGGTGCGCTTCCGCGAGGAGGCGCAGGCGGTGGCGCGCCTGAACCATCCGAACATCGTCCAGGTGTACGACTTCGGCGAGGAGGCCGACGTCGCGTTCATCGTGATGGAGTTCATCCGCGGCAAGGACCTCAAGCACTGCTTCGACAACAGCGTCCGCTTCGAGACGCGCGAGTTCGTGCGCCTGATGTGCGAGCTGCTCTCCGCGCTCGACTACGCGCACCAGGCGGGCATCGTCCACCGGGACATCAAGCCCGCCAACATCATGCTCGACGGGCAGACGCGCGCGAAGCTGATGGACTTCGGCGTGGCGAAGATCCAGGACACCGACCGCACCCACCGCACCCAGGTGGGCACGATGGTCGGCACGCCCTCGTACATGTCGCCCGAGCAGGTGCAGGGCCTCGCGGTCGACAACCGCTCGGACCTGTTCTCCTCGGGGATCGTGCTGTACCAGTTCCTCACCAACCAGCGCCCGTTCACCGGCGGCGACTGGACGCTGCGCAAGATGATCGTGCACGAGGACCCGGTGCGGCCCTCGCAGATCAACACGTCGCTCTCGCCGGAGTTCGACCGGGTGATCAGCCGCGCGCTCGCCAAGGCGCCCGAGGCGCGCTACCAGAGCGCGGCCGACTTCAGCCGCGCGCTGCAGCGCGTGTTCGAGGGCAGGCCCGCCGAGGACGAGGACGACCGTACCATCATGCGGCCGGCGCAGGGCGCGCCGCTGCAGGCGAAGCCCGCGGCCGAGCGTCCCTCCACGCAGGCCACTTCGACCGGCACGGGCTCGCAAGAAGTGGAAGTCGAGTTCTGGCGCTCGATCAAGGACAGCGACGACCCGGAGGATTTCGAGCTCTACGTACAGCAGTTCCCGCGCGGCGCCTACGCCAAGCTCGCCGAGCGGAAGATCGCCAAGCTGCGCAAGGACGCCGGCACGGGAGCCGCATCGCACGCGGGAACGGCGAGCGGCGTTCACGGAGGCACCGCGAGCGGGTCGTACGGCACGACCGACGCCGCGGCCGCGGAAGCCGAAGAGCTGCGCAAGCTCGAGGAAGAGCACCGCCGGCAGGCGGAAGACCTGGCGCGGCGCCAGGCCGAGGCGCGCAAGAAGGCCGAGGCGGAGGCGCGGGCGCGGCGCGAGGCCGAAGAGAAGGCGCGGCGTGAGGCGGAAGAGAAGGCGCGGCGCGAGGCGGAAGAGAAGGCGCGGCGCGAAGCCGAAGAGAAAGCGCGCCGGGAAGCCGAAGAAAAAGCGAGACGCGAGGCTGAAGAAAAGGCGCGCCGCGAAGCTGAGGAGAGAGCTCGGCGCGAGGCGGCGGAGAAGGCGCGGCGCGAAGCCGAAGAAAAGGCGCGCCTCGAGGCCGAGCGCGTCCGGCGCGAAGCCGAGGCCAAGGCGAAGCGCGAAGCCGAAGAGAAAGCCAAGCGCGAAGCGGAAGAGCGGGCTCGCCTCGAAGCGGAGCGCCTGCGGCGCGAAGCGGAAGAGAAGGCGCGGCGCGAAGCCGAGGCGAAGGCGAAGCGCGAGGCCGAAGAGAAAGCGAAGCGCGAGGCGGAGGAGAGGGTCAAGCGGGAAGCCGAGGCCAAGGCTAGGCGCGAAGCCGAAGAGAAGGCCAAGCGGGAGGCTGAAGAACGCACCAAGCGCGAGTCCGATGAGAAGGCGCGGCGCGAAGCGGAGGCCAAGGCCAAGCAGGATGCCGAAGCCCGGGCGAAGCGCGAGGCGGAGGAGAAAGCCAGGCGCGCGGCCGAAGAGAAGGAGAAGGCGAAGCGCGACGCGGACGCCCGGGCGAAGCAGGAAGCCGAGGCGAAGGCCCAGCGGGAAGCCGAAGAAAAGGCGAAGCGCGAGGCCGAAGCGAAAGCGAAGCGCGAGGCGGAAGAGAAGGCCAAGCGGGAAGCCGAGGCGAAGGCCAAGCGCGAGGCGGAAGCGAGGGCCAAGCGCGAAGCCGAAGAAAAGGCCCGCCAGGAGGCCGACGCGCGCGCGCGTGCGCGGCACGACGAGCTGGAGCAGAAACGCGCTGCCGAGCAGAAGGCGCGGGCGGCCGAGAAGGTCGACGAGCGCAGCGAATGGCAGAAGGAAGTGGAGGCGGAGGCCCTCGCCGCCGAGCGCCAGGCGCGCATTGCCGAGGGTCGCCGCGAGGAGCCCACGGGTACGGTGCCGCTCCCGGCGACGACCGTGCCGCCGCAGCGGCGCAACCCCATGGTCATCCCCGGCATCCTCGGCGGCGTGATCGTGGCCGGCGCGGTCGCGGCCTACTTCGCCATGAGGTCGCCCGAGCAGCCGCCGGTGGCCGTGCAGCCGGCGCCGCCGGTCGCGAAGATCGAGCCGCAGCCCGCGCCTCAGCCTCAGGTCGACGAAAAGGCTCAGCGCGAGGCCGCGGCGAAGGCCGATCAGGCGAAGAAGCAGGAGGCGGCGAGGCTTGCCGCCGAGGAGGAGGCGAGGAAGAAGGAGGCCGCGAAGCTCGCCGAGGAGGAGAAGAAGAAAGAAGCCGCGCGGCTCGCCGCCGAGAAGAAGGAAGCGGCGGCCAAGCTCGCGGCCGAGAAGAAGGAGGCCGCCAAGCTCGCCGCGGAGGAAGCGAAGAAGAAAGAGCTCGCCGCCAAGGCAGCTGCCGAGGAAGCCAAGAAGCAGGAAGCGGCGCGCGTCGCCGCGGAGGAGGCGAGGAAGAAGGAGGCCGCGCGCCTCGCGGCCGAGGAGGCGAAGAAGCAGGAAGCGGCACGGCTCGCGGCCGCCGCCGAGGAAGCGAAGAAGAAGGAAGCCGCGGCGAAGGCCGCCGAGGAGCAGAAGCGCCAGCAGGTCGCGGCGGCAACGGCGGCGACCAAGAGCGTGAACGGACCGGCGCTCTTCGCGCGCGCGAGCGAGCTCGAGAGCCAGGGCAAGGTCGCCGAAGCGGTCAAGCTCTACGTGGCGGCCGCAAACGCCGACCACGGCCCTTCGGCGAAGAAGCTCGGCGACATCTACAGCGGCGGCAAGGGCGACGTCTCGCAAGACTACACCGCGTCGCTGCGGTGGTATCAGCGCGCGCGCCAGCTCGGCGAGAAGATCACCACCACGAAGGGGCGCTAGCCGCCCGGCGGGTCCGCGTTCGGCCGTAAACTACGCGGCCGTTCGAACACCTTGATAACCGAGGAGCATTCAAAAATGAAAGTTTCTCCGCAGCAGATCACCGACGTGGACCGTCCCGAGCTCGCCGAGACCTTCGTCGACTCGCTCGCGCTCTCCACGTTCGACGGCGCGGCGGCGCGGCTCACCTTCTGCGTGCTGCGCATGCAGGAGCCGCAGCAGGGCAAGCCCCCGCATTTCAACCGCTACCCGGTCTGCCGCATGGTGCTCACGCCCGACGCCACGGTCGAGCTCTTCAACCGGCTGAACCAGATGATGGGCGCGCTGCAGAAGCTCGGCCTGGTGAAGATGGAGCCCGGGAAGCCCCCGCAGTCGGTCGAGCCGAAGCCGCAGTAGCCGTCCTGACAAGCGTTTGCCGTCCTGACCAGCTCTTGCACGCAGTCGGGTCAGAGTTGGCACGCCCGTCGCGCGCCGCGGGCGCACGATGGAGCGAATGGGATGGGCGTTCTACGTCGAGTCGGTCGAAGACGCCGCGGCGCTCGCGGGCGGATACGATCGGCTGGCCGCGGCGCTAGGCGTGAGCCCGGACGAGGTGCGCGGCTGGTGCGCCGGCCACGCAGTTCCCGACTCGCTTTTCCTGCGGGTGATCGACCTCGTTACCGGCGCTTCAGATCCCACAGACAAATCCAGGAAAGCAGCACCTGCGGCGGAACCCCGCGCGCCTGCTGGAGCCACTGGCCTAGCTGTTGAGGCGTGAGGTCCAGGTGCGCGGCGAGCGCCCGCACCGCGGACAAATCCGCGCCCGCAATCCCCTCCTGCACTTCGGCCCCCTGCTCGAACATCCAAGCCCCCGGGCGATACGTTCACACATCGCGGTACAGCGAGCAAGGGGTAATGCTCGCTCCTGCACTTTGCATTTTTCTTACTGAGCATATGCAGAAATCTGCAAAGGACCCGGCAGCGCGCTGTATCGGCTGCGCTTTTCGCTGCGCCGAAAGACGCTCCGCCAGATCCTCGAGCCGTTAGACTTGGCGGCTCTTTTTCGAGGAACCGCCGAGTGACCAGCCGCGCCAACGTCCTGCTCTGGACGGATTCGACCGCCCCTTACCTCGAAGCCATCGGCGCGGCAGGTCTCGCCGATCGCGTCGCGGTGGAGACGCTGCCGCGCAAGGAGAAGCCGTCTGCCGACCAGCTCGCGCGGACCGAGGCGCTGATGGCGTACACCGTGCCGCCGGGGCTGTTGCCTGCGATGCCGAAGCTGCGCTGGGCGCAGGTGATGACCGCGGGCGTGGAGGAATGGCTCGCGCTGCCCGACCTGCCGCCGGGCCTCGTGTTGACTTGCGCCCGCGGCACGCACACGGAATCGATGCCCGAGAACATCATCGGCGCGCTGCTCTACGTCGCCAAGCCCTACGCCGTGGCAGTCGCAAACCAGAAGCGCGGCGCGTGGGTCCGCACGGTCGCGCAACCTCTCACCGGCAGGACGCTCGGCATTCTCGGGCTCGGCGCGATCGGCCAGCACGTCGCGCGGATCGCGTCGGTCCTCGGCATGCGGGTGGTCGGCACGCGGCGCCGGCCGCAGCCGGCGCCCAATGTCGCCAAGGTCCTGCCCCCGGATCGGACGCAAGAAGTGCTGGCCGAATCCGATTTCGTGCTGCTGCTCTTGCCGGCGACGCCGGAGACGGAGAACTTCGTCAACGCCGAGCGCCTCGCCATGATGAAGCCCGGCGCCTGGCTCCTGAACTTCGGCCGCGGCCACCTCATCAAGGACCAGGACCTGATCGCCGCGGTCAAGGCCAAGAAGATCGCCGGCGCGGTGCTGGACGTATTCCGGCAGGAGCCGCTGCCGGCGGAGCACCCGTTCTGGACGACGGAGGGCATCATCGTGCTGCCGCATCTCGGCGGTCCCCATCCGCAGCGCGACCGGTTCGTCGCGCGGCTGTTCGCGGAGAATCTGGGAAGCTTCCTCGACGGAAAACCGCTCAAGGAAGTCGTCGACCGCACGACCGGGTACTGAACCGCGGCTGTAGGCCTTAGGTCCGATTTACGCAAACGGGGGCCACCGCTAACTTCATGGGCTTGCCATCTCGGCTGGACCTATCAAGGAGCCACAATGAGTTTGAGCCTGCCTTACCGTGCGATGACTGCCATTCTGGTGCTGGTTGCCGCCGGCGGCTGCAGCTCGATCTACGGCGACTCGAGCACGACGGTCACCTATTCCTACGACCCGGCATTCAATTTCGCCAATTCAAAATCCTATGCCTGGCTCAAGTCCACTCCGGTCTACGGACAGAACGCACTGGTCGAGGCCAACGTGCGCTATTTGACGGATCGCGACTTCCAGGCGAAGGGGCTGAGCCTTACGGGAGACAAGCCGGCTCTCGTCGCATGGGTGAGCTACGACTCGGACTACTACGGGGTCTACAGCAGCACTCCGTATGACCTGCGCACGCTCACGCTGAACCTCGCACGGGCGGAGGACAGGGTGCCCGTCTGGCAAGGACGCGCGCGCGGGCCCATCAAGGCCGACGCCGACTCCGGCGACCTGAAGAAGGTCGTCGGCCAGATGCTTGCCCACTTTCCGCCGAAGTAGCCGCGGTCAGGTTCAGCGCCCGGCGACCCATCCGCCAAGCGATTGTGTAGGCAGGAATCACCTATCTTTCCGGGGCTTTAGGGCCTAAAATTCAGGTAATTTATAGCCTGACCAGGCAAAGGGAGGGCGGCCCATGCTCGAACAGAAGATCAACGACGCGTTCGGCGACAGCGACCCCACCGGATTCGGAACCGGATGGTGGAGCGGCGTCCTGTCGGCGTTCTTCGGAGTGCTCGCATTCGGGGCGGTGGTGTGCCTTCATTTCCCCCAGTTGCTGACTTCGCCGGAGCTGCGCCCTTACTACTCCATGCACCTCATCCGCCTGCTGATCCAGGGCGTGATCCTCGGAGCGATCGTCTTCGGCGTCGTGTCCGCGATGCTGCGGCGGAAGAAGGTCCTGGCTTTGACCGGAATGTCGTTCGCCCTCCTCGCGACCCTGCTGGGCGGGGCGAGCGTTCCCATCAACGAAGAGCTGGGCAGCGGCCCGGCCATCGGGCTGGATTGGTTCCTGCTGGACATGCTGCTAATGACGCTGATCTTCTCGCCCATCGAGGTGCTTTGGCCGGCCTATCCGAAGCAAAGCGTCTTTCGGAGCGAGTGGCTGACCGACATCGTGTACTTCCTGTCCACGCACCTGCCGATCCAGCTCACGTCTTTCGTGATCCTGCTGCCCGCCACCCAGCTCACGTCCGTCCTGAACATCGCGAGCGTCACCGGGGCGATCAGCCGCCTGCCCTGGCTGGTGCAATTCTTCCTCGCCGCCGTGGTCGCGGACCTCGCGGAATACGCCATTCACTATGCCTTCCACAAGGTGCCGTGGCTGTGGCGCTTCCATGCCATCCACCATTCCTCGAAGGCGCTCGACTGGATCGCGGGCTCGCGCTCCCACCTGGTGGACGACGTCGTGGTGCGAGCGTTCATCCTCGCTCCGATGATGCTCATCTTCCCCCACGACATCAACGTGGCGTACCTCTTCTTCGTGACCATCCACGCCACCTGGACGCACTGCAACTTCGGCCCGACCGTGAAGTGGCTGGAGCCGTTCCTGATCCAGGCGAGATACCACCACTGGCACCACACGTCGCAGAAAGAGGCCCTCGACAAGAACTTTGCGATCCACTTTCCGTGGATCGACAGGATCTTCGGAACCCACTACCTGCCCGCCGGCGACAGGTGGCCGGATACCTACGGCCTGCACAACGAGCCGATACCGCGAGGCTTCTGGGCCCAGTTCTTTTATCCGTTTGTCCGGACGAAGTCCGTCTAGGGCGCAGAGCGCCCGCTAGAGGTTCAGGGCCCGCAGCGAAACGTCCCTGGGCAACTCGGCGCCCGTGCCCGTCGGGCGCACCAGGCCCAGGGCCTTCATGACCCGGACGCTCATGAAGCCGAAGTCGTATTCCGATTCCTCGTGGCTCAGGCGCAGAAAGCCAGGGGAATGGTGGTGGTTGTTCTGCAGGCAGGCGCTGAAGGTCGCGGTGACGGGCAGCCATTCGCCGATGTTCATCGCGTTGTCGCGCTCGTCGTCGTAGCGCCGATAGCCGAAGCGCCGGTCGTGGGTCCAGTAGTTCTGGATCATGTTGACCCACAGCGCGAAAACACGCGTCCCGAGCCAGATCAGGGCCGCGAAGCCCAGGCTTCCCACGAGGAGCCACAGCAGCCCGAAATTGAATGCCTGGGAAGCCACGGCGAAGACGGGATGCGCGACCAGCCGAAACGACCGGGACTTCAGGATCTCGTCGGGCGCCACGTTGGCTACGCATTTGTAGGGGAAGGCGCACAGATACATCGTTCGCCAGAAGCCGTCGGAGGCGAGCTTGTTGGGGTCCCCCGGATGGTCGGAGAACGTGTGGTGAAGCCGGTGCCGGTTGACCCAGGTGACCGGGTTCACGTAGACCCCGAAGGTGTTGTTGAACACCGTGAGGCCCTTGACGAACCATTCCTTGTATTCGAGCGCGCGGTGCGCGATCCCCATGTGAATCACGGAGGACAGATAAAGCCCGGCAAAGAACCAGCACGCTACGAGGTAGGCCGTACCAATGGATAAACCCGTCCAGGGACCGAGATGCGGCGGGGCGAAATACATGCAGGCCGCCGCATAGACAAGAAGAAGCGAATAGCCGACGAGGTTATATATTTTCACCGCGAACCCCCTTGGTCTTCTTGGCGATGAATTCTAGCCGATAGGGCAGAATTGAACCTAAGGGAGGTTTCGACGATGGCACACCGGTCGCAGCCCGCGCGCGACAACGCGCTCGCCAGGATTCCGGTCGTACTCGCGAAGGACGCGGCCCCGACCGCAGTTTTGCCGAAGGTGCGCAGCGTCGCGCCGCCGGCGCGCAGCGCCGCGGAACCCTATCGCGCCTACAGGCCGCGTCCGTTTACCCGGGAGGAACGCGACAAGGTCACGGTCCTCTTCGGCGGCCTGCACTGGCGCGTCGAACGCGTCATCCAGGGCGCGATGGAGAACCTCGGCTACCGCACCCAGGTTCTGCCGACCGCGACGCGCCAGGATCTCCTCACAGGGCGCGAAGTCGCCGACATCGGGCAATGCTGCCCGACGAGCTTCACCACCGGCAATCTCGCGAATTTCCTGCGCAGCCAGGCGAAGCACGCCGGTGCCGAGCGTGTTTCGAAGGACTTCATTTATGTGACTGCGGGCTCGTGCGGCGCGTGCCGCTTCGGCCAGTACCACCAGAGCTACGAGCTGGCCCTGCGCAACTCCGGGCTCGACGCCTTCCGCATGTTCCTCCTCGCCCAGGACGAGCTGGACCAGAAGGCCAAGATGGGCGACGGGTTCGACATGAACCTGCCGGTGACCCTCGGCTGCCTGTGGGCCATCTTCTGCACCGACCTGATCCA
>DASXAO010000057.1:0-13227 GCA_036406675.1 Burkholderiales bacterium
AGCAGGAACGAACGCCTGCTGAAGCAGTACCGGCGCACCGTCGCGTCGATCAACGCGCTCGAGCCGGCGATGGCCAAGCTTTCCGATCCGGAGCTGCGCGGCAAGACCGAGGAGCTGAAGAAGCGCTGCGCCGAGGGCGCCACGCTGGACGAACTCCTGCCGGAGGCTTTCGCCGTGGTGCGCGAGGCTTCCAAGCGCACCCTGCGCATGCGCCACTTCGACGTGCAGCTCATCGGCGGCATGGTGCTCCACTACGGCAAGATCGCGGAGATGAAGACCGGCGAGGGCAAGACGCTGGTCGCCACGCTGCCGGCCTACCTGAACGCGCTCGCCGGCAAGAGCGTGCACATCGTGACGGTCAACGACTACCTCGCGACCCGCGACGCCGAGTGGATGGGCAAGATCTACCGCTTCCTCGGCCTCACCGTGGGCGTGAACCTGCCCCACATGGAGCCCGAGGCGAAGCGGCGCGCCTACGCGGCCGACATCACCTACGGCACCAACAACGAGTTCGGCTTCGATTACCTGCGCGACAACATGGCCATGCACGTCGAGGAGCGGTTCCAGCGCGGCCTCGCGTATGCCATCGTCGACGAGGTGGACTCGATCCTGATCGACGAGGCGCGCACCCCGCTCATCATCTCGGGGCAGGCCGAGGACCGCACCGAGATCTACCAGCGCATGAACCAGGTGCCGCCGCTCCTCACGCGACAGAAGGAGGAGAAGAAGCCCGACCAGCCCGAGCCGCCGGGGGACTTCTACGTCGACGAGAAGAACCACCAGATCGTGCTCTCGGAGGCCGGCCACCAGCACGCCGAGGAGATCCTGTCCCGCATCGGCATGCTGCCCGAAGGGGCGAGCCTGTACGAGCCCGCGTACATCAATCTCTTCCATCACCTCACGGCGGCGCTGCGCGCGCACCATCTCTTCCACCGCGACCAGCACTACGTGGTGCAGAACGACGAGGTCATCATCGTCGACGAGTTCACCGGCCGCCTGATGCACGGCCGGCGCTGGTCCGACGGCCTGCACCAGGCCGTCGAGGCGAAGGAGGGCGCGGGCATCCAGAACGAGAACCAGACTCTCGCTTCGATCACCTTCCAGAACTACTTCCGCATGTACGGCAAGCTCGCCGGCATGACCGGAACCGCCGACACCGAGGCCTACGAGTTCCAGCAGATCTACGGCCTGGAGGTGGTGGTGATTCCCACCCACAAGGCGATGATCCGCGCCGACCGCCTCGACCAGGTCTACCGCACGGCTAAGGAGAGGTACCAGGCGGTGATCAAGGACATCAAGGACTGCCAGGCGCGCGGCCAGCCGGTGCTGGTCGGCACCACCTCGATCGAGAACAACGAGCTGCTTTCGGGAATGCTGCAGAAGGAGAAGCTGCCGCATCAGCTCCTGAACGCGAAGCAGCACGAGCGCGAGGCGCAGATCGTCGCCCAGGCGGGGCGGCCGAAAATGATCACCATCGCCACCAACATGGCCGGGCGCGGCACCGACATCGTGCTCGGCGGCAACGTCGACAAGCAGTGCGATTTCGTCGAGGCCGATCCCGACCTGAGCGCCGACGAGAAACGCGAACGGGTGGAGCAGCTGCGCGGCGAGTGGCAGTACCTGCACGACCAGGTGCTGAAGGCCGGCGGGCTGCACATCATCGGCACCGAGCGCCACGAATCGCGGCGCGTCGACAACCAGCTGCGCGGCCGCTCCGGGCGCCAGGGCGACCCCGGCAGCTCGCGCTTCTACATGTCGCTCGAGGATCCGCTGCTGCGCATCTTCGCCGGCGAGCGCATCAACCGCATCATGGTGATGCTGAAGATGCCCGAGGGCGAGGCGATCGAGCACACCATGGTGACGCGCTCCATCGAGAGCGCGCAGAGGAAGGTCGAGGCGCGCAACTTCGACATCCGCAAGCAGCTGCTCGAGTACGACGACGTCGCGAACGACCAGAGGAAAGAGATCTACGCGCTGAGGAACGAGCTGCTGGAGTCCAGCGACGTCCTGCCGCGCATCGCCGACCTGCGCGCGGGCGTGATCACCGATCTCTTTCGCGGCTTCATTCCCGAGGACAGCGTCGAGGAGCAGTGGGACATCGCGGGGCTCGAAACCGCGCTCAAGGCCGAGATGCAGCTCGAGCTGCCGGTGCGCGCCTGGCTGGAAAGCGAGTCCGAGCTGCAGCCCGAGGCGTTCCTCGAGCGCATCCTGGCGAAAGCCGGCGAGGCGTACCTCGGCAAGATTCCGCCCGGCGCGGAGTCCCAGCTGCGCAACTACGAGCGCTACGTAATGCTGCAGATCCTGGACGCCCATTGGCGCGAGCACCTGGCCGCGCTCGACCACCTGCGCCAGGGAATCCACCTCCGCGGCTACGCCCAGAAAAACCCCAAGCAGGAGTACAAGCGCGAGGCGTTCGAGCTGTTTGGCGCGATGGTCGAGTCGGTGAAGCTCGAGGTGACCAAGCACCTCATGCTGCTCAAGGTCGGCACGCCGGAGGAAATCAAGGCCGACGACACGCAGCACGTCGAGAACGTCCGCACGCAGCACGCCAGCTCGAACGGCGTGGACGAGGCCGAGCCGGAATACGGCGGCAACGGCGACGTGGCGATCGCCGAGGCGGCGACCAAGAAGCGGCCGATCAGCCGCGCCATGCCGAAGGTGGGGCGCAACGAGCTCTGCCCCTGCGGCTCGGGGAAGAAATACAAGCACTGCCACGGCAAGCTGAACTAGGAAGGCTCGAAGGGAGATGAGGTCATGGCGGTAAACCTGCCGCCGCCGGAGCCGGGTGCGCTGCATCCGGTCGCCGGCCTGGAACTCGGCGTCGCCAGGGCCGGCATCAAGAAGGCCGATCGCAAGGACCTGCTGGTCGTGCGCCTGCCGGCGGGCAGCGCCGTCGCCGGCGTGTTCACGCGGAACCGCTTCTGCGCGGCTCCGGTCCTCCTCTGCAGGCAGAACCTGAAGAACGAGATCCGGGCGCTGGTCGTGAACACCGGGAACGCCAACGCGGGCACCGGCGACGAGGGCCTCAAGCGCGCTCGACGCGTCTGCGAATCCCTGGCGGGCCTGGTGAAATGCAAGGCGGGCCAGGTGCTGCCGTTCTCCACCGGCGTGATCATGGAGCCGCTGCCGGTCGAGCGCATCGAGGCGGGACTGCCTCAGGCGCTCGGCGCGCGAAGCGACTGGCTGTCGGCGGCCGAAGCGATCATGACGACCGACACGGTGCCGAAGGCCTTTTCCACGAAGACGAGAATTTCGACGGGAGAAGTCACCGTCACCGGCATCGCCAAGGGGGCGGGCATGATCCGGCCCGACATGGCGACCATGCTCGGCTTCGTTGCCACCGACGCCTCGGTTTCGAAAAAGGATCTGCAGGGCATGCTGCGCCGGGTGGCCGACCGGTCTTTCAACTGCATCACGGTGGACGGCGATACCTCGACCAACGACTCGTTCCTGCTCATCTCCACCGGCGCGGGTCCGGCAGCGCGGACGAAGAGCGACCTCGCGCGCCTGGAGGCCGCGGCTTCCGAGGTCTCCGAAAAGCTGGCCCAGGCCATCGTGCGCGACGGCGAGGGCGCGACGAAGTTCGTGACCGTGCGCGTGGAGCGCGGGCGCAGCGCCGCGGAATGCCGGCGCATCGCCTACGCGATCGCTCATTCGCCGCTCGTCAAGACCGCGTTCTTCGCCTCCGATCCGAACCTCGGACGGATCCTCGCGGCGATCGGCAACGCCGGCGTCGCGCTCGACACCGCCCGGGTGGACCTGTACATCGACGAGGTGCTGGTGGCGAAACGCGGCGGCCGCAATCCGGCGTACCGCGAAGAGTCCGCCATCGCCGCGATGAAGAAGCCGGAGTTCACCGTGCGCGCGGTCCTGAACCGCGGCAAGGCAGAGGCCAAGGTGTGGAGTTGCGACTTCTCGTTCGACTACGTGAAAATCAACGCCGAGTACCGCACTTGAGTAGAGACCTCGAAAAAATCCTGCAGCGCCTCGAGCAACTCCTCCCGCCGCCCGCGCCGCAGACCGACTGGGACGCGAGCGTGGCCTTCCGCTGGCGCGCGTCCGGTCGCCGCGGCACGGCCAACAGCGCCGCGGCAGGCTGGCTGCAGCCGGTGCGGCACGTGCACAAGATCAAGCTGTCGGACCTGCGCGGCATCGACAGGCAGATCGAGCGCGTGGAGCAGAACGCCCGCCAGTTCATCGAAGGCAAGCCCGCGAACAACGTGCTCCTCACCGGGGCGCGCGGCACCGGCAAGTCCTCGATCGTGAAGGGCCTGCTGAACAAGTACTCCGGGCAGGGCCTGCGGCTGATCGAGGTCGAGAAAAACGATCTCGTCGACCTGCCTTACATTGTCGACCTGGTGGCGCCGCGCAAGGAGCGCTTCCTGCTCTTCTGCGACGACCTTACGTTCCACGGCGCCGAGGACGGCTACATCGCGCTCAAGGTGGCGCTCGATGGCTCCATTTCCACCACCTCCGACAACCTCCTCATCTGCGCCACCTCGAACCGGCGCCACCTGATGCCCGAATACATGGCGGAGAACCTCGAGACGCGCTACGTCGGCGACGAAATCCACCCGGGCGAGACCGTGGAGGAAAAGATCTCGCTCTCCGAGCGCTTCGGCCTCTGGGTGACCTTCTATCCCTTCGACCAGGACGAGTACCTCGCGATCGTCGATCACTGGCTGAAGACGCTCGGCTGCGCTTCCGACGGCGCGCACGAGGAGGCCCTGCAGTGGGCGCTGCAGCGCGGCTCGCGCAGCGGTCGCGTCGCCTATCAGTTCGCTCGAGACTGGGCTGGTCGACATTCGAAAAAGAAGTGAGGTGATCGAGGTCGCGGCGGCCGTGATCCAGCGGCCCGACGGCGCCTTCCTCCTCGCCCAGCGGCCGCCCGGCAAGGTCTACGCCGGCTACTGGGAATTCCCGGGCGGCAAGGCGGAGCCCGGCGAGCCGGCGGCGCAGGCGCTCTCGCGCGAGCTCCACGAGGAGCTCGGCATCGACGTCGAGACCGTGTATCCGTGGATCACGCGCGTGTTCACCTATCCGCACGGCACCGTGCGCCTCAATTTCTTCCGCGTCGTCCGTTGGCGGGGCGAACCGCACCCGAAGGAGGGGCAGGCCATTGCCTGGCAGAGCGCCGGCGCGGCAACGGCCGCGCCGATGTTGCCCGCGAACGCGCCGGTTCTCGCCTCGCTCGCGCTTCCGGTGGAGTACGCCGTGACCGACGCGGCGCGATGGGGGACCGATGCAATGCTCGACAAGCTGCAACGCCGGCTCGAGCAAGGGCTCAAACTGGTTCAGCTGCGCGAGCCGGGCCTTGGCGACGAAGAGCGCCGGATGTTCTGCGACGCCGCCATCGGCCGCGCGCATCGCTGCGGCTGCAAAGTCATGGTGAAGACTCCGCATCCCGACGCGGACGGCATTCACTTCACCGCATCGGAGCTGATGAACCTGAAGGAAAGGCCGGGCGGCATGCTGGTCGCCGCCTCATGCCACAGCCGCGAGGAGCTCGAGCGCGCCATGCAGCTCGAGCTCGATTTCGTCGTCCTCGGACCGGTCAAGGCCACAGCCTCCCATCCGCATGCCGCGGCGATGGGATGGAATGCGTTTGCCGAGCTCGCCGAGAGCCTCACGATTCCCGTCTACGCGATCGGCGGCCTGACGCGCGCCGACCTGGAAGACGCCTGGCGCGCTGGCGCACACGGCGTCGCTATGATCCGGGGGGCTTGGAGCTAGGTTCGTCCTGCGGCGGTTCCTGGTCTTCCGCGGGCATGCGATAGGACTCGGTCGCCCACGCGCCGAGGTCGATCATCTTGCAGCGCTCGCTGCAGAACGGGCGCCACTTGTTGTCGCGGCTGAACGCGCTCGGCGCGCCGCAGCGCGGGCACGGCACGGTTTTCACAGATTGCAGAAGGTGAGCTCGAAGCGCACGTCCCAGTCGGCGGTGCGCGGCCGGTTGTCCTCGGTGTTCTGCGCCATGAAGCGGATGTTGAGCACGTACTTGTTGGCGCTGATCTCCGGCACGCAGGGCATCGAGGGGTCGAGGCGCAGGCGCAGCATCTGCGCGGTCTTGCCGCCGAGCATCTGCTGGAACATTCCCTGCGGCGCGTTGAGCGACTGGGGCTTGCCCGACTCGCGCAGGATGCGCAGGATGATCGCCGAGCCGTCGCGCAGCGGATAGAGCGGCGCGGTCCACGCCGCGAGCTGGCCGGTGCGCTCGGTGGCCGGGCGATGCAGCCAGTAGTGGTACGAGGGCAGGTCGAACTCGCACGCGCCGCCCGGGATCCCGGTGCGCTGCTTGATCGACATGAGCCAGTCGTTCTCGCGCAGATATTGGCCGATCTTGCCGGTCATCGAGAACAGGGCCGCCGCGGCCTGCTCGATGTCGCGCAGCACGCCCGCGAGCGCCGCCTCGGCGATCTCGGGATTGTTGCGGAAGGACAGCAGCACCTGCTTCTGGCGCTCGAGCTCCTGCAGCAGGTCGGACTTGAGGTCGGCGCGGCTGGCGACTTCCAGGATCTCGAACAGCGTGAGCAGCGCCATGTGGTGGTCCTGCGGATCGGTGCGCGCCACGAAGTGGCGCGAGCGCTCGAACAGGTCCTCCAGCCGCAGCAGGGTGCGGATGCGCTCGTTGAGCGGGTACTCGTACGTGATCACTGGGCTGCCTGGCCGTATTCGAGGTACTTGCGGTGAAGCGCCGCGACCTGCTCGCGCAGGGCGTCAATGGTACCGCGATTCTCGATCACGTCGTCGGCCGCGGCGAGGCGCTGAGCGCGTGTCGCCTGCGCAGCTACGATCGCGCGCACCTCGGCTTCCGACAGCCCGCTGCGGCTGCGCACGCGCTCGACCTGCAGCTCCTCGGGCGCGTCGATCACCAGCACGCGGTCGACGCGCTGGCGATAGTCGGCCGACTCGACGAGGAGCGGCACCACGTAAATCACGTAAGGCGAGCGCGTGGCGGCGATGCGCCGCTGCGACTCCTCGCGGATCAGGGGATGCAGCAGCGCCTCGAGCGCTTTCTTCGCTCCCGGGTCGGCGAACACCCGCGCGCGCATCTTGCCGCGGTCCATCGCGCCCGAGGCGTCGATGGCTGCCGCTCCGAACACGCGCCGGACTTCGGGAATCGCGCCGCCGCCGGCCACGGTCAGCTCGTGCGCGATGGCGTCGGTGTCCACCACGGCGGCGCCCAGCCGCCCGAACTCGGCGGCCGCGGCGCTCTTGCCGCTGCCGATCCCGCCGGTGAGGCCCACTACGAAGCTCATCCCAGCGGCCGCAGCATGGGGAGCCGGCGTGCGATCTCGTTGCCCCAGAAGAGCGCAATCACGCCCGCGATGGCGATGTACGGTCCGAAGTGGAACTTGAATTTCCAGTCCAGGCCGCGGCGCGCGGCGATCATCTGCGCGCTGCCGAAGACGAGGCCGACGAAGGACGACAGCAGGATCACCATGAAGAGCTCGCGCCAGCCGAGGAAAGCGGCGACCGCCGCGGTCATCTTGAAGTCACCGTATCCCATTCCCTCGACGCCGCGGACCGCCCGGAAGATCGCGTTCACCGACCACAGCACCATGTACCCGGCGACCGCGCCGATCACCGCCTCGCCGAGCGGCACGAATGCTCCCGCCAGGTTGGCGAGCAGGCCGAGCCACATCAGCGGCAGGGTGATGTCGTCGGGCAGATAGCCGGTCTTCTGGTCGATCAGCGCGAGGGCGATGACACACCAGAGGAACGCCGCCGCCGCGAGCGCCTTGAGGCCGAACCCGAAATGATAGGCGCAGTAGAACGCGCCCACGCCGGCCGCCAGCTCGACCAGCGGATATCCCGGACTGATGCGCGCTTTGCATTGGGCGCATTTTCCGCGCAATGCGAGATAGCTCAACACCGGTATGTTCTGCAGCGCACCGATGCGCTGGCCGCAGGCCGGGCACTGCGAGCGCGGGGACGAAAGGCTGAGGTGTCCCGCCAGGGCGGCCCGCGTCAGGCCGCGCACCTCGTCGGCGACGCGCTTCCCGCCCGGCTCGCCCCTGAGCGCCTCGGCCTCTTCGAGCATCTCGGGGATCTGGCCGAGCCATTCCCGCTCCATCATGCGCGGCAGGCGGTGAATCACGACGTTGAGGAACGAGCCGATGCACAGGCCGACGACCAGGGCCAACCAGGGAAACGCGGCCGGCTGAGCGAGCCAGCCGAGCGAGGACATGCGCTAGACGGCCTGGCCGATTTTGAAGATCGGGAGATACATGGCGATGACCATGCCGCCGATGAGCGTGCCGAGCACCACCATGATCATCGGTTCCATCAGCGACGACAGCGCCGCAACGGCGTCGTCGACCTCCTGCTCGTAGAAGTCGGCGACCTTGCCGAGCATCGCGTCGAGCGCGCCGGTTTCCTCGCCGATCGAGCACATCTGGATCACCATCGACGGGAACACGCCCGAGTTCTGCATCGCGACGGTGAGCGAGGTGCCGGTGGAGACTTCCTGCTGGACCTGCTTGGTGGCCACGGCGAAGACGTAGTTGCCGGCGGCGCCGCCGACGGACTCGAGCGCCTCCACCAGCGGCACGCCGGCGGCGAACATGGTGGAGAGCGTGCGCGTCCAGCGCGCGATCGACGACTTCTTCACCAGGTCGCCGAACAGCGGCAGCTTGAGCATCATCCGGTCCATGAAGATCTGCACCGCGAGCGAGCGCTTCCAGGACTCGAGAAAGCCCCACACCGAGCCGCCGATGGCGGGAAAGATGATGTACCAGTAGGCGACGAACCAGTCGGAGATCGACATCACCAGCAATGTGGGCGCGGGCAGGTCGGCGCCGAAGCTCGTGAACACCTGCTTGAACGCCGGAATCACGAAGATCATGATCACCGCGACGATGATGAACGCCACCGCGATGATCGCGATCGGATAGAACAGCGCCGACTTGATCTTCGACTTGATGGCGAGGATCTTCTCCTTGTACGTGGCGAGGCGGTCCAGCAGGTTCTCGAGAATCCCCGCCTGCTCGCCGGCCTGCACCAGGTTGCAGTAGAGGGCGTCGAAGTAGAGCGGGTGCTTGCGGAACGCGACGGCGAGCGGCGAGCCGGTCTCCACTTCGAGCTTGATCTCGTTCAGGAGCTTCGCCACCGCCGGGTTCGCGGCGCCCTTCGTCACGATCTCGAACGACTGGAGCAGCGGCACGCCCGCCTTCATCATCGTGGCGAGCTGGCGGGTGAAGAGCGCGACGTCCTTCTCCGTGACCTTGCCGCGCCGGCCGATGCGCTGCTTCTTGACCTTGGTGACGAGGATGCCCTGGCGGCGCAGGGTCGCGTTGACCACGGCCTGACCGCCGGCGCGCATCTCGCCGCGCACGATCTTGCCTGCCTTGTCCTTGCCCTCCCAGGAAAAAACGATTTCCTTGGGCCTCGCCGCCGCCGCTGCCGTTGCCATTACCGCTCCCTGGAGTCTCTCCCTAGCCTCGGCCGAGCATAGCGTTCCGGACGCCTTTTGTGAAGCGTGAAAAGTCGCGTCTAAGCTTCTGACACCTCTGTACTTTCGACCGGGTCGGCGGGGCGGAAAATCCGCACAGTTTTGACCGTCCGGCCCTGAGCGTGAACGATTTCCATGGGTACGTTGCCGATCTTGATCGAGACGTCCGCCTCGGGAATGTCCTGTAAATGCTCCAGGATCAGGCCGTTGAGCGTCTTGGGGCCGTCGGTCGGCAGGGTCAGCCCCAGCGAGCGGTTCAGCTCCCGGACCGGCGTGGTGCCCTCGGCCGCCGCGGTTCCCCGCTCGTCCCAGGCCAGCGCCGCCCCCGCGGTCGGCAGCGAGGTGGTGAATTTGCCGATGATTTCCTCGAGGATGTCCTCGAGGGTGACCAGCCCCATCAGCTCGCCGTACTCGTCGACGACCAGCGCCATGCGCTCGCGGTTCTCCTGGAAGTACTGCAGCTGCGACAGCACCGGGGTGGTCGCCGGCACGAAATAGGGCGGCACTACCAGCGACTCGAGCAGCGCCTGGTCGAGCGCGCCGTCGCGCAGCGGCGCGAGCACGCGCCGCAGGTGCAGCACGCCGGCCACCTCGCCGCGCGCGCCCCGGAACACCGGCAGCCGCTGGTGGTAGCTGGTGGCGAGCTGGTGCGCGATGGTGTCGATCTCGTCCTCGAGCCTGATCGACTCGATGCGCGCGCGCGGCACCATGATGTCCTGGACCGTCACCGCGCCGACGTCGAACAGGTTCATGAGGATCGCGAGGTGCTTCTTCGGCATGAAGCTCGAGGACTCGAGCACCAGGGTGCGGATCTCCTCGGTGGAGAGCTTGGGCGCGTCGGCGCTCTCGCCGGTGCGGATGCGCAGCGCCCACAGGAGCGGCCGCACGAAGAGGTTCACGAACCAGGCCGCCGGATCGAGGACGCGCAGCGTCAGCTTGATCGGGTAGGAGAGGATGAGCGCGGTGCGCTCAGGGAACGTGGCGCCGATCACCTTCGGCGTGATCTCGGCGAACACGATGATGAGGAACGAGATCACCAGCGTGCCGATGGCGTAGGCGAGCTTGTCCTGGCCCAGGAAGCGCACCGCGATCAGGCTGGAGAGCGTGCTCGCCGCGGCGATGACCAGCGTGTTCCCGATCAGGATGCCGCCGAGCAGGCGGTCGGTGCGCCTGAGGAGCTCGGCCACGCGCAGCGCCCCGGAATCGCCGCGCGCGACCAGGTGCTTGAGACGATAGCGGTTGAACGCCATCATCGCCGTCTCGGCGATGGAGAAGAACGCCGACAGGACGAGCAGCACGAGCAGCGCGCCGATCATCCAGTTGGTGGAAAGGTCGTCCACTACGCGCGGTGCAGGAGCACTTCCAGCACGAAGCGGCTGCCGACGTAGGCGAAGAGCAGCATCATGAAGCCCGACAGCGTCCAGCGCAGCGCCGTGCGGCCGCGCCAGCCGTAGAGGACGCGGCCGGCGAGAAGCAGCCCGAAGGTGAGCCACGACAGCACCGCGAACACCGTCTTGTGGTCCGCGCGCAGGGCGCGGCCGAAGAGCGTCTCGGAGAAGGCGATGCCAGTGATGAGCGTGAGGGTGAGGAACACGAACGCCGCTCCGATCACGCGGAACAGCAGCTGCTCGAGCGTGAGGAGCGGCGGCAGCCCGGCGAAGAAGCTCCCTTTCTGATGGAGGCGGCGCTCGACCACCGCCATCAGCGTGGCGTGCAGCAGCGCGATGATGAACAGGCTGTAGGCGATCATCGCCAGCGCGAGGTGCAGCTTGAACGCGGTGGCGTTGGCGTGCGTGCCGGCGGAGGCCAGCCCGGGGAAGATCGCCGGCAGCGGCACCGCCAGCGCCGCGAGCGGCAGCACCAGCGGCTGCATGCCCTCCACGTCGTAGAACAGGCTCTCGATCCAGTACAGCGCGACGCCGAGAAACATCATCACGGAGAGCGCCTGGGCGAAGCCGAAGCGCAGCTCGCGCGCGAAGATCCCGTCGTAGAGGAGCCAGCCGTGCAGCGCCAGCGGCGCGAGGATCGCCGCGCGCTCCCAGGCGCGCAGGCCGCGCTTAGCCTCGGTTGCGCGCCAGCGCGTGTTCCAGAAGTGCCACGCCAAGCCCACGTACATGGCCGAGGCGATGCCGTGAATTACAATGTCGGGCACTTCCCCAGTTTATCACCCATGCTCGACAACCTGACCGCGCGGCTCACCAAGATCGTAAAGCAGATCCGCGGCGAGGCGCGCCTCACCGAATCGAACATCCAGGAGGCGCTGCGAGAAGTGCGCGTCGCGCTGCTGGAGGCGGACGTGGCGCTGCCGGTGGTGAAGCACTTCATCGACGCCGTGCGTGCCAAGGCGCTCGGCGCCGAAGTGGTCGGCAGCCTCACCCCCGGACAGGCGCTCGTCGGGGCGGTGCATCGCGAGCTGACCGCGCTCATGGGCGAGGCGGCGGCAGGCCTCGACCTGGCGACGCGGCCGCCGGCGGTGATCCTCATGGCCGGGCTGCAGGGCTCGGGCAAGACCACCACCACCGGCAAGCTCGCGCGGTTTCTCGGCGCGCAGAAGAAGAAGGTGGCCGTCGTCTCTGCCGACGTCTACCGTCCTGCAGCGATCGAGCAGCTGAAGACGGTAGCCGCCCAGGTGGATGCGCAATTCATTCCCTCCGCAGTGGGGGAAAAACCGGTGGACATCGCGCGCCGTGCGCTCGACTACGCGCGGACCCACTACCAGGACGTGCTGCTCGTCGACACGGCCGGGCGGCTCGCGGTCGACGAGGAGATGATGCGCGAGATCGCGGAGCTGCACGCGGCGCTCGAGCCGGTGGAGACGCTCTTCGTGGTCGACGCGATGCAGGGGCAGGACGCGGTCAACGTGGCGCGCGCGTTCAACGAGCGCCTGCCGCTCACCGGCGTCATCCTCACCAAGCTCGACGGCGACGCGCGCGGCGGCGCGGCGCTCTCGGTGCGCCACGTCACGGGCAAGCCGATCAAGTTCGCCGGCGTGGGCGAGAAGCTCTCGGGACTCGAGCCGTTCCATCCCGAACGCATGGCCGCACGCATTCTCGGCATGGGCGACATCCTCTCGCTGGTGGAGGAGGCGCACGCCAAGATCGACCTCGAGGAGGCGAAGCGCGTCGCCGAGAAGGTGAAGAAAGGCAAGGGCTTCGACCTCGAGGATTTCAAGCAGCAGATCGCCCAGATGAAGAAGATGGGCGGAGTCGCCTCGCTCGTCGACAAGCTGCCGGCGCAGCTCGTGGGCCAGATCGACCCGGCGCAGCTCCAGGACGACAAGCAGTTCCGGCGCATCGAGGGCATCATCAACTCCATGACCCCGCAGGAGCGCGCCAGGCCCGAGCTGATCAAGGCGTCGCGCAAGCGCCGCATCGCCGCCGGCGCCGGGGTGCCGGTGCAGGCCGTGAACCAGCTCCTCGGCCAGTTCGAGCAAATGCAAAAAATGATGAAGATGATGCGCGGCGGCAACCTGCAACGCATGATGCGCAACATGAAAGGGTTCCTCCCGGGTATGCGCTGAGCGGGGGGACAATCCCCGCATGGCGGATCAGGCCACCCGTACGCTCGTCGGCAGCGTCCTTTTCATCGACATCGTCGGCTATTCGAAGAAGGGCGTCGCCGACCAGGTCAAGCAGAAGCGTGCCTTCAACGACATGCTCACCGCGGCGCTGGAGCAGGTGCTGCCGCGGGACCGCGTAGTGGTCGAGACCGGCGACGGCGCGGCCATCACCTTCCTCGGCGACCCCGAGGGGGCGCTCTTCGTCGGCCTCGCG
>DASXAO010000058.1:0-4644 GCA_036406675.1 Burkholderiales bacterium
AAGATCGTCTCGATCAGGAGGAGGTCGGCGCCGCCCGCGAGCAGAGCCTCCGCCTGCTCCGCATAGGCGCTGCGCAGCTCGTCGAAGGTGACCGCGCGGAAGCCCGGATTGGCGACGTCGGGCGAGATCGAGGCGGTGCGATTGGTCGGGCCGAGCGCGCCGGCGACGAAGCGCGGACGGCCGTCTTCGTTGGCGGCCCTGGTGGCCGCCTCCCGCGCCAGCCGCGCGCCCTCGCAGTTCAGCTCGTAGGCGATGTTCGACATGCCGTAATCGGCCTGCGCGATGCGGGTCGAGGAAAACGTATTGGTCGAGACGATGTCGGCGCCGGCGCGGAAATAAGCGAGATGAATGTCGCGGATCTTCGCCGGCTGGCTGAGGATGAGCAGGTCGTTGTTGCCGCGCACCTCGCGATTCCAGGCATCGAAGCGCGCGCCGCGATAGCCCTCCTCGTCGAGCCCGAGCGACTGGATCATGGTGCCCATGGCGCCGTCGAGCACCAGGATGCGCTCCGCGGCGAGCCGGCGAAGGGTGTGCTCGGTGGGAGATGCTGCGGTGCCGGCTTGCATCACCCGACCCCCCTCGCCTTCTCTTTCGCGGGCGGCGCAACGGGCGCCTGCTCGGACGCGTGGCTCGGTCGCAGGCCCAGCAAGTGGCAGATCGCGTAGACCAGGTCGGCCCGGTTCATGGTGTAGAAGTGGAAGTCGGTGACGCCGCGGTCGACGAGATCGAGCACCTGCTCGGCGGCGACCGCCGCAGCGATGAGCTTGCGGGTCGCGGGATCATCGTCGAGGCCGTCGAAGCGGTGTGCGAGCCAGGCCGGCACCGAGGCGCCGCAGCGCGCGGCGAAATTTTTCGCCTGCTTGAAATTCTGCACCGGCAGGATGCCCGGCACCACCGGCACGTTGATGCCGCGCGCGCGCACGCGCTCGAGGTAGCGGAAGTAGAGGTCGTTCTCGAAGAAGAACTGGGTGATGGCGCGCGCGGCGCCGGCATCGACCTTGGCCGCGAGCATGTCGAGATCGGCCGCGACCGTCGGACTGTCCGGATGCTTCTCCGGATAGGCGGAGACCGACACCTCGACCTCGGCGAGGCGCTTGATCCCGGCGACGAGGTCGGCGGCGTTGCGATAGCCGCCGGGATGCGGGGCGTAGCGCTCGTCGATGCCGCCGATCGGATCGCCGCGCAGCGCCACGATATGGCGCACGCCGGCGGCGCAATAATTGCCGATCACGGCGTCGATCTCCGCGCGGGTGGCGGCGACGCAGGTCAGGTGTGCCGCCGGCGTGAGCGCGGTGTCAGCAAGGATACGTTTGACGGTCGCGTGCGTGCGCTCGCGCGTCGAGCCGCCGGCGCCGTAGGTGACCGAGACGAAGCTGGGCTGGAGCGGCGCCAGGCGCGTGATCGACTCCCACAGCGTCTTCTCCATCTCTTCCGTCTTCGGCGGGAAGAACTCGAAGGAGACGCGGATGCGCGGCCGCGCAGGCGACTTCTCGCCGGCGTCATGCACGAAACGGCTGGCACGGGTGGCAACGGTCATCACGCCACCTCGCGCGCGATGGTGGTGGGGAGCGCCACGCGTACATCCTGCCCGAGCCAGAGCGAGACCGCGATCTTGCCTTCGGAGGCCGGCTCAGGCGCGAGGTTCTGCTGCAGCACCATGTTCAGTCCGGCGGCTTTCATCCATTGGGTCACCGTGTCGGCGGAAAAGCCGAGCCGGCGATGCGCGTGCTCGTCGCGCAGGAACTCGAGATCGTGGGGAGCGAAGTCGACCACCAGCAGGCGGCCGCCCGGACGCAGCACGCGCACCGCCTCGGCGATCGCGCGCGCGCCGTCGTCGAGGAAGTGCAGCACCTGATGGATGACGACGACATCGAAGGCATCCTTCGGCAGCGCGAGGTCGTAGATGTCGCCGTGGCGCACGCTGCAATGCTTGAGCCCGGCGCGGTCGAGCCGCGTGCGTGCGAGCGCCAGCATGTCGAGCGACAGATCGAGCCCGAGGCCGCGCTCGATGCGCGGACCGAACAGCTCGAGCATGCGCCCGGTGCCGGTGCCGAGGTCGAGCAACGCCTCGATCGGGACGTCCGCCAGCGCGGCACTGATCGCCTGCTCGACCGCCTCGTCGGCGACATGCAGCTTGCGAATGCGGTCCCACTCGGCGGCGTGATTGCTGAAATAAACCTGCGCGAGCGCATTGCGCTGTATCCGCACCGCCGTGAGCCGCTCGCGATCGCGCGCCAGCGTCGCGTCGGCAGGATCAAGGCGCGCGATGAGCTCGCGCGCGACTGCGGCCGCCCCGCCGCGCTCGCCCAGGCGGAAGAACGCCCACGAGCCCTCGCGGAAGCGCTCGACCAGCCCGGCCTCGGCGAGGAGCCGCAGATGGCGCGAAATCCGCGGCTGCGATTGGCGCAGGATGGTGGTGAGATCGGACACGGTCAGCTCGGTTTCCGCCAGCAGCGCGAGAATGCGCAGCCGCGTGCCTTCGCCGGCGGCCTTGAGCGCGCCGTTGAGCGTCTCGAAGGGCAGATGGGCGGAGGTGGGCACGTGGGCAGCTTCCCGCGTTTCGATTTGTGGTCCCCGCATTTTCGGCGAGCATATAAAGATATCTTTATACGGTTAAATCGGGCATTGCAAGGCTCCGGCGAAGCGCCGCCCACGCAGGGTCATTGCCCCGCTGCAGCCCTCAATCCATGATTCTTGCTGACCGGCTTGCGCGCCTTGCCGGCGCTCGACCGGCCCGCGCTTGAGCGCAGCTCATTCGCTCTCTTGGGAGCCTCCATGGACGAGGATGATTTCGGCATTCGCGAGGGCGAGACCGCGGTCGCTTTGCCCGAACGGTTCGACGCTTCGCTCTATTTCATCGGCCGCATCCGCACGCCCTGGAAGCGGCGCGAGGACTGCCCGAAGAATGCACGCGAATCGGAGGCCGTCTGCAGCCTCATCATTGACGAGCGCTGGACGCCGGCGCTGGCCGGGGTCGAGAGTTGCAGCCACCTGGTCGTGCTCTATTGGATGAACCGCTCGCGGCGCGACCTCCTGCTGCAGGTGCCCCGGCATTACGGGGTCCCGCGCGGCACCTTCGCGCTGCGCTCGCCGGCAAGGCCCAATCCGATTGCCATGAGCGTGGTGCGCCTCCTGGAGGTCGATGGTAACCGGCTCTCGGTGGTTGGCCTCGACTGCCTCGATGACACCCCGCTCATCGACATCAAGCCCTATTTCGCCTCCACCGACGCGGTCGCCGACGCCGCCGTCGGCTGGCACGCCGCGGGCAAGAAAGCCGAGTAATCTCAACCTGTTGAACTCGCCGCGCCGGCCCCCGTTAACCATTCCGCAGGTTAATTTTCGGCAAGCTTTTTGAACCTCCCGCCCCCCCGGCCCGACCAATGGTCGATCAAGGGGGACGTACCATGACCAAACATTCGCGTTTGCGGACTGCGGCTGCGCTTGTGGCGCTGGTCGCGGCCACCGCCATCTCCACCTCGTCCGCTTCGGCCGAGCCGTTCAATCCGTTCGAGGCGCTGTTCGGGTCGATGCGCCCGCCCGCAAGCGCGCCCGCCTATGCCAACTCGCCCGCTTACGCCGATCCGAACGAGGACGCGACCGACCTGCGCTCCGAGTTTCGCCGCCAGATCGTCGACTACCGGACCAGCGAGGCGCCGGGCACGATCATTGTCGATACGCCGAACACCTTCCTCTATCTGGTGATGCCCGGCGGCAAGGCCATGCGTTACGGCATCGGCGTCGGCCGCGAGGGCTTCACCTGGTCGGGCAGCAAGACCATCGAGCGCAAGGCCGCGTGGCCGGACTGGACGCCGCCGCCGGAGATGATCCGCCGCCAGCCCTATCTGCCGCGCTTCGTGGCCGGCGGCGAGACCAACCCGCTCGGGGCGCGCGCGCTCTATCTGAGCGGCTCGGTCTATCGCATCCACGGCACCAACGCGCCGGAGACCATCGGCCAGCACGTCTCGTCGGGCTGCATCCGCCTCGTCAACGAGGACGTGATCGACCTCTACAACCGCGTGCATGTGGGCACCAAGGTCGTGGTGCTGCCGATGAGCTCGCACCGCGCCGCCTCGGTGGCGACGAGCATCAACTGAGCGCCATCGCGTCGCGGCGGCGTCAGCCCGCCGCGTGAAAGAGACAACGCCGGCCTCGCGAGCGCGCGCGGCCGGCGTTATGCTTTCCGGCGTCTGGCTTTTGAGATCCGGGAGTCACCATGCGCGCCTTAGCAACACTTCGATTGCTGTTCCCGGTTGTCGCCGCGCTCGTGGCCGGCGCGAGCCTCGCGCGGGCCGAGAGCATGGACGAGCTCTACGCCAAGGCGAGGCTCGAGCAGACGCTCGCACTCTACGGCGCCGGGCCCACCGGCTCGCACGACCGCTGGATCCGGGACTTCGAGCAGCGCTTTCCCGGCGTCGCTGTCACCCTCACCGGCGGGCTGAGCAACGGCCTCAACCGGCGGATCGAGCAGCAGCTCGCGGCCAAGCGCATGGAGACCGATCTCGCGATCTTCCAGACCATCCAGGACTTCGGCCGCTGGAAGAAGGCGGGCGCGCTGCTCCTGTTCAAGCCGGAAGGCTTCGAGGCGATCGATCCCGCCTACAAGGACGAGGACGGCGCGTTCACCGCGGTCAGCGTCAACACGGT
>DASXAO010000059.1:0-7466 GCA_036406675.1 Burkholderiales bacterium
AATCTGATCGTAGTTCTTCGCCTCCCCACCGTACTTCTTCGCCAGGATGTGCGTCATCGCCGCCGTCAGCGTCGTCTTGCCATGATCCACGTGACCAATCGTGCCCACGTTCACGTGGGGCTTGGTGCGCTCGAATTTGCCTTTTGCCATCTCGTTTTCCTGGTGTGCCTCTGGTGCCCATGATGCGGATTGAACGCATGACCTCTCCCTTACCAAGGGAGTGCTCTACCACTGAGCTACATGGGCGAATACTGGGAAGTCATCCGGTTTTGTGGAGCGGGTGAAGGGAATCGAACCCTCGTCATAAGCTTGGAAGGCTTCTGCTCTACCATTGAGCTACACCCGCCTTCTAATCGATCCTCAGTTTGACCAACGAACCGGTCGCTTCACCCGCCTACTTTCCGCTCCGGGCGCCCTGAAAGCTGGTGGAGGGGGTTGGATTCGAACCAACGTAGGCGCAAGGCCAACAGATTTACAGTCTGCCCCCTTTAGCCGCTCGGGCACCCCTCCGGCGGAACCCGAAATTATGCGAATTATCCGACGCTTGGTCAAGAAAAGCGGCGGAAATTCCTATGTTCCGTATCGAATCGGCGAACCGAGCACCTGGAGCGCCGCGAGCGCGCTGTAGCAGGCGAGCCAGGAAGTCTTCGGATTCTCGGGCGCAGGGACGTTCTCGAAGCGAAAGGTGAAGCGCCCGGAGCGGCCCGATACGCGGATGGTGTGGGTGTTCAGGGTCAGCCCGGGATCGGCCACGACCTTGAGCCGCGTCCGGTCCGGTCCGATTCCGCCCAGCGCCAAGATCGCCGCGATGTTGACGTTCTGCGGGAAGTGCGGCACCCCCTCGCGCGCGCTGCCTTCGAAGAGCGTTAGCGGGCCTTTCAGGTCGTCGAGCGCGAAGCCCCGGCTTTCGACATAGGCGATCTCCTTCCACGCCTGCGGCGGCTTGGCGACCTCGATCGAGGCCTCGTCGACGCCGGCGAGACAAGCCGTGCGAAGCGCGTCGAGGCCGCCGATCCCGCCCGAAGGCACGAAGAGCAGCGCGCCGCTGCGCCGCGCCGCGCCTTCCGCGGCTTCGCGCAGCGCGTCGTCGATCAGCGCGCCGGCGGAGAGCACGACCACGGCGAAGCCGGCATCGAGCAGCGGGACGAGATGCTGCTTCACCGCCGCGTGCGAGGCTGCCTCGATCACGGCCTGCGGCTTTTCTGACGCCAGGGCGGCGCGGCTGTCGACATATTTCACGGAAAATTCTCGTGCCAGCTCGCGTGCGCGCGGCGCACCGCCGGGCCGGCCCATCAAGGCGACCACCTCGAAGCGCCCAAGGCTGGCGCTGCGCGCGTGCTCGAGTACCAGGCGCGCGATAGTCCCTCCCCCAATCAGGGCAATGCGCATGATTTCCTTATCGTAATTCCGTATAGCAGTATCATTGCCGGCTGGGAGAGAACAATGCGCATCGCGATTCTAGAAGACGATCCCGACCAGCTGGCACTCCTGCGGCGCTGGATCACCGACGACGGCCACGACGTCCACGCCTACGTGAGCGGCCGCGAGGCCATGAAGATGGCCGGCCGCGAGAGCTTCGACCTCTTCATGCTCGACTGGCAGGTCCCGGACGTTACCGGGGCCGAGGTGCTCATGTGGGTGCGCGCCAACGTTTCCAAGAGCGTGCCGGTCCTTTTCGTCACGGTTCGCGACTCCGAGCAGGATATCGTTTTCGCGCTGGAGCATGGCGCCGACGACTACATGGTGAAGCCGGTGCGGCGCCAGGAGCTCCTGGCACGGGTGCACGCCTTGCTGCGCCGCGCCTATCCGAGCGAAGAGAAGAAGCTGCTCGCTTTTCCGCCGTTCGAGATCGACACCCAGCGCAACGAGGTGCGCAAGGACGGGGCCAGGGTGGACCTCACCCCGAAGGAATTCGAGCTTACCGTTACGCTGTTCCGCAACATCGGTCGCCTCATGTCGCGCGGCCACCTACAGGAAACGGTTTGGGGAAGAAGCGGAGATCTCGCGACCCGCACCGTGGACACGCACGTCAGCCAAGTACGCAAAAAGCTCGACCTGCGCCCGGAGTCGGGGTACCGCGTGGTCCCCATCTACAACTACGGCTACCGCCTCGAGAAGATCACCCCGCCGTAGAAAAAATAAGGGCGACCCCGATGGGGCCGCCCTTAGAGCTCCGGTGCCAGAGGAGGAGGAGGAGGCGACCGGTGCTGCGATGCAACAGTACCAGCCTTTAACCGGAATAGCAAGACCGGGAATTCTCCTCAAAACACTTTTGCATAGAATGCAAAAGTGGCCGATTCGTTCAGCGAGATGGCGGTGTTCGCGAGGGTAGTCGCGACCGGAAGCCTGTCGGCGGCCGCCCGCGAGCTGAGCCTCTCTCCCGCCATGGTCAGCCGCAGGCTCGCAGCGCTGGAAACGCGTTTAGGGGTGCGCCTGGTGAATCGCACCACCCGCAGCCTGCACCTCACCGACGAGGGCGCGAGCTACTACGAGAGCTGCTCCCGGGTGCTTTCGGAGATCGAGCAGGCGAACGCGTCGGTTTCCGCAGGCCGCCGGGAGCCGCAGGGGACCCTGCGAGTCGCGCTGCCGGCCGCGTTCGGCAATCAGTATGTCGCGCCGCTCGTCCCGCAGTTCGCGGCGCTCTATCCCGCGGTGCAGCTCGCGCTCAGCCTTTCCGACCGCAGCGTCAACCTCGTGGAGGACGGCTTCGACCTCGCCATCCGCATCGCCGCCTTGGCGGACTCTTCGCTCGCCGCGCGCAAGCTCGCCCCCAATCGACGCGTCGTCTGCGCCAGCCCCGAGTATCTGCGCCGCCACGGTTCACCGACTTCCCCTGCCGAGCTGGCGCAGCACAACTGCCTGCTCGCATCCGACTTCGGCGCCACCTGGGAATACCGGGATACGGGCGGCAAACCTGGCTCGGTCCGGGTGGGCGGCCGCTATGTGTGCGACAACTGGGAAGTGCTGCGCGAGTGGGCTCTGGCCGGCCTGGGCATCGCGCTCAAGTCGACCTGGGACGTGCGCCGCCACCTCTCGAGCGGCGCACTGGTCTCGCTACTTCCGGGCTATAGCTTCGACAGCGACGTGGCAATTTACGCGGTCTATCCTCATCGGCGTCATCTCCCGGCCAAGACGCGCGCCTTCATCGATTTTCTCGCGAACTCCTTCGGTCCCGAACCTTTCTGGGACCGCGTGGTCGTCAAGCCGCGCATCAAGGCTCGATCCGGTTCAGCGCGATAATGGAAGCCGACTTGGACCCTGCCACATGAATGCTCCCGCCGACCCGGCGCGGTTCAGCCTCGACGACAAGTACACCGTCGAGCGCGGGCGCGTGTTTCTCACCGGAACGCAGGCGCTGATCCGCCTGCTGATGCTGCAGCGCACGCGCGACGAGCTGGCGGGCCTCAACACCGCGGGATTCGTTTCGGGTTACCGCGGCTCGCCGCTCGGCGGCCTCGACCAGGCGCTGTGGCGCGCGCAGAAGCACCTCGAGACGCACCACATCAAGTTCCAGCCCGGGGTCAACGAGGATCTCGCCGCGGCCGCGATCTGGGGCACGCAGCAGGTCACGATGTTCCCGAAAGCCAGGTACGACGGCGTCTTCGGCATGTGGTACGGCAAGGGTCCCGGGGTCGATCGTTGCGGCGACGTGTTCAAGCACGCCAACGCGGCGGGCACCTCCAGGCACGGCGGCGTGCTGGTGCTCGCGGGCGACGACCACGCCGCGAAGTCCTCGACGCTTCCGCACCAGTCGGAGCACATCTTCAAGGCCTGCCTGATCCCGCACTTGAACCCGGCGAGCGTCCAGGACTATCTCGACCTAGGCCTGCACGGCTACGCGATGAGCCGCTATTCCGGCTGCTGGGTGGCTTTCAAATGCGTCACCGACGTGGTCGAGTCCGGCGCCTCGGTGGTGGTCGATCCGGACAGAATCAACATCAAGCTTCCGACCGACTTCGTCGCGCCGCCGGATGGACTGAACATCCGCTGGCCCGACGCGATCCTCGAGCAGGAAGCGCGCATCCTCGACTGGAAAGTCTACGCCGCGCTCGCCTACGCTCGCGCCAACGCGCTCGACCGCATCGTCTTCGACAGCCCCAAGGCAAGGCTGGGAATCATCACCGCGGGCAAGTCCTTCGGCGACGTGATGCAGGCGCTCGCCGACCTGGGAATCGACGCCCAGGTCGCGCGGGACATCGGCCTGCGCGTCTACAAGGTCGCCATGACCTGGCCGCTCGAGCCGCAGGGCGCGCGGCGCTTCGCCGAGGGGCTCGAGGAAGTCGTGGTGGTGGAGGAGAAGCGCCAGCTGATCGAGTACCAGATCAAGGAGGAGCTCTACAACTGGAAGGAGGGCGTGCGCGCGCCGCGCGTGGTCGGCAAGTTCGAAGACAGCGGCGAATGGAGCCGCAGCGGCGGCAGGCCGGCGGGCACCTGGCTCCTGCCCGCGCACTACGAGCACTCCCCGGCGATGGTCGCGCGTGCGATTGCGCAGCGGCTCGAGAAGTTGAATATGGTTGCTTCACTGGGATCGCAGTTCCGGGAGCGGCTCGCGTTCCTGGATTTCAAGGAAAAATTGTTGAGCCAGCCGAGGGTGACCGCGGTGAGGCAGCCGTATTTCTGCTCGGGCTGTCCGCATAACACCTCCACGCGGGTCCCCGAGGGCAGCCGCGCCACGGCGGGCATCGGCTGTCATTTCATGGCCGTGTGGATGAACCGCAGCACGGCGACGTTCACCCACATGGGCGCCGAAGGGGTGCCCTGGGTCGGGCAGGCGCCGTTCACCGACGAGAAGCACGTGTTCGCCAACCTCGGCGACGGGACGTACTTCCATTCCGGCCTGCTCGCGATCCGCGCCGCCGTGGCGGCCAAGGTCAGCATGACCTACAAGATCCTATACAACGACGCGGTCGCGATGACCGGCGGCCAGCGCCACGACGGGCCGCTCGACCCGGCGATGATCTCGCGGCAGATCGCCGCGGAAGGCGTGCAGCCCATCGTCGTCGTCACCGACGAGCCGGAAAAGTACCCGCGCGGCACCAACTGGGCCCCGGGCGTCACCATCCGGCACCGCGACGAGCTCGACGCCGTGCAGAGAGAATTGCGGGAAATCCAGGGTGTATCGGCGCTGATCTACGACCAGACCTGCGCCTCGGAGAAGCGCCGCCGGCGCAAGCGCAACGAGTACCCGGATCCCGCCAAGCGCGTCGTGATCAACGAGAGGGTGTGCGAGGGCTGCGGCGACTGCAGCGTGAAGTCGAACTGTCTTTCCGTCGAGCCGCTCGAGACCGAGTACGGACGCAAGCGGACCATCAACCAGTCCTCGTGCAACAAGGACTACTCGTGCCTCAAGGGCTTCTGCCCGAGCTTCGTCACGGTCGAGGGCGGCCGGCTGAAGAAGGGCAAGTCGGCCGCGAAGGGCAGCGAGGAATTCCCGCCCATCGGGGAGCCGGCGACTCCCGCGCTGGACAATGCGTATGGAATCCTCATCACCGGCATCGGCGGCACCGGGGTGATCACCATCGGCCAGATCATCGGCGTGGCGGCGCACCTCGAGGGCAAGGGCGTGAGCGTGCTCGACATGTCTGGGCTCGCGCAGAAATACGGCGCCGTGATGTCGCACGTGCAGATCGGCGCGACGGCCCAGGACATCCACGCCACGCGCCTCGATACCGGCGGCGCAAACCTCGTGCTCGGCTGCGACCTCGTGGTGACGGCGAGCACCGAAGCGGTCGCCAAGATGGCGCCCGCGCGCACCCGCGCCGTGGTGAACGCAAGCGTAACGCCCACCGCCGAGTTCGTCAGGAATCCGGACTGGCAGCTCCCCGGCACGGATCTCCAGCGTGACATTCGCGAAACGACACAGGCTTGCGATTTCGTCGGCGCGACGGAGCTCGCCACCGCCTTGATGGGCGACGCCATCGCGACCAACATGTTCATGCTCGGCTACGCCTACCAGAAAGGCTGGATTCCGCTCGCCGGGGAGTCGCTCGAGCGCGCGATCGAGCTGAACGCTGTCGCGGTCGAGTTCAACCGGAAAAGCTTCCTCTGGGGCCGGCGCGCCGCAGCCGACCAGGAAAAGGTGAGGCGCATCGCCACCCCCGCGGACGTCATTCCCATCGACCAGCACTTCTCGCGCAACCTCGACGAGCTCATCGAGCGGCGCGCGAAGTTCCTCGCCGACTACCAGAACGCCGCCTACGCCGAGCGATACAGGGCCCTGGTCGGCCGGGCTCGGACGATCGAGCAGGACAAGGCCGGCTCATCCAAGCTCGCCGAAGCCGTCGCGCGCCACTATCACAAGCTCCTCGCCTACAAGGACGAGTACGAGGTCGCGCGGCTGCATGCCGACGGCGAGTTCGGGAAGAAGATCGCGGGCATGTTCGAGGGGAATTACCGGGCGTACTACTATCTCGCGCCGCCGCTTTTCGCGAAGACCGACCCCCTGACCGGGGAGCCGCGCAAGATCCGTTTTGGTCCCTGGGTCCTGCCGCTCTTCAGGATTCTGAAGAGCTTCAAATTCCTCAGAGGGACCGCGCTCGATCCGTTCGGCCACACCGAAGAGCGGCGCATGGAGCGCGGGCTGATCGCCGAATACGAGCAGACCGTCGAGCAACTGCTCGCGGCGCTGAACCCGCAGAACCACGCCACCGCGGTCCAGATCGCCTCGCTCCCCGACGAGATCCGCGGCTTCGGCCACGTCAAGAAGCGCAACGTCGAAGCGGCGCGCCGGAAGCGCCAGGAGCTCCTGCAGCGCTTCACCGCCCGGGGCGCCGAGCGGGCCGCTGCGTGACATGCGCATCGCCTATCTCGAGGACGACTCCGACCAGGCGTCGCTGATCCGCAAGTGGCTCGAAGAAGCGGGCCATGTCTGCCACTACTTCGACCGCGGGCACGCGCTGCAGCGCTCGCTTGCGCGCGAATCCTTCGACCTGTACCTGCTCGACTGGCACCTGCCCGATACCGACGGCCTGCAGGTGCTGAAGGAGATCCGCACCAGCGTGCCCGCCGCGCTCGTGATCTTCGCCACCGCACGCGACCGCGATGACGACATCGCTCGCGGCCTCCAGGCGGGAGCCGACGACTACATCACCAAGCCGGTGCGCCAAGGGGAGCTTCTCGCGCGCATCGAAGCAGTGGCGCGCCGCCTGCGCGGCGCGCAGACCACGCCCGAGGTCCTCGAGCTGGGGCCGTTCAGGTTGAACCGCGGCGCGCGCACCGTGGATTGCGACGGACGCCGCGTCGACTTGACCGACAAGGAATACGCGCTCGCCGAGTTCTTCCTCCTGCACGCCGAGAAAGTCGTCTCACGGAAGCACCTGCTCGAGGCGGTTTGGGGGCTGCAGGCGAAGGCCCAGACCCGGACCGTCGACACGCACGTGAGCCGGCTGCGCAGCAAGCTCGGCCTCGCCGGCGAGCGCGGCTGGCGGCTCGCCTCGGTGCACCAGTTCGGCTACCGGCTCGAGCGC
>DASXAO010000060.1:0-34344 GCA_036406675.1 Burkholderiales bacterium
GGTCTCCCTTGCGGTAGTCGGCCACCAGCAAGAGAGGCTCGAGCTCTGCCCACTGCCCCTGGCTCATGCCTTGCAGCAGCAGGTTCTGGCGCATTTGCAGGCGGATGCTGTTCCGCTGCGGATGGCTGAGGAAGGCCGTCATTGGAGGTGGATTTTAGTCGGCTTGACCTGAGTCAAGGCCGGGGCGCGGGGCCGATTCTTACCATAACAGTCCCTCCGATACCGCAGAAAACCGAGGAGCCCGCTCATGGGGACTGTCGAACCTCAAGTCGCCGCCGCCAGCCCGTCCACCGACGCGCAACAGACGACCGATGGCTTTCAGCTGGTCATCGATGCGCTCAAGCTGAACGGGCTTGACACGATCTACGGCCTGCCGGGCATTCCGATCACCGACCTCACGCGCCGGGCGCAGGCCGCCGGAATGCGCGTGCTGTCCTTCCGCCACGAGCAGAGCGCGGGCTACGCCGCCTCGATCGCGGGCTTCCTCACCCAGAAGCCCGGCATCTGCCTCACGGTGTCGGCCCCGGGCTTCCTCAACGGCCTCAACGCCCTCGCGCACGCCACGGTCAACTGCTTTCCGATGATCCTCATCAGCGGCTCGAGCGAGCGCGAGATCGTCGACCTGCAGCAGGGCGACTACGAAGAGCTCGACCAGCTCGCCATCGCCAAGCCCGTCGCCAAGGCCGCCTTCCGGGTGCTGCACGCCGAGGACATCGGCGTCGGCATTGCGCGCGCCATCCGCGCCGCGGTGTCGGGCCGTCCCGGCGGCGTGTATCTCGACCTGCCTGCCAAGCTTTTCGCGCAATCGATCGATTCCGTTTCTGGAAAAAACACGTTAATCAAAGTCGTCGATGCCGCGCCCAAGCAGATTCCGGCGCCTGAGGCGGTCAAGCGCGCCCTCGATCTCCTTAAGGGTGCGAAGAAACCACTCGTCATCCTCGGAAAGGGCGCTGCGTACGCGCAGGCCGATGCCGAAATCAAGGCGCTGGTTGAAAAGACCGGAATCCCCTATCTGCCGATGTCGATGGCGAAAGGCCTGCTGCCCGACACGCACGAGCAGTGCGCGTCGGCGGCGCGCTCGTTCGTGCTGCCCGCCGCCGACGTGGTGATGCTGATCGGCGCGCGCCTCAACTGGCTGCTCTCCCACGGCAAGGGCAAGACCTGGGGCGGGAAAGGGCACAAGGACTGGGGTGGCCAGAAGTTCATCCAGATCGACATTTCGCCGCAGGAAGCCGACAGCAACGTGCGCATCGACGCGCCGCTGGTGGGCGATATCGGGTCCTGCGTCTCCGCGCTCTTGAAGGAAGCTGGTTCTCTGTCCAAACCCCCCGCGGAATGGCTGAACGCCGTCGCCGAGAAGAAGAACGGCAACGTCGCCAAGATGGCCGAGACGCTGGCGAAGAATCCCTCGCCGATGAACTTCCACAGCGCGCTCAACGTGGTGCGCGACATCGTGAAGGCGAACCCGGACGCGATGTTCGTCAACGAGGGCGCCAACGCGCTCGACTTCACGCGCTCCATCGTCGACATGTACAAGCCGCGGAAGCGCATCGACGTGGGCACCTGGGGCATCATGGGCGTCGGCATGGGCTACTGCGTCGCCGCCGCGGTGGTGACGAAGCAGCAGGTCATCGCAGTGGAAGGCGACAGCGCCTTCGGCTTCTCCGGCATGGAGGTCGAGACGATCTGCCGCTACGACCTGCCGGTTTGCATCGTCATCATGAACAACAACGGCGTGTACAAGGGAACCGACCAGGACCCCACCGGGCGCGACCCGGCGCCCACCGTGTTCGTGAAAGGCGCGCGCTACGACAAGCTGATGGAAGCCTTCGGCGGCGTCGGCGTGAACGCGGCGACGCCGGCCGAGCTGAGGAAGGCCATGGAAGAGGCCGTCCGCTCGAGGAAGCCCACGCTCATCAACGCAGTCATCGACGAAACGGCGGGTACCGAAAGCGGCCGCATTACCAGCCTGAATCCTTCAGCCGCGAAGAAGAAGTGAAGCCATGGAAGCTCTGAAAGGTGTACGCATCCTGGACATGACCCACGTCCAGGCCGGCCCTACCTGCTCGCAGCTCCTCGCCTGGATGGGCGCGGACGTGATCAAGTTCGAGAACCCGCAGGGCGACGCGACGCGCGGGCAGCTGCGCGACGTGCCGAACGCCGACTCGCTCTACTTCACGATGCTCAACTGCAACAAGCGCTCGATCACGGTCAACATGAAGACCGCCGAGGGCAAGCAGGTGTTCGTCGATCTGCTGAAGAAGTGCGACATCATCATGGAGAACTTCGGCCCCGGCGTGCTCGACCGCTTCGGCTTCACCTGGGAGAAGATCCACGAGCTCAACCCGAAGATCGTGATGGGCTCGATCAAGGGCTTCGGCTCGAGCGGCCCCTACAGCGACTTCAAGGCCTACGAGAACGTGGCGCAGGCGATGGGCGGCGCGATGAGCACGACCGGCGTGCCCGACGGCGCGCCGTTCGTCACCGGCGCGCAGATCGGTGACTCGGGCACCGGCCTGCATCTCGCGATCGGGCTGCTCGCGGCGCTGCGGCAGGCCGAGCAGACCGGGCAGGGCCAGTACGTGGAAGTGGCGATGATGGACGGGGTCATGAACCTGTGCCGCGTCAAGTTCCGCGATCACCAGCGCCTGACGCGCGGCGATCTGGCGGAGTATTCCGTCCCGACGTACAAGGGGATGGGCGACGTGCCGCGCGCGGGCAACGACTCGGGCGGCGGCCAGCTCGGCAACGCGATCCACTGCAGGCCGCACGGCGCGAACGACTGGCTCTACGTCGTGGTGCAGGAAGCCGTGTGGGAAGACCTCGGCAAGCGCGTCGGCCCGGAGGTCGGCATGCCGGACATGGCGAGCGACCCGAGGTTCGCGAAGATTTCGGATCGAAGGAAAAACCAGAACCTGATGTGGACGCTGCTCAACAAATTCGCCGAGAAGTACACCAAGCGCGAGCTGATGGCGATCCTCAACCCGCTCGACGTGCCCTGCGGCCCGATCATGTCGACCGAGGACCTCGCCACCGACGAGCACGTGCGCGGGCGCGACATGTGGGTGGAGCTCGACCATCCGCAGCGCGGCAAGTGGTTCAACGTCGGCATGCCGATCAAGCTCTCGGCTTCGCCGGCGCTGATCAAGCGCTCGCCGACGCTGGGTGAGCACACCGACGAGGTCCTGAAAGAAGTCCTGGGTTACGACGACTCGAGGATCAAGAACCTCAAAGGCGCGGGCGCCTTCAGCGTCCCGCCGAAGAAAGCCGCGTGATGAAGATCGCGATCATCGGCCAGCAGGATTTCGGCAAGGCCGTGCTCGAAGCGTTCCTTGCGCGCGGCGACCAGGTGAGCGCGGTATTCTGCGCGCCTGAGAAGGAAGGCGCCAGGCCCGACGCGCTGCGCGTTGCCGCCACGGAGAAGGGCCTCAAGGTCCACCAGCTCAAGTCGCTCAAAGGTCCAGAGGCGGTCGAAGCGATGAAGGCGGCGAGCGCCGACATCGGCATCATGGCGTTCGTGCTGCAGTTCGCGCCGCAGGAGTTCGTGAAGATCCCGAAGCACGGCACGATCCAGTATCACCCGTCGCTGCTTCCGAAGTACCGCGGTCCCTCCTCCATCAACTGGCCGATTTCCCGCGGCGACAGGGAGACCGGGCTCACCATCTTCCGGCCCACCGACGGCCTCGACGAGGGCGCGGTGATCCTGCAGAAGCGGACGCCGATCGGAGAGAACGACACGCTGGGCAACGTCTACTTCGAGCGCCTCTTCCCGATGGGGGTCCAGGCGATGCTGGAAGCCGCCGATTTGGTCACTTCCAACAAGCACAAAGAAGCGCTGCAGGACGAATCGCAGGCGTCCTACGAGGGCTGGTTTCGCGAGGCCGAAGCCCGGGTCAACTGGTCGAACCACGTGGACTACATCCACAACCTGATCCGGGCGTCCGACCCGGCGCCCGGCGCCTGGACCACGCTGAACGGCGTGAAGCTGCAGCTCTTCGACAGCCGCAAGGAGCTCACGCGCACCTTCGGCGCGGTCAAGGGCAAGCTCGGCGAGGTGGTCGAGGTGAAGGACGGCCGCCTCGTCATCACGGCGCAGGGCGGCCGCATTCACGCCGGCAAGGCGAAGCTCGGCGACGGCAAGAAGCTGGCCGCCGCGGAGCTCGTTTCCTCGGGCCAGGTGAAGCCCGGCGCGACGCTCGGCCAGTAGCCCGTTCTCCTTTTAAGATGCGTTTTCGCGCCGGGCGAGGCCCGCGCGCGCCTAAACATTTGACGCAGCTTAGGTTTGACTGCAAAAATGCCGTTTATAACGCTGTTTTCAGGCCGTGTTTCAGGCCTATTTAGAGCCGCATAAGAGCCGTCCGTGGGACCCATCAAGGGATGCGCCGGGGGAGCTGAAATGAGAGTCGGGATGTAGCCGCATGGACCTCGCGCAAGTGCTGGAGATCGCGAGCTGCACCGACCCCGGGATGGTCCGCTCGCACAACGAGGACTCGATCGCGACCGACGCCGCCCACGGCCTGGTGGTGCTCGCCGACGGCATGGGCGGCTACAACGCCGGCGAAGTGGCGAGCGGCATGGCGACCAACGTGATCGTCACCGAGATGCGCCAGGTGCTCGAGAGCACGCAGCCCAACCAGATCGACCCGCGCACCAACCAGACCATCGCGGCGCGGCTGCTGCGCGAGCAGGTGCTGCGGGCGAACAGCTCCATCTTTCAGGCGGCGCAGAACCAGCCGCAATACGCCGGCATGGGCACCACGCTGGTGGCCTCGCTCTTCTACGACAACCGCGTGCTGGTGGCGCATCTCGGCGACTCGCGCCTGTATCTCATGCGCGACGGCGAGCTGCGCCAGGTGACGCGCGATCATTCGCTGCTGCAGGAGCAGATCGATTCGGGCCTGCTCACCGTCGAGCAGGCGAAGAACGCGCAGCACAAGAATCTCGTCACGAAGGCGCTCGGCATCGACCCGAGCGTCGAGCCGGAGATCCACGAATATCCGACGCAGACCGGCGACATCTATCTCCTGTGCTCCGACGGGCTGTGCGACATGGTGGAAGACGAGGAGATCGGCGCGACGCTGCGCGCGCTCGGCGCAAACCTCAAGCTCGCCGCGCAGCAGCTGGTGCAGATGGCCAACGACAACGGCGGCCGCGACAACGTTTCGGTTATACTGGTCCGCGTCCTGCGGGAGTATCCCGGCGCCCGCGGCGTAATAGCCAAGGTGTTCGCGTGGTTAAAATAACTACTTCCCCCAGGGGAACGCTATGGCGAAACTGATCCTCAGCATGGATGGCCTGGTGCTCAAGGAGATTCCCTTGAGCAAGGAGCGCACCACCATCGGCCGCAAGCCCCATAACGACATCCAGATCGACAACCTCGCCGTGAGCGGCGAGCACGCCGTCATCGTCACGATCCTGAACGACTCGTTCCTCGAGGACCTCGGCAGCACCAACGGCACCGTGGTCAACGGCAATCCGATCAAGAAGCACTTCCTGCAGAACAACGACGTCATCGAGCTCGGCAAGTACAAGCTCAAGTTCATGGGCGAGGCGGGCGCCTCGGCGGGGGGCGACAAGGCGGATTTCGAGAAGACCATGGTGCTGCGCCCGCAGTCGGCGCGCCAGAGCGGCGGCGAAGCGCTGCGCTCGGCCCCGGCCGCGCCGCGCGCCGCGGCGATGCCGCAGGCCGCCGCGGCCGCGACTGGAATCGCCGACGCCACCAAGACCGTGCCGCCGGCGCCGCCGCCGGCCGCGCCGCGGCCCGCCGGCCAGCCGGTCGGCGCGATCCAGCTCCTCTCCGGCGCGAACGCCGGCAAGGAGCTCGAGCTCACCAAGCCGCTCACTACTCTCGGCAAGCCGGGAGTGCAGGTCGCCGTTCTGACGCGGCGGCCGCAGGGCTACTTCATCACCCACGTCGAGGGCGCCGCGCGCCCCAACGTCAACGGCCAGCAGATCGGCCCGGCGCCGCACGCTCTCAAGGACCACGACGTCATCGAGCTCGCGGGCGTCAAGATGGAATTCTTCCTGAAGGCCTGAAGCCCTGAGACAGCACCTGGCACGGATCGCGATGGGCCTCGCGATCGTGCTGCTGTTCGTGTTGCATGCGCTGCAGTTTTATCCGAGCGGCGACGGCAGGCTGCCGTTTCTCACGCGCCTCGACAACATTCTCTACGACAAGCGCCTGAACCTCACCATGCCGGGAGGCGTCGATCCGAGCGTGGTGATCCTCGACATCGACGAGAAGAGCCTGGGCGAGATCGGGCACTGGCCGTGGAGCCGCAGCCTGATGGCCGAGCTGATCGCGAAACTCTTCGACCGCTACGGCGTCGAGGTGCTCGGGTTCGACATCGTTTGGGCCGAGCGCGACACCAGCTCGGGCATCGACGCGCTCGACGCGCTCGCGCGGAACAGCCTGAAACAGGCCTCGGGGTTCCAGGCGGCGTACAAGTCGCTGCGCCCGGGTCTGGATTACGACGAGCTCTTCGCCAAGGCGATGCGCGGACGGCCCGTGGTGCTTGGCTACTACTTCAGCAACGAAGACGGCGCGGCCCGGGTCAACGCGATCCCCGAGCCGGTGCTGCCGCCGGGGAGCTTCGCCGGCCGCAACGTGCGCTTTCCAAAATGGGTGGGTTTCACGGGTAACCTTCCTGCGTACCTGGAAAGCGCCGCAGCCGCCGGACACTTCAACCCGCTCGTCGACGAAGACGGCGTGTCGCGACGCGTGCCGATGCTGCTCGAGTACGAGGGGCGCTATTACGAGTCGCTTTCGCTCGCGATGGTGCGCACCTACATCGCCCTGCACGACCACGGCAGGTTCCCGGCGGTCGAGCCCGGCTACCCGCAGGTAGGGGGGCGCGCCGACGCCGCGCCCGAATGGCTGAAAGTCGGGCCGTTGCGCATCCCGGTGGACGAGAGCGCGGCCGCGCTCATTCCCTACCGCGGCAAGAGGCACAGCTTTCCGTACCTCCCGCTGGCGGACGTGGTGAAGGACCGGGTCGACCCCGGAGCTCTCAAGGGCAAGATCGTGCTTGTCGGCGCCAGCGCGCACGGGCTGTACGACCTGCGCTCGACTCCGGTGGACAGCGTGTTTCCGGGAGTCGAGATCCACGCCAACCTCGTCGCTGGCATGCTCGGCAGCACGATCAAGGAGAAGCCGGCGTTCATGGCGATCGCCGAGGTCCTGCTGCTGCTCGCGGGCGGCGTGACGCTCGCGATCCTCATTCCGCTGCTGTCGGCGCTGTGGGCGACGCTGGCCGCCGCCGGCGGCCTCGCCCTGGTCGGGCTGTTCAATGTTGCCGTCTGGACGCGCTTCGACATGGCGCTGCCGCTCGCGGCGTCGGTGGCCATGATTGCGGTGCTCTACGTGATGAACATGGCCTACGGCTATTTTGTGGAATCGCGCTCCAAGCGCCTGCTGGCCGAGCGCTTCGGCGAGTACGTGCCGCCGGAGCTCGTCGACCGCATGGCGGCCAACCCGGCCAAGTACAACATGGAGCCCCGCAGCGCCGAGCTCACGATCCTGTTCGCCGACGTGCGCGGCTTCACCGGCATCTCCGAGACGCTCAAGCCCGAGGAGCTGCGCGAGTACATCAACGAGTACCTCACCGGCATGAGCACGATCATCCGCAGCCGCTACCGCGGCACGCTCGACAAGTACATCGGCGACGCGGTCATGGCGTTCTGGGGCGCGCCGGTCGAGGATCCGCAGCACGCGAGAGACGCGGTGCTGGCGGCGCTCGAAATGCAGAGGGACTGCGAAGCTCTGAACGCGAAGTTCGCCGCGCGCGGCTGGCCCGCGCTGAAGATCGGCGTGGGGGTCAATTCGGGCATCGTGCGCGTCGGCGACATGGGCTCGCAGGTGCGCCGCGCCTATACCGCGATGGGCGACGCGGTCAACGTCGCGTCTCGCATCGAAGGCCGCACCAAGAGCTACGCCGTCGGCATCCTCGCGGGCGAGGCGACGCGCGAGCGGGTGAAGGACGTGGTGTTCCGCGAGGTCGACCGCATCAAGGTCATGGGCCGGGACGAGGCGGTCACGGTCTACGAGCCGCTCGGCCTGGAGTCCGAGATCGGCGAAAGCGTGCGGCGCGAGCTGCAACTGTGGAATTCCACCTTGCGCGCCTACCGCACTCGGCAGTGGGATGATGCCGAGACCGGACTCGGGAGCCTTGCCCGCATGAATCCCGCCTGCGGCCTGTACCGCGTGTACGCCGCGATCGTGGCCGACAAACGCCGCAATCCGCCGCCGCCGCAATGGGACGGCGTGACGGCCTTCGACGAGAAATAAGGGAGACAGGGGCGATGCGCTTGCGCGTGCTGGGCTGCTCGGGAGGAATCGGCGGACGCCACCTTCGCACCACGTCGTTCCTGGTCGACAGCGACATCCTGATCGACGCCGGCACCGGGGTGGGCGACCTCACGCTCGCCGAGCTCTCCCAGATCGACCACATCTTCGTGACCCACTCGCACCTGGACCACGTCGCCTCGATCCCGTTCCTGGTCGACACGATCGGCGGCATGCGCACCGGGCCGATCGAGGTCTACGCGCAGCGCGCCACCATCGAGATCCTGAAGAACCATCTCTTCAACTGGGCCATCTGGCCCGACTTCAGCGAGATCCCGACGCCGGAGGCGCCGTTCCTGCGCTACCGGGAAATCGAGGTCGGACAGGCGATCGGTCTCTCGGGCCGCACCATCACGCCGATCCCCGCGCGCCACACGGTGCCGGCGGTCGGGTACCACCTCGACAGCGGCGCCGCGAGCCTGGTCTTCACCGGCGACACCGCGCCCAACGACGCGCTGTGGAGCGTGGTCAACCGCATCGGCAACCTCAAGTTCCTGATCATCGAGACGGCGTTCTCGAACAAGGAGCGCCATCTCGCCGAGATTTCGCGCCACCTGTGCCCCATGACGCTCGCCGAGGAGCTGAAGAAGCTCGAGCGCAGCGCCGAGATCTACATCACGCATCTCAAGCCGGGCGAGATCGAGCCGACCATGCTCGAGATCGAGGAATGCGCCGGCGCGCACCGCCCGCGCATGCTGCAGAACAACCTGGTGCTCGAGTTCTGAGCCGTGGGCCCGTCGCTCCCGCGGCCCAGGCCCGATCAGCTCGCGGCGCTCGCGCCGCTCGCCGGGTTCTCCGCCGGGCGGCTCGCCGAGCTGGCGCAGGTGGCGGTGGTCGAGCGCGCGCCGCGCGGCAGCGATCCCCTGCGCGATCGCCTGGAAGGGCCTCAGTCGGTGTTCCTGCTGGCCGGCGAGCTCGTGCTCGCGTTCGAGGGCGGCGGGACGCTGGTCGTGGTGGGCGCAAGCGACGAGGCGCGGCAGGCGCTCAACCGCCAGGGCGCGCGCGTCGTGCGCAGCAAGGCGATCACCGACGTAGACCTCGTCATCCTCGAGGACGAGGTGCTCGACATCCTCGCCACCTGGGACCAGGTCGCCGCGGGCGCCGACTCGACGCTCAAGGGCCAGGCGGCGGCTGACGATGCGCGCGCGGTCGCCGGCGCGTTCGGGCTCGGCAAGCTGCGCTCGGGCGCGTTCGCCCAGCTCCCGAGCGCGCACATCGACGAGCTGCTCAAGCGTTTCGACCGGATCAAGACCCGGCCCGGCGAGACGGTGATCCGGGAGGGCGACGAAGGCAATCACTACTACGTGGTGGAATCGGGCCGCTTCAACGTCGAGCGGCTCGTCGGCGGGGCGAAGGTGCTGCTGGCAGAGCTGAAAAGCGGCGATGCCTTCGGCGAGGAGGCTCTGGTTTCGGAGGCCAAGCGCAACGCCACCGTCACCTCGCTCGGCGATGGCGAGCTCCTGCGCCTGGACAGCACACATTTTGACGAACTGCTGCGCGAGCCGCTGCTGCGGCGCGTTTCGTACGAGGAAGCGGCGGAGCGGGTGCGGCGCGGCGCGCTGTGGCTGGACGTGCGATATCCCTCGGAATACCAGTACGACAAGCTGCCGGGGGCGATCAACGTGCCGCTCGCCGAGGTGCGCAACATGTTCGCGGTGCTCGACCGCTCCAGGGAATACGTCGCGTATTGCCAGAGCGGGCGGCGCAGCGCCGCGGCGGCGTTTCTCTTCGCGCAGCGCGGCTTCAAGGTATGGCTTCTCGACGGGGGCCTGCGAAGTGTGCAAAAAAGCGCATAAATCCACGCAAATCCTGACGGGAATTCCTTTGTGAATCAGAATAGATAGCGCTAACATCGAATGACAAACAAGAACGTCCCCGCCGGGAGGGTTTTCGATGAGCGCAGTTCTGGGTTCGCACGCAGCGAGCAACGACTTCGGTGCGCGCCTTGCGTTCCAGAAGCAGCTTCAGGTGGTCACGAACAAGATCCACGCCACCAGCAACGTCGACGAGATCATGCTCGAGATGAGCGCGGAGGTGTGCGCGCTGTTCCACGCCGACCGCCTCACCATCTACTCGATGGCCGAGGACAAGCAGTCGATCGTGTCGAAGGTGAAGACCGGGCTGAACTCGTTCAAGGACCTCAAGCTGCCGATCGCGGAGCACTCGATCGCCGGCTACGCCGCCTTCGCCAGGAAAACCCTCAACATCAGGGACGTCTACGACGACACCGAGCTGCGCGGCCTTAACCCGAACCTGCGCTTCCTGCAGGAGGTCGACAAGCGCACCGGCTATCGCACCAAGCAGATGCTGGTCGCGCCCATCATCGAGGCGGGCGGGTCCGAGCTCATCGGCGTGATCCAGGTCATCAACCACAAGACCGGCGCGCCGTTCGGCGAAATGGCGGAGGACGGCATCGCCGAGCTCGCGCAGACCCTGGCGATCGCCTTCAAGCAGCGCCAGAAGCCCGCCGTCGCCAAGACCAAGTACGACTACCTGGTCGCCGATGCCGTGCTTTCGGCGGGCGAGTTCGAGCTCGCCTCCCGGCAGGCGCGCAAGAAGGCGGTCGACATCGAGCAGGTGCTGCTGGAGGAGTTCCAGGTCAAGCTGCCGGCGATCGGCGCGGCGCTGTCCAAGTTCTTCGGCGTGCCCTACGAGCCGTTCAAGCCCGACCGCGTGAAGCCGGGCGAGCTGTTGAAGAACCTGAAGCGCGAGTACGTCGAGTCGACGCAGTGGGTGCCGATCGACGATGCGAAGGAAGGGCTGGTCGTGGTGTGCCTCGACCCCGAGCGGATCCGCTCCTCGCGCATCGCCGCCAACGTGTTCCCGAAGGCGCGCATCATCTACAAGGTCACGACGCACAAGGACTTCCGCGACACGCTGAACCACTTCTACGGCGGCGACGGCGGCGCGAGCCTGGGCAACATCGAAGACATGCTTTCGGGCCTGTCGGACGACGCGACCGAAGCCATTGACGGCGGGGCCTCCGACGACGCCGACGCAGCGGCGGACAACGAGCTGGTGAAGCTCGTGAACAAGGTGATCGTCGACGCCTACAACCAGGGGGCCTCCGACATCCACATCGAGCCCTACCTGGGCAAGGCGAAGACCGAGATCCGCTTCAGGAAGGACGGCAACCTCGCGCCCTACATCGAGGTGCCGGCGAGCTACCGCGCGGCAATCGCGGCGCGCATCAAGATCATGTGCGACCTGGACATCTCCGAGAAGAGAAAGCCCCAGGACGGCAAGATCAAGTTCAAGAAATTCGGGCCGCTCGACATCGAGCTGCGCGTCGCCACCATCCCGACCGCCGGCGGCGTCGAGGACATCGTGATGCGGATTCTCGCCGCGGGCGAGCCGATCCCGCTCGAAAAGATGGGCTTCTCGGCGCGCAATCTCGACCAGCTCCAGCACACGGTGTCGAAGCCTTATGGCCTGTTCTTCGTCTGCGGGCCGACCGGCTCGGGCAAGACCACGACGCTGCATTCGGTGCTCAAGTCCCTGAATACGCCCGATACCAAGATCTGGACTGCCGAGGACCCGGTCGAGATCACGCAGAAGGGCCTGCGGCAGGTGCAGGTGAACCGCAAGGCGGGTCTCGATTTCGCCACCGTCATGAAGTCGTTCCTGCGCGCCGACCCGGACATCATCATGGTCGGCGAGATGCGCGACAAGGAGACCACCTCCACCGGCATCGAGGCCTCGCTCACCGGCCACCTGGTGTTCGCCACGCTGCACACCAACTCGGCGCCGGAATCGATCATCCGCCTGCTCGACATGGGGATGGACCCGTTCAACTTCTCCGACGCGCTGCTCGGCATCCTGGCGCAGCGCCTCGCGCGCCGCCTGTGCAGCTGCAAGCAGCCCTATACGCCCGAGCCCGCCGAGCTGACCTCGTTCCTGCGCGAGTATTGCGAGGAGCTCATGAGCACCGCGCGCTTCAAGGCCGATCCGAAGGGAGCGATGGAGGCGGTGTACAAGGAGTGGGTCAGGGTCTATGGCAACGACAAGGGACAGCTCACGTTCTACAAGCCGGCGGGTTGCGACAAGTGCGGCGGCAGCGGGCTGAAGGGCCGCATGGGGCTCCACGAGCTCCTCATCGCCAACGACAAGCTGAAGAAGCTGATCCAGGAGCACGCGCGGGTGGCCGACATCCTGGCGCAGTGCCTCGAGGACGGCATGCGCACGCTGAAGCAGGACGGGATGGAGAAGTGCCTGTCCGGCCTCACCCATATCAAGGAAGTACGCTCGGTCTGCATTAAGTAACATGCTAGACGCGTAACATGCTCGATACCACCCAGGGTTTGCGCTTCGCCGGCGGGTCTGCCCCCACCGGCGCGGACGACCTGGGCCAGCGCCTGGAGCAGCTGAACGCGATCGGCGCCTCGCTCTCGGCGGAACGCGACATCCACCGCCTGCTCGAGACCATCCTCACCGCCGCCAAGACCATCACCCGCGCCGACGGCGGCACGCTGTACCGCCTTACCGACGACAAGACCCTGCGCTTCGAGATCGTGCGCACCTCGTCGCTCAAGTACTACCTCGGCGGCACCACCGGCAATCCGGTGCCCTTCTACCCGATCCAGCTCTACAAGGACGGAAAACCGAACCACGGCATGGTCGCGGCCTACTCGGCGCTCACCGGCAAGACGGTGAACATCGCCGACGCGTACTCGGCCGAAGGCTTCGACTTCAGCGGCACGCGCGCCTTCGACCAGAAGACCGGCTACCGCTCCAAGTCGTTCCTCAGCGTGCCGATGCGCAACTACGAGCGCGAGATCATCGGCGTGCTCCAGCTCATCAACGCCCACGACCCGCAGAGCGGCGAGATCGTGCCGTTCTCGGCTTCCGACCAGCGCCTGGCCGAGTCGCTCGCCTCGCAGGCCGCGGTCGCGCTGACGAACCGCATGCTCATCAACCAGCTCGAGCAGCTGTTCGAGTCGTTCATCAACCTCATCAACAACGCGATCGACGAGAAGTCGCCTTATACCGGGAGCCACTGCCAGCGCGTGCCGCAGCTCACCATGATGCTCGCGGAGGCGGTCAACGACACCACGGAAGGCCCGCTCAAGGACTTCCACATGACCGACAAGGACCGCTACGAGCTGAAGATCGCCGGGCTGCTGCACGACTGCGGCAAGGTCACGACCCCCGTGCACATCGTCGACAAGGCGACCAAGCTCGAGACCATCTTCGACCGGATCCACCTGGTGGATACGCGCTTCGAGGTGCTCAAGCGCGACGTCGAGATCGAGGCGCTGAAGGGCGGCCTGGACGAGCGGGAGCTGCGCCGGCGCCTGCGCCAGCTCGAGGAGGACCGCAAGTTCCTGCACGCCTGCAACGTCGGCACCGAGCGCATGCGCGACGAGGACATGGAGCGTGTGCGGCGCATCGCCAAATACCGCTGGCGCGACACGCAGGGCCACGAGGTGAGCTTCCTCACCGACGACGAGGTGAGGAACCTCACCATCCGCTCGGGCACGCTGACCGACGAAGAGCGCAAGATCATCAACCACCACATCGTGGCGACGATCCGCATGCTGGAAGCTCTGCCCTGGCCGAGCCACCTCGTCAACGTGCCGGAGTACGCCGGCGGCCACCACGAGCGCATGGACGGCAAGGGCTATCCGAAAGGGCTCAAGCGCGAAGAGATGTCGGTGCAGGCGCGCTGCATGGGCATCGCCGACATCTTCGAGGCGCTCACCGCGAAGGATCGTCCGTACAAGCAGGGCAAGACGCTGTCCGAGTCGCTCGAGATCCTCGGCAAGTTCAGGCAGAACGGGCACATCGACCCGGACTTATTCGACATTTTCGTGCGCCGGAAGGTTTACCAGCGCTACGCGGAAATGTTCCTCGATCCGGACCAGATCGACGTCGTCGACGAGTCGAAAATTCCCGGCTACCGGCCCTAGCGGTGACCGAATTTGTCAGCGCCGACGATTCTCGTCAGTCACCGGTTTCCCGCATCCCAAGAACGTGAACTCCTCCGCGCTTTTCACCCGCGAAACGCGCGCATTACTTCATTCTCGCCTGGCATAGGGGTTGCTCATACTAGGGCAGGTCGAAGTGACGACCACGTGTTACTAACTGCACAGGGGAGTACTGATATGAAAACGCTGCAAAAAGGCTTTACGCTGATCGAACTGATGATCGTAGTCGCGATCATCGGCATTCTGGCGGCGGTCGCGCTGCCTGCGTACCAGGACTACACGGTGCGTGCGCGCGTGACGGAAGGTCTGTCGATCGCGGCCGACGGCAAGACCATCATCGGCACCGGCTCGACCACGTCGGCGGAGCTTGCCGCTACTGCGAGTGCGTTCAACGTCACGCCGCCGAGCAGCAAGTACGTGACCAGCGTCGCGATCGCCGGAGGGACCGGCGCGATCACCATCACCTATAACGCCGCTAACGTCGGCCCGCTCGGCGCGGCCAACACGCTCGTTCTGACGCCGTACGTGCGCGACACCGCGACCAGCACCTTCACGCAGCTCGGTGCTTCGTACGCCGCCGGCGTGTCGGGCTCGCTCGACTGGGCGTGCGCCTCGGCGACCCACGCCACCGCGACCGCGCGCACGATGGACACCGGCATCGTTGCGGGCACCATGCTCGCCAAGTACGTGCCGTCCGAGTGCCGCTAATAAAAGCAAGCCAATAACACCAAGCCGTAACGTGAAACGCCCCGGATCCGTCCGGGGCGTTTTCTTTCCTGCCTGCTACTTAGAGGGTGACCTACCCGCGGCGGTGGTACCGATGATGACTTCCATTCCCTCGGTGACGTCCCCCGCGACGAGCTCGGTGGCCGAGCCGTCGGTGAGCCCTAGGCGCACGCCGCGCGGCCTGGGCTGCCCGTCCTCGAGCACATAGACGCGGCCGGTCCCGGCTTGGCCAAGCGCGCCCCCCGCGTCGGCGGAACCCACGGGACGCCAGCGCAGCGCGGCGCTCGGGACCTTGAGCGCGCTGTCCCGGTTCTCGACCACGATGCGCACGTTCGCGGTCATCCCGGGGAGCAGGGCCAGGTCGGGATTCTGGGCGGAGATAACCACCGTGTAGCTCGGCGCGTTCTGCGCGCTCTGCGGCGACTTGCGGATCTGCAGGATCTCCCCGTTGAAGCTGCGCCGCGGGAAGGCGTCGACTGCGAACGTGGCGGCGAGCCCGACCCGCAGGCGTCCCGCGTCGGCCTCGTCGATCGCCGCCTCTACCTGCATGTCGCGCAGGTCCTCCGCGATGGTGAAGAGCACCGGCGCCTGCCGGCTCGCCGCGACCGTCTGGCCCGCGGTGACGTTGCGCAGGATCACCGTACCGTCCACCGGCGCCCGGATGACGGTGCGCTCGAGGTCGATCTGCGCCTGCCTGAGGAGCGAGTCGCGCTGCCTGACGGCCGCGACCGCGCTTTGCACCTGCGCTTTACTCAGGCCTGAGCGCGTCGCCGCTAACGCGCTTTCGGCGGAGTCGAGGTCGGCACGGGCCTGGTTGACCTTCAGCTCGAAGGTCGCCGGGTCGATGCGGGCCATCGCCTGGCCTTTCTTCACCGGGGTGTTGAAGTCGGCGTAGATGTCCTTCACCTGGCCGGAGATCTGCGAGCCCACCTGCACGGCGTTCACGGCGTTCAGCGTGCCGCTCACCGCCACGGCGGCCGCCATCGGCCCGCGCTCGACCTTCGCCACGCGGTAGCGTACTTCACCGCTTTCGGTGCGCGACTGGTACCAGTACCAGCCGCCGCCAGCGGCGGCCGCGACGACGAGGGCGAGGATGGCGGCGAATTTCATGGCGGCGCGATTGCCTGATTAGCCTTAACGCCCAGGACCTTCGGCTGGTTCACATGGCGCGCGGTCACGCTCCGCCTGGAGCGCAGGTAGCGTGCGACCACCTCCCACACCGGCTCGCCGGCCGCGCCTTCGGCCACGGGCGCCCAGCCGGCCACCTTGTAACGTTTGTCCGCCTGCATTGGAACGCCGCGGATTCTCATTTCCGAGATGCGCGCGCCGATCTTTCGCCCGGGCGCGATGGCGTAGGTCATCCCACCGACGCGGGCCATGTCGCCCCCCTGGCGCAGGTACGGATCGGGATGGAAAACATTGTCGGCCACGTCCTCCAATATGGCCTTGATCTGCGCCCCGGTGAGCTCGTTCAGCGTCGTGTAGGGATAGGTCACCGCGGTTTGCTCCATCAGGGCTTCCACGGTGATCGGCTCGCCCGGCAGCAGCGTCGTGCCCCAGCGGAAGCCCGGCGAGAACGCGATCTCGGCGTTCTTCTCCGCGGCGAGCGCCTCCAGGATGACTTCGTCGAAGCTGCCGTTGAAGGTGCCGCGGCGATAGAGCAGGTCCCGGGTGACCGCGAGCTTTTCGGCGAGCTTTTGCTCGTAAGGCTGGCGGGCGGTCGCGATGTATGCGGCCATGTCGGCATCCGCGGGGAGCAGGTCGGCGAACACCGGCAGCAGCCGATAGCGCAAGCCCGTCACGCCCGAATCGCGCACTTCGAGTTCGAGCACGCCGAGGAACTTCCCGTTCGAGCCGGCGTTGGTCACCAGCGTCTTTCCGACGCGGGTGGGCGCCGGGACCGCGTCGTGCGTATGGCCGCCGAGGATGGCGTCGATGCCGCGCACGCGCGAAGCGAGCTTCAGGTCCACGTCCAGGCCGTTGTGGGAGAGCAGCACGACTGCCTTGGCGCCCTTTGCGCGTACCTCGTCGACGATCTTCTGCAGTCGCGCGTCCTGGATGCCGAAGGTCCAGTCCGGGACCATGTAGCGCGGATTCGCGATCGGCGTATACGGGAATGCCTGCCCGATGACCGCCACCGCCACCCCGTTCATCTCGCGCAGCGCGTACGCCTTGAACACCGTCTCCTCGAAGTCGAGCGTGCGGATGTTCTGGGCAAGGAGCTCGATCGGCGCGAGCTCGTTCTTTACGGCCTCGAGCACCCGCTCGGCGCCGTAGGTGAACTCCCAATGTGCCGTCATGTAGTCGACGCCGAGCCGCTTCTGGGCGCCGATCATGTCGGCGCCGCGGGTCCAGAGCGCGCTCGCGGACCCCTGCCAGCTATCACCTCCGTCGAGGACCAGCGCGTGCGGCCGCGCCGCGCGCAGCCGCTTCACCAGCGTCGCGAGGTGGGCGTAGCCGCCGAGCTTGCCGTAGCGCTGCGCGAGCGTTTCGAAATCGAGATTCGAGAAGGCGTAGGCGCCGCGACTGCCGCGCTCGATGCCGAAGCGCTTCAAGAAACGGGCACCGTTCGGCTCGCGGAAGTAGACCGGGAGCAGCTGGGCATGCACGTCGGTGATGTGAAGGAGCGAGACGTTGCCGAACGGCGGCGGGTCGTACAGCTCGGCGGCGGTCTGCGCCGCGGCGGCGCCGGGTCGCAGGCTCGCGCCCGCCGCTACCGCCAGGAGCAACGCCTCGAGGAAGTCCCTGCGCTGCAACTGCTACTGGTTCACCGGAGAGGCGGGATCGAGCAGCAACCCGACGAGGTCCTTGATCTGCTGCTCGGTGAGGGTGCCCGAATAGCCGAGGCGCGGCATCTGCGAGCACAGGTTGTACGCCTTGGCGTTATAGATCTTGCCGTAGACGTAGCGCTGCACGTCCGGCCCGTTGCCGCGCTTCAGGCCGAAGCCGGTGAGGCTCGGCCCGATCGTGCCGTACGAGATCTCCTGCGGCGAGAGCTGGTGGCAGTTGTAGCAGCTTCCGTCGCTCGGCGCGCCGGGCTTGTCGTTCCAGGTGAGCCCGCGCCCGCCTTGGGCGATATGCTCGCCCTTCTTCCAGTCCCCGATCAGGCTGCCCTGGGGAAAGGCGATGGTCTTCATCTGGTCGGCCTCGAGAACCTTCGCCAGCGTGGCCGGCGGCTTGTCATCGGCTTCGTTGCACACGCGCTGCAACGCGTCGGGCACCACACGATCCATCGTGGCCTGCCCGCGCGCGTGGAAGTCGCGCTTCAGGACCTTCTCGACATCGGCCTGGGCCAGCGCCGCGAGCGGAGCCGCGAGCAGGAGGACGAGGATCTTCATCGCTTGGTGCCCGGGCCGCGATAGGGCTCGCCGGCCCCGGTGGCGGTGAGGAACAGGTTCAGCGCGATCGTCGCATCGGAAGCGAAGATCGGTTCCGGCATGCGCATCTGCCGGTAGCAGTCGTTCAGGCGCCACTGCATGGTCTTGAACTGGCTGTTGGAAACCCGATACGCCGGCCAGGTGGCGACCACCGGGCCCGCTGCCGCCGGCTTGTAGAGCACCGGCAAGTCCTGCATGCGGATGCGTTTGCCGTCCGCGCCGTGGCAGCTTGCGCAGGAGAAGTCCCACGGCCCGGCGCGATGGAAGAACAGCTTCTCGCCGAGCGCGAACGCCTCCTTCTCCTTGGGATGGCTGGTGCCCGGCGCCATGCGCACCCCGCGCGAGGCGCCGGCTATGTAGGCCGACAGATACTCCATCTCCGAAGCGCGATCGTCGTTTCCGAACACGCGCTGGGTCGCCTCCTTCCGGGGGCGTCCCTGCACCGTTTCCATGCAGTAGAGCAGGCGCGCCTCGAGATCCATGACCCGGTCGGCGTCCTTGAAGTAGCGCGGCAGCCGGGCATAGGCGCCGTTCAGCACGCCAGGTCCCGCGCCGAGATCGCACTTTTCGAGCGAAGCATTCTTCGGCCCCTGGGGCTTCTTCCACAGCGTCTCGCCCTCGAGCTCGTACAGCTCGACCGGGCTGCCGTCGGCGATCATCTGCTGGTATTTCTGGATCTCCTTCTTCGTGTCCTGCGCGAACGCTGCGCAGGCCATCAGAAGGAAGACAAGGACGGACCCTCGCATCACGCGACCGAGGTCTCGATCTTGTTCGACTCGCCCTTGTTGTCGAGCCACGCCACTTCGATCTGGTCGCCCTTGGCGCCGCCCTTGAGCCGGAACGAGAACACGGGGTTGCGCGACACCGCCTGGCTCACCTCGGCCTCGATCACCGCCTTCCCGTTCAGCTTCACGCTCACGTTCTGGATGAAGTGCAGCGGCTGTCCGCTCTGCGCGGTGGTCATCGGATGGGTCATCAGCACCCGCACTTCCGTGTTGCCGCCCGCGAGCGTCGCCCTGATTTTCATGGGTCCCGCCATGTCAGCCTCCGCACCCGCCGATGGTCACCTTGATCTCCCGGGCGGCGCTGTAGTACCGGCCGCCGGCCGCCGCGACCACCCGCACGTCGGCAGTCTCGGCCATCTTCACGTTCAGCTTCACATAGGGCAGCGCGCCGTCCTTGAAGTCGAACTTCGCCGCCAGCGGAAAGGGATTCTTCTCGAGCACCACCGCGATCGAGGTGGTGCCGGGGATGTTGCTCGCGATCTCGATCGGCACCACGGCGCCGTTCTCGGCGATCTGCGGCGCGTCGATCGCGATGTCCTTGGACGGCGCGGGATTGGCGGCGCCGATCCCTTTCAATGCGTCCTGCGGCGTCTTGGCGCCGAACGCGTTCTCGTTCCACGCCGCGGCCGCCGCGAGCGGCTTCGCGAGCCACGCGAGCAGCGCGCCGAGCAGGGTCCTGCGCAATCGGTTCATCGATTCTCCCGGAAAGGCCTCGTATTCTAGCGAACGGGGCGGCGGAATACCCCTGACTTGCCACCGAGTTTCTCTTCCAGCCTGAGGCTGCCGAGCGTCATGCCGCGGTCCACGGCCTTCACCATGTCATAGATCGTCAGGAGCCCGATCGCGGCCGCGGTCAGCGCCTCCATCTCCACGCCGGTCGGGCCGCGGCACTCGACGCGGGCGCGCAGCACGATCGACGCCGGCTTTTTGCGCAGCTCGAAGTCGATGGTTACCCGGCTCACGGCGATGGGATGCGCGAGCGGGATGAGCTCGGGCACGCGCTTTGCCGCCTGGATGGCGGCGATCCGCGCCACCCCCAGCACGTCGCCCTTCTTCGCCCGTCCCGAGGCGATCAGGCGCAGCGTCGCCGGGTTCATCGCGATGCGCCCGGAGGCGGTCGCGATGCGGTGGGTCGCGTCCTTGGCGCCCACGTCCACCATGTGGGCAGCCCCGCGCGCGTCGAAGTGGGTGAGGCGCCGCGGTGTCATCTTCGTTGGCATGGCCGGCGTTATGATAACCACATGCGCGCTCTCGCCTTTCGCGCTGCCTTTCGCGTCATGGCCCTTGTTTCAGCGGCGTTGTTCGCCCTGGCGCCGCGCGCCTGGGCGCAGTCGGCGCTGCCCGACCTGGGCAGCGTGGGCGATCTCGAGCTCTCGCCGCAGCAGGAGCGCCGATTGGGCGAAAGCATCGTGCGCGACATGCGGCGCGATCCCCAGTTCATCGACGATCCCGAGCTCTCGGAGTACCTCGGGACGATCGGCGCGCGCCTGTCGCAGGCGATGGGCGCGCGCCAGGACTTCGAGTTCTTCGGCGTACGCGACCCGACCATCAACGCCTTCGCGCTGCCCGGCGGCTTCGTCGGCGTGCACACCGGCCTGCTCGCCGCGGCCGACACCGAATCGGAGCTCGCCTCGGTGCTCGCGCACGAGCTTTCGCACGTCACGCAGCGCCACATCGCGCGCATGCTGGGCCAGCAGAAGCAGATGCAGCTGCCGGTGCTCGCGGCCATGGCGGCGGCGCTGCTCCTCGGGCGCTCGCGGCCGGATCTCGCCGGCGGCGCGACCGCGGCGGTGCAGGCGGGTGCCGTCTCCAGCCAGCTCTCGTACTCCCGCGACTTCGAGCGCGACGCCGACCGCACCGGCCTCGCGGCCCTGGTCGCCGCCGGCTACGACCCGCGCGCGATGGCGGCATTCTTCGAGAAACTGCAGCGTTCGCAACGCGTAGGCGACGACGGCACGGTGCCGGGGTATCTGCGCACCCACCCGGTGACCACCGAGCGCATCGCGGACGCGCAGAACAGGGTGGCGGCGCTGCCCTACAAGCAGACTCCGGACAGCGTCGAATTCCACCTGGTGCGGGCGAAGCTGCGCGCGGAAGGCGGCGACGCGCAGGACACGGTGACCCTTTTCCAGAGCGCCGTGAACGACAGGCGCTACGCCAACGAGGCCGCCGCGCGCTACGGGCTGGTGAGCGCGCTGCTGCGCGCGCGGCGCGCGAAGGCCGCCGACGCCGAGATGACGAAGCTGCGCGCCACCGGAGTGTCGAGCCCGATGGTGGACGCGCTCGAGGCGCGGGTGCGCCAGGCGAACAACGACCCCGCCGGCGCGGAAAAAGTGCTGGCGCAGGCGCGTGGGCGCTATCCGACTTCGCGGGCGCTGCTCTATGCACAGGTGGAGGTCCTGCAGGACGCCTCGCGCCACGACAAGGCGATCGCGCTGCTCAACGACGCGGTGCGCAACTCCCCCGGCGATCCGCGGCTGAGGGCCCTGCAATCGCGCTCGTACGCGGCGCTCGGCAAGCGCCTGCTGCAGCACCAGGCGCAGGGCGAGTACTACGCGCTGCAGGGCAGCCTGCCCGCGGCCATCGAGCAGCTCCAGCTCGCTCGCGGCGCGGGCGACGGCGACTTCTACCAGCTTTCCGTGGTCGACGCGCGCCTCAAGGAGCTGCGCGCGCAGCAGTCGGCCGACAACAAGCGCTAGGCAGGCGTCCCGGCGCCGCGCGGGCGCGGCGGCGGCTCGAAATAGGCCTCGTAGAGAAGATCGAAGGTCTTTTCGGCCTCGGCGAGAAGCTCGTCGTCGTTCTGCGCGCGGCGCACCGCGCCCTCGAGAAGCGTCTGCACCCCGGCCGCCTCCTGCACCGGCGCGCCGCCCGCTTCGAGATAGTGGACGATGGCGCCGATCCGGGCGATCGCCTGGTTGGCGCCGAGCTGCAGCTGGCGCATGATTTCCTCGTAGGCGACGAGCGCGTCGCCGGGCGCGAAATGCGCGCCCTCGAAGCCGAAGCCGATGGCGCCGGGCGGCGCCTCGCCCGTGCCCTCGAGCCAAAGCATCTTCGCCTCGGGGTCGATGAAGCGGCGCACCAGCCAGGCGCTCGCCAGCCGGTCGGCGCGCAGCGGCTTGCGGGTCGCCCAGGTGCGGCCGTGGAGCTTCTCTCCGGTGGCGATCGAACTCGGCGCCTTCGAGAAATAGAGCTTGCGGATCTCCTGGTCCGCGTCCGCGAGCGCCTGCTGCGCGCGCGCTTTTGCCGGCGAGGGAAAGAAGTCCAGGGCGGAAATGGCCTCGAAGTCGCGCCGCTGCTTGAGCAGCACCCTCGCGAGCGCGCTCGGATCGCTTTGGCCGAAGCCGAGCCGCAGGCCCTCCACGATCTTCACCAGCGCCTGGTACTGGGCGCTGCGATCGAACAGCCGCCTGAAGGCGTCGTTCTGACCCTGAGAGGTCGCCGCGACGCGCAGCGCATAGGCGGTCCCGCCTTCGCCGCCGACGCGCGCGGCGAGCTCGTCCAGCGACTTGCGGTTGGCGGGCGTGTCGGGAAGCGCATAGACGCCTTCGCGCAGCACCCCCGCACCGAGCGATTCGAGCTTGCGCAGCACGCGCATGCGCGCCGACGGATCCTCCGTCGGGAGCTGTGCCACTATGACGAGCCAAGGGTCCATCCCTCTTATCATCTTATACTGCGACTTGACCCGGATCGCCCATGAACTTCGACAAAGAACTCGACGCGCGCGGGCTGAATTGCCCGCTTCCCATCCTGCGCACGAAGAAGGCGCTGACCGATCTGCGCTCGGGCCAGGTGCTCAAGGTGCTCGCCACCGACCCCGGTTCCGTGAAGGATTTCCAGACCTTCGCGCGCCAGACGGGGCACGAGCTGCTGTCGCACGCGGAAGCGAACCGCGAATTCACCTTCTTCATGAAGAAAAAGTGAAGCCGGCGGCCGCGCTCGTCGCTTCGTCGGCGCTCGTCTTGTCGATTCCGCTGGCGGCGGCGCAGGCCACGTTCACGGTCCGCGTGCTCGCGCCGGAAACCGCGCTGAAGGCCGCGCAGGCGGCGCAGAAGAAATGCCGCGACAGCGGCTTCCAGGCGAGCGTCGCGGTGGTCGACCGCATGGGGGTGCTGCAGGTGCTGCTGCGCGATCGCTTCGCCGGGCCGCATACCGTGGACCTGGCGCGCGCCAAGGCCTACACCGCGGTGAGCTTTCGCATTTCAACTGCGGCGCTCGCCGAGGCGACGCAGCCGGGACGGCCTCAGAGCGGGATTCGAAACCGGCCCGACGTCGCGGCGGTGGGCGGAGGGCTCACGATCGAGGCGAGCGGTTCGCTCCTCGGCGGCATCGGCGTGTCGGGCGCGCCCGGCGGAAGCGAGGACGAGCGCTGCGCGGCGGCGGGCATCGAGGCGATCCGCGAGGACATCGAGCTCTGACGGATTTTCATTCCAGGACCCGCCGCGCCGCCCAGCCGCGGGGCTCGCGAAGCGCGGCGACGAGACGGCGGCGAAGTTCCTCCGAGGCCACCGGTTTCCGCACGATCGGACAGAGCTCGCCGTCAACCCCGAGCTCGCTGACGCCCAGGTCCTCGCCGCTCACGATTACGCCGGGCGTTCGCTCTCCGGTATGTCGCCGCACCACCGCGATTACGTCGAGGCCGGTGTGCGAGGCGTCGACCCGGTAATCGGTGAGCACTGCGTCGGGAAAGCGCAGCTCGCGCTCGAGCACGGCGGCAAGCTCCTCGAGGGAGCCCGCGGAGACGCTGCGCGCGCCCCACCGGCGCAGCGCGGCTTCAGTGCCGAATCGCACGTCGGCCTCGTCGTCGACGACGAGAATGAATTTTCCGGCGAGAGCCGCATCCGGTTCGCGCTCGCACTGCGCGACTTCAGCTGAAGCCCTGGCGTAGCCGGCAAAGGGAACCGTGAGCCCAAAGACCGATCCACGCCCCGGTGCGGACCGCACCGCGATATCCGAGCCGAGCACCTGCGCGAGCCTACGCACGATCGAGAGACCCAGTCCCAGTCCCTCGCTGCGGTCGCGCGGCCCGGCGCCCGCTCGGAAGTACTCCTCGAAGATGCGTCCGAGGTCTTCCGCAGCGATGCCGACCCCGGTATCCCATACAGCCACCTTCAGGACAGCGCCGCGCCTCCGGCAGCCGACAAGGACCTTGCCCTCGCGCGTGTACTTGATCGCGTTCGATACGAGATTACGCAGCAGCCGCTCCAGCACTGCCCGGTCGGTATCGACGATCGCGCGCGAGGCGAAAACCTTCAGCGCAAGGTTCTTCGCGGCCGCCTGGGGCGCAAAGTGCACCTCGATGGAGTCGAAGACGGCGGACAGCGGCACAGCTGCCATGTCGGGCTTCACTACGCCCGCGTCGAGCTTGGACAGGTCGAGGATGGTGCTGAACAGACCCTCCATCGACTCGACCGAGCGCTCCAGGCGCTCCACGACCTCGCGTTCCGCCTCCGAAGCCCGCGGGCGCAGCATGCCCACCAGCAGGCTGATGGCGTGCATGGGCTGGCGCAGATCGTGGCTGGCCGCGGCAAGAAACCGGGTCTTGTCGCGCTCGGCGTGCAGCGCCGCCTGCTTCGCCTGCTGCGCGGCGTGGGCTTCGCGCTGCAGCTGTGCCGTGCGGAGCTCCAGAGCGGTCACGAGCTGCTGGTTGCGCAGCGTGAGCGCCATCGAGCGGACGAGAGCCTGGTTGAACCGCATCGCGAGCAGAGAGGCGAGGCCTCCCACCCCGAGGCTTGCGGCGGCGAACATCTTGGGCATCAGGCCCGACAGCCGCAGCAGCCCCGAGATCGCCAGCAGCGTCACCGGGACGAGCGCCGGAGCGATCAGAGGCCGGTAGCTTGCGAGCTTCAGGCTGCTGGTGAGCAGCATGATGTAAACGGCCAGGGCCACGATGAGGACTTTGTCGACCTCGTACCCGGAGGATTCCTGGAGGAAGAAGAACGGGCTCGCGGCGATTACCAGCATTGCAATCAGCTGGGGAAGGAAGAATCGTTTCAACCATGGGCGGATGGCGCCATCCTCGGGTCTCGCTCCTAGGAACGCCGACCAGGCGGATATCCGCATCAGGACCGTGACCGCGATCAGTCCGTCCCACAGGAGGATTCGCGGATGGGCATCCGCAACATATTGCCAGAGGAGCACCGAAACAAAGGTAGTCCAGACCGCCACCGTCGCGGGGTACGCGCGCGGCGAGTTCTCGATGTATAGCCGTATCTGCCGGGCGGCGAGGACCTCGGGGTCGACGCCGGCATCGAGTTCGCCGCGCGGTACGGGTCGAGGATTCTCGGGCAAGAAGGGTGTAGGCCGTTAGTCGACAGGCAAATAATGCACTAACGTCGATAACGCAAGGCTTATTCCGTGCTCGACCTGCAGCGAGGCCGCGGTTCGATCGGGGTTGTGGAATAATCCATCGCATGATGGCGCGCTGGATCCGGCTCGGCGCATGCGAGCCGCACGAATTCGAGGAGCTGTACTCGCGGCTCGCCGCCGCGCAGGCGAAGAGCGCCGCGCCGGCGCTCCTCTGGGCGCAGGCGCAGAACCACTATCTCTTCGCGCTCATCGCGCCGCGGCGCCTCGCTCCGGGGCGCGTCACGCGCTGGATGTCGTGGGCGCTCGCGCCGGCGGTCGCCACCTACCGCCAGTTCGGGCTCGCCGCGTATCTCCAGGACGAGGCCATGTGGCTGCACGGGCGCAGCATCGCCGCGAGCAGCGTGCGCGCGATCGGCGAGTGCGCGGTCGTGGCGTCGAGCTTCCTGCTGCAGTTTCCGGCGAAGTGCGTCGCCGTGCCGTCGCGCGATCTCGAGGACGCGTTCCGGCTGCGCCTCGAGGCGCAGCACGGCTGGCAGTTCGACCATTCCTGGCCCACCGAGCCCGAGCGGCGCTTGCGTCAGGTTCCGAGCTTCTCGTAGACCGGGCGGATGGCGCGCCCGATCGCCCCAAGCTGCGTGCGGTAGACCGTCGCGGCCACGATCCCGGCCAGCCCGCAGAAAAGCAGCGCGTGAGGCGGACCGATGCGCTCGGCCACCCAGCCGGTGGCGAGCGCGCCGAGGGGCGTCATGCCGATGAACGACATCACGTAGAGCGAGGCCACCCGGCCGCGCAGCTCGTCGGGCACGATGCTCTGCAGCACGGTATTGGACGATGCGGCGGTGAGCATGAGCCCGAGCCCGACGAAGTAAAGCGCCGGCAGCGCGAGCCAGAGCGTGGTCGAGAACGAGAACACGCACAGCGCTGCGGCCGCCAGGGCGACCGTGCGCCCGACCAGCCGGAACAGCCCGCGGATGCCCGAGCGCAGCGCGAGGTACACCATTCCGGTCACGGCACCGAGGCCGGCGGCGGAGATGAGCGCGCCGAGCGTCCCCGAGTCGCCGTGGAACGCCTCGCGTGCGAACCACGGCATCATCGACACGTACGAGCCCACGGTGAGGCTCGCCGACGTGAGAAGCAGCAGCGCGCAGCGCGACGGCAGGAAACCGTACGCGTAACGTGCGCCGGCGGCGAGCTGCCGGAAAACGGTTTCGGCTCCGGGCCCCGGCGGCGAATGCCGGCTCGGGATGCGCGAAAGGGCGAACAGCATGGCGAAGTAGGAGGCCGCGTTGGCGCCGAAGCCCCAGCGCTCGCCGAGCGCGGCGATCAGCAGCCCGCCCACCATCGGGCCGACGAAGCGAGCCAGGTTCATCATGATCGAGTTGAGCGCGATCGCGCTCGGCAGGTCGGCGCGTCCGCCGACGAGCTGGATCAGGATCGACTGCCGCGCCGGCGCGTCCCAGGCGTTCACCAGGCCGAGCACGAGGTTGCCGGCGATCAGGTGCCAGGGCTGGACCACGCCGAGCGCCACCACGCTGAACATCGCCGCCGCCTGCAGCGCGGCGATGGAATTCGTGACGATGAGCAGCCGCCGCCGGTCGAAGCGGTCGACGAACACCCCGGCAACCGGCGCCAGCAGGAGAAACGGGATCTGCTGCGCGAACGCCGCGACCCCGAGGAGCAGCGTCGAGCCCGACAGGTGGTACACCAGCCAGCTCGTCGCGATCATCTGCAGCCAGGTACCGAGCTGCGACACGCCCTGGCCGGTGAAGAACCAGCGGAAATCGCGGTGCCGCAGGGCGCGCAGGCCGTGCGGCAGCTTCACTTGCGGCCGCGAAGCTTCTGCAGCTGGTCCTGGAGCTTCTGGAGATTCTGTTCGGAAGCGGCGAGGCGGGCTCGTGCCTGTTCGACCACCTGCGCGGGCGCGCGTTCCACGAACGAGGGGTTGGCGAGCTGCGCTTTGACCTTGGCGATCTCGCCATCGACGCGGGCGATCTCCTTGGAGATCCGCTCGGCCTCCAGCGCCGGATCGACTTCCTTGTAGAGCATGATGCGCGCGTCGCCCACCACCGCGACCGGCGCGGTGGAATCCGGCAGCTCCTTGACCCGCTTTACGCCTTCCAGCCGGGCAAGGGATTGCAGGGCGGAAAGGGCGGCATCGACCTCCGCAACCGCCGGCGCTGCGGTCGCGTACAGCAGCAGCTTCTCGCCGGGCGGGATCTTCGCCTCGCTCCTGAGGTTTCGCGCCGCCGCGGTCCATTCCTGGAGCAGCGCCATGTCGCGCTCGGCGGCCTCGTCGATCTTCTCCGGCTGAGACCTCGGATAAGGCTGCAGCATGATCGTGGCGCCTTTCTTTCCGGCGAGCGGCGCGACCTTCTGCCACAGCTCCTCGGTGATGAACGGCGTGATGGGATGGAGCAGGCGCAGCGACGTTTCCAGCACGCGCACGAGCGTGCGCCGCGTGCCCCGCTGGACCGCCGCGTCCGCGCTCTGCAGCTGCAGCTTGGCGAGCTCCACGTACCAGTCGCAGTACTCGTCCCAGACGAAGCTGTAGATCGCGGCCGCGACGTTGTCGAAGCGGTATTCGGCGAAGCCCTGCGCCGCCGCGGCCTCGACGCGCTGCAATCGGCTCGCGATCCAGCGGTCGACGAACGAGAGCTTTACCGGCTGCGCATCGCGCGTTTCCCCTTCTACGCCGCAGTCCCGGCCTTCGGTGTTCATCAGCACGAAGCGCGTCGCGTTCCACAGCTTGTTGCAGAAGTTGCGGTAGCCCTCGCAGCGATTGAGGTCGAAGTTGAGCGTGATCGAGAACGTGGCGAGCGAGGCGAAGGTGAAGCGCACCGCGTCGGCGCCGAACGCCGGGATGCCGTTCGGGTAGTGGCTTTTCACGTACTTCTCGATGCGCTCCCTGTGGTCGTCCTTCATCAGGCCGGCGGTCGACTTCTTCAGGAGCGCTTCCGGCGAGATGCCGTCGATCAGGTCCAGCGGGTCGAGCGTGTTGCCCTTGGACTTCGACATCTTCTCGCCCTCGGCGTCGCGCACGATGGCGTTGATGTAGACCTCCCGGAACGGCACCTTCCCGGTGAAGTGGCGCGCGGCCATGATCATGCGTGCCACCCAGAAGAAAATGATGTCGTTGCCGGTGACCAGCACGTCCGAAGGCAGGAACGTCTCGAGGTCCTGCGTCTCGCCTGGCCACCCGAGCGAGCTGAACGGCACCAGCTGCGAAGAAAACCAGGTGTCGAGCACATCCGGGTCCCGCTTGAGCGGCCGTCCCCCTGCCTTTTTCTTCGCCTCTTCCTCGGAGCGAGCGACGTAGATCCTGCCTTCGTCGTCATACCACGCCGGGATCTGGTGCCCCCACCAGAGCTGGCGTGAGATGCACCAGTCCTGGATGTTCTCCAGCCAGTGGTTGTAGGTGGCGGTCCAGTGCTCCGGGATGAACTTCACCTCGCCGCGCTTCACCACGTCGAGCCCGTCCTTCGCCATCCCTTCCATCCTGACGAACCACTGGTCCGTGAGCATGGGCTCGACAACGACACCCGTGCGCCCCGACTTCGGCACCATCATCTTGTGCGGGTCGGCGCCGACCAGGAAGTTTTCGCGCTCGAGCTGCGCGACCACCGCTTTGCGCGCGGCATAGCGGTCCATGCCCTGGAACTGTTTCGGGCCGTTTTCGTTGATCTTCGCGTCGAGCGTGAAGATGACGATCATCGGCAGCTTGTGCCGCACCGCCGCGCCGTAGTCGTTGAAGTCGTGAGCGCCGGTGATCTTGACCGAGCCGGTGCCGAACTCCGGGTCGACCATCGTGTCGGCGACCACCGGGATGGTGCGGTCGCATAGCGGCAGGATCACCTGCTTGCCGATGAGGTGCTTGTAGCGCGCGTCGTCCGGGTGCACCGCCACCGCCCCGTCCGCCAGCATGGTCTCAGGGCGCGTGGTGGCGATGGTCATGCCGCGCAGCTTGACCGCTCGCCCATCCTTGCCGGTCGAGTCCTGCGGCCCGTCGACGAACGGGTAGACGATGCGCCACATCGTGCCGGTCGTCTCCTCCGAGTCGACTTCCAGGTCGGAGACCGCGGTGCCGAGCACCGGGTCCCAGTTCACCAGGCGCTTGCCGCGGTAGATCAGCCCTTCTTCGTACAAGCGCACGAACACTTCCGCCACGGCGCGGGACATCTTCGCGTCCATGGTGAAGTAGCCGCCCTTGCGGCCTTCGGTGTCGGCGTACTCCCAGTTGGCCGAAGCGCCGAGCCTGCGCATCTGGCGCGTGATGGTGGAGCCGGATTCGTGCTTCCATTTCCAGACCCGCTCGACGAATTTCTCGCGTCCGAGGTCGTGGCGCGTCCTGCCCTCGAGCTCGAGCTGGCGCTCGACCACGATTTGCGTGGCGATGCCGGCGTGGTCGCTGCCCACCACCCAGTTGGTGTTGACCCCGCGCATGCGGTGGTAGCGGATGAGCGCGTCCATGAGCGTTTGCTGGAACGCGTGGCCCATGTGCAGCGTGCCGGTGACGTTGGGCGGCGGAAGCTGGATGCAGTAGGCGGGCCGGCTGTCGCCCTTGTGGCGGAAATAGCCCGCCGCTTCCCAGCGCTCGTACCAGCCCTGCTCGATCGCAGCCGGGTTGAAGCTCTTGTCGAGCACTTCAGTCCTTTTTCTGCCCGCGCAGCGCCTGCGCTACCGCGGCCGCCACGGACTCGCGCACGATCGTCATGACGCTGACGGTAAGCTCCGCCCGCACGCCGTTCAGCGCCCGCGCCGTCGCGCGGTCGATCTCCGGCCCGAGGCGCTCGAGCAGCGCGCGCTCGAGCTGGTCGGCCAGCGCGTCGAGGGCGGCCTCGTCCACGGACGCGGCGGGGGCTGCCGGCGGCACGGCGGGCGCGGGCGGCTCCGGCGCCAGGTCGTCGAAGACCTGGGTCAGGACCGGCACGTCGCCTTCGCTACCCTCGGACGCATTCACTGGGCGTCGCCCGCCAGGTCGTGGCTCGTGATCTTGTACCCGCGCGACTGGTAGAAGCGGTAGCGGGTGCGCGCCGCCTGGCGCTCGGCTTCGTCGGTGGCCACCACTTCGAGCAGGCGCTCGAAGCGCTCGAAGTGCGGCGGACATTCGGCGCCCAGGTTGAGGAGCAGCTCGCACTCGCCCGGGGAATCGGGGTCGGAGGCGACGAGCACCGGGGTCTCCGCGGCGAGCGCGTCGTGCGGGGCGCAATGCGGCACGAAGCCGATCGCCGGCCAGGTCCACAGCAGCTTGTCGATGCGGCTCGCGGCTTCCGGTTCGGGGGCGTAGATCAGCATGCGCTTTTTCTGCGCCAGCGCCTTGCCTGCGAGCCGGCAGGCCACCTGGAATCGATCTTCCGCGTTGAAGTAGAAGTCGATCGTCGTCAAGAGCTTATTTCTTGCCGGCGCGGCGCAGCGCGAACCGCACCAGAAGCGGCACCGGCCGTGCCGTGGAGCCCTTTTCGCGGCCGCTCTTCCACGCCGTGCCGGCGATGTCGAGGTGCGCCCAGCGCATCTCGCGGGTGAAGCGGGCGAGAAAGCAGGCGGCGGTGATGCTGCCGCCGGGGCGCCCGCCGATGTTGGCGAAGTCGGCGAAGTTCGAGCGCAATTGCTCCTGGTAGTCGTCCCACAGGGGCAGCTGCCAGACGCGGTCCCACGCATCGTCGGCGGCTTCCCGGATCTCCTCGGCGAGCTTGTCGTCGTTCGCGAAGAGGCCCGTGGCGACGTGGCCGAGCGCGACCACGCACGCGCCCGTCAGGGTCGCCACGTCGATCACCGTGTCCGGCTCGAAGCGCGCGGCATAGGTGAGCGCGTCGCAAAGGATGAGGCGCCCCTCGGCGTCGGTATTGAGGATCTCGACGGTCTGTCCCGAAAGGGTGGTCACGACATCGCCGGGCTTGGTGGCGTGGCCGCCCGGCATGTTCTCGCACGTGGGGATGACGCCGACCACGTTGACCGGCGCGTCCATCCCGGCGAGCGCGCGCAGGGTGCCGAGCACCGATCCCGCGCCGGACATGTCGAACTTCATCTCGTCCATCTCGCCCGCGGGCTTGAGCGAGATGCCGCCGGTGTCGAAGGTGATGCCCTTGCCCACGAGGGCCAGAAGCGGGGCTCGCGCCTTCCCTTTGTCGCCCGCGCCGTTGTAACGCAGCACGATGAGCTTCGGCGGCTGGTGCGAGGCGCTGGTCACGGCGAGGAAGGCGCCCATGCCCAGGCGCTCGAGGTCGCGCCGCTCCAGCACCTCGAGCTGCAGCTTGAACTGCCGCGCGAGCTTCTTCGCTTCCTCGGCCAGGTAGCTCGGGGTGCAGATGTTGCTCGGCAGGTTGCCGAGGGTGCGCGCGAGGTCGGCGCCGTCGGCAGTCGCCTGCGCCTCCGCCAGGGCCTGCTCGAGCAGCGCGTTGTGGCCGAGCGCCAGCGTGACGTGCCCAAGCGACGCGGGCGCGGGCTTTTTCTGCGTCTTCAGGAGGTCGAAGCGGTAGAACGCCTCGCGCGTGCCGAGGACCGCGTGCCGCAGGTTCCACGAGACGGGGCGCGAGCTGACCTTGGTGTCGACGAGGAAAACCGCCGCGTCCTTGACGTCCAGCTCCTTGAGCGCGTTGGCCGCGCCGCGCACCGAGTCGCGGTACGCGTTCTCGGCGAATTCCTTGCGCTCGCCCAGAGCGACGAGCAGCACGCGCTCGGCCGCGACGCCGGGCAGGTTGCGCAGGAGCAGCGTCGAGCCCGGCTTCGCCGGCAGATCGCCGAGCGCTTTCTTCAGCGCGCCGCGCGCGGCCTGGTCGACGCGCTTCGCCGCCGGCGTGAGGTCCTGTTCGCGGTGCACGCCGAGCACCACGCAGCCGCTTTTCGCGCTCTCGGGAGAGAGAGCCTTTATGCTAAATTCCACGAGGGAAAGTATCGCATGATCTTCCACCGGGCGCTCCTCAGGGAATTCGCGAGTCTCGCGGGCGCGGTGTTCATGACGCTGTTCGCGATCGCCCTCGTCACGCGGCTGATCCGCCTGCTCGGCCAGGCCGCGGGCGGCCAGATCCCCACCGACGCGGTGATCGCGTTCCTCGGCTTCTTCGCCCTCGGCACGCTGCCGGTGCTGCTCTCGCTCACCATGTTCATCTCGGTGCTGCTGACGCTGACGCGGAGCTGGCGCGACTCGGAGATGGTGATCTGGTTCGGCGCTGGGCTTCCGCTCACGGCGTGGCTGAAGCCGGTGATGCTGTTCGCGCTGCCGCAGATCGCGGTGATCGCGGCGCTCTCCCTCGTGATCTCGCCTTGGGCGGCGCAGATGGGCGCGCAGTACGTGACGCGCCTGCAGGCGCGCGACGACGTCTCGCGCATCAGCCCCGGCGTGTTTGGCGAGACCGGCAACAAGGAACGGGTCTTCTTCGTCGAATCGATGTCGAGCGACGCCACCACGGTGCAGAACGTGTTCGTGAGCTCGGTGCAGCAGCAGAAAAGCGGCGTCAGCATGAGCCGCGTCGGGCGCACCGAGACGGCGGAGAACGGCGATCGCTTCATCGTGCTCGAGAACGGCCGCCGCTACGAGGGTGCTCCCGGCGACGAGCAGTACCGGGTGATGGAATTCGAGCGCTACGCCGCGCGCATCGAGACCGCCGAAAGCAAGGAGCCGCAGGTCTCGTCCAAGAGCATGACCACCCTGCAGCTCATCGCCAACCCGATCCCCGTCAACCTCGGCGAAGTGCTCTGGCGCATCGGCATTCCGCTGTCGGCGGCGGTGCTCGTGCTGCTCGCGATCCCGATGAGCTTCGTCAACCCGCGCGCCGGGCGCTCGGTGAACCTGCTGTTCGCGCTGTTCACCTACATCGTGTACTCCAACCTGCTCAGCGTGAGCCAGGCGCGCGTGTCGCAGGGGCGCATGGACTTCGGCATCGGGCTGTGGCTGGTGCACGCCCTGATGATCGCGCTGCTCGTGTTCATGTTCGCGCGGCGCATGCAGGTCATCCGCCTGCGCTTGGGACGATGATCGCCGGCCCGCGGCTGCGCACTCTGGAGCGCTACTTCGCTCGACAGATCTTCGGCGGGGTAGGCTTCGTGCTGCTCGGGTTTCTCGCGCTGTTCGCGTTCTTCGACCTCATCAAGGAGCTCGGCGACCTCGACCGGGGCGAGTATCACCTGCGCGCGGTGTTCCTCTTCGTCATCCTGTCGCTGCCGGCGCACGCCTACGAGCTCTTCCCGATCGCGGTGCTGATCGGCACGCTCTACGTCCTCGGGCAGCTCGCGGCGAATTCCGAGTACACGGTGATGCGCACCTCGGGGTTGTCGCCGGTGCGCGCCGCGCTGATGCTGGGCAAGATCGGCCTGGCGTTCGTCGTGATCACCTTCGTGCTCGGGGAGTGGGCGGCCCCATGGGCCGAGGAGACCGCGCAGAAGGTGAAGCTGCGCGCCATGAGTTCGATGATCGGCCAGGGGCTCGAGTCGGGCCTGTGGTTCAAGGATGAAGGCTCATTCATCAACGTGCGCGAGGCGCGGCAGGCGAGCCTGCTCCAGGGGGTGCGCATCTTCGAGTTCGACTCCGACTACCGCCTGCGCCGCATGACCAACGCGCAGCGTGCCGAGTACCGGGGCCACGGCGTGTGGATGATGCTCGACGTGGTGAGCACCCAATTCACGCCCGAGGGGCCGCGCACGACGCGCGAGGCCGAGCGCGAATGGCGCTCGGCGGTGAGCCCCGACATGCTCGACGCCCTCATCGTCAAGCCCGACCAGATGTCGGTCTGGGCGCTGAACAAGTACATCCAGCACCTGGCGGGCAACCGGCAGAAGACCGAGCGCTACGAGATCGCGCTCTGGAAGAAGCTCCTCTATCCGCTAGCTGCGCTCGTGATGATGGCGCTGGCGCTGCCGTTCGGCTACAGCTCCGGCCGCGCCGGCGC
>DASXAO010000061.1:0-8104 GCA_036406675.1 Burkholderiales bacterium
TGATCTCGGTGATCAATCGGATCTACAAGGCGTGCGGGCTCAATGACCTGGAGCAGCTCGAGAACGCCCCCGAGTACGTGCCCAACACCGTAGTCACTCCGGAGCTGGTCGAGCAGTTCCTCAAAAGAAAAGAAAAGGCGATCGCTTGAGCAAGAACGCCGTCGTCTCCGACGAGTTCGCGAGGAAGTTCGCGAGCGAGAAGGAGACGCCCTACACGCGCTGGGTACGCGACGAGGGGCTGGACATCATCAGCTCCTTCTACGTGGCGAACCTGCACACGGTCGAGCTGAAGCCCTGGCCGCGCCGCGGCGGCAGGGGGGTTTACCTGAATCACGACGCTTCGCGGACGTCCAACGACTGCTACGTCTGCGAGATCCCGCCTGGCAAGAGCCTCGCGCCGCAGCGCCAGCTCTACGAGGAGATGGTCTACGTGCTCGACGGGCGCGGCTCGACCGCGGTCTGGAACGACGCCGGCAAGCGCCTGAGCTTCGAGTGGAAAGCGGGCGCGATCTTCGCGATCCCGCTCAACTGCCACCACCAGCACTTCAACGGCTCGGGCAAGGACGCGGCGCGGTTCGTGGCGGTCACCAACGCGCCGGTCATCATCAACTCGTTCAGCGATACCTCTTTCGTCTTCAATACCGCGCACGACTTCAAGGAGCGCTTCGACGGCGAGCCAGAGTACTTCGCCAACAAGGGCGAGCAGAAGGGCCTGCTTCTCGACACGAATTTCGTCGCGGACGCGATCAACCTGCCGCTGTTTGCGGCGAAGGAGCGCGGCGCCGGCGGCGGCCACACGCGCTTCTCGATGGCGCGCGGCTCGATGAACAGCCACATCTCGCAATTCCCGGTCGGCACCTACAAGAAGGCGCACGCGCACGGGCCGGGCGCGCACGTCATCGTGCTCTCCGGCGTGGGCTTCTCCCTGATGTGGCCGGAAGGCGAGGAGCCCAAGCGCTACGAGTGGCGCGAAGGCTCGATGATCGTGCCGCCGAACCTCTGGTTCCACCAGCACATCAACACCGGCACCACGCCCGCGCGCTACCTCGCCTTCAAGGCCGAGGGCGTGGCGATCCGCAACGCGCAAGGCGTGCCCAAGGCGTGGATCAGCCGGCGCCTCGGCGGCGACCAGATCGACTACGCCGACGAGCGGCCCGAGATCCGCAAATGGTTCTCGGAGGCGCTCGGCAAGCACGGCCTGCAGTCGAACATGGACAAGGCCTACGCCGCCGAGCAGGCCGACCTGCCGCAAAAAGCCGCCTAGTTGGTGACAGTCACCATTTTCCCCGCCGGCGGCCTGCCGCGTGGCCGACGGGGCGTGCCTATCGCATAGCCACCCTGTGTGGCTCTGCGGATATCGTCCAAGACGTTTTGACTAAGAGAAGCGCTGCATAAGGCAGCGTAGTTCGTCCCACAGTCGTCGGGACGTTCCAAGTGAGAGATACGCGGCATGTGGAGTGACCAGGGGATCCTGCCGCGCACGCGTATTCGCCGCATAGCTTGACCAGCGATACTCCCTCGGATGCTTCGCCAGTCCAGCGCGAACAGGGTTGAGATCGATGTAACGATAGCAAGCCAGCGCGTAATGCTCCGTGGCGACGAGTCCGGAGTGATACCGCCCCTCCCAAAGCGTCCCGGTGCGTCCATAGCGTCTGTTCAGACGTTTCGAATAGCGCTGAGCCACATGCTTCATCAGGAGAGCGCAGCCGAAGGGCTCTGATGGCGTAACGAGCAGGTGCACATGGTTGGTCATCAGGCAATACGCGTGCACCTTGCAGCAAAATTGGGCAGCGTACATGCGTAGTGTGATCAGGTAGGCCCGATAATCCGCCTCGCAGTGAAAGCAGTCCGCGCGATCGTGGCCTCGCTGCACGACATGGACAGCGACGTCGGGAACGATCAAGCGAGCCGTGCGCGGCATATCCGCGAAAACGGTGACGGGCGTGAAGCGGTTGACCGACCCGGTCCCTGATTTAAATGGTGACTGTCACCATTTAGAGTTAGACGGTCGCGTGGGCTGAGCCCGGCTCGGGCATCAGCGCGTCTTCGGCGGCCTCGTTGAACGCGACCCCCTTCGGCAGGATGATGGAGACCGAGCGCACGCGCTGGTGCTTGGGGTCGACGCCGGGCGGCTGGAGGCCGTTCGCCAGGCCTTGCGCCGCGGTGACCAGGCGCCGGCGCGCCATGATGATGCCCTGGTCGGTCGGAACGAGATTCTCGCGCGTGCGATCCTGGATCGGGCCCATGCTTTCCTGGACCGAGGCGTCTTGCATCGCAAAGCCCTCGATGCCCGAGAAGCTGCGCCCTTCCTTCTGCGCCTTGCGATCCATGAGGTAGTCGTTGTCCTTGTTGGCGACAGGACGGTACGTGCCCGGAACGAGCGCGACGTGGATGCCTTCGCCGTCCTCCATGGCCTGGTGCTCCTCGGGCTTGAGCGGCCGCGTGGCGTGGTGATTGGTGCTCCAGGCCCAGCAGTTCTCGTCGTCGATCGGCACCCACGAGTGCCCGCCGATCGGATGATCGCCGCGCGGCGGGATGAGCGTGAAGCTCGGCATGATCCACTGCGTGATGCGCCAGTAGTACTTGCTTTCCTCGGCGTTGCGCCGCGCGCCGATGTAGAGGCCGCCGGGCGACTCGACCACCTCGAAGTGCGGCGCGAGGTCCCGCAGGTTGTACTCGTGGCTTTTTTTCGCGCCCTTGAACATCGGGTCGACCTTCATCGTGTAGCGGTGAAGGAACGACACGTGGCTCGAGTCGATGCCGCCCTCCATGGCCTGCAGGTAATTGCACTCCTGCCATCGCTTGGAAACGAAGCTATGGCTTTCCGGCACCGTGGCCCACTCGTGCTCGGGCAGGGGCGGCTGGTGCTCCTTGGGCCCCATGTACGTCCACAACACGCCGCCGCGCTCGACCAGCGGGTAGGACTTGAGCTTCATCCGCTGGCACAGGCGCGGGTTGTCGGGCTCGGACGGGATCTCCACGCACTGGCCGGTGACGTCGTATTTCCAGCCGTGGTAGGGGCAGCGCAGGCCGCTCTCCTCGTTGCGGGCGAACCAGAGCGAGACGCCGCGGTGCGCGCAGAACTCGTCCATCAGCCCGAGCCGGTTCTCGGTGTCGCGGAACGCGATCAGGCGCTCCGACAGCAGCTTGACCCGCACCGGAGGGCAATCGGGCTCGGGCAGCTCCTCGGCGAGGAGCGCCGGCAGCCAGTAGCGCCGGAAAAGCTCGCCCATCGGCGTGCCCGGGCCGGTCCGCGTCAGCAGCTCGTTCTGTTCAGCTCTCATGTCTCGATCGTGTCCCGCTCGTGTTCCGCATTGTCGAACGAAGTTCCGTTATGTGGGCAAGTTTAAAATAACCGGTGAACAGGAGGAAGCCATGGCTCGCAAAGACCGCCGCAGGTTCCTGACCGGATTCGTCGCCGCGAGCGCCGCGAGCGCGATCACGCCGCCCCTCGCGCGCGGGCAGGAGGAAGTGGCGCAGAACACGCGCGCCCCGTCCGCGTTGCCGCCGAATGCTCACGTCGCCGCAACGGAGACGCAGACCCCGGGCGAGGGGGCGTCGAACCGCATCGGCGGCGTGCCGGGCTCGGACTTCATGGTCGACGTCATCAAGACGCTCGGCATCAAGTACTGCCCGGCGAACTGCGCCTCGAGCTACCGCGGAATCCACGAATCGCTCGTCAACTACGGCGGCAACAAGATGCCGGAGTTCCTCACCTGCATGCACGAGGAGTCCGCCGTCGCGATGGGCCACGGCTACTTCAAGATTTCCGGCAAGCCGCTGATGACGCTCTGCCACGGCACCGTGGGCCTGCAGCACGCGTCCATGGCGATCTACAACGCGTGGTGCGACCGGGTGCCGATGATCGTGATCGGCGGCAACGACCTCGACGCGGCGACGCGTCCGCCGAGCGTGCCGACCTTCCACGCGGCGCAGGACATCAACGCGCTGGTGCGCGACTTCACCAAGTGGGACGACACGCCGGTTTCGCTGCAGCATTTCGCGCAGTCGATGGTGCGCGCCTACAAGATCGCGACCACGCCGCCCTACGGTCCGGTGATGATCTCGCTCGACGCCGGGCTGCAGCAGGAGCCGATCAAGGACCACGGCCGCGAGAAGCTCTACATCCCGCGCTACGTTCCCACCGCGCCGCCCGCCGGCGACGGCGGTGCGGTGAAGGAGGCGGCGAAGCTCCTCGCCGAGGCGCAGAACCCGGTGATCGTCGCCGACCGCATGGCGCGCACGCCGAACGGCATCAAGCTGCTGGTGCAGCTCGCCGAGGCGCTGCAGGCTCGCGTCGTCGACCAGGGCAGCCGCACGAACTTCCCGCGCACGCACCATCTGTCCGCGCCGCCGAGCGCGGTCTCGGGAGCCGACGTGATCCTGGGCCTCGAGCTCGCCGACTTCTGGAACGTGGTCAACTCCTGGACCGACAACGGCGAGCACGGCGTCGGCACGAACCGCTCGCGGATCAAGCAGGGCACGAAGCTCATCAGCATCAACGCGTCGGACCTCATCACCAAGTCGAACTACCAGGACTTCCAGCGCTTCCAGGTAATCGACGTGCAGATGGCCGCCGACGCCGAGGCGACGCTGCCCGCGCTGGTCGAGGCGGTGAAATCGGCGATTCCCGCGGCGAAGCGCAGCGCCATCACGCAGCGCGGCGAGGCGGCGAAGAAGGCCCACGCCGACGACCATGCGCGCACCCGCCAGGCCGCGGCGCTCGCCTGGGACGCGAGCCCGATCAGCACCGCGCGCCTCTGCATGGAGACCTACAACGCGGTCAAGGGCCTCGACTGGTCGATCGTTTCCCAGTCGGGCAACGTCAGCAACTGGCTGACTCGCCTGTGGCCGATCGAGCAGCATCACCACTGGCTCGGCCGCTCGGGCGGCTACGGCGTCGGCTACGGCGCGCCCGCTTCGGTCGGCGCGGCGCTCGCCAACCGCGACCTCGGCCGCTTCTCGGTCAACATCCAGGCCGACGGCGACCTGATGTACGCGCCGGGCGTCCTGTGGACCGCGGCGAAGCACAAGATCCCGCAGCTCGCGGTGATGCACAACAACCGCGGCTATCACCAGGAGGTCATGCACGTGCAGCGGCTCGCGAACTTCCGCAGCCGGGCCTCGAACTACGGGGGCGACCTGGGACCCGTCGGCACGCGCATCGAGAACCCCGACATCGAATACCACAAGCTCGCGGAGTCGATGGGCTGGTGGGCGAAGGGCCCGATCAAGGAGGCGTCGCAGCTCGCGGCGGCGTTGCGCGAAGCGGTCAAGGTGGTGCAGTCCGGCACGCCCGCGCTTCTCAACGTCTGGACCCAGCCGCGCTGAGGGAGATACCGATGCGTTTCGCACCCGCCGCGCTTGCGGCTCTCGCCCTCGCCGCCGCGCCGGCGTTTGCCGCCGACGCGGCGAAGGGGAAGAGCGCCTTCATGAAGAACGGTTGCTGGCAATGCCACGGCGAGCTCGGCCAGGGCGGCGCCGCCGGCAAGACGCTCGCGCCGAAGCCGATGCCCCTGGAGGCGTTCAACGTCTTCGTGCGCAACTCCAACGGCCCGATGCCGCCGTACCCGAAGGAAATTCTCTCGGACGCGGACCTCGCCGACATCCACGCCTACCTGCAGTCGATCCCGGCCGGCAAGGACTACAAGAGCATCCCGCTGCTCAGCCAGTAGATCTGGATTTCAGGGACAACAACCCGGCGACGAAGAGAAACGCGCCGGTCGCGAGAAACACCGGCACCGAGCCCATCGCCGCGCCCAGCCCGCCGAAGGCGACTGGCACCGCGATCTGCGTCACCTTGTTCGCCATGATGCGCATCCCCAGCGCCTCGCCCGAGCGGCCTTTCGGCGCATGGTTGTAGGTCAGGATGATGGTGAGCGGCTGCGCGGAGCCCAGCGCGAGGCCGAGCGCGAACGCGGCTGCGGCGAGGAGCGCCGCTTCGTGCAGCGCCGGCAGAAGGGCGTAGGCGGCCGCCGCCAGGAAGAGCGAAGCCGTGAGCACGCCGAGCTCGCTGTAGCGGCGGGCGAGGTGATGCATGAACGAGCGCACCATGAAGCCGGCCACCGCGTAGCACGAGAGCACCATGCCGATGACCGAAGGCGCGAGGCCGATGGCGCGGCCGTAGATCGGCAGGTAGAAGGAGAACAGCTCGATGCCGGTCAGCGCGACGCCGCTCATGATGAGCGTTCGCCGCAGATCCGGAATGGCGAGCAGGTCGAATGCGTTGCCGCGTTGCTCCTCCGGTTCGCCCTTGGCCGAAGGCGGACGGTAGCCGATCATCGCGAGCGCGGGCAGCGCGGCCGAGGCGGCAAGAAGGAGAAGGGCGGTGCCGAAGCTCGCGTATTCGATGCTGAAGCCGGCGAACGAAGGCCCGATGAAGGCGGCGATCGAGCTGCCGAGCGAGAAGGTGGCGAAGTTCTTGGTGCGCTCGGCCGCGTCGAGCGAGCCGACGAGGTTGTGCACGGAGACGTGAAAGAAGATGTGTCCCAGGCCCATGAGCGCCGCGCAGGCAAACAGGACGGGAAGCGACGGAAACAGCGCCGGCACCGACAGCGAGAGCGCCATCGTCATGCCGCCGAGGAGCATCGGGTAGCGCACGCCGAAGCGGTCGGAGATCCTTCCGGCGTGCACCGCGAGGATGAGCGGGAAGCTCGCGAACAGCGCGCCCAGCAGGCCGACGGCGAAGGAGCCCGCGCCGAGATCGAGCGCATAGAGCGAAAGCGTCACCTTGCTGCCGCGCTGGGCGATCGACGTGAGCACCGAGGCAGCCACGACGAGGTACAGCGTCAACCCGGGCGTTCTCCCATGCAGGACACGATTCTCGATGGCGGGACGAGTATACTGAACGGATCCGAAATGCGAGTCGGGCGAAACGATCCTTGTCCGTGCGGAAGCGGCCAGAAATACAAGAAATGCCACGGCGCGGTCATCGCCGTTCAATCTGCGGATGCGAGAGAGTGCGGAACCTGCACGGCCTGCTGCGACGGCTGGGCGGTCGGCACGGTCTACGGCCACGAGATGAAGCCGGGCACGCCGTGCCATTTCCGCGGCGAGGGCTGCTGCACGATCTACGAGCGGCGGCCGGCGGAGCCTTGCCGCAACTTCGTGTGCGGGTGGCTGCGGCCGGGAAGCCCGTTCCCCGCGTCGTTCCGGCCCGACCGGCTCGGCGTGATGATCGTGCAGACGCAATGGCGGCAACGCCCCGCCTATATCCTGGTGTCGGCCGGGCGCGACCCGGACGAAGGGCTGCTCGCCTGGATGCGCGAGTTCTCGGCGCGCACCGAAGCGCCCTTCTTCTACGAGCAGGAGGGCAGCCGCTACGGCTTCGGCCCGGCGGGGTTCCAGCACGAGATGCTGGCGCGGGTCGAGCGCGGCGAGAGACTATGGTGAAGGAAACCTGATGGGCACCGAATCGCACTACCACAGCAAGAAGGACCGGGTTTTCGTCCGCGGCATCCAGGGCCAGTACAGCCTCAAGGACGAGCTGAAGCGCCTGCGCTCGATGCCTCGCGTGCGCAAGGCGAAGGACATCAAGTTCATCGATGGCCCGCAGACCTTCAGCCGGCACTACGTGGAGCCAAAGGACGGAATCAGCCAGCTCTTCCACCTGCACCTCGAGGAGTACGCGCCAGGCGGCAGGTCGCAGAAGCACGGCCACGTCAACGAAGCCGCCTTCTACATCCTGGACGGCGTGGGCTACGAGATCCACGACGGCGTGCGCTACGACTGGAAGGCGGGCGACATCGCGATTGTCCACAACAACTGCGTGCACCAGCACTTCAACGCGAGCCCCGACAAGCCCGCGCGCGCGCTGGTTCTCAAGACGAAGCCGATGTTCATGTTCATGAACATGCTGTTCCAGCAACTGGTCGAGCCGCGGCCGACCGAGCCTGCACCTGGCACCATCCGCCATCAGGCCCGGGAGGCGGAGCAGGATTTCAACCATCCGACGGACGAGAGATAGCCATGGCCTGGGACGAGTCGAAGGCGTGGAAGCGGGGCCGGCACAACCAGAGGCTGTACCAGGGCAAGCTGGAGGACGCCCGGGGTGCTGCGGCCAGGAATAGCAAGAGGCAAAAAATAATTCATCCGGAGGACATGC
>DASXAO010000062.1:0-12285 GCA_036406675.1 Burkholderiales bacterium
CTCTTCGGCAAGTACTCGGGCCAGACCGTCAAGGTCAAGGGCGATGAGCTCCTCGTGATGCGCGAGGAAGACATCATGGGCGTGATCGAAGGTTCCTGATCCCAGGGCGCGCAAGCGCAAATTCTTCAGAGATTAGACACAGGAGAAAGAAACAATGCCTGCCAAGGAAGTACGTTTCCACGAAGGCGCGCGCGTCAAGATGGTTCATGGCCTGAACATCCTGGCCGACGCCGTGAAAGTGACGCTGGGGCCGAAGGGCCGCAACGTCGTGCTCGAGCGCTCGTTCGGCGCGCCCACCGTCACCAAGGACGGCGTCACCGTCGCCAAGGAGATCGAGCTCAAGGACAAGTTCGAGAACATGGGCGCCCAGATGGTGTGTGAGGTCGCTTCGCGGACGAGCGACAAGGCCGGCGACGGCACCACCACCGCGACGGTTCTGGCTCAAGCCATCGTGCGCGAGGGCATGAAGTTCGTTGCCTCCGGCATGAACCCCATGGATCTGAAGCGCGGCATCGATAAAGCGGTGATCGCCGTGACCGAAGAGCTGAAGAAGATTTCCAAGCCCTGCTCGAGCTCCAAGGAGATCGCGCAGGTCGGCTCGATCTCGGCGAACGCCGATCCGAGCATCGGCAAGATCATCGCCGACGCGATGGACAAAGTGGGCAAGGAAGGCGTGATCACGGTCGAGGACGGCAAGTCGCTCGAGAACGAGCTCGAGCTCGTCGAGGGAATGCAGTTCGACCGCGGCTACCTCTCGCCGTACTTCATCAACAACCCCGAGAAGCAGATCGCGGTGCTCGAGGATCCGTTCATCCTCCTGCACGACAAGAAGATCTCGTCGATCCGCGAGCTGCTGCCGATCCTGGAGCAGGTCGCCAAGGCCGGCAAGCCGCTGCTCATCATCGCCGAGGAAGTCGAAGGCGAGGCGCTCGCCACGCTGGTGGTCAACAACATCCGCGGCATCCTAAAGACCGTCGCGGTGAAGGCGCCGGGCTTCGGCGACCGCCGCAAGGCGATGCTGGAAGACATGGCCATCCTCGCCGGCGGCACGGTGATCAGCGAAGAGCTCGGCCTCAAGCTCGAGAACGCCACGCTGAAAGACCTCGGCCGCGCGAAGAAGGTCGAGTCCGGCAAGGAGAACACCACCATCATCGACGGCGCGGGCGACAAGAAGCAGATCGAGGCGCGCGTGAAGCAGATCCGCGTCCAGATCGACGAGGCGACCAGCGACTACGACCGCGAGAAGCTGCAGGAGCGCGTGGCGAAGCTCGCCGGCGGCGTGGCGGTGATCAAGGTCGGCGCCGCGACCGAGGTCGAGATGAAGGAGAAGAAGGCGCGCGTCGAGGACGCGCTGCACGCGACCCGCGCGGCGGTCGAGGAAGGCATCGTCCCCGGCGGCGGCGTGGCGTTCATCCGCACCAAGCAGGTCCTCGAGGGCAAGCTGAAGGGCGAGAACCACGACCAGGACGCCGGCATCAAGATCGTGATGCGCGCGCTGGAAGAGCCGCTGCGCATCATCGTCGACAACGCCGGCGCCGAGCCTTCGGTGGTCCTGAACAAGGTGCTCGAGAACAAGGGCAACTACGGCTTCAACGCGCAGAGCGAGGAATACGGCGATCTCGTGTCCGAAGGCGTGATCGACCCGACCAAGGTGACCCGCACGGCGCTGCAGAACGCGTCGTCGGTCGCCGGCCTGATGCTCACCACCGACGCGATGGTCGCGGAGCTGGTGGAAGAGAAGAAGGGCGGCGGCGGCCATTCCCACGGCGGCATGCCCGACATGGGCGGCATGGGCGGCATGGACATGTAACTCCGCGAACGCGGAGTTATCCCCGCGCAGGCGGGGATCCACTCTCAGTCTGGGAAAGGGCCCGAAAGGGCCCTTTTCTTTTGGCGCCAGGCCCCTAACCAGGAACCCTTCATCAGGGACGGACCACGTTTCTTTTCGATGGAGGTATCGCGACGCTGGCGCGGACCTGATAAAACGTGGTCCGTCCCCGATTTATCCGGGTGTATTAAACTCGCCGGGCAGAGGAGAGCGGATGCGGATACTGGTGGCCGAGGACGATGCGGTCCTCGCCGAAGGCGTGATCCACACGTTGCGCCAGTCGGGCCACGCGGTCGACCGGGTGAAGAACGGCGCCGAAGCCGACAGCGCGCTCGCCGCCAATCAGTTCGATCTGCTGATCCTCGACCTCGGGCTGCCCAAGAGGTCGGGGCTCGACGTCCTCAAACGCCTGCGCGCGAGCGACTCGCGGCTCCCGGTGCTCATCCTCACCGCGCTCGACGGCGTGAGGGACCGCGTGCGCGGCCTCGACGCGGGCGCCGACGACTATCTCGCCAAGCCCTTCGACCTCGCCGAGCTCGAGGCGCGGGTGCGCGCGCTCACGCGCCGCTCGATGGGCGGCTGCCCGACCCTTCTGCAGCACGGCGCGCTCACGTACGACCAGGTCGGCCGCAACGCGTGCCTCAAGGGTGCCCGGCTCGAGCTCTCGGCGCGCGAGCTCTCGTTGCTCGAGGTGTTCCTGCAGCGCGCCGGGCGGCTGGTCTCGAAGGAGCAGCTCGTATCGCATCTTTGCGAATGGGGCGAGGAGGTCTCCCCGAACGCGATCGAGGTCTACGTCCATCGCCTGCGCAAGAAGCTTGAGCCCGGCGGCGTGCGCATCGTGACCGTGCGCGGCCTCGGCTACATCCTGGAGAAGCCGGCGGGCCACGAGCCCGTGGCGCAGGGCCGCGGGGTATAATTCGCGCCTTCCAAAAGCGCGGCGTTCTGCCGCGCATCCCGGACGGCCAAGTAGCTCAGTTGGTAGAGCAGAGGACTGAAAATCCTTGTGTCGGTGGTTCAATTCCGCCCTTGGCCACCACTTTTCTGGACCCAGCTTTCAAAGGGGTCAGCTTCAGGATCTTGATCGTCGTTTGACAGCCGTGGGCGCGGAGAGCACCCTGCGCGCTAACTTCTGCAAAGACAGGGGTGCACGCCCACTTGATGCCCAAGGGAGCGTCAATACCGGCCGACGGCGATGTCTACGCGCTGACCAGCCAGGGCAACGCCGAGCTCAAGTCCGCTGGCACGTCGCTCTCATCGCGCGAGTTGGAGATCCTCGTGCTCGTGGACGGCACCGCCACCGCGGCAGAGATCGCCGCCGCGTCGCCAAGCCTGCCGCATGCGGAAGTGATTCAAGTCCTGCAGCAGCTCGCGGAAACGCAATTGATCGCGCGCGCGAGCGGGCAGAGCGCGCTGGACAACGGGCTCTTCAGCATCGTCGTGCCGCCGGGAGTCTTCAGCGGCGCCGGCGCCGAGGAGGCGAAGCAAGGCGTGACGTCGCTGAAGCGCAAGGGGTATTACGTGCGCATCGCGCGCCGCGCGGCGCAAAAGCGCGCCGCAAAGGAGGGCTGGCAGCCGACGATTCTCGTGGTCGACGACGACCCGGACCTCGTGAAGCTGATGCGCACCTATTTTCGCTTCGAGGGCTTCGTGGTCCGCAACGCGGGCAGGCGCGACGAGATCATGGGCGCGTTCCGCGAGCCCCCGATGCCGGATCTCGTGCTTCTCGACGTCGAGCTGCCGGATGCAAACGGCTTCGACGTTCTGGCGCGCATGCGCCAGCATGCCGTCCTGAAGTCCATTCCGGTCGTCATGATCACGGCCGAAGCGACGCGCGAGGCCGTCCGCAAGGGCTTGCAAGCGGGCGCCGACGGCTACATCACCAAGCCCTTCGAGCCTGACTGCGTGGTGACCGCGGTGCGGGAGGTGCTCGGCCTGGCCGCGGAGAAGCCGAAGGCTTAGTAGCGCTCCTTGACGTACTTGTACGGGTAATCCGGCTCGCGATAGCCGTGGCGCTTCTGCCGCTTCGGCAGCTTCACCTTCTCGCGCGGCGCGGTCTTGTACGGAATGTGGTCGAGCAGGTGGCTGATGAGGTTGAGCCGCGCGCGGCGCTTGTCGTCGGAGCGCACCACGTACCAGGGTGCGAATCCGGTGTCGCTCGCCTCGAACATCTCGTCGCGCGCCCGCGAGTAGTCGTACCAGCGGTTGTAGGACTTGAGGTCCATCGGCGAGAGCTTCCAGATCTTGCGCCCATCGTCCATGCGCGACTCGAGCCGCCGGGTCTGCTCTTCCTCGCTGACCTCGAGCCAGTACTTGATGAGGATCACGCCCGAGTCGACGATCGCCTTCTCGACCAGGGGCACGGCCTTCAGGAATTTCTTCGCCTCCTCCTCGGTGCAGAAGCCCAGTACCCGCTCGACGCCGGCGCGGTTGTACCAGCTGCGGTCGAAGATCACCACTTCACCCGCCGCCGGAAGGTAGGGCAGGTAGCGCTGGATATACATCTGGCTCTTTTGGCGCTCGGTCGGCGCGGTCAACGCGATCACGCGAAACACGCGCGGGCTCACCCGCTCGGTGATGGCCTTGATGCAGCCCCCCTTGCCGGCCCCGTCGCGCCCCTCGAACAGGACGCAGACCTTGAGCCCCTTGTGCTTGACCCATTCCTGGAGCCTGACGAGCTCGATGTGGAGCTTCTTGAGCGCCTTGTCGTAGTCCTTGCCCTTCAGATTCTCCTTGGGCTTCGCTTCGTCAAGGCGCCCGCCGCCGTTACCCTTCTTTTTCGGATTCACGGTTCTACTCCTGTCTCGTCACCGCGGTCAGTGTGTGCCGCCGTGACGGCCGACGATATTGGTCTTTGGTCTTACTGCTTTCGTGAACAAAGTCACATTCGCGGCGAGATTGACGCCATGGGGGCTTGGCGCGCGCTATAGAATTTTCCGTGTTGGGGGGGCCTTAAGAACGGAGGCCCCGATGATTCTGCAATTTCCGAATATACGAGCGCTGCGGCGTGCCGCGCTGGCCGCATGCAACGCAGAGCTTCTGGCCGTGACGCAGAGTGCGAGCGCGCTCGCCGGCGTTCTGGCAAGAAAGAAAAGCCCCGGCAGGGGGGGACCTGAGGACCGGGGCTTGAACCGCGCATGGGCCGCGCGGAAGCGCGCACAGTAGCGGCTAAAGCGCTGCTGTACATGGGGGGTTCACTATCTGTGTGAATAAGGCTGTGGGAAAGCGGTGGTTAACCGGGGGATAACCCAGTTTGGATTCCCCGCTGCCCTCGCGGCTTACAGGGCGTTTTTCCCGAGAAACCTGACTTTTTGCAAGGTGGACGGATAGCCGATCGATAGCTATTTCTGGCCCATGGGCCGCGGCACCGCCAGTTGGGGCTTTTGATTTTCCGAGCGCTGCCGGTAGTGGAAACCGCTACGAAGACGGGCCTCGCTTCAATCCACTATATTTCTCGCTCCTGCACCAGTCGGCATGAGCGACACTCAAAGCGGCAATCCTCTCGAGCTTCCCGATCCGTACCGGCAGCTGGTGAACGGCGTGCAGGACTACGCCATCTGCCTGCTCGACCGCTCGGGGCACATCGTATCGTGGAACCTCGGCGCCGAGAAGCAGAAGGGCTATTCCGAAGCCGAGATCCTGGGCCGGCACTTCTCCGTGCTCTATCCGCCCGAGGCGATCGAGCGACGCGGGCCGGAGCGCGAGCTGAAGATGGCGCAGGAGAGCGGCCGGCTCGAGGACGAAGGCTGGCGCGTACGCAAGGACGGCAACCGGTTCTGGGCCGGCGTGGTGATCACGGCGCTGCGCGACGAGAGCGGGGCGCTGCGCGGGTTCTCGAAGATCACGCGCGACCTGACCGAGCGCCGCCGTCAGGAGGAAGCCCTCCGACAGGGCGAAGAGCGCTTCGGCGTGCTCGTCGAGGGCCTCAAGGATTACGCCATCTTCATGCTCGACACCGACGGACGCGTCACGAGCTGGAACAGCGGCGCGCAGCGCATCACCGGCTACCCGGCCGAGGAAATCACCGGGCGCCACTTCGCGCTTTTCTATCCGAAGGCGGCGCTCGAGCGCAAGCTCCCGGAGCAGGAGCTCGCCATGGCGCGGGAGCACGGGCGCTTCGAGGACGAGGGCCCGCGGCTGCGCAAGGACGGCACCACCTTCTGGGCCGACCTGGTCATGAGCCCGCTCTACGACCACGAGGGCATGCTGATGGGCTACGCGAACATGCTCCGCGACGTCACCGACCGCAAGCGGGCCGAATCGCTGGAGCAGGCCGAGCGCCATACGAGCGAGTTCCTCGCGATGCTCGCGCACGAGCTGCGCAACCCGCTCGCGCCCATCAACAACGCGCTCCACCTGCTCGCGCTCAAGGAGCCCGCGGACGCCACCGAGAAATGGGTGCGCGAAGTGCTTCACCGCCAGACCGCGCAGATCACCCGCCTGATCGACGACCTGCTCGACGTGTCGCGCATCACGCGCGCCGCGATCCCGCTCAACCGGCAGCCGCTCGACCTGCGAGCCGTGGTGCGCGCCGCGGTGGAGGGCTCGATGCAGTGGATCCAGGCGCGGGGGCACGGCCTCTCGATCGAGCTGCCGCACGAGGCGCTGACCGTTCTTGCGGACGAGGCGCGCCTCACGCAAGTGATGCACAAGCTGCTGCACAACGCGGCGCGCTATACCCCCGAGGGCGGCCAGGTCTCCATCGGCACCCGGCGCGAGGGGAACGAAGTCGTGATCCGCGTGAAGGACAACGGCGTGGGCATGGACGCGGAGCTGCAACGCTCCGCATTCGATCTCTTCAAGCAGGGCCAGCAGGCGGTGCAGCGGCCGCAGGGCGGCCTCGGCATCGGGCTCACGCTGGTGCAGCGGCTGGTGCGCCTGCACGGCGGCACCGTCGAGGCGCGCAGCGCCGGGGCCGATCGCGGCAGCGAGTTCATCGTCCGGCTGCCGGCGCACGAGGGGCCCGCAGCCGCGCTGGCCTCGGCCGAGCATCCCGCCTCGACCCCGCGCCGCGTCCTCGTGATCGACGACAACAGCGACGCCGCCAACGCGCTGCGCATGCTGCTCGAAAACGACGGCCACAGCGTCAGGGTGGCGCACGACGGCGTGTCCGGCCTGGCGCTCGCGCGCGAGTACCGGCCCGAGTACCTGCTGCTCGACATCGGCCTGCCGCGGCTGAACGGCTACGAAATCGCGGCGAGCGTGCGCTGCGACCCCGAGCTCAAGCACACCACGATTGTCGCGATCACGGGCTACGGGCAGGTGCACGACCGCGCGCGCACCACCGCGGTGGGCTTCGACCACCACCTCACCAAGCCGGTGGAGTTCTCAGCCCTGCAGGCGCTGTTTCGCGCCAAGACTTGATCGAGCCCGAAAAGGAGACCCGAAGATGCCAGCTCAAGCCATCCCGCAAGGAATGCATTCCGTCACGCCGCACCTCGTCTGCGCCGGCGCGGCGCAGGCGATCGAGTTCTACAAGAAGGCGTTCGGTGCGACCGAGCAGACCCGAATGCCCGGACCCGGCGGAAAGATCATGCACGCGGCGCTGCGCATCGGCGACTCGACCGTCATGCTCGCCGACGAGTTTCCCGAGTGGGGTTCGGTAGGTCCGAAGTCGCTCAAGGGCTCGCCCGTCACGATCCACCTCTACGTCGACGATGCCGATGCGTTCGTCGCACGCGCGCAGAATGCCGGCGCAAAAGTCACCATGCCGGTCGAGGAGCAGTTCTGGGGCGATCGCTACGGGAAGCTCGAAGATCCCTTCGGCCACCACTGGTCGGTCGGCACGCACGTGCGCGACGTAACGGCAGAGGAAATGAAGCAGGCGATGCAAAAGATGGCCGGCCAGGGCCATCCGTGAATCCGCAGGAGACCGATCTGTCTCCGTAGGAGAGAAAGGGCGGGGACAAACGGCGGGGATAACGGCGGTTATGTGCCTATAATCTAGGCACTTAGCTCGCCACGATGTCGCTCTTCGCGCTCGGCCTCAACCACCACACCGCGCCCCTCGACGTGCGCGAGCGGGTGGTATTCCACGTCGAGCGGCTGCGCGATGCGCTTGGCGCGCTTCGCACCGATCTCGCCGGCGAGGCGGCGATCCTGTCCACCTGCAACCGCACCGAGCTCTACCTTGCCGCCGGCCGCTCACCCACCGCCGCCGCCGAGTGGTTTGCGCGCTACCACCGGTTCGATCCCGCAGAGCTCGGGCGCTACCTCTACACGCTGCCGCAGGAGCAGGCGGTGCGCCACGCGTTCCGCGTCGCCTCGGGGCTCGATTCGATGGTGCTCGGCGAGCCGCAGATCCTGGGGCAGATGAAGGAAGCGGCGCGCGCGGCGGAATCCGCCGGGACCCTGGGCACGCTGCTGCACAAGCTGTTCCAGCGCACCTTCGCGGTGGCGAAGGAAGTGCGCAGCACCACGAGCGTCGGCGCGGCCACGGTGTCGATGGCCGCCGCTTCGGTGAAGCTCGCGGCGCGCATCTTCCCGAGCCTCAAGGACCAGAAGGTGCTGTTCATCGGGGCGGGCGAGATGATCGAGCTGTGCGCGACCCATTTCGCCGCCCAGGCGCCTGCGCGCATCGCGGTCGCCAACCGTACCGCCGAGCGCGCCGAGCGCCTTGCGCACCGCTTCAACGGCGAGGCGATGGAGCTCAAGGGCCTCCCCGAGCGGCTGCACGAGTACGACATCGTGGTTTCGTGCACCGCCTCGTCGCTGCCCATCCTCGGCAAGGGCCTGGTCGAGCGGGCGCTGCGCGCGCGCAGGCGCCGGCCGATGTTCATGGTGGACCTCGCGGTGCCGCGCGACATCGAGCCGGAGGCGGGCGAGCTCGACGACGTGTTCCTGTACACGGTGGACGACCTCGCCGAGATCGTTTCCGAGAACCGCGACGCCCGACGCTCGGCGGTGGAGCAGGCCGAGGTGATCATCGAAACCCAGGTCGGCCAGTTCATGCGCTGGATGCAGGCGCGGGAGAACGTGCCGCTCATCCGCGCGCTGCGCGACCATGGGGAGCACGCGCGGCGCCAGGAGCTCGAGCGTGCGCTGCGCAGCCTGCAACGCGGCGACGACCCGGCCGCGGTGCTGGAAGCGCTTTCGCAGGGACTGACCGCGAAGCTGCTGCATGCACCGACACAGGCGCTGAACGAGGCGGCCGGCGAGGAGGGCCGGCCGCTGGTGGAAGCCATCTCGCGGGCGTTTCGCATCAAGTGAAAGCCACGCTGCGGACGAAGCTCGACAGCCTGGTCGGGCGCCTGAACGACCTGAACGGCCTGCTCGCGTCCGAAAACGCGACCCGCGACATGGAGCAGTTCAAGAGGCTCTCGCGCGAGCATTCCGAGCTCTCGAACCTGGTGGCGCTGTACGAAAGCTATCGCAAGGCCGAGGGCGACGCCGAGGCGGCGCGCGAGCTCGAACTCGCCGAGGATCTGAAAGATTCGCGCGCGGCAATGGAGCGCCTCGAAGGCGAGCTGCAAAAGGCGCTGCTGCCCAAGGATCCGAACGACGAGCGCAACATCTTCCTCGAGGTGCGCGCGGGCGCGGGCGGCGACGAGTCGGCGCTTTTCGCCGGCGAGGTGTTCCGCATGTACGCGCGCTACGCCGAGCGGCAGCGCTGGCAGGTCGAGATCATCTCCGAGAGCCCTTCCGAGCTCGGCGGCTACAAGGAGGTCATCGCCCGCATCGACGGCCAGGGCGCCTATTCGAAGCTCAAGTTCGAGTCGGGCGGCCACCGCGTGCAGCGCGTGCCCGAGACCGAGGCGCAGGGCCGCATTCACACCTCGGCGTGCACCGTCGCCGTCCTGCCGGAGGCAGAGGCCGTCGACGCCGTGGTGCTGAACCCGGCGGAACTGCGCATCGACACCTTCCGCGCCTCGGGCGCGGGCGGCCAGCACGTCAACAAGACCGAATCCGCGATCCGCGTCACGCACCTGCCGACCGGGATCGTGGTCGAGTGCCAGGATTCGCGCTCGCAGCACAAGAACCGCGAGAAGGCTCTCGGGGTGCTCGCGGCCAAGATCCGCGACAAGCAGCTGCGCGAGCAGCAGGCGAAGACCGCCTCGACGCGCAAGTCGCTGATCGGCTCGGGCGACCGCTCGGAGCGCATCCGCACCTACAACTTCCCGCAGGGCCGCGTCACCGACCACCGCATCAACCTCACGCTGTACAAGATCGATCGCATCATGGACGGCGAGCTCGAGGAGCTGATCGACGCGCTCGCCGCCGAGCAGCAGGCCGAGCAGCTGGCCCAGCTCGCCGAAGAAGCGGCTTGACCATCGAGGAAGCCCTTCGCGCCGCCGCGGTCGACGCGCGCGAGGCTCGCCTGCTTCTCGCTGCGGCGAGCGGCTTCTCCGAGGCGAGCGTGTTCGCCCATCCGGAACGGGCGCTGCCCCCCGAGGCCTTGCAGCAGTTCCGCGGTTTCGTCGAGAGACGAGGCAAGGGCGAGCCGGTGGCCTACATTCTCGGGCGCAAGGAGTTCTACGGCCTGGAGCTGTCGGTCAATCCCGCGGTGCTGATCCCGCGACCGGAGACCGAGCTGCTGGTCGAGCTTTCCCTGCAGCGCGGATTTTCTTCCGTCGTCGACCTCGGCGCGGGCTGCGGCGCGATCGCCCTCGCCCTGAAGCACAACCGTTCTCAGGCGCGGGTGGTGGCCGTCGAAGCAAGCGCGGCGGCCCTGGTGGTCGCGAGAAGGAACGCGGCGCGCTTCAACCTGGACATCGAGTTCCTGCATGGCCGCTGGCTCGCGCCGCTGGCCGGCGAGCGCTTCGACCTCATCGTCTCGAACCCGCCCTACGTGGCCGAGGCCGATCCGCACCTCGCCGAGCTGGCGTTCGAGCCGGCCGCCGCGCTGGTATCGGGCCCGGATGGCCTGGCTGACATCCGGGAGATCGTGCTCGCCGCGCCCTCGCACCTCGCCCCGGGCGGATGGCTCATGCTGGAGCACGGAATCGGCCAGGACGCGGCGGTGCGTGCGCTACTGGGCCAGACAGGGCTTGAAGAGGTCGCCACGTGGCCCGATCTGGCGGGTATACCCCGCGTGACAGGCGGGAAGGTAAAATGACCGCCATGGATACCCAACAGCGAATCAAGCAGCAGGTCGAGAGCCACCCGGTGGTGCTCTTCATGAAAGGCACGCCACAGATGCCGCAGTGCGGCTTCTCGGCGCTGGCGGTACAGGTGCTCAACGCCTGCGGCGTGGGCGAATTCCACTCGGTGAACGTGCTCGCCGATCCCGAGATCCGTCAGGGCATCAAGGAATTCGCCAACTGGCCGACCATCCCGCAGCTCTACGTCAACGGCGAATTCGTCGGCGGCTCCGACATCATGCGCGAGATGTACCAGTCGGGCGAGCTGCAGAAGCTCCTGGCCGAGCTGCAGAAGGCCTAGCGAACGGCTCGCTGGGCGCTCGCGCTACTCTTCGTAGCGGCGGCCGCCGGGGCCGGCGAGCCGGAAGAAGTTTCCTTCCCCAGCGGCAGGTTCCAGCTGCACGGCTTCGTCTTCACGCCCGCCGGAAGCGGTCCGTTCCGCGCCATCCTCTATAACCACGGCAGCGAGCCGAAGCCGGGCTGGAAGCCCGAGCTGGGACGCTTCTTCAGCGACAACGGCTACGTCTTCTTCGTCCCTCATCGGCGCAGCCACGGGCGCTCGCCGCGCGACGCGCAGGTCGACGCGCTGTACAACAGCGGCGCGAGCGGAGTCGTCGCGCTGCACGAGATCCATCTGCAGGACCAGCTCGCGGCATTGGAGTATTTGAGGCGCTTGCCTGGCGTGGACCCCGACCGGATCGCGGTTGCGGGCTGCTCGTACGGAGGCATTCAAACGGTGCTCGCCCTCGAGGCAGGCGCCGAGGGCAAGGCGAGCTTCCGCGCGGCGGTCGATTTTGCAGGCGGCGCCCAGACCTGGAGGCACTCTCCGGCCCTCCAGCAGAAGCTGCTCGTAGCGGTTAGGAAAGCCGCCGTGCCGGTGATGTTCGTGCAGGCCGAGAACGACTACGACCTCACGCCGAGCCATGCGATGGCGAAGGAGCTCGGCAAGCTCGGCAAGCCGCACAAGCTGTCCATCTATCCGCCCTACGGCAGCTCGGTCCGGGACGGGCACGGCGGATTCTGCGGCCGCGGCGTCACGGTATGGGGACCGGACGTGCTTGGGTTCCTCGATGCCGCCCTGAAAAACTAGCGCAGGATCTGCAGCGCCGAGTTCACCTGCGCGAGATAGCCGCCGCCAAACAGGTTGAGGTGGTTGAGCAGGTGGTACAGGTTGTACATGTGCTTGCGCCGCTCGTAGCCGTTTTCGAGCGGCCAGCCCTGGTTGTACGCGCGGTAAAACACCGTCGGGAATCCGCCGAACAGCTCGGTCATCGCGAGGTCCGCCTCGCGGTCGCCGTAGTACACCGCGGGATCGAACACTACGGGCCCTTCGGCGGTGAAGCCAGCGTTGCCGCCCCAGAGATCGCCGTGCAGCAGCGA
>DASXAO010000063.1:0-23808 GCA_036406675.1 Burkholderiales bacterium
TGCGCCGAGCAGCGCGTCGCTGCGGTAGGGCGTCTCGATGAAGATCTCGGTTTCCCGCTCTTTCCTGGATCGCGCCTCCAGCTCGCGAATCCTTTCTTTTCTTTCCCTTGGTTCTCTCGGCAGATAACCGCAGAACGCGAAGCGCTGGCCCTCGAGTCCCGAGACCATGAGCGCGAGCGTGATGGAGGAGGGGCCGACGAGCGGCGCCACCCGGAAGCCTTCGCGGTGAGCCGCCTCGACGAGCGCTGCGCCAGGATCGGCGATCGCCGGGCAGCCCGCCTCGGAGAGAAGCCCGAGTGGCCGGCCCTCGCGCAGCGGCTGCAGCAACGATCCGAATTCCGCAGGCTCTCCAAGCTCTCGGATGCTGATTTCGCGGATTGGCACCGGCATCGCTACTGCGGACAGGAAGGCGCGCGCGCTTTTGGCGTTTTCGACCGCAAAGTCCTTCAAAGTGCGTACGGTGTCCAGGACGCTGGACGGCAAAGCCTCCTGCGGCGCGCCGCCCAGCGGCGTGGGGATGGCGTAGAGGATCAAGCCGCTGCGATCAAACGACCTGCAGCCCGGCGCGCTCGAGCAGCTCGCACAGCGCGATCAGCGGCAGCCCGATGAGCGAGCTCGGGTCGCCCGTCTCGATGCGCTCGATGAGCGCGATGCCGAGGCCCTCGGCCTTGGCGCTCGCCGAGCAGTCGTAAGGCTGCTCGCGGCGCAGGTACGCCTCGATGCGCCGCTCGTCGAGGGTGCGGAACACCACGCGGCACGCAACGATGCGCGACTCGGTTTTCCGCGCGCGCGCGTCGAGCACGGTCACGGCGGTGTGAAAGTCCACCGCGTTGCCGCTCAGGCTGCGAAGCTGTCGCACCGCGGTGGCATGATCGCCGGGCTTGCCGAAGCGCTCGCGGCCCATCGCCGCGACCTGGTCCGAGCCGATGATGAGCGCGTCGGGAAACATCCGGTCGACCGCCTGCGCCTTGAGGGCGGAGAGGCGCAGCGCCGTGTCGGCCGGGGCTTCGCCGTGAAGCGCGCGCTCGTCGACCCGCGGCGCCGCCGTCTCGAAGGCGAGGCCGAGGCGCTCGAGCAGCGCCTTGCGGTACTTCGAGGTGGACGCCAGCACGAGCCGCCGCGGCTGCACCTTTATTGCGCCATCCATTTGTTTCAGCGCGTGTTTCCCAAAAAATGATATTATCCGCCCCCTTTATGCCGCAGCCGCAGCCGGTGATCGACGGTTTCGAGTTCGCGTCGGCCGGCGCAAGTCTCAGGGGTGCTTTGCCGATCCGCGATTTTCCCCGCCTGCACGACCTGCTGGCGGGGCACGACGGCGAGGTCGCCTACGAAGTCGAGGGCGTACGCGACGAGCGCGGCCGCCCGGCGCTGCGGCTGACGGTGCGCGGCACGCTCGCGCTGCGCTGCCAGCGCTGCCTCGATGCGCTGCCGTTGGAGGTGCGGGCCGACGAGGTGCTGGTGCTCGCCGGGACGCAGGCCGAGATCGACGCCGAGCCGGCCGACGTGCACACGGCCGACCGCGTAGTGGCGGCGAAGGAGATGCCGGTGCGCGAGCTGGTGGAGGATGAGCTGATCCTCGCGCTGCCGTACGCGCCGCGGCATGCGGACTGTAGCGCGCGAGCGTCAACCGGCGCCGCGGAAAAGGTTTTGCCGTTCGCCGGCCTGCGCGGGCTGATGCGCGGCAAGCATTGAACGAGAAGAGGAGTTAGAACATGGCTGTCCATCAGAACAAGGTCTCGCCGTCCCGGCGCAACATGCGGCGCTCGCACGACAAGCTGTCCGGGCCCGCGCTCGCGGTCGAGCCGACCACCGGTGAGCGGCATCTGCGCCACCACGTCAGCCCGACCGGCTTTTACCGCGGCAAGAAGGTCGTCAAGAACCGCGACGAGTAATCCCTGGTCACCGTTGCGGTCGATTGCATGGGGGGCGACCACGGCCCCCATGTGACGGTTCCGGCCGCGCTCGCATTCCAGGCGCGGCATCCCGACGTCGACATCGTGCTCGTGGGGCAGCCGGAGGCGCTCGAGAAAGCGCTGCAGGCGCGGGGCGCGCGGGCCGGCGCGCGCCTGCGGGTGCACCCTGCGAGCGAGATCGTGGGCATGGACGAGCCTCCGGCGCAGGCGATGCGCTATAAGAAGGACTCGTCGATGCGCGTGGCGGTGAACCTGGTGAAGGCGGGCGAGGCGCACGCCTGCGTGAGCGCGGGCAACACCGGCGCGCTCATGGCAATCTCGCGCTTCGTGCTCAAGACCATCGCCGGCGTCGACCGGCCGGCCATCGCCACCGTGCTGCCCAACATGAAGGGCAGGTACACCTACGTGCTCGACCTCGGCGCGAACGTCGACTGCACGCCCGGGCAGCTCATGCAGTTCGGCGTCATGGGCGCGATGCTGGTCGCGGCGGTCGACCACAAGGAGCGCCCCGCCGTGGGACTGCTCAACATCGGCGTCGAGGACATCAAGGGCAACGAGACGGTGAAGCGCGCCGGCGAGCTCCTGCGCGAGAGCGGCCTCAACTTCTACGGCAACGTCGAGGGCGACGACGTCTACAAGGGAACCGTCGACGTCGTGGTGTGCGACGGCTTCGTCGGCAACGTGCTGCTCAAGGCGTCCGAGGGCGTGGCCACCATGATCGTCGGGTTCCTGCGCCAGGAGTTCACGCGCACGCCGTGGAACATGCTCGCGGCGTGGATGGCGAAGCCGGTGCGCAAGGCCCTGCGCGCGCGCATGGACCCGGGCAAGTACAACGGCGCGAGCCTGCTCGGACTCAAGGGCATCGTCATCAAGAGCCATGGCTCGGCCGACGAGTACGCGTTCGGGCAGGCGCTGGAGCGCGCGCTCGAAGAGGTCGAGAACGACGTGCCGGCGCGCATCGCCGCGAAGATGGCTCAGATGCCGGCCGCTGCTCCGGCGGGGGTGCAATGATCTATTCCAGGATTGTGGGCACCGGCAGCTACCTGCCGCCGCGCGTGATGGACAACGACGAATTCGCGCGCCGCCTCGAGACGAGCGATGCGTGGATCCGCGAGCGCACCGGCATCGCGCGCCGCCACATCGCGGATGAGACCCAGACCTCGAGCGATCTCGCTCTCGAAGCAAGCCGCGCCGCCTTGAGCGCGGCGGGCGTGACGGCCGGAGAGATCGACCTGATCGTAGTCGCCACTTCCACGCCCGACTACATCTTTCCGAGCACGGCGTGCCTGCTGCAGACGAAGCTCGGCGTGAAGGGCTGCCCTGCGTTCGACGTGCAGGCGGTGTGCACCGGGTTCATCTACGCCCTCGCCACCGCGGATGGATTCATAAAAAATCAAACTGCAAGGAAGGCTTTGGTAGTCGGGGCCGAGGTGTTCTCGCGCATCCTCGACTGGAACGACCGCGGCACCTGCGTGCTGTTCGGCGACGGCGCCGGCGCCGTGGTTCTCGCTTCCTCGGACCGGCCCGGCATCCATGCGAGCCGGCTGCACGCCGACGGCAGCCAGGTCGGCATGCTTTCGGTGCCCGGCAACGTCTCGCGCGGCAAGCTGGTCGGCTCGCCGTTCCTGCAGATGAACGGCCAGGGCGTGTTCAAGTTCGCGGTGCGCGTGCTCGACGAATCGGCGCGCGAGACCGTGGCCGCGGCCGGGATGCGGCTCGCGGACATCGACTGGCTGATCCCGCACCAGGCGAACGTGCGCATCCTGGAGGCGACCGCGCGCAAGCTCGAGCTGCCGCGCGAGAAGCTCGTGGTGACGGTCGACCATCACGGCAACACCTCCGCCGCGTCGGTGCCGCTCGCGCTCGACGAATTCGTCCGCCAGGGAAGGATCCGCCCGGGCGAGCGGCTCCTGCTCCAGGGCGTGGGCGGCGGCTTCACCTGGGGCTCCTCGGTGGTGACGCTATGAAGCTCGCGATGGTTTTCCCGGGACAGGGCTCGCAGGCGGTCGGAATGTTGAGGGGCTACGAGGGCCTTCCCGAAGTCGAAAAGGTGAGAGGCGAAGCGGCCGAGGTCCTCGGTGCCGATTTCGTCCAGCTGCTGGACGAAGGGCCGGCCGAGAAGTTGAACCAGACGGTGAACACGCAGCCCGCGATGGTCACCGCCGGCTGCGCCGCGTACCGCGCGTGGCGCGCGCTCGGCGGCGCGCAGCCCGAAGTAGTCGCGGGGCACAGCCTCGGCGAGTACGCGGCGCTGGTCGCCGCCGGCGCGATCGAGTTCCGCGACTGCCTGCCGCTGGTGCGCTTCCGCGCGCAATCGATGCAGGAGGCGGTGCCCGAAGGGCGCGGCGCGATGGCGGCGATCCTGATGCTCGACGACGACCAGGTGCGCGCCGCGTGCGCCGAGGCGGCCGGCGAGGTGCAGGCGGTGAACTTCAACGCCCCGGGCCAGGTGGTGATCGCGGGCGAGAAGGCGGCGGTCGAGCGCGCCATCGAGGCGTGCAAGGCGAGGGGCGCGAAGCGCGCGATGCCGCTGCCGGTGAGCGCGCCGTTCCACTCCTCGCTCATGAGGCCGGCGGCGGAGAAGCTCAAGCCTTACCTTCACTCCGTGCGCCTCGGGGCTCCCAAAATCTCGGTGATCAACAACGTCGACGTCGCGATCGTGAGCGAGCCGGAAAAGATCAAGGACGCGCTGGTGCGGCAGGCGGCCGCGCCGGTGCGCTGGGTCGAGACGATCCAGAAGATGCGCGCGCTGGGCGTCACCCACGTGATCGAGTGCGGGCCGGGCAAGGTGCTGGCCGGCATGACCAAGCGCATCTGGCCCGAGGCGCAGTCGTTCACGCTCGCCGACCGCGCTTCACTGGAACAGGCGCTCAAATGCTAGAGAACAGGATCGCGCTGGTCACGGGCGCCTCGCGCGGCATCGGCCACGCCATCGCCGAGCAGCTCGCCAAGGACGGGGCGAAGGTCATCGGCACGTCGACCTCGGCGGAGGGCGCGAAGAAGGTGCCGGGTATCGGGATGGTGCTGGACGTGCGCGACCCCGCTCAAACCGAATCTGTAATAAATGAAATACAGAAGCAGCACGGCGACATCGCGATCCTCGTGAACAACGCCGGCATCACGCGCGACAACCTCGCGCTGCGCATGAAGGACGCCGAGTTCGACGAGGTGATCGACACCAACCTGCGCGCGGTGTTCCGCCTCTCGCGCGCGGTGATGCGCGGCATGATGAAGGCGCGCTGGGGCCGCATCATCAGCGTCACCTCGGTGGTGGGCGCCTCGGGCAACGCCGGGCAGGCGAACTACGCCGCCGCGAAGGCGGCGGTCGCCGGCATGACTCGCTCGCTCGCGCGCGAGCTCGGCTCGCGCAACATCACCGTGAACTGCGTCGCGCCCGGCTTCATCGACACCGACATGACGCGCGCGCTGTCGGACGAACAGAAAAAGGCGCTGCTCGACCAGATTCCGCTCGGCCGCCTCGGCGCGCCGCAGGACGTGGCGGCCGCGGTCGCCTATCTGGCATCGCCCGCCGCCGGCTACGTGACAGGCGCGGTCCTGCACGTCAACGGCGGTATGTATATGTCGTAAAATACGCCCCCTCTTGGGGAAGGAGCAGCGGATGGAAAACATCGAACAACGCGTCAAGAAGATCATCGCCGAGCAGCTCGGCGTGAACGAGGCCGAGATCAAGAACGACTCCTCGTTCGTCGACGACCTGGGCGCGGACTCGCTCGACACCGTGGAGCTGGTGATGGCGCTCGAGGAGGAGTTCGAAACCGAGATCCCCGACGAGGAAGCCGAGAAGATCACCACCGTGCAGCAGGCGGTCGATTACATCAAGGCGCACTCGAAGGCCTGAGCGCACGCTCTCAGTGACGCGCCGCAGAGTCGTGGTCACCGGGCTGGGCATCATCAGCCCGCTCGGCAACGCCGTTTCCGAGGCCTGGGACCGGGCGCTCGCCGGAACCCCGGGCATCACCCGGATCACGCGCTTCGATCCTGCGCGCCTCGCGAGCCAGATCGCCGGCGAGGTGAAGGGCTTCGACGTCGCGCCGTACATGTCGCCCAAGGAAGCGCGGCGCATGGACATCTTCATCCAGTACGGCATGGCCGCGGGCCTCCAGGCCTGGCGCGAGGCGGCGCTCCAGGTGACGCCGCAGAACGCCGAGCGCGTCGGCGTCAACTTCGGCTCCGGCATCGGCGGCCTGCCGCTGATCGAGTCGATGCACGACGAGCTGAAGGCGAACGGGCCGCGGCGCGTCTCGCCCTTCTTCATCCCGGGCAGCATCATCAACATGACCGCGGGGCTGCTTTCGATCGAGGTCGGCGCGAAGGGGCCGAACCTCGCCATGGTGACCGCGTGCACCACTTCCACGCACTGCATCGGCGAGGCGGCGAAGTCGATCCGCTACGGCGACGCCGACGTCATGATCGCGGGCGGCTCGGAGGCCACGGTGACGGAGCTCGCGATCGGCGGCTTCGCCTCGGCGCGCGCGCTGTCCACGCGAAACGACGACCCGGGCGGCGCGAGCCGGCCCTGGGACAAGGACCGCGACGGCTTCGTCCTCGGCGAGGGCGCGGGCGCGGTGGTGCTGGAGGAGTACGAGCACGCAAAAGCGCGCGGCGCCAGGATCTACTGCGAGCTCGTGGGCTACGGCGTTTCGGCCGACGCGCACCACATGACCGCGCCGCCCGACGACGGCGACGGCGGCTACCGGGCGATGCGCAACGCGCTGAAAGACGCGAGCCTGGAAGCTTCTTCCATCGATTACATCAACGCGCACGGCACCTCGACCCCGCTCGGCGACCTCGCCGAGACCCTGGCGATCAAGAAGCTGCTCGGCGCGCGCGCCGGAAGCGTGGCGGTGAACTCCACCAAGTCGATGACCGGGCACCTGCTCGGCGCGGCAGGCGCGGTGGAGGCGGTGTTCAGCATCCTCGCCATGCGCGACCAGGTCTCGCCGCCCACGATCAACCTGCGCACCCCCGATCCGCAGTGCGACCTCGACTACGTGCCCAACGAGAAGCGCCGCATGCCGATCCGCGTCGCGCTGTCGAACTCGTTCGGCTTCGGCGGGACGAACGGCACCCTCATCTTCAAACAGCTTTGAGCGACCGCAGACTGCGGCTTGAGCTCGCGCCGTCGCTGCCCCTTGCGGCCGCGATCCTCGGCGGCCACGCCGCGGCGGCGCTGTGCCTCGCGCTCGCCCTTCCCCCCGCCGCGGGCATCGGCGCGGCGGGGCTGGTGGCGCTCGCCGGCGCGGCGAGCGCGCGCAAGCGCGCGCTCCTGCGCGGGCGCGCCGCGGTGCGCGCCCTCGAGGTCGGCGGCGACACCCTCGAGATCCGGCTGGCGAGCGGCGAGAGCTTCCCCGCCGAGCTCGCCGAGCGCCGCTACGTCGGGCGGCACATGGTGGTACTGTGCCTTCGCCGCCCGGTGCGCCGCACCATCCTCCTCACCCGCGACATGGCCGGCGCGCAATTGTTCCGCCGCCTGCGGATCTGGGCGCTGTGGGGAAAATTACCGGTCGTGGCAACAAAGCAACTGCCCGCGTAGCGAACGACCCTACTGGGCGTCGAACTATTTCAAAGCGCGCGTGTCTGTGGCAGATAGACGTACAACAACGGACGCTGAGTCCGGGGGCGGGGAGCCCCGCCGGGTGCGGCTAGGCGCGATTCGTGTCTGACCGCGAGATCGACCGGCAGCTGGTGGAGCGGGCGCAGCGCGGCGACAAGCGCGCGTTCGAGCTGCTGGTGGAGAAGTACCAGCGCAAGCTGGCGCGGCTGCTCTCGCGTTTCATCCGCGATCCGGCCGAGGTCGAGGACGTGACGCAGGAAGCGTTCATCAAGGCCTACCGCGCGCTCCCCGCATTCCGCGGCGACAGCGCCTTTTATACTTGGCTCTACCGCATCGGAATCAACACGGCCAAGAACTACCTGATGGCGATGGGCCGCAGGGCGCCCACCTCCACCGAGGTCGAGGCCGAGGAGGCAGAGGGGTTCGAGGAAGGCGAGCAGTTGCGCGACATCAACACGCCCGAGAGCGTGCTGCTGTCCAATGAAATCGCGGAGACGGTGAACTCCACGATCGAACAACTGCCAGAGGAATTGCGTACGGCGATCCAGTTGCGCGAGATCGAGGGGATGAGCTACGAGGACATCGCGCAGGTCATGAACTGCCCGATCGGCACCGTCCGGTCGCGCATCTTCAGGGCGCGCGAGGCAATCGCGGAGCGGCTGCGGCCGCTCCTGGGGACGCGGAAAGACAAGAGGTGGTAGAGGTATGAAAGACAGGATCTCGGTGTTGATGGACGGCGAGCTGGACGACAGGTCCGCAGCCCAGGCAATCGATGCGCTGGCCGATGGGAGCCAAGCCGAGGGCGAAGCCCGCGAAGCCTGGCGCACCTATCATCTCATCAGCGACGCGCTCGGCAAGAGCCGCATGCTGTCGGCGGGCTTCAGCGCGCGGGTGGCGGCGGCGCTCGCCGCCGAGCCGACCGTGCTCGCGCCGCGACGCCTCACCGTACCGCGCGAGCCCCGGCGCTGGCTCGCCCTGGCCGCCGGGGTCGCCGCCGTTTCGCTGGTCGGCTGGCTCGGCTTCGCGCCGCAGCAGGCCGGCGTCCCGCCGGTGGCGCAGGCGCCGAAGGCCACCCTGGCGCCCGCCGTCGCCAAGGAAGCGAACGCGGCGGTGGTGCCCCTGCCGAGCGGCACCAACGACTATCTGCTCGCCCACCAGGCGTTCTCGCCCAGGATGAGCTTCCAGGGCATGGCGCCGTACGCGCTCACCGTCTCGGGGCGCGCCCAGGAGCCGCGGCGGTGACGGCGCGGGCCTTCGGCGCGGCGCTCGCCATCGCGACCACGGTGGCGCACGCGCAGTCGCCGGACCCCCTGACCTGGCTGCGCAAGATGCACGAGGCGACTCAGCGGCTGTCGTATTCCGGCACCTTCGTCTACCAGATCCACCAGAACGACGGGCGCACCGAGACTTCCCGCATCACCCGCTACGCGGCCGGCGACATCGAGAAGCTCGAGGTCATGAACGGCGTGCCCCGCGAGATCGTGCGCACCCGGGACAGGGTGCGCTGCTACCTGCCCGACAGCCGCGTGGTCAAGGTCGACCGCCGCATCGACCGCGACTTCCCGGGGCTGCTCCCGGAGCAGATTCCCGCGCTGACGCGGCACTACGACATCAGTCTCGGGGAGACGCAGCGCATCGCCGGGCTCGAGTGCCAGAGCGTCGTGCTGCAACCCAAGGACAACCTGCGCTACGGCTACCGGCTCTACGCGGACGTCAGGAGCGGCATGCTCATGCGCGCCGACACCGTCGACTCCGCCGGACACAGCGTCGAAACGCTGATGTTCACCCAGTTCACCCCCGGCAACGTCACCCGCGACATGGTGCGTCCCAGCCACGAGGGGAAGAACTGGCGCATCGAGGACGCCGGTGCCGCCCCCGCCAGCCTCGCCGGCTGGGGGCTCGCCGCCGAGCTGCCGGGGTTTCACAAGGTCATCGAGCTCAAGCGCCGCCTGGGCGAGTCCCGCGCCGCCGGGCAGATGGTGTTCTCCGACGGGCTCGCCGCCGTGTCGGTGTTCATCGAGCCCCTCGAGGGCCGGCGCGACCGGGCGGCGGGCCTTGCGAGCATGGGGGCCATCCACATCTATACGCGCGAAGTCGCAAACCACATGATCACGGTGGTCGGGGAGGCGCCGGCCGTCAGCGTCCAGAGAATCGCCGACGCGGTAGAGTTTCACCGCCCGCCGCAGTAAGAAGGGCGGGGAAATAGAGCCCAGGAGAACCTTATGCAGCAACTAGCGAGAGGGCTGGCCGCGCTGTGGCTGGCGGCGTTCAGCGCAAGCGCGCTTGCCCAGGCGCGCGAGCTGCCCGACTTTACCCGGCTGGTGGAGGAGCAGGGTCCGGCGGTGGTCAACATCAGCACCACGCAGGCGGTGCGCCGCGCGCAGGGATCGGCGCCGCAGGTCCCCGGGCCCGGCATGGAGGACGACGAGGTGCTCGAGTTCTTCCGCCGCTTCGTCCCGCGCCAGCCCGGCCCCGGCCAGAACCCGGGCCAGAACCCCGGGCCCGGCGGGCCCGGCCGCGAGAGCCGCTCGCTCGGCTCCGGCTTCATCATCAGCGCCGACGGCTACATTCTCACCAACGCGCACGTGGTGGAGGGCGGCGACGAGATCAACGTCAAGCTCACCGACAAGCGCGAGTTCAAGGCGCGGGTGATCGGCGCCGACAAGCGCACCGACGTGGCGCTCATCAAGATCGACGGCCCCAGCGCCCTGCCGGTGGTGAAGTTCGGCGACCCGGGCAGGCTCAAGGTGGGCGAGTGGGTGGTCGCGATCGGCTCGCCGTTCGGCTTCGAGAACACCGTCACCGCCGGCATCGTGTCGGCGAAGGGCCGCTCGCTGCCGCAGGAGAACTTCGTGCCGTTCATCCAGACCGACGTCGCGATCAACCCCGGCAACTCGGGCGGGCCGCTCTTCAACATGCGCGGCGAGGTGATCGGCGTCAACTCGCAGATCTACAGCCGCACCGGCGGCTTCATGGGCCTGTCGTTCGCCATCCCCGCCGACGTGGCGCTCGACATCCAGAAGCAGCTGCGCGAGAAGGGCCGCGTGGCGCGCGGCCGCATCGGCGTGGTGATCCAGGAAGTCTCGCGCGACCTCGCCACCTCGTTCGGCCTCGACCGGGCGCGCGGCGCGCTGGTCAACTCCGTCGAGAAAGGCAGCCCCGCGGACAAGGCGGGCGTCGAGGCGACCGACATCATCGTGAGCTACGACGGCAAGCAGGTCGAGTCCTCGAGCGACCTGCCGAGGCTGGTGGGTTCGACGCGCCCGGGGCAGCAGGCGAGCCTCGAGGTGTGGCGCAAGGGCCAGACGAAGAAGCTGAGCGTGACGGTGGGCGAGCTGCAGGAAGAGCGCGTCGCCGCGCGCGACACGCCCAAGCCGAAGCCCCAGGCCGAGGCCCCGGCGAACCGCCTCGGCATCGTGGTCGCCGAGCTCAGCGCCGAGCAGAAGAGCCAGATGAAGCTGCAGAACGGCCTGGTCGTCACCGACGTGCGCCCCGACGCCAAGGCCGAGGTGCGCAAGGGCGACGTGCTGGTCACGCTGGTCTACAAGGGCCAGCATGTCGAGCTGAAGAGCGTCGACCAGTTCAACAAGCTCCTCGCCGGGATGGACAAGAACACCGTGCTCACGCTGCAGGTGCGGCGCGGCGAGAGTGTGGCGTTCGTCACGGTCAGCGGACTGACCGATAAAGGCTAGGCTTTACGCCCGAGCGTACTGCCATCTCTGCGAGGAGATGGCGGTCGCGCTGCGCGGGCTCGGCGTGGAGTTCGAGGAGATCGACGTCGACTCCGATCCGCGCCTGGACGAGCTCTACGGCGCGGACGTGCCGGTGCTCCAGACCGCAGACGGAACAGAGCTCTGCCGCCACCGGCTGACCCCGGAGGCGATTCGCCGCCTAAGCTAGAATAGCGCCCCGAGGAGGGTGCCCCCGGAGGCGCGGCGGGCGCCCTCTTTCTTTATATGGCGCAGAACCGCATTCGCAACTTCTCGATCATCGCGCACATCGACCACGGCAAGTCCACGCTCGCCGACCGGTTCATCCAGATGTGCGGCGGGCTTGCCGAGCGCGAGATGGCCGAGCAGGTGCTCGACTCGATGGAGCTCGAGCGCGAGCGCGGCATCACCATCAAGGCCCAGACGGCGGCCCTCGAGTACAAGGCAAAGGACGGCGACACCTATCTCCTCAACTTGATCGATACGCCGGGGCACGTCGACTTCTCCTACGAGGTGAGCCGCTCGCTCGCCGCCTGCGAAGGGGCGGTGCTGGTGGTGGACGCCTCGCAGGGCGTCGAGGCCCAGACGGTGGCGAACTGCTACACCGCCATCGAGCAGGGCGTGGAAGTGATCCCGGTGCTGAACAAGATCGATCTTCCCTCGGCCGATCCGGCCAAGGCGATCCAGGAGATCGAGGACGTGATCGGCATCGGCGCGCAGGACGCGATCCGCGCGAGCGCCAAGACCGGCGAGAACGTGGATTCGATCCTGGAGGCCGTTCTCGCCCGCGTGCCGGCGCCCAAGGGAGATCCCGAGAAGCCGCTGCAGGCGCTGATCATCGACTCCTGGTTCGACAACTACGTCGGCGTGGTGATGCTGGTGCGGGTCATGGAAGGCGCGGTCCGGCCGAAGGACAAGATCCTGCTGATGAGCACCGGTGCCGAGTACCTGTGCGACCAGGTCGGGGTTTTTACGCCCAAGTCGAAAAGCAAGGACGAACTGAAGGCAGGGGAAGTCGGCTTCGTGACGGCGGGGATCAAGGAACTGCGTGCCGCCAAGGTCGGCGACACCATCACGCACGCGCAAAAGGGCGCGGGCAAGCCGCTGCCGGGCTTCAAGGAAATCAAGCCGCAGGTGTTTGCCGGGCTGTACCCGGTGGAGGCGAACGAGTACGAGGCTTTGCGGGAGGCGCTCGAGAAGCTGCATCTCAACGACGCCTCGTTCCACTACGAGCCCGAGACCTCGCAGGCGCTCGGCTTCGGCTTCCGCTGCGGCTTCCTCGGCCTCCTGCACATGGACATCGTGCAGGAGCGGCTCGAGCGCGAATACGGGATGCACCTCATCACCACCGCGCCGTCGGTGGTCTACGAGGTGAAGCTGCGCGATGGCACGCTCGAGCAGATCTCCAACCCGTCGCGGCTGCCGCCGGTGGAGACCATCGAGGAGTTCCGCGAGCCGATCATGGCCTGCAAGATCTTCGTGCCGCAGGAGTACGTCGGCCCGGTGATCTCGCTCTGCACCGACAAGCGCGGCGTGCAGACCAACATGCACTACTCGGCGCGCCACGTCGTGATCTCCTACGACCTGCCGCTGAACGAGGTGGTGCTCGATTTCTTCGACAAGCTGAAGTCGGCGACGCGCGGCTACGGCTCGCTCGATTACGAGTTCAAGGAATACCGCGCCGCCGACATGGTGCGACTCGATATCCTGGTGAACGGCGACAAGGTCGACGCGCTCTCGAGCATGATCCACCGCTCGGCTTCCCAGCACCGCGGACGGGAGCTGGTGACCAAGCTGAGAAGCCTGATACCGCGGCAGATGTTCGACGTGGCGGTGCAGGCCGCGATCGGGGGCCACATCGTGGCGCGCGAGAACGTGAAGGCGCTGCGCAAGAACGTGCTGGCGAAGTGCTACGGCGGCGACGTCACGCGCAAGCGCAAGCTGCTCGAAAAACAAAAGGAAGGAAAGAAGCGCATGAAGCAGGTCGGTTCGGTCGAGATCCCGCAGGAGGCGTTCCTCGCGGTGCTGCAGCGGGGCGACACGTGAGGCGCGTCCCATGAGCTTCGCGCTGTTCCTGCTGCTCCTGCTGGTGGTCACCGGCGCGGTGTGGGCGCTCGAGGCGCTGTGGCTGCGTCGCGCCCGCCCCGAGGGCGAGAAGCAGCCCTGGTGGGTGGAGTACTCGGTCAGCTTCTTCCCGGTGATCCTGATCGTGTTCCTGCTGCGCTCGTTCCTGGTCGAGCCGTTCAAGATCCCGTCGAGCTCGATGGTGCCGACGCTGCTGGTGGGCGACTTCATCCTCGTGAACAAATTCACGTACGGCATCCGCCTGCCGGTGGCGAACAAGAAGGTGATTCCGCTGCACGACCCGCAGCGCGGCGACGTGATGGTTTTCCGCTATCCCGAGGACCCGTCGCTCGACTACATCAAGCGCGTGGTCGGGGTGCCGGGCGACCGCATCGAGTACCGCAACAAACGCCTCACGATCAACGGCAATCTCGTGCCGGAGAAGCAAGTTGACGACTACCTGTCGAAGGAGCGCATGCAGTTTTCCAAGCGCTTCGTCGAGACCCTCAACGGGGTCGAGCACCAGATCCTCATCGAGGACGACGCGCCGGCCCTGATGGCGTCCTCACGCTCGTTCCCGTACTCGGCCAATTGCAACTACAATACGAACGGCCTGGCGTGCACGGTTCCGCCGGGGCATTACTTCATGATGGGCGATAACCGGGACAACTCGAGCGACAGCCGGGTGTGGGGGTTCGTGCCCGATGAGAACATCGTCGGCAAGGCGTTCTTCATCTGGCTGAACCTGAACGAGCTGGGGCGCTTCGGGCCGTTCCGCTGAAAGGAGAACAACAATGCGCGAACGCGCCGCCTGGAACAAGACCGCCTGGAGCAAGACCGCCCGGAGCAGCGGCCGGGGCCTCACCCTCATGGGGCTCATCATGGTGCTGTTCGTCGTCATCGTGATCGCGCTGTTCGGGATGAAGCTCATCCCGAGCTACATCGAGTACGCCACCGCCAAGAAGGCGATCGAGGCGATCGCGCGCGACCGCACCGCCGCCGCGTCGCCGCAGGAGGCGCGGCGCCTGTTCGACAACCGTGCGCTCATCGACAACATCACGGTCATCAAGGGCAGCGACCTCGAGATCACCAAGGACGGCACCGGCCTGGCGATCGGGTTCAGCTACCGCAAGGAAGTGCCGCTGCTCTCGAACGTCGGGCTGTACATCGACTTCGCGGCGAACTCGGCGGGCCAGTAGACGCTTTGGCGCGGCCCGCGGCGCTCGAGAAACGGCTGGGTCACCGGTTCAACGACCCGCGCCTCATCGAGCAGGCGCTGACGCACCGCAGCCGCGGCGCCGAGAACTACGAGCGGCTCGAGTTCCTCGGCGACGGCGTGCTCGGCTGCGCGGTGGCCGACGAGCTCTACGCGCGCTTCCCGCAGCTTTCCGAAGGCAAGCTCACCCGCCTGCGCGCGAGCCTGGTGCGCGAAGAGGCGCTCGCCGAGGTGGCGAAGACGCTAGGCATCGCCGAGCACCTGCGTCTGGGCGAGGGCGAGCTCGCCGCGAGCCCCGAGGCGCGCCCTTCGATCCTGGCCGACGCGGTCGAGGCGGTGCTCGGCGCGGTGTTCCTCGACGCGGGCTACGAGGCGGCGCGCAAGGCCGTGCTCACGGCCTTCGGCCCCCTCATCGAGCGTCTCGACCCGGAGCGGCCGGCGAAGGACGCCAAGACGCGGCTGCAGGAAATCCTGCAGGCGCGGCACCGGCGGCTGCCGCAGTACCGCGTGGTGGCGGTTCAGGGCGAGGCGCACAAGCAATCCTTCGAGGTGGAGTGCTACGTTTCGGAGCTCGACCTGCGCGTGCTGGGCACCGGGACCTCGCGGCAGCGCGCCGAGCAGCAGGCAGCCAAGGCAATGCTGGATAAACTGGAGAAATGAGGCGGTCGTCGTGACGTACCGGTGCGGCACCATCGGCCTGGCCGGGCGGCCGAACACCGGCAAGTCGAGCCTGTTGAACCGGCTGGTGGGGCAGAAGCTCTCGATCGTCTCGGGCAAGCCGCAGACCACGCGCCATCTCGTCACCGGCATCGTCACCCAGCCGGGCTGCCAGTTCGTGTTCGTCGATGCCCCGGGGCAGCAGGCGCGCGCGCGCAGCGTGCTGCACCGGACCCTCAACCGGCGCGCGACGCAGGCGGCGCGCGAGGCCGACGTGGCGCTCTTCGTGGTCGAGGCGCTGCGCTTCGGCCCCGATGATCACGCGGTGCTGGAGAAAATTTCCGAGGCACGGCGCGTCATCGCGGTGGTCAACAAGATCGACACCGTGAAGAAGCAGGGCGACCTGATCCCCTTCCTCGACCGGCTGTCGAAGACGCGCAAGTTCGAGGCGCTCGTCCCGGTGAGCGCGAAGACCGGGCGCAACATCCCGGAGCTTTTCAAGGCGCTGCGCGAGGCGCTGCCGGAGGCGCCCGCGGCGTATCCCGCCGACCAGCTCACCGACCGCGACGAGCGCTTCTTCGCCGCGGAGCTCCTGCGCGAGAAGCTGTTCGAGGAGATGGGAGAGGAGCTCCCGTACCGCTGCGAGGTGCTGATCGAAAGCTTCAAGGAAGACGGCAGGCTCCGACGTATCGAGGCTACGATTCTCGTCGAGCGCGCAAGCCAGAAGGCGATCGTGGTCGGCGCGCGCGGCGAGCGCCTCAAGCGCATGGCGAGCGCCGCGCGCAAGGACATGGAGCAGCTCTTCGGCGGCAAGGTGTACCTCGGCACCTGGGTGAAGGTGCGCAAGGCGTGGACGGATGACGCGCGCGTGTTGCGACAACTGGGCTACGAATGAGGAAACGGGCCGAGCACGAGGCGGGCTACGTCCTGCACACGTATCCCTACAAGGAAACGAGCCTCATCGTCGAGCTCTTCGCGCGGCGCTTCGGCCGCGTGGCACTGCTCGCCCGCGGGGCGCGCCGGCCGCGCTCGGCGACGCGCGGCGTGCTGCTCTCGTTCCAGGCGCTGCGGGTCTCGTGGAGCGCCTCGGCGGAGCTCGGCAACCTGATCGCGGCAGAATGGGCCGGCGCGCTGCTGCCGCTCGCCGGGCAATCGCTCATGTGCGGCTTCTACCTGAACGAGCTCGTGCTGCGCCTCCTCCCGCGCGACGACCCGCACGAGGCGCTTTTCGATTCCTACGGCGAGGCGTTGGCCCGCCTCAGCACGCCAGGCGACGCTTCGGTGGTGCTGCGCGCTTTCGAGAAGCGCCTGCTCGCCGAGCTCGGGTACGCGCCGATCCTCGACCGCGACGCGGCGAGCCGGCCGATCGACCCCGATCGCCTCTACGCCTACGAACCGGAGCGCGGCCCCACGGCGGTGAACGGCACGCGGGGCGACCTGCCGGTGGTGCGGGGCCGGACGCTGCTCGACGTGGCCGCCGACGACTACACCAGTCCCCAGACGCGCGAGGAGGCGAGGCAGCTCATGCGCGCGCTGATCGGCGAGCGCCTGCACGGGCAGGTACTGCATACTCGCACCGTCCTGAGGGAACTAAGCGATCTATGATCGAGCTGGGCGTCAACGTAGATCACGTGGCGACCGTGCGGCAAGCGCGGCGCACCTACGAGCCTGACCCGGTGTGGGCCGCCGTCGAAGCGCACCTCGGCGGCGCCGACGGCATCACGGTGCACCTGCGCGAAGACCGCCGCCACATCCAGGACGAGGATGTGCGGCGCCTGCGCGAGCTCACCCACATCCGCCTCAACCTCGAGATGGCCGCGACCGACGAGATGGTCGGCATCGCCTGCCGCGTCAAGCCCGAGATGGCCATGCTCGTCCCCGAGGGGCGCCACGAGATCACGACCGAGGGCGGCCTCGACATCGTCTCGAAGGAGCGGGTTCTCAAGGGCGCGGTCAAGCGCCTGGGCGATGCCGGCATCGTGGTCTCGGTGTTCATCGACGCCGACGCGGCCCAGGTCGAGGCGGCGAAGCGCATCGGCGCGGCGGTGTGCGAGGTGCACACCGGCCCCTACGCGCACGCCTTCCACTCCAAGGGCCGTGATGCCGAAAGCCCTGCTGTTGCCTCTGAAATAAAGAAACTCGAGACCGCGGGAGAGCAGATTCGCTCCCTCGGCATGCGCTTCAACGCCGGGCACGCGCTCAACTACTTCAACGTCGAGCCGGTCGCGCGCCTGCCGGGCGTGCGCGAATTGCACATCGGCCACGCCATCGTGTCGCGCGCGGTGTTCGTCGGCATGCGCGAGGCCGTGCGCGAGATGAAAGCCCTGATGCTGCAGGCGTCGCGGTGATCTACGGCGTCGGCACCGACGTGGTCGAGATCGAGCGCATCCGCGGCGCGCTCGAGCGCTTCGGCGAGCGCTTCGCCCGGCGGATTCTCTGCGAACCTGAACTAAAGAGGTTTCGCGGACATCGGCTGCCGGCAAACTATCTGGCGAAGCGCTTTGCCGCCAAGGAAGCGTTCACCAAGGCCCTCGGCACCGGCATCCGCGCGCCGGCGAACTGGCACGGCGTGTGGGTGCGCAACCTGCCTTCCGGCAAGCCGATCCTTGAATTTTCAGATGATCTCGCTCGCCTGCTGACGGAGCGAAAGATTCTTCACTCCCATTTGTCCCTCACCGACGAGCGCGGCGTGGCGATGGCGACGGTGATCCTGGAATGCGCAAGCTGAGGCTGCCGCTCGGGCCGGCCGTCATCGACGTCGTCGGCCCGGCCCTGACCGACGATGATCGCAATCGCCTGCGCCACCCGGCGGCGGGCGGCGTCATCCTGTTCGCGCGGAACTATCAGAATCCCGAGCAACTCTCGGCCCTGACCGACGAGATCGAAAAACTGCGCGAGCCGGCGCTGCTGCGCTGCGTCGACCACGAGGGCGGCCGGGTGCAGCGCTTCCGCGAGGGCTTCTCGGCGATTCCGCCGATGCGCACGCTGGGCAAGCTGTGGGACCGCGACCGGGACGAGGCGCGCGAGACGGCCCGCGCCATTGCGTACATCGCCGGCGCCGAGCTCGCCGCGCACGGCGTCGATTTCAGCTTCGCGCCGGTGCTCGACCTCGACTACGGCGGCAGCTCGGTGATCGGCGACCGCGCGCTGCACTTCGACCCCGGCGCGGTCGGCGCGCTGGGCGCTTGCATCGTGAAAGGTTTTTCCGACGCCGGCATGGGCGCCGTCGGCAAGCATTTCCCGGGGCACGGCTACGCCGAGGCCGATTCCCACGTCGCCGTGCCGAAGGACGACCGCAAGTTCGCTGACATTGCGAAGAAAGATCTGGTCCCGTTCCGCGCGACCATCGAGGCCGGGCTGGCGGGCGTCATGCCGGCCCACGTGATCTACGGCCAGGTCGATCCGGAGCCCGCCGGGTATTCGAAGCACTGGCTGCAGGAGGTGCTGCGCGGCAAGCTCGGCTTCCAGGGCATCATCTTCAGCGACGACCTCTCGATGGAAGGCGCGAGCGTCGCCGGGGGCGTCCCCGAGCGCGCGCGCGCCGCGCTCGCCGCCGGCTGCGACATGGTGCTCCTGTGCAACGATCCGGCGGGGCAGGAGCTGCTCCTCGATTCCCTGAAAGGCGTTCCGCCCGCGAACCCGGACCGGGCGGAGAGAATGAGGAAGAAGGGCGGGCGCGACCTTAGAAAGAGCGTGGCTTACCGCGAATCGCAGGAGCGGCTGAAGAACCTGGCCTGAACCGGCCCACAAGACAGGGAAACGAAAGCCAGCCGCCGCGCAATCGGTGCTAGGCTCACGGCCGGTGGAAAACCCAAAGCGCCCCTGGTCCGTCCGTATCGCCGATTTCGCCCGCGCGGTGTTCTGGCTCGTGCTGCTGCTCATGGTGCTGTTCGTCCTGCTGGCGCAGGTCTTGGGCGGCGGCCGGGCCCTCGAGAAGCAGCGCAACGCGGCGCTTGGCCGCATCGAGGACGCGCGCAAGTCGCGCGTGATCGCCATGATCCACCGCCAGGACAGCTCGAGCATTCTCGGCGTGCCCGTGGGCGAGAGCATCAGCATCGACGACTCGGAAGCCGTGCTGCGCGCCATCCGCCTGACGCCGCCCGAGCAGCCGATCGACATCATCCTGCACACGCCCGGCGGTCTCGTCCTCGCCGCCGAGCAGATCGCCAAGGCGCTCGTCGAGCGCAAGGGCAAGGTGACCGTGTTCGTCCCGCACTATGCGATGAGCGGCGGCACGCTGATCGCGCTCGCCGCCGACGAGATCGTGATGGACGCGAACGCGGTGCTCGGCCCGGTGGATCCGCAGCTCGGCGACATGCCGGCGGCGTCGATCATCAGGGTGGTCGAGGCCAAGGGCCCGAAAAACGTCGGCGACGAGTTCCTGATGCTCGCCGACATGGCGCAGAAGGCGCGCAACCAGGTCGCGGCCTTCGTCGCCCAGGTGCTGATGAAGCAAATGCCGGAGAAGCAATCGCTGCAGGTCGCGACGATCCTCACAGAGGGGCGCTGGACCCATGATTTTCCGATCACGGTGCAGGCCGCGCGCCAGCTCGGCCTGAAGGTCTCGACCGAAATGCCGCTCAGCATCTACGAGCTGATGGACCTCTATCCGCAGGGCGGCGGCATCCGGCCCTCGGTCTGGTACGTGCCGCTGCGCCGCGCGCCGCCGGCGTCCGGGGTGCCCCAGCAGACACCTGCGCCGCGGCCCGAAGGGAAAGGTCCGCCAACCTAGGCAAAGTTGCGTATTCTCGGTTTTCACCAAGGGGGAGTGGCTCATGTCGATCGAGCTTGCCAGCGCATTCGCGCCGACCTACAAGCTGACCAAGCCGGTGGAAAGCGCCGACAACGTGACTCTGAATTGTGCGAAATGGGACACCAGCGCGTCCGTGCTGATCAGAAATGAACCCAACCGGCGCTTCAAAGTGGGGTTCATCCAGGTGTGTTTCGAGGTTGAGGACATGGTGACCTACGAGCTGCCGTCGCACTTGCGTCGTGCCGGCCTCAGCGTCATCGGTCACGACGTCTTTCAAAAGCTCTCCAAGAGCCCGGTCAACGACAGCGATCCGAACATGCTTCCCTGGTACGAGGATTCGACCCCGTACTCGCCCGAAGTCAACGGAACGGCAGGCGACGTGCTCGCCCAGGCGAAGATGGACGATCATCCCACATGGCAGATCCCCTGGATCCTGAAAAGCCCCGCCGCCGAGCACATGCTGGAGATCTCGCATCGTCGCAAGTTCAAGAACTGGCTGGCGGTGCAGGATCTGGCCGCGCCGCAGGGAGCGAACTCGATCGTCAAGGTGCTGTCGCAGTTCAACTACACCTTCGAGATCAAATGCAAAGTGGATACGAGCAAGCCGCTCGGCCAGCGTTGCATTTTCGCCACCGGCGCCGACAAGCCCAACAAGCCCGAGATGGTCTGGCCGCCTACTCCGATTCACAGCTCCGTGTGGGTGAACGAGTGCGCGAATGACATGCTCGAGATCAGCATCAAGGACAGGCAGATCGTGAAGAGCACCAATGCGCCTGTAGGACCGGTGCACACCGGCGTGAACGTGAAAAATCTGGCGAGCAAGTTCAAATAGTCCGCCGTCCTGGCGGAGGCTCGGGGTGGAGGAAACATGAAGCTGTGCCGCATCGCCGCCGCGCTCTGTTGCGCGCAACTCGCCGCGGGTTGCGCTTCGGTCGGCAGGCAGCCTGTCGATGCGCACCTGCGCTCGACGCCGGAAACGGTGGTCTGGGGTTACCTGCCCGCCGGCCGGGCCCCCGTTCTCACGGTGCGCTCCGGGCAGACGGTGCGCGTCGACACCGTATCGCACCAGGGCCTGATCAACGGCACCGATCCCGTGAAATTCTTCGGCGCGGCGGGCATCGCCGCGAGCGAGGTGCTGCCCGACGCGGTCGAGATCTACGCCAAGGCGCCGCGCCCCAAGGAGGCGGGCGCGCACGTGCTCACCGGGCCGATCGCGGTCGAAGGCGCCGAGCGCGGCGACATGCTCGAGGTGCGCATCGTCGATCTGGAGTTCCGCGTGCCCTACGGCGTGAACAACAGCAACAAGGGTACCGGCGTCCTGCCGGACCTCCACGCCAAGCCCTATCCCAAGGTCATCCGCCTCGACCTGCAGCGCCGCGCGGCGCTGTTCGCGCCCGGGGTCGAGGTGCCGCTCGCGCCCTTCATGGGGATCATGGCGGTGATGCCGCCCGAGGCGCTGGCGAACACGCGGCCGCCGGGAGTCTACGGCGGCAATATGGATTTCAACCGGCTCACGGTCGGCGCGAAGCTGTACCTCCCGGTGCACCAGCCCGGCGCGCTCTTCTACACCGGCGACTCGCACGCCGTGCAGGGCGACGGCGAGATCAACGGCACGGCGATCGAGGCCTCGCTCTCGCCGGTGCTGCAGTTCGTGGTGCACAAGGGCGCGGGCAGGGCGATGAAATGGCCGCGCGCCGAGGACGACGCCAACTGGTACGTCATGGGAATGGACGTCGACCTGGACGCGGCGCTGAAGAGCGCCGCCGAGGAGACCATCGCCTTCCTGCAGCGCGAGAAGGGCCTGTCGCCCGCGGACGCGTATTCGCTCGCGAGCATCGCCGTCAACTACGTGATCGCCGAGGCGGTCGACCACGTGCAGGTGGTCTACGGAGCCATCCCGAAGAAGATTTTCACTCGGTAGCCAGAAACAAAAAGGGGTCAGAGGAATTTTCCTGTAACACTTCTAGCGCTGCGTATGCAGCGCAATGTGTTACAGGAAAATTCCTCTGACCCCTTTTTGGCCTACGCCCGCTCCATGTACGTGCCTTCGGCGGTGTCGACCTTGATGCGCTCGCCCTTGTTGATGAACGGCGGCACCTGCACCGTGATGCCGGTCTCCATCTTCGCGGGCTTGAAGGTGTTGGTGGCGGTGGCGTTCTTGATGCCGGGCTCGGTGTCGACCACGGTGAGGATCACCGAGGGCGGAATCTCGACGCCGATGGCGCGGCCGTTGTAGAAGTTGATCTGGACGTCGGTGTTGGGCAGGAGATAGCCGGCCTGGCCTTCGAGGAAGTCCGCCTGCAGCGAGAGCTGCTCGTAGTTCTCCTTGTCCATGAACACGTAGCTGTCGCCGTCCTGATACAGGTACTGCATCTCGCGCGGATCGACGAACGCGCGCTCGATCTTGTCCTCGGTGCGGAAGCGCTGGTTGGTCTTGGTGCCCTTGTCGATGTCCTTCATCTCGACCTGCATGAACGCGCCGCCGCGGCCGCCGACGTGGACGTGGTAGGCCTTGAGCACGCGCCAGACGCGCTTGTCCCATTCGAGGAGCTGACCGGGACGGATTTGGACTGCTTCGACTTTGGCCATGGCAGGAGCGGCTTCGCGAAAAAGGCGCGGATTTTACACCATTTATAATCACGTCAGTGGCATTCGATCCTGCCGTCGTGGCCTTCGACCCCAAGACTTTCGTTGCCGGATTGCCGAATCTGCCCGGCGTCTACCGCATGCTCGGAGCGAGCGGCGAGGCGCTCTACGTCGGCAAGGCGCGCGACCTGAAGAAGCGGGTCGCGTCGTACTTCCAGAAGCAGGTGGCGAGCCCGCGCACGCAGGTGATGCTCGGGCAGGTGGCCTCGATGGAGGTGACGGCGACGCGCTCGGAGGGCGAGGCGCTGCTCCTCGAGAACAACCTCATCAAGAGCCTCGCGCCGCGATACAACATCCTTTTCCGCGACGACAAGTCCTATCCTTACCTCATGGTCACGGGACACCGGTACCCGCGCCTGGGCTTTCACCGCGGCGCCAAGGACCGGAAGAACCGCTATTTCGGGCCGTTCCCGCACGCGTACGCGGTGCGCGAGAGCATCCAGCTCATGCAGCGGGTGTTCCGCCTGCGCACCTGCGAGGACACGGTGTTCGAGAACCGCTCGCGCCCGTGCCTGCTGTACCAGATCCATCGCTGCACCGCGCCCTGCACCGGGCAGATCGCGCCCGAGCCCTACGCCGAGGACGTGCGCAACGCGACGCTTTTCCTCGAGGGACGCGAAGACGACGTGATGCACAACCTGAGCGAGAAGATGAGCGCCGCCTCCGAGGCGCGGCGCTACGAGGAGGCTGCCGCGTACCGCGACCAGGTGCGCGCGCTCTCGCGCATCCAGGCGCGCCAGTACGTCGAGTCGAACCGGGGCGTCGACGCCGACGTCGTCGCCTGCGCCATCGACGGCGCGATCGCGTGCGTCAACCTCGTGATGATCCGCGGCGGGCGCCACGTCGGCGACCGCAGCTTCTTCCCCTCGAACGCCGAAGGCGCGGCCGAGGACGAGGTGATCGAAGCGTTCCTCGCTCAGCACTACCTCGACCAGCCGCCGCCCGAGCTGGTCATTACGTCCCAGCCAGTCGATCTGGAGAACGTCAACGTCTTCACGCCCTCGCACGGCGAGCGCCGCGTATGGGTCGACATGGCGCGCAAGAACGCGCTCCTTGCGATCGCCCAGCACGTGCGCGACCGCTCGACGCAGGAAAGCCGGCTGCTGGCGCTGCGCGAGGCGCTCGGCCTAGCCGGCGCGCAGCGCATCGAGTGCTTCGACATCAGCCACACCATGGGGGAGGCGACGGTCGCCTCGTGCGTGGTCTACGATCGCCAGCAGATGCAGAAGTCCGAATACCGCCGCTTCAACATCCGCGGCGTCACGCCGGGGGAC
>DASXAO010000064.1:0-3521 GCA_036406675.1 Burkholderiales bacterium
GCGCAGGTGCATGGCGCTCGGGTGCGTTGCCGCCTTGACCCAGCCGGCTGGGATGATCTGCTTCCCGTCGCGCGCGCCGCCGTTCGCGAGCAGCAGGCCGAAGCGGCCGAAGTCGCGCAGCGTGGCGTTGATGCAGCAGAAGCCGGTCTCGTTGCCCGCCTTGTCGACGAGCCAGGTCGCATCGGCCTCGGCGCCCATCGGCTGCCAGATCTTCTCCGACAGGTACTGCGCGAGCGGCCGGCCGACCGCGGCGCGCAGTACGAGGCCGAGCACTTCGGCGTCGCCGGAGGAGTAGTGGAAACGCGTGCCCGCCGGGGCCTCGCGCTGGTTGAACGAGAGCATCGCCTCCGCGCCGCCGCCGGTCGCGCCGTTCAGGGTGTTCTCGATCAGGCGCAGCCCCTGGTCGCGGTCCCAGCCGTAGGCCTCGACCCAGTGCACGCCCGAGGACATGGTGAGGAGGTCGCGGATCGAGGTCTCGCCGTAGGGATGGCCTTTCAGCTCGGGCACGTACTGCTCGGCCCGGTCGTCGATGGACTTGATGAGCTTCTCGGAAACGGCGATTCCCACGAGCATGCCGAGCACGGTCTTCGCCATGGAGGCCGACGACAAGCGCTGCTGCGCGGTGCGGCCGTACTGGTAGCGCTCGGCGACGATGGTGTCGCCCTTGAGGACGAGGAGGCCGGTGTTCTGGTTTTCGTCTAGAAAAAGATTGATGCCAAGATCGGGGGCATTCTTGACGCGCTTGAGCGGGCGCGGCTTCGCCGCCTTGCGGACGATGTTCGCCGGGTGCGTCTCGTCCATGTGGCTCCACAGGTCGACGATCTCCGGGTCCGCCGGCGGGGCGGCAATGGAAAAACTCGGGGCGAACAGGGCTGCTGCGAAAAAAGCCAAAAGCTTCAAGCTGCTTTGTCCCTGTCCTTCTTGATCGGCCGCACGTTGAGCGCCGAGACGATCTCGCTGATCTCCTTGGTGATGAAGCGCGCGGTGATCGGCGTGCCGTCGTAGTGCAGCACCGAGACCAGGCTCGCCGGGTTGATGCCGGCGTCGTTCACGAGCAGCGTCTTCAGCTGCGCGTCGCGGTTCTGCTCGACCACGAACACCTTGTTGTGCGACTGGACGAAGTCGAAGATCTCGTCCTGGAACGGGAACGCGCGCACGCGCAGCGCGTTGATGAAGATGCCCTTCTCGCGCAGCTCCTCGAGCGACTCGTGCATCGCGGCGCTGGTGGAGCCGTAGTAGATCACGCCGAAGCGGGCCGGCTCGGGCGAGGCGGTCAGGACGGGTTTCGGAACGTACTGCTTGGCGGTCTCGTGCTTCTTGAGGAGCCGCTGCATGTTGTAGACGTAGTCCGGGCCGGCCTCGGAGTAGATCGCGTACGGGTTCTTCGAGGTGCCGCGGGTGAAGTAGGCGCCCTTCGACGGGTGCGTGCCGGGATAGGTGCGGAACGGGACGCCGTCGCCGTCGACGTCGAGGTAGCGGCCGAACTCGGTGCCCGCCTCGAGCATCTCGGCGGTCATCACCTTGCCGCGGTCGTATTTGCGCTCGTCGTCCCAGGTGAGGGGTTTCGTCAGCCGCTGGTTCATCCCGATGTCCAAATCGGTCATCAGGAACACCGGCGTCTGGAAGCGGTCGGCGAGGTCGAGGCACTGTGCGGCGAACTCGAAGCACTCGTGCGGGTCTTCCGGGAACAGCAGGATGTGCTTGGTGTCGCCGTGCGATGCGTACGCGCACATCAGCACATCGGACTGCTGCGTGCGGGTCGGCATCCCGGTCGAGGGGCCGCCGCGCTGCACGTCGATGATGGTCGCCGGGATCTCGGCGAAGTACGCGAGCCCGATGAACTCGCTCATCAGCGAGATACCGGGGCCGCTGGTGGCGGTGAAGGCGCGCGCGCCGTTCCAGCCGGCGCCGGTGACGATGCCGATCGAGGCGAGCTCGTCCTCGGCCTGGATGATCGCGAATTTATTTTTTTTCGTTTCAGGATCTACCCTGAGTCTCATGCAATAGCGTGAAAAGGCCTCGGCCAGCGACGACGAAGGCGTGATCGGGTACCAGGCGCACACGGTGGCGCCGCCGTACACGCAGCCGAGCGCCGCGGCGGCGTTGCCTTCCATGAAGATGCGGTCGCCGACGTTGTCCGAGCGCTTCGCCTTGAGGCCGCACACGCTCTTCAAGTGCGTCTGCGCGTAGTTCAGGCCCATGTGGAAGGCGTTGAGGTTGGGCTTGAGGAGCTTCTCCTTGCCCTTGTACTGCTCGCCGATCAGCTCGGCTATTACTTCCGGCTCTATGCCAAGCATGCCGGCGAGCGCGCCGACGTAGATGATGTTCTTGAAGAGCTGGCGCTCGCGCGCGTCGGTGTAGTTCTCGTTGCAGATCTGCGTCAGCGGCACGCCGATCACGTGGATGTCTTCGCGGAATTTGGAGAGCGGCAGCGGCTTGGTGTTGTCGTAGAAGAGGTAGCCGCCCGGGTCGACCTCCTTCACGTCCTGGTTCCAGGTCTGCGGGTTCATCGCCACCATCAGGTCCACGCCGCCGCGGCGGCCGAGGTGGCCCGACTCGGTGACGCGCACCTCGTACCAGGTGGGCAGGCCCTGGATGTTCGACGGGAAGATGTTGCGCGGGGACACCGGGATCCCCATGCGCAGGAAGCTCTTGGCGAAGAGCTCGTTCGCCGACGCCGAGCCCGAGCCGTTGACGTTGGCGAACTTGATGACGAAGTCGTTGACGGATTCTATGCGTTTGGTCATGTCTAGTTCTTGTAGGAAGCGTCCCTTGCCTCGAGCTTTCGCAGGATCGAGTCGAATTCGAGCTGGCCGAGGTCGGCCTGGTCGGTGAGGAACTCCTCGCCCATCGCGAATGAAGCTTCGCAGACCTCGGGCGACGGGAGTCTCAGTTTGGCGGCTTGGGCGGCGAGCTGGATCTCGCAGCTCCGGTTCAGGCGCCAGAAGCGGATGAACGCCTCCGCGATCGTTCTTCCCGTGGTGAGGAGGCCGTGATTGCGCAGGATGATGGCCTGGTTCTTCGGCCCCAGGCTGGAAACCAGGCGCGAGCGCTCGTCCAGCCGCATGCTCGGGCCCTCGAAGTCGTGGTACGAGAGCCGGTTCCAGAAATTGTGCGAGTACATGTGCACCGGCAGCAGGCCCTCGTCCTGCGCCGACACCGCCATTCCGGCGAGCGTGTGCATGTGCCACACGCACTGCGCGTCCGGGCGCGCCATGTGGATGGCGCTGTGGATGATGAAGCCGGCCTTGTTTGCCTTGTACTGCTTGGAACTACCAACAGCGTTGCCGTCGGCATCCACTTTTATTAACGACGAGGCAGTTACTTCGTCGAAGCGCAACCCGTACGGGTTGATCAGGAAGTGATGCTCGGGCCCCGGAACGCGCACGCTGATGTGCGTGTAGATGAGCTCGGACCAGCCGAGGTGGTCGGCGACGCGGTAGGCGCCGGCGAGCTGCACCCGCAACGCCCATTCCGCTGGAGTGACGGAGGACGCTGGGGCGAGGACGGCGCTCATCTTC
>DASXAO010000065.1:0-4543 GCA_036406675.1 Burkholderiales bacterium
GGCGATGACGTCGGCGTGGTCGTAGGGTGGGATCAGCGTCATGCCGCGCTCCTCGGCAAGGCGCCGTCCGATGGCTTCGCGGTCTTCCCTGTAGCGGTCGTAGGCGATGACCTCGCCGCCGTAGCCGCGCGTCGCCGCCACCTTGGCCGCCGGCGCGTCGTGGGGCATGACGATCGCTGCAGGCATGCCGAGGAGGCGCGCCGAGAGCGCGATCGCCTGCGCGTGGTTGCCGGACGAAAACGCGACCACGCCGGCGGCGCGCTGGCGGGCGTCGAAGCGCGACAGGGCGTTGTAGGCGCCGCGGAACTTGAACGCGCCCATGCGCTGCAGGTTTTCGCACTTGAAGAAGACGCTCGCGCCGGTGAGCTCGTCGACTTGGCGCGAGGTCATGACGGGGGTGCGCCGGGCATGAGGCCTGATCCGCTCGTGCGCTGCGGCGATGTCGTCGTAGGTCACCATGTTCAGCTCCAGTGCTTCAACGCGGCTGCGGCAACCTCGTCGCCCCACTCCTGGAGGAAGTGACCGCCGTTCTGGACCAGGTACGGCCCGGGGCAGCCGCGAATCCATTTCCGAAGCTCGGTCATGACCGGCGGGCCGAGCACCGGATCCTTGACGCCGATTGCCATGAAGCTCTCGCCTTTCCAGGCGTCGCTCAACCATTGCCTCGCCTTGCGCGCGATGTCGGCGCCCGGATCGTCGCGGCGCTCGGCCACGAGCTGCGGAAAGCGCCGCGCGCCGGCCTTGTAGCGCGTGTCCGGGAACGGCGCGTCGTAGGCGGCGAGCTCGCCCGGCGTGAGATGCGGGCAGGTGCGCGACATGAGCTTGCCGCACGGCAGGTCCGGTGTCCTCGCCACATACGCGCGCCAGGCGAGAAAACCTTCGCTGAGCGCCTGATCGCCGCCGGCGAGCGTCGTGTTCATGACCAGCAGGCGCTCGAAGCGCTCGGGCATTTCCATCGGCAGCGTGAGGCCGAGCAGCCCGCCCCAGTCCTGTACCACCAGGGTGATGTTCTTCAGGTCCAGTTGCTCGATCACGTCCAGCAGGAAGCTCCGGTGAAACTCGAAGCTGTAGGTCGCCTCGTCCGCCGGCTTGTCCGAGCGCCCGAATCCGATGAAGTCGGGCGCGACGACGCGGCCGCCGTCCTTCAGCAGCAACGGCATCATCCGCCGGTACAGGTACGCCCAGGTCGGCTCGCCGTGCAGGCACAGCCACGTGCGGTTTCCGGTTCCTTCGTCGACATAGTGCGCGCGCCAATCGCGCCACTGCAGGTAGCGCGGCGCGTACGGAAAGCCGGGAAGGTCGGCGAATCGCTCGTCTGGGGTGCGCAAGTCGCGATTGTAGAATGAGCCGATGGACTATTCCGCCTACAGGGACCTGAAGGTTCGCCAGCTCGAGCCCGGCATCCTCGAGATCACGATGGGCGAGGAGGGCAAGCTCGCCGTGGCGACGGAAAACGCGCACGCCGAGATGGCGCGCATCTGGCTGGACGTGGATCGCGACCCGCAGGCGCGCGTCGCGGTCCTGCGCGGCGCCGGCAAGGGTTTCTCGGCCGGCGGCGACCTCGCCATGGTGGAGAAGATGACGCAGGACTTCGCCCTGCGCGCCCGCGTGTGGCGCGAGGCGCGCGACCTCGTCTACAACATGATCAACTGCTCGAAGATCATCGTCTCGGCGATCCACGGCCCCGCGGTCGGCGCGGGGCTGGTCGCGGGCCTGCTCGCCGACATCTCGATCGCGGCGCGCACCGCCCGCCTCATCGACGGCCACACCCGGCTGGGCGTGGCCGCGGGCGACCACGCGGCGATCGTGTGGCCGCTCCTCTGCGGCATGGCCAAGGCGAAGTACTACCTTCTCACCTGCAAGACCATCAGCGGCGAGGAGGCCGAGCGCCTCGGCCTGGTCTCGCTTACCTGCGAGGAGGCCGAGCTGCAGGCCAAGGCGCTGGAAGTCGCGCGCGAGCTCGCCGCGGGCGCGCAGACCGCGCTGCGCTGGACCAAGTACTCGCTCAACAACTGGCTGCGGATGGCCGGGCCGGCGTTCGACGCGTCGCTCGCGCTCGAGGTGCTCGGCTTCACCGGGCCCGAAGCGAAGGAAGGCGTCGCCTCGCACCGCGAGAAGCGCAAGCCCGTCTTTCCGCCGGAGCCGAAGGACTTCTGAGGCGGCTCCAGGAAGCGCCTTGCGGCTTAGGACGCCCTGCTGAAGTCGAGGTCGGGGCCGGGAGAGCCGTCGGCCGAGCGCCCTGCGACCAGCCGCTCGAGGTCCTTGACGATCGCGGCTGCGTCAGGCCCCGAGCGTCCGAGGCTCGCGAGCAGGATGCGCACCGGCAGGTCGACCAGCGTCGGCTCGGGATGGTCGAGAAGATGCGCAACGTTCTGCAGCGCCGGCATCGCGCGGCCGCTGCGGAACCCGGGGCTCTCGGTTTCCATCGCCTGCACGAGCGCCGCCTGCGCGCGCGCGATGCCCATCAGGAGTTCCGCGAGATGCTGCGACGAGAGGATCTGCATTGCGCCTCCGCGTGTTGTCGGAGCCGCGATGGTAGCATCGGGCCGCGTGTTCTCCTGGAAGCGCCCGGACAACCTCGGCGTGCGCGACGGCCGCCTCGCGCCGTGCAAGCGCTCGCCGAACTGCGTGTCGTCGCAGGCGGATTCCTCCGACGCCGAGCACCACATCGCGCCGATCCGCGGCAGCATCGCCGCCGCGCGACGGGCCATCGAAGCCTATCCCCGGGCCCGGGTGATCAAGAGCGAAGAAAAATACATCTACGCGGAATTCCGCACGCCGCTACTGCGCTATGTCGACGACGTCGAGCTCTACTTCGACGGGCAGGTGCTGCAGGTACGCTCGTGCTCGCGCCTCGGGCGGCGCGACTTCGGCGTCAACCGGAAACGCGTCGAGGCGCTGCGCGCGCTGATCGAATCGGGCCGCTGACGATCACTCCGCGCGCACGCCGGCGTCGCGGATGAACTTGCCCCATTTCGCCACGTCGGCGCGCACCAGCTCGGCGAATTGCTCGCGCGTGGTCTCGCGGTACTCGATTCCCTGCTGGGCGAGGCGCTCGCGCACCTGCGTCTCAGAGAGGGCTTTGGCGGTCGCCTCGTACAGGCGCGCCGCGATCGGCTTCGGCAGCGCGGCCGGCGCGAAGATGCCGTACCAGGGCATGTACTCGTAACCCGCTACGCCGGCCTCGGCGATCGTCGGAAGCTCGGGCAGGGCGGGCGAGCGCTTTTCGCCCGAGGTGGCGATGGCGCGCACTTTGCCGCCTTTCACGAAGGACATCGCCGCCGGCATGGTCAGCAGCATCGCCTGGATCTGCCCGCCGACGAGATCGGTCAGCGCCGGACCGGACCCTTTGTAGGGCACATGCGTGAGCCGCGTCCCGGTGAGCGACTGGAGCAACTCTACCGAGAGATGTCCGGCGCTGCCGACGCCGCCCGAGCCGTACGCGATGCGGCCGGGATTGCGGCGCGCGTAGTCCAGCAGCTCACCCACCGTTCTCACCGGGAGCGCATTCGTCACCACGAGCACGTTCGGCGTGGCGCCGAGGTAGGCGATCGGCGCGAGGTCTTGCAAAGTGTCGTACGGAAGATCGCTGTAGAGCGCGGCATTGAAGGCGAGCCCTTGATGCATCGTCATCAGCGTGTAGCCGTCGGGCGGTGACTTAGCGAGCAGGGCAGTGGCGATGGTTCCGGCGGCGCCGCCCCGGTTCTCGACCACGAACGGTTGCCCGAGCTCCTCGGCGAGCTTCGCGCCGACGAGGCGCGCCACGATATCGACGGTTCCGCCCGGGGCGAAGGGCACCAGCATCCGCACCGGGCGCGTGGGATAAGGCTCGGCGAGCGCTTGCGCCGCGACAAGGACCGCAGCCGCGCAGAGGAGAACTTGGAGGAGCGGGCTACGCAAAGCGGTAGCGCGCAAGCTTCGCCTCGTCGAGCGCAACGCCCAGGCCCGGCCCGGGTGGAAGCGCGAGCACGCCCGAGCCGAGATCGATCTTCTCAGCCACGATGTCGTCCGCGGTCTTGAGCGGCCCGACGCATTCGAGCCCGTCGATCACGTTGGCGCTGGTGGCGGCGAGCATGATCTCCGCCATCGTGTTCACGCCGAGGCCGAATCCGTGCCCGATCACGCAGCGGATGCCCGCGGCCTGCGCCGTCGCGAGCATCGCCGCCGTGCGAAGGAACCCGCCCTGCTTCATCACTTTCAGCTTGACGATATCGGCCGCCTCCGCGCGGATCACGGCGACGAGGCTCGCATGGTCGAGGATCGACTCGTCGGCCATGATCGGCACGCCGCCCGCCTCACGGCGCACGCGCGCCATGCCGGCGAGGTCGTCCGCCGGCACCGGCTGCTCGAAGAGCTGGAGCTCGAATGGCTCCAAGAGGCGTAGCAGTCCGATCGCGGTGTCGGCGTCGTAGCCGGCGTTGGCGTCGATGCGCAGCGTCATGCCGCTGCCCACGGCCTCGCGCACCGCGCGCACCCGCTCGCGGTCGGCCTCGATGCCGCCGCCGACTTTGATCTTCGCCGAGCGAAAACCGCACTCGAGCCA
>DASXAO010000066.1:0-11975 GCA_036406675.1 Burkholderiales bacterium
CGCGGCGATCGAGCAGAAGACGGGCGCGAAGTTCACCTACATCCCGTTCAAGGGCGGCGGCGCGGTGGCGACGCAGCTCGTCGGCGGCCACGTCGACTCCACGGTGAACAACCCGATCGAGGCGGTGGCGCACTGGCGCTCCGGGGCGCTGCGGCCCCTTTGCGTGTTCGATGCGCAGCGCATGCCTTACAAGGACAAGGTGACGAAGGACATGTCCTGGGCCGACATTCCCACCTGCAAGGAGTCCGGGCTCGACGTCGACTACGTCATGCTGCGCGGCATCTTCACCGCCCCCGGCGTGAAGCCCGACCAGGTCCAGTACTACACCGAGCTCTTCAAGAAGGTGATGGCGACGCCCGAGTGGCAGAAATTCATGGAAGACGGCGCCTTCAACCGCACCACGCTGACCGGAAAGCCGTTCGCCAACTGGGTGGCGAAAGAGGAGCAGCGTCATCTTCAGCTGATGAAGGGCGCGGGATTCCTCGCCAAGTAGTCCGTACCCTGGCGTTGAGGGGTGCGCTGCGCCCAAGCGGGCGATCAGGTACAGTCGTGCCGCATGGACAAGTCGCCCCTCCGCGATGGCGTCGTGCGCGAGATCTGCATCGCGCTCGAGATCATGGGCGCGACCGAGGAGCCCGAGTCGGCCGAAACCGTCTACCTCAGGATGTGCGACGAAGCCATCCGCAGGGCGGCTCGGGAGATGAAGGACGGGTGGAACTGAGCCGGGGCGGTCCCGGCGCTAGTCGGCGTAGCCGGGCATCTCGCGGTCGAGGATGCGCATCATCGCCTCGAAGAAGAGGCGCTCGCGCTCGGCGCTCGAATGCCGGTCGTTCGCCGCCGGCGCCTGCACTTGCGCCACGATGTCATCGGAGAGCGGCTCGAGCGGCTTGCCGGTCGACATCGCCAGCACCTGTGCACGGCACACGCGCTCCAGCTTGTAGAGCCGGCGGTAGGCCTGCGCCACGGTGTTGCCCGTGACGAGCACGCCGTGGTTCTTCATGAATAGCACCTGCTTGTCGCCGATCACGCGCGCGAGGCGCACGCCTTCGTCGACGTAGTCCGCGGTGCCCAGGTAGGTGTCGTCGTAAGCGAGATGGCCGTGGAAGAACGCCGCGGTCTGGCTCGCGGGAACGAGCCGATTGTCCTTGAGCATGTTGAGCGCGAGCGCCCAGGGCTGATGCGTGTGCAGCACTACGCGCGCGCCGCAAATGCGGTGTACCGGCGCGTGAATGCACTGCGCCGAGAGCTCGACCACCCCGCTGCCCTCCAGCGTCCTGCCCGATTCGTCGAACACGATCAGGTCGCTCGCACGCGCCTCGGACCAGTGCAGGCCGAACGGCAGGATGAGATACCGGTCGTCATGGCCGGGGACCGTCACGGTGAAATGATTGTCGATGCCCTCTTCCAGCTCGTGCAGGACCGCGAGCCGGAGCGCGGCGGCGAGGTGCACCTTGGCCTGCCGCACCGGATCGGCGGCGGAAGAGATCAGGGCATGAACCGACATGGCTTGCCCATGATAAACGAGCTCGCACGATCCTTGCGAGCGCCCCGGCATGCCTAGAGAAACCCCCCAAGCACCACCGATGACGCCGGACCGCAGGCGAGAGATGGAGCGCCGGCGGCAGCGCGCCAAGGACTTGCGCGCGAAAAATCAACTGACTAGACGCAAGCGCTGACGCCGGAACCCTGGCCGCGCGGCGTCTCAGTCGAAGCTGAGGCCGACGCCGATCAGGTTCCAGCCGCCGTTCTGCACGTCGGCCTCGATGCCCAGCTTCGACCCGTGCGAGTGGTGCCGGTATTCGATGAACAGCTGCCGGGTCAGCTCGTAGGCAAGCGACACGTCGAACACCCAACGGGTGCCGTTGACGTTGGTCTTCTCGTCGATCCACGCCGCGCCCAGTCCGGCTCGCCATTTCCCCACGGTCCAGACGTGATCGAAGGCAGCGACCCAGTGCGGCGCGGGCTCCATGTCGTCGGTGCTGACCCAGGCGCCCAAGCGCAGGCCCCAGGCGCCGCCGTACCGGCCGGCGAGCAACGTCGCGCCGCGCGCGTGCAGGTAATCCGTGGAAAGCGTCACCCTTAGGTCGGTGCGCGTCTCGTCAAACTGCAGGGCCCATGCCGGGCCGGTCCACGCGAGCGCGCACACGACGACAGGCACAGCCCACGCGCTGGCCACGGTGTTGACTCTTTCCGACAAGACCATTGGATCGCGGCAGGAAAGGGCGGTTCGCCGCAGCACGATAGTGCTTTTGGGGATGGAAAGGGTGCCCGGCCTCGTACGAATGACGCTCGCCGTACCCACCGTACGATACGGGCTCTCTTTTCATCTCCGTCGAGCGGCGCGCTGCCGGCGCCGCCGAGCGATGCAGGCGTCTAACCGAAGGCCGCCAGGAGCAGCCACACCAGGAAGGCAACGAATCCAATGGCCGAGCCGATCGCCAGGCAAAGAACGGGCGAGAACGTCGACTGCGCCGGCGAGGCAGCTTCTCGGTGGTTCACGAGGGACGCCCGAAAATGCGAACGGGCGCCAATGATAGCGACCGTCAGCCCGACGTTGTTCTTCACATTGTCTTCGCTAGCGGCAATCCGATGCCGATAATGTCTGTGTTGTGGTCGCCCACCTCATCGACGGAACGTACGAGCTCTTCCGCCACTTTTACGGATTGCGCCGATTCAAGAAGCAGGACCCGCCTTATGGCGCGGTCGCGGGCGTGCTGCACACCGTGCTGGGGCTGATCGAGAAGGGCGCGAGCCATATCGGCGTGGCGACCGACCACGTCATCGAATCGTTCCGCAACGAGCTTTGGCCCGGCTACAAGACGGGAGAAGGGATCGAGCCCGCGTTGCTCGCGCAATTCCATCCGCTCGAGGACGCGCTCGCCGCGATGGGGGTGGCGGTGTGGCCGATGGTCGAGCTTGAGGCGGACGACGGGCTCGCGTCCGCCGCGCGTCTCGCAAGCGACGATGCGCGCATCGAGAAGGTCTGCATCTGGACGCCGGACAAGGACCTGGCGCAATGCGTGCGCGGCGAGCGCGTGGTGCAGATGGACCGGCGCGCCAACAAGCTGCTGGACGCCGAGGCCGTGCGCGCCAAGTACGGCGTCGAGCCGCGGCGCATTCCCGACCTCCTCGCGCTCGTCGGCGACTCCGCGGACGGCTATCCGGGAGTCGACCGCATCGGCGAGGTGACCGCCAGGCGTCTCATCGAGCGCTACGGCGCGATCGAGGATTTCCCGCTCGAGATCCTGGCGACGGAGCGGCGCGAGCTCGCGCTGCTGTTCAAGCGCTTGGCTACCCTCAGGACCGATGCCGCGCTCTTCTCCGATGTCGAGGCGCTGCGCTGGCGCGGCCCCACCGGGAGCTTCGAGGCCTGGACGACGAAGATCGGCGATGCGCGCCTGCTCGCGCGCAGCCGAAATGCGCTCCAATGAGCCGTCAGTACCACGACCCTCGCGGAAACAAGACATCGCGCCGGACCAGAATCCCGGGATGCGCATGCCCAGGATCGATGCGAGCTACTGGCTGGCCCTCGTGGCGGCCAGCACTTTCGGCACCAACAGCGGCGACTTCGTAGCGAAGTACCTGCATCTCGGCCATCTCGCCGGTCTGCCATACATGGGACTGCTATTCGCGGCGATCCTGCTGTCGGCGAGATGGGCGCGGCGCGGCAACGCGCTTTACTTCTGGGCGGCGATCATCACGATGCGAACCGCGGCGACGAATGTGGCCGACGCGTTCCAGGATTTCCATGTTGCTTACCACGTCTCGGTTCCGTTGGTACTGATGCTCTTCGCAGCGAGCGTGCTTTTCTACAAACACACCGCGCGAGCGAGTGCCGGCGACGCGGACACGCCGGTCAACTCCGCGTACTGGCTCTCGATGATGCTGGCAGGCGTCCTCGGCACGGTCGGCGGCGACTTCGCCTCCTACAGGGTCGGCCTGACGCCGCCGGTGGCGGCTGCCGCGTTTGGCGCGCTGATCCTGCTCGCGATTGCATGGTTCAGCGGGCGCGGCACGCTGCCGCAACCCGTTCCCTACTGGACGACAGTGGCCCTGATCAGAACGGCAGGAACCGCAGCGGGCGATGCCGTCGCGATCTCGCTCGGGCTTGCGGCGAGCACTGCGCTGACCGGGTTTGCATTCGTCGGAGTGGTGCTCTACTTCTATGCGTTCCAGGCGACGAGCAAGCCGCCGGCGCGTGTCGCTGCCGGCTAGTCTGCGGGTGCCGTGCGTACACACCCTTTGCTCTAACAGACCCTCACACACAATTCCGGCGCGCGGCCCTATCTTCGGTCGGGATGCCGGAAAAAAACCAAGCGCCCGTCCGCGCGCTCGTGGTCGACGATCTGCCCGATTCCTCCGAATCGCTCGCCCGGATGCTGCGGCTCATGGGATGCGCTGCCACGTACGTGACCCGCGCGACCAAGGCCATGGACGCGGCGGAAGCCCTGGAGGCGGAGATCGTTTTCCTCGACATCGGCATGCCGGAGATCGACGGATACGAGCTCGCGCGGTCGTTCAGGAAGAGATACGGCGATGCAATCCGCCTCGTTGCGGTCACCGGCTACGGTGACGAGGACCACCACAAGCGAAGCCGCGAGGCGGGCTTCGACGCGCACGTCACCAAGCCCATCGACCTCGCCATCGTCGAGAGCATGCTGAGGACAATTCTCTCGAGCCGGCGCTGACGGCCGGAACCGGGCCCGCGCTCGCCGGTCTCACCACCATCACGAGACGAGAGGACATCGAGATGAAAGCTTCCCGAAGGATCATGCTCAAAAACGCGGCCGTCGTCGCCGGTCTTGCGGCGGCGCCGTGGGTCGCGCGTCCGGCCGCCGCGCAGGCGAAGGCCACCAAGCAGGCGATGCAATATCAGGAGCAGCCGAAGAACGGTCAGAAATGCGCCGACTGCCTGCAGTTCATTCCCGGCGCCAAGCAGGGCGCGAACGGAACGTGTAAAGTGGTCGAAGGGCCTATCAGCCCGAACGGTTGGTGCGCGGCGTACGTCAAGAAAACCTGAGACATGAAAGCTTCCCGCAGGATCATGCTGAAGAACGCCGCCCTCGTCGCCGGCCTGGCCGCGGCGCCGTGGGCGGGTTCGACGCTCGCTCAGAGCGGCAAGGCGAGCAAGCAGGACATGCACTACCAGGACCGGCCGAAGGACGGCCAGCAATGCGCCACCTGCATCCAGTTCATCCCCGGCGCGAAGCCGGGCGCGAGCGGCGAATGCCAGATCGTGGCAGGGCCCATCAGCCCCAACGGCTGGTGCATCGAATACATCAAGAAAACGTGAAGAAAAGCTAAATCCCAGCCGCGTTCGCCGGGCGCGAGGAATATGTCCTTCCGGCGAACCTCGTTTGGCAGAAATCCCTATACGGGACAAATAATTACGACGTAGAAAGCGGGTCCGCTGGTACTGTGCCGCGCGGAGGGAAAAGCGGCGTGGGAGCCATGGGGACCGAAGCCTGTGCGAGCGGAGCGGCGGTGGGCGCCGCGGACCTGCTGCGCCTGCAAGCCGGCATGCTGTGGCAGCGCGGCTTTGCGCCGGCCGCGGCAGCGCTGGCCACGGCGCTTTGCGATCGGCTGCGTTGCGACCGCGTCGCCGTCGGCTGGATCGAGAGCGACTGCAGCGCGGTCGTAGCGCTCTCCCACGCCGCCGACTTCGACCCGCGGCAGGCTGCTTCCGAGCGAATCGCCGCGGCTATGGACGAGGCGCTCGAGCAGGCGAGCACCGTCGTCCTGCCGGCGCGCCCAGGCGCGGCGCCGCAGGTGTCGCTTGCGCATGCGGAGCTTGCCGGCTCCGATGCACGGGCGGTCTGCACCGTGCTGCTCGCCGACGCCGGCAAGGCGCTCGGCGCCCTGACCTTCGAACGCGCCTCGGAGCGGTTCACCGAGGACGAAACCGCCTTCTGCGAGGATGCTGCCGCGCTCGCGGCGCCGATCCTGTCGCTCAAGCACCGCGCAGAGCGCGGCTGGACGGCTTCGACCACCGAAGCGATCCGCAGCGCGTGGACGAAGCTCGCTTCGCCGGAGGGGCGGCGCGCCAGGCTCTGGCTCGCGGCATGCGGGTTCGCCGCCGCGGCGCTCGCCCTGGTGCCGGTTCCCTATTACATCGCCGCACCGGCGCGCCTCGAAGGATCGGTACAGCGGGTGGTCGTCGCGCCGGTGGACGGCTTTCTGGAGCAGGTCAACGTGCGCCCGGGCGACTCCGTCAAGTCGGGCCAGGTCCTGGCCGAGCTCGCGACGCAGGACTTGCAGGCCGAGCGCATGAAGCGCGCGAGCGAGCTGGCGCAGCACGAGAACGTCTACAAGGCCGCGCTCGCCCGCGCCGATCGCACGCAGCTCGTCATCAATCAGGCGCGCGCCGCCGAAGCCCAGGCCCAGCTCGCGCTGATCGAGAACCAGCTCCAGCGCGCGCAGCTGCGCGCGCCGTTCGACGGCATCGTGATCAAGGGCGATCTTCCCCAGCAGCTCGGCGCGCCGGTTCAGCGCGGCGAAGTCCTGCTCACGCTCGCGCCGGACGACCGCTACCGGCTGATCGTCGAGGTGGACGAGCGGGACGTGGCGCTCGTCGCGACGGGCGTCCCAGGCCGGCTCGCGCTCGCGGCCGTGCCCGAGTCGGTGTTCGACTTCAGCGTCGCGCGGCTGCTGCCCGTGGCAGTCACGGCCGACGGGCGCAATTTCTTCGAGGTGGAAGGCGCGCTCGAAGCCGACGGCAAGGCGCTGCGCCCCGGGATGCGCGGCGTGGCGAAGATCCGCGCGGGGTGGCGCTCGCCGGCATGGATCGCCACGCACCGCCTCTTCGACTGGCTACGCCTCGCGGCGTGGTCGATGGGGGCTTAGCGTGCACGCGTCCCTCTTCAGCCCGCTTTGGCACCGCGTGAGCGACCTGCGGCCGCGGCTGCGCGGCGGCGTGCGCGTCCAGCGGCAGAGATACCGCGGCGAGACCTGGTACCTGCTCGCCGACGAGGCGAGCGGCAAGCAGCACCGCATCAACGCGGCCGCCTACGAATTCATCGGCCGCTTCGACGGCCGGGCCTCGGTGAACGAGCTCTGGAGCCTGCTCCTCGAGCGCTTCGGCGAAAGCGCGCCGGATCAGGACGAGATCGTGCGCACGCTGCAGCGGCTGGCGGAGGCCGAGCTGGTGCAGCTTCCTGGCGCGGACATCGCCGGCCTTTTCCGGCGCAGCGCCGAGCGCGCGCGCCGGCGCCGGCCGCTGGTCAACCCGCTCGCCTTCTCGATGCCGCTCTTCGATCCCTCCGCGCTGCTCGCGCGCATCGAGCCGTATGCGCTGCGCCTTTTCCACCCGGCAGTGGCGCTGGCCTGGGCGGTGCTCGTGGTCGCCGCCGCGTTCGGCGCCGCCTTGAACTGGGAAGCGCTCCGTGCGCACGCCGCAACCCATCTTGCGACCGGCTATTACCTGGCGCTCGTCTGGGCGAGCTATCCGGTGGTCAAGCTCCTGCACGAGCTGGCGCACGCCCTGGCGGTGCGTCGCTGGGGCGGCGAGGTCCACGAGTTCGGCGTCACCTTCCTTTTCTTCACGCCCGCGCCGTACATGGACGCTTCGGCGGCGGGGGCGTTCCGCAGCCGCTGGCGGCGCGCCGCCGTGAGCCTCGCAGGCATCGGCGTCGAGCTCGCCATCGGCGCCGCGGCCCTGTTCGCGTGGCTCGCGCTGGAGCGCGGCGTGTTGAGCGACGTCGCCTTCGTGCTGCTCGCCGTGTGCCTGGGCTCCTCGGTGCTGTTCAACGCCAATCCGCTGCTGCGCTTCGACGGCTACCACGCGCTGTGCGACCTCGTCGATTCGCCCAACCTCGCGCTGCGCAGCCACGCGTACTGGCTGCACCTCGGACGCAGGCTGGTCGGCGGCGACGCCACCGCGGCGCCGGCGCACGGCGCGGGCGAGCTCAAGTGGCTCGTCGCCTACGCGCCGGTCTCCTGGTGCTACCGCTTCGCCCTGTCCATCGGCCTCGTTCTGTGGGTGGGCGAGAAGTCCGCGCTCCTCGGATGGCTCGCCGCCGCGGCGCTCGCCTTGTTCGTCGTGCTGCGCCCGGCGTGGCTCTTCGGCCGCACCCTGTGGCACGCCGTTCCCGCCGGAAGGCCGCGCCGCCGCGCCGCCTGGGCGGCCACGCTTGCGGGCGGGCTCGGCGCCGCGGCGCTGCTCGCGCTGCCCGTGCCGAGCACGGTGCTCGTCCAGGGCGTCGTGTGGCCGGCCGATCACGCGCGCGTGCGCGCCGAGGCCGAAGGCTTCGTGGCCAAGGTACTCGCGCGCGACGGCGAGATCGTCGCGCCGGGCACGCCCCTCGTCGTGCTGGTGGAACCCGCGCTCCTCGCCGAACGCGACACGCTGCGCGCGCGGCTGCTAGGTCTCAGCGCGCGCCAGTACGATGCGATCCTCAGGGAGCCGGCGCAGGCGCGCAACGTCATCGAGGACCTCGAGCGCACGCGCGCCGAGCTCGAGCGTGCCGAGCAGCGCATCGCGCAGTGGACGGTGCGCAGCAAGGCGGCCGGCCGGCTCGTGATCCCTCGCGAGGAGGACCTTCCGGGAAGCTTCGTCCAGAAAGGCACGACCCTCGCGTACGTGCTCGAGGACGCGCCGCCGCTCGTGCGCGTGGCGGTCGCCCAGGAGCATGCCGCCCTGTTGAGCGGGCGCACGCAGCGAGTGGAGGTCCGGCTCGCCGACGAGGGCGCGGCGCGTCCGGCGCGGCTGGCGCGCGAGGTCCCGGCGTCCACCCGCCTGCTGCCGAGCGCGGCGCTCGGTGCGCCCGCGGGCGGGCCGCACGCGGTCGATCCCACCGACAAGGACGGCACGCGCGCCCTCGATCCGCTGTTTCTCTTCGACGTCGCGCTGGGCGAGTCCGCGCCGGTCGAAGTAGCGCCACTGCAGCGCATCGGCGAGCGCGCCTGGGTGCGCTTCGAGCTGCGCGCCGAGCCGCTCGCGATGCAATGGCAGCGCCGGGTGCGCCAGGCGCTCCTCAAACATTTCAATCCCGCCACCTGATGAGCGCCGCTCAACTCCCGATGCCCGGCGCCCTCCTCGGGCGCTACCCGGAACGCCGCGAGACTCGCCGCGTGGCGCCGCTGGCCGCGCCGGGCGCGGGCCGCTACGCGGCGTTCGTGCGCAGCGTCCAGCGCATGGACCTGCGCACTATCGGCGAAAAGGCGCTGACGGCGCGCCTGAACGAGCTGCGCCGCCGCCTCGCGCGAGAAGGCCTCACCGAGCCCCTGATGGCGCTGGCCCTGGCGATCGCCGGCGAGTTCGCCGCGCGCGAGCTCGGCACGCGGCCTCACGCCGTCCAGCTGCATGCCGCGCGGGCCATGCTCGACGAGCGCCTCGCGGAAATGGCCACGGGGGAGGGCAAGACCCTCGCGGCGGCGCTCGCCGCGACCGTGGCGGCGCTCGCGCGCGTGCCGGTGCACCTCATCACGGTGAACGACTACCTGGCCCGCCGCGACGGCGAATATCTGCGGGCGTTCTATGCGCGCCTGGGCCTCACCACCGGCATCGTCACTCAGCAGATGGACGCGGCCGCGCGGCGCGCGGCTTACGCCTGCGACGTCGCCTACTGCACGGCGAAAGAGCTCGTGTTCGACTATCTGCGCGATTCGATGGTCCGCGGCCGCGACGCCGGCAGCCTGCAGGAGCGGATCGACGCCCTGGTGGCCCCGCGCACGGTGCTGCGCGGGCTGTGCATGGCGATCATCGACGAAGCCGACAGCGTGCTGCTGGACGAAGCGCGCGTGCCGTTCATCCTGTCGCGGGCCGGGGAGCAACAGCGGCGCCCCGAGCACTTCGCGCGTGCGCTCGAGCTGGCCGCTCGCCTCGAGCAGGGCCGCGATTTTTCGCTCGACGCGGAGCTGCGCAGCGCCGAGCTCACTCGCACCGGGCGCGAAGCGCTGGCCGCGAGGGCGCAGGGCGTCGACCGCCTGTGGGCATTGCCGCGCTATCGCGAGGAGGCGGTGAGCCTGGCGTTGTCCGCGCTGCACCTCTTTCATCGAGACTGCGACTACCTCGTGCGCGACGGCCGCGTGGAGCTGATCGACGCGACGACCGGACGCACGGCGCCGGGACGCGCGTGGTCGCGCGGGCTGCACCAGATGATCGAGCTCAAGGAAGGCTGCCGCGCGGGCCAGGTGCTGGAAACCGCGGCCGAGCTGACCTACCAGCGATTCTTCTCCCGCTACCTCCGGGTTTGCGGGATGAGCGGAACCCTCACGGAGGGACGCAGGGAGCTCGCGCAGGTGTACGGGCTGCGCGTGGCGCGCGTCCCCCTGCGCACGGCGAGCCTGCGCTCGGTCCTGCCCACGCGGGTTTTCGCGGACGCGGCGGCAAGGTGGGCCTACGTGGTGCGACGCGCCCGCGAGCTGCGCGACGCCGGGCGTGCGGTCCTGATCGGCACCGATACCGTCGCCGACTCGCAGGGGCTCTCCGAGGCGATGCGCGAAGCGGGCCTCGAGCACGTGCTGCTCAATGCCCGCCACGACCGGGCCGAAGCCGAGGTCGTCGCCGCGGCGGGCGCGCCGGGCCGCATTACCGTCGCCACCAGCATGGCGGGCCGCGGCACCGACATCGCGCTCGACCCCGAAGTGGCCCGGCGCGGCGGCCTACACGTGATCCTGTGCCAGGCCAACGCTTCGCCAAGGATCGACCGGCAGTTCCTCGGACGCTGCGCGCGGCGCGGCGAACCCGGGAGCTGCGAGACGCTTCATGTGCTCGATGCCCGCCTGCCCCGGCGCGGCGCCGAGCTGCGGCCCGCGTGGCTTGCGCGGCTGCTCGTACGCCTCGAGCTTCGCACGCAGCTGCGCCGCGAGCGCGCCGCGCGCACGGCGCTCTGGCGGCGGGATCAGGCGATGGGGCGCGAACCGATTATCGGAGCCGACGGACTATGACCACAAACCGCATCCGCCTGCTGTGCACCTTCGCCGCGCTGTTTCCGCTCTCGGGCGGGGCCGGCGCGCAAAGCCTGCAGCCGCTCGGCTGCCTCATCGAGCCGCACCGAGTCGTCGAGCTCGGCAGCCCGGTCATCGGCGTCATCGAGTCGATCGAAGTCGAGCGGGGCGATCGCGTGAGGAAGGGCCAGGTAATCGCGATGCTGCGCGCCGACGTCGAGCGCGCGGCGGTGGGCGTCGCGGCGAGCAAGGCGCAGGTGGCCGCCGAGGTCCAGGCGGCGCAGGCGAACTACGACCTCGCCCGGGGCAAGTACGAGCGCGCCAAGGATCTGGTGGAGCGCAAGTTCATCTCGAGCCAGGCGCTGGAGCAGGCGCGCGCCGACTCGGACGTAGCGGAGCAGAAGCTCGCGCAGGCGCGCGAGCAGCGCAGCATCTACGATCGGGAGCTCAAGCTCGCCGAGGCGCAGCTCGGCATGCGCACCATCCGCAGCCCGGCGAACGGCGTCATCGCCGAGCGCTACCTCTCGCCCGGCGAGCGGGTGGAGGAAAAGCCGATCGTGCGCCTCGCCACGATCGACCCATTGCGCGTCGAAGTCGTCATCCCGGCGCAGCTTTTCGGCACGGTCCAGGCCGGCTCGTTCCTGAGCGTGGTGCCCGAGCTGCCGAATGCGAAGCCGCGCCTCGCCAAGGTGGTGCTGGTCGATCCGCTGATCGACGGCCCGAGCAACACCTTCCGCGCCCGCCTGCACCTGCCGAATCCGAACTACGAGGTTCCGGCCGGCCTGCGCTGCAAGGTCGAGCTCGGCGGTGAAACCCAGGCCGGCGCGGGCGCCGAGCAACCCATCCAGCCGATGCAATCCATGCAACCGATCGGAAAGCCGGTGCCCGGGATGCGGCCGGCGCGCAACGTGCCGCAGGCGAAGGCCGGTGGCAACGCCTAGGCGACCCGCGTCCAGCCGGCTGCAGCGCTTCGTCGTCGAAGCGCTGGAGCCGCGGCTGCTCTACTCGGCCGACCTCGGCCCGTCGCTGCTCGGCACGGTCATGCCGCCGGCGGCCGAGCAGCGCCTGCTGGAGAGCGAGGCCCCGGC
>DASXAO010000067.1:0-24290 GCA_036406675.1 Burkholderiales bacterium
TTCCACAGCATGGCGGGCGGCAACATCGTGGAGAAGGCCGCGGCGCACGCGCACCGCATCCACCAGGCGATCGAGGCGGTCGGCCTGGAGAAGGTCGAGGCGGTGCTGGACGCCGCGCTCGCGCTCGAGTCGCACGTCGACGTGACCGGCGAGCTGCACCGCGCGCGCTACGCGGAATTCCATGCCGAGAAGAAACCCGCCGCGCTGAGCCCGTTCCAGGCGCGCTTCCGCAGCCTGCCGGGCGAATCCGAGCCGCAGATGCCGCCGATCGGCCCGCTGCGCCAGCGCATCCCGCCGCACCCGGAATACGACCTGCTCTGGTTCATCGCCAACTACGCGCCCGAGCTCGAGCAGTGGGAGCGCGACATCTTCCTCGCGGTGCGCGCCGAGTCGCTGTACTTCTACCCGGTGTTCGCCTGCCAGATCATGAACGAGGGCTGGGCGTCGTACTGGCACGCGCGGCTCCTGCGCGAGGCCGACTTCCTGCCGCAGCCGCTGTACCTCGCCGCGATCAAGGCGCACTCCGACGTGGTCCGGCCCTACGCCGCGGGCCAGCAGACCGCGCTCGCGATCAACCCCTATCACCTGGGCTTCACGCTGTGGGAGCACATCGTCGACGCCCACGGCCTCGCGCGCGCGCGCGAAGTGATGCGCGACGAGGACGACTTCGGCTTCATCCGCAACTTCCTCGACCGCGAGCTCGCCGAGAAGCTCGAGCTGTTCGTGTTCGAGGCGAGCGCGGGCGACGAGATCAAGGTCGCGAACCGCGACGTCAACGCCATCCGCGAGGCGATCCTCGCGCCGAAGTTCAACTACGGCGCGCCGCGCGTCGCGGTCACCGAGATGCCCAACGACGGCAGCCTGGTGCTCGCGCACGAGCACAAGAGCGACGGCCGCGGCCTCGACGTGAACCGCGCCAAGCGCGTGCTCGAGTACACCAAGCGCGTGTGGCGCCGGCCGGTCAAGCTCAACACCGTCAACGAGCGCGGCGAGCCGGCCGAGCTGACGGCCTAGAGAATAATAATCAGCACCAAGAGCAGGATGACGATCAGCAGCAGGTCCTGGTTGGAGAGCGCGCCGCCGGCGGCGAGCTGATCCAGGCGCCCGGCGAGCTGGCTCACCTCCTCGGGCGTCATCGCGTCCACGCGGGCCTTGGCGTCCGCGGGGGAAACGCCCATCTTCTCGAGCTGGGCGGCGAGCTCCGGGCGCTCGAGCAGGCTCTTGATGCGCTCACGCTCGGGGTCCTGGGTGCCGATCATGCCGGCGTGGGCCTGCGGCGCGGCGAGCACGACTGCCATTGCGAACGTTCTTAGTAGTTTCTTCATGGTCCGTTCTCTCCTGGGCGAGACCCGCGAAATATAGATGGAAAGCGCCGGCGGCGTCACCATGGCGCACGCTTCGTGGCGCTTTCGCTACATTGCGCGCCGGCTGCCGCCTATTGCGGCTTCAGCCCGACGTCCCGGGCGATCTTGCCGAAGATCGCCATCCAGTCCGCGTAGCGCCTGCGCAGCTCCTCCGGCGTGCTCGGCGCGGCATTGAGGCCGGCCTTCTGCAGCCGATCGCGCACTTCCGGCGCGGCGAGCGCCTGGCCGATCGCCTTGTTGAGGATCGCGACGTGGTCGGGATTCATGCCGGCGGGACCCATGATGCTTTGCCAGGTGGGCATGTCGTACCCAGGCAGGGCGGCTTCCGCCAGGGTCGGCACCTCCGGCATGATTTCGGAGCGCGCGCTCGTGGTCACGGCCAGGATCTTGAGCTTGTCCTTGACCGGCAGGAACGAGGTGAGCCCGGTGATGTAGTAGTCCACCCGCCCGGCGATGAGATCGGTGACCACCTCGGGCGAGGCCTTGTAGGGCACCTGCACCGTCTCGATGCCGGCCATGGAGTTGAACAGCATGACGTTCCAGTACGGCATCTGCCCCGCGCCGATCGTGCCGTAGGTGACCTTGCCCGGATTCTTCTTGGCGTAATCGATGAGGTCCTTGACGTCGCGGACCGGCAGCGCAGGATTCGCGGCCAGGGCGAACACCGAGGTGGCGACGAGCGAGACCGGCGTGAAGTCGCGCAGCACGTCGTAGGTCACGTTCGCGTTCGCATAGCGCGCGCCCGCCATCGAGCCGCCGGCGAGGAGCAGCGTGTAGCCGTCGGGCGGCGATTTCATGACGAACGTCTGCCCGATGCTGCCGCCGGCGCCGGGCCGGTTCTCGATGTAGAGCTGCTGGCCGAGGAGCGACCCCGCCCGCTCCGCCACGACGCGCGCCGCGACGTCGTCCACCGTGCCCGCGCCGGCCGCGACCACGATCTTCACCGGCTTCGCCGGGTACCCTTGCGCATGGGCGCAAAGCGCCCACGCGGCAAGCGCCGCCGCCAGGATGCGCCGCAGAATCGCCATGTCTCCTCCCCGAGACGACAAATCAATAGCTACATCCGGATGACCACTTTGCCGAGCTGCGCGTCGGATTCGACGAAGGCCTTCGCCTGCGGCAGCTCGTCGAAGCGGTAGACGCGGTCGATCAGCGGCTTCAGCCGCCCGGAAGCGAAGTACGGCAGGAAGTCGGCGGTGAAGCCGCGCACCGTGAGCGCGCGGCTCTCGGCGTTGCGGTGCTTGTTCGAGACGCCGAAGAGCTTCAGGCGCTTCGCGTGCAGCGCGTCGATGTCGAGCTCGGCCTTCATCGTCCGGTCGAGGTAGCCGACGGTGGCGAGGCGACCCTGGAAGGCAAGGCAGCGGATGCACTCGGCGAACACCGAGCCGCCGACGTTGTTGACCACCAGGTCGACGCCCTTGCCGCCGGTCGCCTTCGTGACCGCGTCGTGAAAATCGGGTTTTCTCGTTTCCACGCCGACGTCGAGGCCGATCCCTTTTAGTTTTTGAAGCTTCTCGGCGGATCCGGATGTGCCGATCACCTTGGCGCCGATCGCCTTGGCCGCCTGCAAAGCGGCCACGCCGACGCCCGCGGACACGCCCGTGACGAGCAGCCATTCGCCGGCCTTGAGGCCGCCCTGCGCGACGAGCATGTCGTGCACCACCATGAAGGTGAGCGGGATCGCACCCGCCTCCTCCCAGGAAACATTCGGCGGCACCGGGATGGCGTCGCTCTTGTCCATGAGCCCGAACTCGGCGAAGCCGCCGGGGCAGCGCCCCATCACGCGCTCGCCCGAACCCACCACCTCGCCCGCGGCCTCCTGCCCGCCGGCCTTGGCGGCCCCGGCGGCAATCAGGCCATGGCCCGCGATCAGCTCGCCGCGGTTCATGCTCGAGGCGTGGATCTTCACGAGGTGCTGGTGCGCGGCCGGCTGCGGCTTCGGCACCTCGCGCAGCTCGAGATTCATTCTGTCGCCGACGCTCTGCAGAAAATACGCTCTCATATCACCACCCGGAAAAGAAACCAAACAGGGACGAAACGAAACAGGGACGGACCACGATTTATTTCAGGGCCGCGAAAATCGTGGTCCGTCCCTGATTAGAAGTTCACCGGATTAGAGGCCCATCTACTCCGCCTTGATGTGGGCTTCCTTCACCAGCTTGCCCCAGGTCTTGTATTCGCTCTCGATGTACTTGCCGAATTCGGCCGGCGACATCGGGTGCGGCTCGACGCCGGTTTTCGCGAGCTGCGCCACGGCGTCGGGGTTGGCGAGCGCGCGCCCGAGGTCGCGGTTCAGCCGCTCCACCATGTCCTTCGGCAGCTTTGCCGGTCCGAGGACGCCGTACCAGTTGAGCGCCTCGTAGCCCGGGTAGCCGGATTCGGCGACCGTGGGCACGTCGGGCATGAGGGTCGCGCGCTTCAGGCCGGTGGTCGCGATGGCGCGCGCCTTGCCCGAGCGGATCTGCGAGATCGAGGAGATCGGCGTGGCGAAGAACGAGTCCACCTGACCGCCGAGGAAGCCCTGCATCGCCGGGCCGCCGCCTTTGTAGGGGACGTGCACGAGCGGCACCTTGGCCACGCGTGCGAGGAGCTCGCCGGCGAGATGACCGGCGCCGCCGATGCCGGAGCTGGCGTAGGTCAGCCCCTTCTTCTCGCGCGCCAGCTTGAGGTAGTCGGCGAGCGACTTCACCGGCAGCGTCGGCTGCACCACGAGCACGTTGGCGAACACCACCGCCATGCCGATCGGCGTGAGGTCCTTGAGCGGGTCATACGGCGTTTTGAGGATGTGCGGATTCACCGCGAGCGCGCCGACGTTCGCGAGCACCAGCGTGTAGCCGTCCGGCGCGGATTTCGCCACGTAGTCGACCGCGATATCGCCGCCCGCCCCGGAACGGTTCTCGACCACCACCTGCTGGCCGAGCAGGTCGCCCAACGGCTTCTGCAGGATGCGCGCGGTGGTGTCGGTGCCGCCGCCGGGCTCGAACCCGACCACTATCGTGACCGGCTTGTTGGGATAGGCGCCCTGGGCGAGCGCGCCGCACGCGAACGGCATGCTCAACGCCGCCGCGAGCACTCTCGTGAGTCTCGTCATTGCAGTAATCCTCCTCGTTTTTTCCGGACCTGCTACCTGCCCCTGAACACGGGCTTCCGTTTCTCCATGAACGCTTTTCGCCCCTCCGTGTAGTCGGCGCTGTCGAAGCACTCCTTCACCAGCGCGTTGCACGTCGCCTCGTCGTATTGCGTCGTCCCGACTTCGCCGATGATGCGCTTCGCCGCGCGCATGGTGAGCGGGGCGTTCGCCGCGATGGCTTCGCAGTACTCGCGCGTGAGCTTCTCGATCTCGGCGACCGGCACCACGCGGTGCACCAGGCCCATTTCCTTCGCCTCGGCGGCGCTGAACTGGCGCGCGGTGATCATGATCTCCTTCGCGTAGGCGGCGCCGACGATGTCGACCAGCTTCTTCATCGACGAGGCGCGATAGCCCAGCCCCAGCTTGGCCGCGGGAATGGAGAAGCGCGCGTCGTCGGCCGCGAGGCGCAGGTCGCAGGCGCCGGCGATGCCGAGCCCGCCGCCGATGCAGTAGCCGCGGATCATGGCGATGGTGGGCTTGTCGAAGCCCTGCAGCCTCGACTGCGCGGCGTCGCCGATTTCCTCGTAGCGCCGCACGGCCTCGGCGCTCGAGCGCTGGGCCTCGAACTGCGAGATGTCGGCGCCCGAGACGAACGCCTTGTCGCCCGCGCCGGCGAGCACCACCACGCGGATCGCGGGGTCGGCGCCGAAGTCCTCGAGCACGCGCGGAATCGACTCCCACATGCCCACCGACACGGCGTTGCGGCGCGCGGGGTTGTCGAAGATGAGCCAGCCGATCGCGCCGTCCTTGCGCGCGACGATCCTCGCTTCGCTTTTCGTCTCGACGGTCAAATCACCCTCCGCTCCCGCATGCCGCGGATGTCGCCGTCCGAATAGCCGAGCTCGCGCAGGATCTCGCCGGTGTGCTGGCCGATCTCGGGCGTCGCCGCCGCCATGCTGGACGACGTGCGCGAGAGCTTGACCGCCTGGTTCACCACCTTGAAGCGCCCGAGCGTCGGGTGGTCGACCTCGGTCGCCGCCTGCAGGTGCTGGACCTGCGGATCGGCGAACACCTGGTCGACGCTGTAGATCGGGCCGCACGGCACGCCCGCCGCGTTCAGCTTCTCCACCCATTGCGCGCTCTTGCCCTTCGAAAGGGCCTCGTTGAGCGCCGCGTTCAGCTGCGCGCGGTTCTTCGCCCGGTTTTCCTGCCCCTTGAACTGCGGCGCCTCCAGCAGGTCCTTGCGCCCGATCGCCTCGCACAGGCGCGCCCACATGCCCTCGCCGGAGGCCGCCACGTTGATGTGGCCGTCGGCGGTGGTGTAGGCGGAGGTCGGCATGCTGGTCGGGTGGTCGTTGCCCACCTGCGGCGGCACCTCGCCCTTCATGAGGAAGCGCGCCGCCTGGAAGTCGAGCAGCGCGATCCCCGACTGCAGGAGCGAGCTTTGCACCCACTGGCCCTTGCCCGAGGTCTCGCGCTCGAGCAGCGCGGTCATGATCCCGAGCGCCGCATACAGGCCGCCCGCGATGTCGGCAATCGCCGCGCCGGTACGCATCGGACCCTTGCCGGGCGCGCCGGTGACCGACATCAGGCCGCTCATCCCCTGCGCGATCTGGTCGAACCCCGGCCGGTCGCGGTAGGGCCCGTCCTGACCGAACCCGGAGATGCTGGCGAGGATGATCCTGGGGTTCAGCCGTTCCAGGGATTCATAGTCGATTCCCAGCCGGTATTTCACGTCGGGACGGAAGTTCTCGACCACCACGTCGGCGGTCTTGACCAGCCGGCCGAACAGCTCCCGGGCCTCGGGCAGCTTGAGATTCAGGGTCATCGCCCGCTTGTTGCGGTGCAGGTTCTGGAAGTCCGGCCCCAGCCGCGGCCCGCCCATGCCCTCGTTGGGGTCCACCCCGGGGGGCGACTCGATCTTGATCACGTCGGCCCCGAAATCGGCGAACTGCTTGACGCAGGTGGGGCCGGCGCGCACTCTGGACAGGTCCAGGATCCGGAACCGGGCAAGCGCGGAAGAAGCGGAGATTTTGGCCATGGTGTGGCACGATTCTAAATCGGAGCCGCCCGGAATATGGCGCGGCACGGGGTGTTCCACTGCAAACCACCGATCAACAAGGAGAGTTTTCGATGAAAAAGGTTTTGCTCATCGCGGCCGCGGGCGTGCTCGCGTCGTGCGCCACGTACCAGGACAACGCACCGAGCTGGCTGCCCGGGAGCGGCGCCACCAGCGTCAAGCTCAGCGGCGCCAATGAGGTTCCGCCCGTCAATGCCGCGGGATCGGGTGAAGGCACCATCCGGGTGAACTCCGACGGCACGGTGAGCGGCAGCGTCACCACCTCGGGCGTCCAGGGCACCATGGCGCACATCCACCAGGGCGCGAAAGGCCAGAACGGCCCGGTCATCATCCCGCTCACGAAGAGCGGCGACACCTATACCGTTCCCGCCGGCGCCAAGCTGAACGATGCGCAGATGAAGGCGTTCAAGGACGGCGGCCTCTACGTCAACGTCCACACCGCCCAGAACAAGGGCGGCGAGGTCCGCGGCCAGCTCAATCCGTAGCCTTTGAAGTCGATCCTGCTGCACCTCGCGCTGCTGGCCACCGCCGGCAGCGCGAGCGCGCAGTACCCCGAGCGGCCGATCCGGCTGGTCGTTCCCCAGGCGGCCGGCAGCGCCACCGACAACGTATCGCGCACGCTGGCCCCGGAGCTCTCCAAGCAGCTCGGGCAGAACGTCGTGGTCGACAACCGGCCCGGCGGCGCCCTGACCATCGGCATCGACATCGTGGCGAAGAGCGCGCCCGACGGCTACACCATCGGCCAGGGTCCGGTCGGCGCGCTCGCGATCACGCGGCACATGGTCGCGAAGCTGCCCTACGACATCGAGCGCGACCTGCAGCCGGTCGCCCTCGTGACCACCGGCTACATGCTGCTCGCGGTCTCGCCGAAGACGCCGTTCCACTCGGTCCGGGAGCTGATCGACTACGCCAAGAAGAACCCCGGCAAGCTCTCCAACGCCTCGTCGAGCAACGGCTCGCCGGGGCACGTGAGCGGGGAGCTCTTCAAGTACATGACCGGCACCGACATCGTCCACGTGCCCTACAAGGGCGGCGCCCCGGCGATCGCCGACCTGATCGCCGGCAACGTCGAGCTCATGTTCGAGAGCACCAACTCCATCGCGCCGCACGTGCGCGCCGGGCGCGTGCGCGCGCTCGCGGTCACCGGGCTCAAGCGCTCGATCAGCCTGCCGGAGGTGCCGACGCTCGTCGAAGCCGGCGTGCCGGGCTACGAGGTCAACGCCTGGAGCGGCATCATCGCGCCCGCCGGCCTTCCGAAGCCGATCCTCGAGAGGTTGAACAAGGCCATCAACGCCGCCATCGTCGCGCCCGAGACGGCGCATCGCTTCGAGCAGCTCGGCAGCGAGGGCGGCGGCGGCACGCCCGAAGAGTTCGCCGAGCTCATCCGCCGCGACTCGGCGAAGTGGGCCGACGTGGTCAAGCGCTCCGGCGCGAAGATCGACTAGGAAAAAGAAAAGAGCTTTTTCCCCGCCACCGGCATCTCGGCGGCGAGGATCTCGCCGTTCAGCGAATCGGTGATGTAGAGCGTCTTCTCCCTGAACGCGATGTTGGTCATGAGCCGGTGCGTGTCGCCGGCGTGGACGAGGTGCGTCGGCAGGCAATTCGAGTCGAAGCGCCACACGCCGACGCCGAGGTGGCAGACCACGAGCCCGTCTTCGGCGTCCATCTCGATGCCGTCGGGGCCGGCGTGCCCGCCCGAGAGCTGGATCGCCACCCCGGTCTTCGACGGCGTGCCGCCTTCCATGAGCGGCAGCCGCCAGATCTGCTGCGCGCGCGTGATCGCCACGTAGACCTGCGTGTTCCGGTTGTTCAGCGTGATGCCGTTCGGCGAAGGTGCGTTGGCCACCAGGCGCTGCAGCTCTCCGCTCTCGCGCAGCCGCCACACGCGCCCGCTCGGATCGGCGATGCCGCTTTGCCCCTGGTCGGTGAAATACAGGTCGCCGTTGTCAGCGAAGTGCAAGTCGTTCAGTCCCTTGAAGCCCTCGCTGAACGCGGTCTCGAGGCGCGGCTCGATCTTTCCGCTTTTCGGATCTAGAACAAGCAGCCCGCGCCGGTAGTCGGCGATGAAGATGCGGCCGTCGCGGTGGATCTTGAGCCCGTTCGGCCAGCCGTCGTACTGCACCGCGAGGTCCCATCCGCCCTTGGGGTCGATCCTGAAGATGCGGCCGAACGGGATGTCGACGCACCAGAGATTGCCGTCCCGATCGAACGAAGGGCCCTCCAGGAAGCTGTCGACCGGCGCGCCTGCCCGGTTGGGATCGGACCAGGCCGTGCGGCCCTTCTTGCGGAACTTGCCGGGAAGCGAACTGAAGGTCCGAGCTTCCCCTTTCCGGATGTCCTGGAAGGGATTGAACATGGAATGCGGCGAAGGATAAGGGTGTTAATCTAGCCACACAAGGAGGCCTCCCCCATGAAAAAGCTGCTGTTTCTCGCTCTCGCGCTCTCGAGCGCCACGGTGCTTGCGCAAAGCAACATGCGCGTGCGCGGCACGATTTCGTCCCTAGACGGCGATGTCCTGTCGGTGAAGACCCGCGAGGGCAAGGACGTCAAGATCCAGCTCGCGCCCGACGCGCAGGTGGCGACGACGAAGAAAGTCTCGGCCGACGAGTTCAAGCCGGGCAGCTATGTCGGCGTCACTTCCCTGAAGGGGCCCGACGGCCGCCTGGTGGCGAAGCGCGTGCACGCGCTCGGCCCGCAGGTGCCGCAGATGCACGGTTCCTGGGACTCGATCCCGAATTCGATGATGACCAACTCCACGATCAGCGGTATCGCGAAGGCCGGTAGCGGCAAAGAGCTCATCCTCAAGAACAAGGAGGGCGAGCAGAAGATCCTGGTGGACGCCCATACCGAGTACTACAACTTCGTGCCCGGTACGCGCGCCGACCTCAAGAAGGGCGAGACGATTTTCACCGGCGCTCGCGTGGACGGCGACAAGCTCGTGGCGCAACGCGTCGCGGTGAGCAAGGATGGCGTCAAGCCGCCTCAGTAGCCTGTTGCGCTAGGCTGTAGCCGCCTTTTCTCCGGCGCTCTGCCCTGCAATCCGGCCGAACACCGCGCCGTTGGTGAGGCCGCTGCCGCCCGGATAGTTGAACCAGAAGACGCCGCCTACGAGCTCACCGGCGGCGTAGAGGCCCGGAATGGGCGGGCCGTCGGAGCCGAGGACGCGCGCGTCGGTGTCGATCCTCAGTCCGCCGAAGCTGAACGTGATGCCGCAGGTGACGGCGTAGGCTTCGAACGGCGGCGTGTCGAGCGTGTTCGCCCAGTTCGTCTTGTTCACTTCCAGGCCCTCGGTGCGACGGCCGTCCTTCACATTCGGATTGAACGGGATGTCGCTGCGGACCGCGGCGTTGTATTTCTTCAGCGTTTCGAGCGCGGTTTTCTGGTCGGTGTCGTCCATCTTCGCGACCAGATCCTCCAGCGTGTTGCCGCTGATCCTCGTTACCTGCTTGATGCGGTACTCGTCGCGCAGCTGCTGCTTCACCTTGGCGTCGAAGATCTGCCAGGCGAACTGCTTTGGCTGCTGCAGGATCACCCGGCCGTACTTCGCGTAGGTGTAGTTGCGGAAGTCGGCGCCCTCGTCGACGAAGCGCCTGCCGTCGGCATTGATGTAGACACCCCACGGATACGAGTGCTTCTGGAAGCCGTCGCCGACCGCGAGGTCGCCGGTCTCGGGTGCGTTGCGGTCCCAGGCCACCGCGTGGCAGCCCGACCAGTTGCCGTGCGCCGCGGCGCCGACATCGAGCGCCATGCGGATCGCGTCGCCGGTGTTGAAACGCGTGCCGCGCACCTTGGCGAGCTCCCAGCCCGGGCCCATGTAGCGTGTGCGCCACTCGGTGTTCGCCTGGAAGCCCCCGGCAGCAAGAACCACCGCTTTGCTCCTAATTTCCCGGGTTTTTCCTTCGCGCTTTACGACAACCCCGTGGACACCCTCGTCGTCCGAAAGAAGGGACAAAGCTCGGGCGCCGTACCAGATCTCGATGCCGGCCTTTTTCGCGATCTGCGTGAGCGACTCGACCAGCCCCGGTCCACCGCCAACCGCCTCCACCGCGAGTCCGCCCCAGAACTTGAATTTGCCGCCGATCTTGAACGCCTGCCGCCCCCACGCGGCGGTGAAGCGCACTCCGCGTTTTCGCATCCACTGCGCCGTGGGCAGGCTCCGCTTGACGAGGATCTCGGTCAGGTCGGGGTCGCAGCGGAACTCGGTCACCCGCGCCATGTCGTCGAGGAATTGCTCTTCGGTGTACGTGCCGAAGTCGGTGCTGGCGATTTCCTGCTCGGACAGATCCGGAATCAGCGTCTTCAGGTCCTCCGGACCGGTGTACGCCAGGCGAAAGAGTCCGGCGGTGAAGCGAGAGTTGCCGCCGGCCTCTTCTTCCGGAGCTCTTTCGAGAAGCAGGACCCGCTCGCACCGCTCCCTGGCTGAAAGAGCGGCACACAGCGCCGCGTTGCCGCCGCCCACCACGATCACATCGTACTGGTTCATCGAGCTATCCAAGGTTTGCCAAACTGAGGTTCGCGAAACGGCGTCGGCGGGAGCTGCCATGTTCCGGTCGACGGCGGGCGAACCTCGGCGTCGACATGCACGTCCAGCACGCACGGGCGCTTGTTGCGGATCGCCTGCTGCAGCGCGCCGGAGAGATCCTCGCTCTTCGCGACGGTAACGCCGTCCGCGCCGCAGGCGCGCGCCCAGGCCGCGAAGTCCGGGTTGTATTGCTTTTTCTCTTTGTGGAAAGCAGTCCCCAGTTCTCTGCCGCCGAACATGCCCATCTGGATGTCGCGGATCGCCGCCCAGCTGAAGTTGTTCCAGACCAGCCAGACGCAGGGTAGATCGTACTCGACCGCGGTGGCCACCACGTAGGGCGTCATCGAGAAGCCGCCGTCGCCGCACACCGAGACGCACGGCCGCTCCGGCGCCGCGAGCTGCGCGCCCAATACGCTGCACACGCCGAAGCCCATGGAGGAATAGCCCCAGCTGTTCAGCATGCTCTGCGCGCGCTTCGGCCGCCAGAACTGCATGAACCAGTTGTGGTGCACGCCCGAATCGCAGGTGAGGATGGCGTCGTCGGGCAGCACCTTCTGCAGCGCATCGACCACGTACTCGGGCCGAAGCGGCGTGGTCTGCTTGGAGAAGTTCGGCCGCACGAACGCCTCCCATTCCGCGCGCCACGCCGCGATCTCGGCGCCCCATTCGGAATACTGCCGCTTGAGCGGCGGGGCGCCGCGGCTCTCGCGCAGGCCGAGCGCCTGGAGGAGCTGCGCGGTGAACACCTTGGCGTCGGCGATGATCCCGAGCGTCGGCGGGTAGTTGCGGCCGAGCTCCTGCGGGTCGAGGTCGACGTGGATCAGCTTGCTGTCGGGGAAGTTCCACGAGTAGCCCGCGTGCCAGCTCGACGACGAGCGATCGTCGAAGCGCGTGCCGATGGTGAGGACGAGGTCCGCGTGACGGCCCGCCTGGTTCGCGGGATAGGCGCCGTTCCGGCCGATGAAGCCGAGCGTGAGCGGATCGTCTGCCGGCACGACCCCCATGCCGTTCGGCGAGGTAATCACCGGGATGCCGTAGGTCCGCTGCAGCGCCGTGAGCTCGGGCCCGGCCTCGGACAGCGTCGCGCCGTGGCCGACGAAGATGACCGGACGCATTGAATCTGCCAGCAGAGAAACCACTTGTGAAAGATCGGAATCGGAGGCTCCCGGCCGCAACTGGCCCATCACATGCGAGGGGGGCGGCACTTCGACGTCGTCCTCTTCCTGGTAGACGTTGTAGGGCACGTCGATGTTCACCGGCCCGGGGCGGCCGGTGACCATGGTGTCGAAGGCCTGGCGCAGCGCGAGCGGCAGCATGTCGACGCGCGTCGGCTGGAAGGCGCGCTTCGTGACCGGGCGGATCACCGACGGGAAGTCGGCCTGGTTGTGCTTGTAGATCTCCTGGAACGGCGCGCGGTTCATCTGCGAGGTGGGCACGTTCGAGGTGATGGCCAGGAACGCCGACGAGTCGGAGAGCGCGGTGGCGAGCGACATCACCAGGTTCGCCGAGCCGGGCCCGGTCGACGTGAGCGTCGCGACCGGCTGGTGCCTCACGCGGAAGTAGCCGTCGGCCATGTGCCCCGCGCACTGCTCGTGGCGCGGCGACACCAGCTTCAGCCTGTCGCGCACCGCGTGCAGCGGGTCGAGGATGCCGACGTTGCCGTGCCCGCAGATGCCGAAGATGTACGGCACCTTCTGCCGGATCAGGTACTCGGCGATCAGCTCGCCGCCCTTCATCTTTGCCATGGTCTAGCCCCGGCCGGTTGCAGCCGAATTCAGTCCGCCTTGACGTTCGCGGCGCGCACCACCTTGCTCCAGCGCTCCTGCTCCTTCTTGATGAACGCCGCGTACTCCTGCGGCGTGGAGCCCACGGCCTCGGCATCGTCCGCCTTGAAGCGCTCGAGGACCAGCGCGCTCTTCGCCGCCTTGGCCGCTTCCGCGGCGAGCCGCCGCACGATCGGCTCCGGCGTGTTCGCCGGCGCGTTGAGCCCGTACCACTGCGAAGTCTCGAATCCGGGATAGCCCTGCTCGGCGACGGTCGGCACGTCGGGAAGCGAATGCAGGCGCTTCGACGTCCCTACCGCGATCACGCGGAGCTTGCCGGACTTGACGTGCGGCATGAGCGGCGGCGTGCCGGCCGAGGTCGCCTGCGTGCGGCCGGCGATCAGGTCGGTGATGTTCGGCCCGGTACCCTTGTAGGGCACGTGCTGCAGCTCCATCCCCGTCACCTGCTTGAGGTACTCCATCGCGAGATGCCCCGCGGAGCCGTTGCCGGCGCTGCCGTAGTTGATTCTCCCCGGGCTCGCCTTCGCCAGCGCCACGAACTCGCGCAGGTTCTTCGCCGGCACCTCGTGGTAGACGACGAAGATGTTGGGCACGATCGCGAGCAGCGACACGGCGGCGAAGTCCTTGTCCACGTCGTAAGGCAGGTGCTCGTACATGTAGGGATTCATGGCGAGCGAGCCGACGTGGCCGATGATGAGCGTGTAGCCGTCCGGCGCCGAGCGTGCCACTTCCTGCATCGCGATGTTGCCGCCGCCGCCGGGCTTGTTCTCGATGACGATGCTCGTGCCCAGCCCCTTCGCCATCTCCTCCGACATGAAGCGCGCCACCAGCGTCGAGCTGCCGCCCGGCGCGAACGGCACGACGAGGCGGATGGGCTTGGACGGATACGCCTGCGCGCTCGCCTCGATGCCGAAGAGAGAAAGGAGGACAAGAAGGGCGAATCTCATTTCGGAAAGCCGTAAAGCCGTGCCGGGTTGTCGACGAGAATCATCTTGCGCACGCGGGCGTCGGGCGCCCAGAACGGAAGCTGGTTGAGAAGGCGTCCGTCGTCGATCGCAAAGAGGGGGCGCACGTCCATCGCGCCGTAGCCCGGCATCGGCTCGGAGTTCGGATGCGGCCAGTCGGTGCCCCAGACGATGCGCTCCGGATTCGCCGCGATCAGCGCTTTCGCGAGCGGCGCCGCGTCGGCGAAGTCCGGCCCCTGGTGAGACACGCGGTAGGCGCCGGAGATCTTCACGTAAGCCTTGCCCGAGCGCAGCAGCTCCACGAGGTCCGAGAAGCCGGGCTGCGCGGTGCCGAGCGCGGCCTGGGCGCGGCCGAAATGGTCGAACACCACCGGCACCGGCGAGGCCGCCACCAGATCCTTGATCGAGGAGATCACCGGCAGGGTGACGTACATCTGGATGTGCCAGCCGCGCGCCTTGACGCGGTCGGCCGCGGCCTGGAAGCGCTTGCGCGCGGCTGCCGGGTCGGGCGCGGCGGCTCCGGTCGCGAGGTTGATGCGGATGCCGCGGATGCCGGCGCGCGCCATCGCGTCGAGCTCGCTCTCCGCGGTCTTGTCGTCGATCACCGCGACGCCGCGCGCGTCCGCGCCGCGCGCCTTCATGCCCCACAGCGTGGCCGAGTTGTCGGTGCCGTAGACGCTCGGGGTGACGATGACCACGCGCTGCATGTGCAGCGCCTTGTGGAGCTGCGCCATCTCTTCCGGCAGCGCGGGCTCGGGCGTGTAGACGCGCCCGGCGAACATCGGGAATTCGCGCAGGTCGCCGTGGATGTGCGTGTGGCAATCGCAGGCGCCGGCCGGGACCTCGAAATTCACCGCGGTGGCGGGCTGCGAGGCCTTGGCGAGCGCAAGGCGCGGCGCGACGGCGGCCGCTGCTGCGGCGAGGAGCATCTGGCGTCGGGTAGTCATGTCCTTCCTCCTCAGAACTGGTAGCGGCGCAAGCCGCCGTCGACCGGGATCACCGCCCCGGTGATGTAGCGCGCGAGCGGCGAGGCGAGGAAGCAGGCGAGGTTCGCCAGGTCCTGCGGCTGGCCGTACTCGCCCACCGGGATGTCGTGCTCGCTCTCGCGCTTGCGAAACTCGGGCGGATAGTTGCGCAGGATCTGCTCGCTGATGATGCGGCCGGGCGGAATGCAGTTGACGGTGATGCCGTGCTTTCCGACCTCGCGCGACAGGCCCTTGGCCCAGGAGTGCATCGCTGCCTTCGCCGCGAAAGCGCCGTTCAGCCCCTCGGGCTCGGACTTGCCCGTGACGTTGATGATCCGGCCCCACTTGCGCTCCATCATCTGCGGGAGCAGCGCGTGCGCGAGCTGGCGCTGGCGCACGAAGTTCAGCGTCAGCGCTTCCTCCCACTGCGCGTCGGTGGACTCGAGCGTGAAGCGCCGGCTGCCGCCGGCGTTGTTCACCAGGATGTCGACCGAGCCGAGGCCCGCCAGGGCGCCGTCGCAGATCTTCTTGACGGAATCGGGTTGCAGGAAGTCGCATTCGACGATGACGAGCTTCTGCCCGATTTCACGCTCGAGCTCCTCCAGGAGGTTGCGCCGGCGCGCCATCACGGCGAGGCGCACGCCCTCCTTCGCCAGCGTCGTCGCGATGGCGCGGCCGATGCCCATGCTCGCGCCGGTGACGAGCGCCGTGCGGCCGCGAAGCTGGAGGTCCATGCCTAGCGCCGGTTGAACTGCAGGATGTGCATGCCGGTGTTGGCGCGGTCGACGACGTAGATGAAGCCCCGGTCGTCGACCTCGAGGTTGTTCGACTGGATCGCCACCTTGCAGCGGTCTCCCGAGGGGGTCTTCATGCAGCGCTTGTCGGTCTTCGCGGTCGTGGCGGGGATGTAGTAGCCCGCCTCGCGCGGGTGGTACGGGTCGCGGATGTCGATCGCGCGCACGCCGGCGTTGAACCAGGTGACGAAGACGTACTGCCGCGCGTACATCGGCGGCTGGTTCTCGTTCGAGGAATGCGCGCCGAAGCGCCCGCCGCGGCTGCAGAAGCCGCCCTTCGAGTCGGGATGGTTCTCCGGCACGTTGAACGTGGCGACCCCCACCGGCGTTTTCTCGTCGGTGATGTCGGCGACGAATACGTGCTGGCGCGGCTCCTGGCACTCGTTGGACAGCTCCTCGTCGACGATGACGACGAAGTCGCGCCGGTTCGCGCCCTTGTCCTTCGAGAATTCGGCGAGGTCCATGCCGAGCACCGGCAGCGCGGTGTGCACGCCGTTGTTGATCGAGAGATCCATGCGGCCGATCTGCGGCGCGAGCAGGTTGGCCGGCGTGGGCTCGTGGGGCCCGGCGAGGAGCTTCGCTCGGTCGACGATCTGCAGCACCCCGGACTTGTTGGTGCCGTAGGCGAAGTAGATGCGGTTGCCCTTGATCCCGGTCGAGATCGGGCCGTGCAGGTCGGTGGGCACGTCGCCGGTGGCGCCGGGCTGCTGGCCGACGAGGCCGAAGTTGCGGATGAACGCCGGGTGCGCGGGATCGGAAAGGTCGAACACCTGGGTCATGCGCCGCGTGCGCCAGCCCTCGACCCCGGAGACGAGGTAGGCGATCCCGGTGTCGCACTCCCACCAGCTCTTGTGCGTGTCCCTCAGCTTGTCGACGACCACCGTGACCCGCGAGGGCTTCTGCGGGTTGGTGACGTCCCAGATCTCGTGCCTCTGCTTGCCGAAGCTCCGCAGCAGGTAGACCTTCGACTTGTCGGCCTTGGGAAGGTCGGCGCCGTTGCAGGCGCGCACCATCTGCGCCCCGCCGGCCTCGCCCTCGCCCGGCTCGCCGGGAATGTGCGCCAGGTAGCGCGGCGCCTTCGGGTCCGTGACGTCGACGATCGACGTGCCGTTGTCTTCCTGCTGCCCCGTGAGCGGGTTCAGCGCCTTGCCGCCATGGTGGCCGACGTACGCAATCCAGCGCCCGCCCTGCTGGTGAAGGATCGGCTGGTAGGCGCTGCGCCCCTGGAGCTCTTCGTGGGCGACGAGCGTCATGTTCGACGCGCTCGCTCCGTGCTGGGCGATCGCGGAACCGGTGAAAGCAGCCAAGGCGAAGAGCGCAAGCAGTCTCATTGAACCCCCTCCGTAGGTTGCCCCGAATCCTACCGGAGCACGCGCCCCGGCACGTTGATTGCGGTGAAACGCGCACTGGCCCAGCCAGAAGAGATTCGACTTCCTTATCAACCAGGAGACTGTATGAACTTCAAGAAATTGTTGGTCGTAGCGGTGGCCGGAGCCTTCTCCCTGCCCTTCGCGGCGCAGGTGTCGGCGGCCGGTGACAACCTCATTCTTGCCCAGAGCAGCGGCAGCTCGAGCAGCGCGGGCGCGCCCCCCTCGGGCGCGAGCGCCGTCGGTACCGCCCCCACTGGCGGCACCGCCAGCCCGAGCTCGGCCGGCGAGCCCAAGGCGCCGACGGCTGGCCGGAGCAGCTCCAGCGGCAGCACCAGCTCGCGTAGCGCGAGCCGCGGGGCGTCCGATTTCTCCGCCATCGATACCAACCACGACGGCATGATCTCGCGTTCCGAATGGGACGCGCACATGCGCTCCGGCGCGGCGAGCGGCGGGGCGACGGGCGCGCACGGCAAGACCGGCACGACCGCGGGACCGGGCGAAGCCTCCCCGCGCACCGCGCCCTCGAGCGACACGGCGACGAGTCCCTCGACCAGCGGCAGGGGCAAGGCGCAATAACTGCTGGAGGAAAAGCGCCCGGGCAGCCGGGCGCTTCTTTTTTTTTGGAGAGACCAACTTGAGACCGGTACTTGCAGCGCTCGTCGCTTCAGGAGTCCTGGCGGGCACCGCGCATGCGGCACCGCGCGCCGAGAGCCCGACGGAATGCAGCGTCGCGGCCGACATGGCCATCGTGGCGCATTCGCTCGCGCGCGAGCAGATCCAGCGTCCGAAGGCGGACGCCATCATGGTGCGCATCTACGACGTTTCGGAATCCGACCGCGGCAAGGAGTTCCTGCGCGACATCACCGACGCCGCGTACGGCGCCGACCAGCAGGCCAACGCCTCGGCCGGCGGCACCGCATCGAGCCAGCAGTTCGCCGAGAAGCTCTACGCCGCCTGCATGAAGAGCGGCGGCGACATGGACGCGATCCTCGGCCGGCGCTCCTGATTACTCGGCCTTCGCGCCCGACTCCTTGACGAGGCGCGCCCACACCGGCGCCTCGCGCTTGAGGTAGGCGACGAAGTCGGCCGGCGAGGCCGACCCCGACACCTCGGTCCCGTCGCGCGCGAGCGCCGGAGCGACGCTCGGCGCGCGCAGCGCCTCGCTGGTCGCGGCGTACAGGCGCCGCGTCACCTCGGCCGGGGTCGCCGCCGGGACGAAGAACCCGTACCAGAACGAGAGCTCGTAGTCCGGCAATCCCGCCTCGGCCATGCCCGGCACCCCGGGCACGAGCGGGGTGCGCTCGCGGCTCGTGACCGCGAGCGCGCGCAGCCGGCCCGCCTGGACCAGCGGCAGGACCGACGGCGGGGTGGCGAACGAAACTTGGGTATCGCCCGCGGCCACCGACTGCACCGCCGGGGCGCCGCCCTTGAAGGGCACGTGCACGATGTCGACGCCGGCGACGCGGCGGAAAAGCACGGCCGCCATGTGCGGCGCCGAGCCGTTGCCGGAGGACGCGTAGTTGAGCTTGCCCGGATTTTTCTTGGCGAGGGCGACGAGCTCCCGCAGGCTCGTCACGCCGAGCGCGGGATTCACCGCGACGACGAGCGGCGAGGAGGTCACCTTGCTGACCGGCGCGAGGTCCTTCAGCGGATCGAAGGAATTGTTCGGCGAGATGAGCGGGTTCACGAGGATGCTGGAGGGGCTCGCGATCAGCAGCGTGTAGCCGTCGGCTGCGGACTTGGCCACGTACTCGGCGGCGATGCTCGAGCCCGCGCCGGGCCGGTTGTCGACCACGATCGGCTGGCCGAGGTTGCGCTGGAGCGGCTCCTGCAGCGTGCGCGCGACCAGATCCGCCGCCCCGCCCGGCGCGAAGCCGACCACGAGGCGAATGGGGCGCGCGGGATAGCCTTGCGCGAAAACCTGTCCGGCGAAAAAAACGAAAAGAATGGCAATCAGTCTCATGGAAACGCCTGGTCGAGTGCGGTCATCAGGGCGCCGAGCTTCGGCGGGCTTGCTTCGAGCGAAACTTCCACGCCGGCAGCGCGCAGCGCCGCGGAAGCCACCGGGCCGATCGAGGCGACGAGCGTGCGGTTGAGCGCGGCGCGCAGCTGCTCGGCACGCGCCGCGCCGGCGACGGCGAACAGGTTGCGCACCTGCTCCGCGTTGGTGAGCGCCACCGCGTGCACCTCGCCGCGCTCGAGGGCGCCGATCAGCGCCTCGAGCGGCGCCGTGTCCGCCGGCAGCGCCCAGCGGTAGGTCGGGATCTCGGCCACGGCCGCGCCGCGCGCCTCGAGGGCGCGGTCGAGCTCGACGTTGGCGCCCCCGTGCCGTTGGACGATCACACGCTCGCCCTTCAGCGGAACATCCTGGATGGACTCCAGAATCTCTTTCGTAGTGAATGGATCCGCCGCGCTGCGGTCGATGCGCACACCCTTCGCGCGCAGTGCTGCAGTGGGCTTGGGCCCGCGCACCACGACGATCATTCCCTTCAGGAAAGCGAGAAGCTTCTCTGTCAGCTTGAGAGAATCGGTTGCGGCAAAAAGCGCGCGCGTGCCCACGCCGGTCTGGAAGATCGCGAGCTTCGCCGGCTCGGTCTCCAGCGAGCGCACCAGCGCGGCAATAACGTGCGGGTCGAGGTCGGGCAGCTCGGCCAGGGCCGGCGCGTGAAGCGCGAGCCCGCCGCGCCCTTCGACCAGCTCGACGAGCTGGCGCCCCAGCCGGCTCTCGAGGATGGCCACCTTTTTTCCCCGCAGGCTCATGCAATACTCAACGTGCCAGGCGTGAGTTTGCAAGCGCAAGGCGCTCGACGGCGTTGCGCACCAGCGCCCGCGTGAGGTGGAGCTGCGCGCTGGGGCTCAGGCCCTCGAGCGCGTCCGGCTGGAACTCGGCCACGACCACGTCGGTGACTGCCTCGACGGTCGCTTCGCGCGGCTCCTCGCCGCCGCGGATGAACGCCATCTCGCCGAAGCACTCGCCCTCGTGGATCATGCTGAGGAGCCGCCCTTTCTTCGTCACCTTGACCTCGCCCTTGGCGAGGAAGTAGAAGCTCGAGCCCGACGCATTCTCGCGCAGGATGATGCTGCCCTTGTCGCGCCGCGTCCACCGCGCCGCGCCGGCGAGCTCCCAGAACTCGGCGTCGCCGAGAAGCTGCAGCATCTCGACCTTCGACAGGGCGAGATATTTCTCGCTGTCGGCGACCAGGCTCGGCGGCTGCACCAGGCCGATCACCTTCGAGAGCTCGACGGCGAACTGCGCCCACGTGCCGTAGCGGTGCGTGGGGTCCTTCCGCAGGGCGCGCAGCACCACCGCGTCGATCTCTCGCGGCAGCGTCGGCCGAAGCTCGCTCGGCGGCCGCGGTTCGGCGCTCGTGATCTTCTCGACCAGCGCTTCGAGCTTGTCGGCGGTGAACGGCCTTCGTCCGACCAGCAGCTCGTAGAGCACCACGCCGAGCGAGTAGATGTCGCTGTGGAAGGTCGGCTCCTCGCCGCGCAGCTGCTCCGGCGCCATGTAGTAGGGCGAGCCCATGGTGGCTTCTTGCGCCGTCTGCCTCTTCTTGAGGAACGCGGCGCCGAAGTCGGCGATCTTGATGTCGGTGCCGCCCGCCATCATCATGTTCGACGGCTTGAGGTCGCGGTGCACGATGCCCTGCTCGCGGTACGCGTAGTCCATCGCCGTGCAGCACTTGAACGCGATCTGCAGCACGTCGGCCGGCGGCAGCAGGGTGCCGGGCTTGGAATGCTGCGACAGGTCGCCGCCGATGACGAGCTCCATCGCGATGTAGCCCGACTCCTCGCCCACCACGGCGTCGAGGATCGCCACGATGTGGGGGTGGCGCAGCTTCCCGGCGAGCGAGGCCTCGTTCAGGAACTGCGAGCGGTGCATCGCGCCGAAGCGCTGGTCGCGGAACACCTCGGGCTCGAGCGTCTTGAGCGCGACCTCGCGGCCGGTGAAGGTGTCCTTCGCCAGGTACACCGTCCCGGTCGATCCCTTGCCGAGCAGCTTCTGGACGTCGTACTTGCCGACCTGGAGGCGAAGCTCGAGCTCAGGCATTCACGTACGCGGTTTTCACCGTGGTGTAGAACTCCACCGCGTAGCGGCCCTGCTCGCGCGGCCCGTAGCTCGAGCCTTTGCGCCCGCCGAAGGGCACGTGGTAGTCGACGCCCGCGGTCGGCAGGTTGACCATCACCATGCCCGCGGCGGAATTGCGCTTGAAGTGCTCGGCGTGCTTGAGCGAAGTGGTGGCGATGCCCGACGAAAGCCCGTAGGGCGTGTCGTTCGCCATCGCGAGCGCCTCGTCGTAGTCCTTCACCCGGATCACCGAGGCCACCGGCCCGAAGATCTCGTCGCGATTGATGGTCATCTGCGCGGTCGTGTCCACGAACAGCGTCGGCTCGAGGTAGAAGCCTTCGGTCGCGCGCTTGAGGCGCTCGCCGCCCGCGGCGAGCTTCGCGCCTTCCTTGCGCCCGAGCTCGATGTAGCGCAGGTCCTGCTCGAGCTGATTCTTGTCCACCACCGGGCCGATGTCGGTGCCTTCTTTCAATGCATCATCGACCTTCAGGTTACGCATTTTCTCAATCAATTTTTTTGTAAAAGCGTCGTGGATACCCTGCGTGACGATGAGCCGGCTCGACGCCGTGCAGCGCTGCCCGGTGGAGAAGAACGCGCTCTGCAGCGATACGTTCACCGCGGTGTCGAGGTCCGCGTCGTCGAGCACCACCTGCGGGTTCTTGCCGCCCATCTCGAGCTGCACCTTGGCGAGGCGCGCGGCGCAGTTCTGCGCCACCCGCCGCCCGACGGCCGCGGACCCGGTGAAGCTGACCGCATCCACGCCCGGATCGTTCGAAAGGACTTCGCCAACGACGCTCCCGCGTCCCATCACCAGGTTGAATACGCCCGACGGCGCGCCGGCGCGCGCGATGATCTCGGCGAGCGCCCAGGCGCAGCCCGGGACGAGGTCGGCGGGCTTGAACACCACGCAGTTGCCGTAGGCGAGCGCAGGCGCGATCTTCCACGCCGGGATCGCGATCGGGAAATTCCAGGGCGTGATGATGCCGACCACGCCGACGGGCTCGCGCGTGATCTCCACCTTGATGCCCGGGCGCACCGACGGCAGGACCTCGCCCGCCTGGCGTACCACCTCGCCGGCGAAGAACTTGAAGAGATAGCCCGCGCGCGTCGCTTCGCCGACGCCTTCGGGCTTGGTCTTGCCCTCCTCCCGGGAGAGCAGCGCGCCGAGCTCGTCCCTGCGCGCGAGGATCTCGTTGCCGATTTTGTCGAGCGTGTCGGCGCGCGCCTGCACGCCGCCGCGCGACCATGCCGGAAACGCCGCGCGCGCCGCCGCGATGGCTGCGCGCACTTGCGTTTCGTTCGCGCGAGCGTACTCGCCCACCACATCGGACAGGTTCGAGGGGTTAATATTGGGCGCGGGCTCGGCGGCTTCGGCCCACGCGCCCGCGATGTAATTCTGGTGCACAGCCATCATTCACCTCCGGGTGCGAATCATGCCACGACCGCTCGCCTTTCTCGTTGTCCTGATCCTCCTGCCGTGGAGCGCGGCAGCGCAGGTGAGCGTGCAGGAATACCAGGTGCCGCGCGGGCACCGGGTGCACGACGTCTGGGCCGACCGCGCGCCCGACGGCCCGGTGTGGATCTCGGTGCAGGGCGGCGGCGAGCTCGGCATCCTCGATCCCAAGAGCGGGAAATTCGATTTCGTTCCCCTGGGCCCGGGCTCGGCGCCGCACGGCGTGATCGCGGGGCCGGATGGTGGGGTCTGGCTCACCGATGGCGGACAGAACGCGATCGTGCGAGTGGACCCGCGCAGTGGTCCCGGCTCGAAGCAGGTCAAGGTCTGGAAGCTGCCCGAGGACTCGGGCTACGCCAACCTCAACACCGCGACGTTCGATCTGAAGGGCGTGCTCTGGTTCACCGGGCAGAGCGGGATCTACGGGCGCCTCGATCCGAAGTCCGGCGACATGAAGGTATTCAAGTCGCCGCGAGGCCGCGGCACCTACGGCATCCAGACCACGCCCGACGGCGCCGTGTACTACGCGTCGCTCGCCGGCTCGCACATCGCGCGCATCGACAGCGCGACCGGCGCCGCCACGGTGATCGAGCCGCCGACGCCGCGCCAGGGCGCGCGCCGCGTGTGGACCGACTCCAAGGGCGCGGTCTGGGTCTCGGAGTGGAACTCCGGCAATCTCAGCCGCTACGAGCCGAAGAGCGGCAAATGGTCGGTGTACAAGGCGCCCGGCGAGAGCCCGCAGCTCTACGCGGTGTACGTCGACGAAACCGACAAGGTCTGGGCCTCGGAGTGGGCTTCGCAGACGATGCTGCGCTTCGATCCCGCCACGGAAAAGTTCGAGAGCTTCAAGTCCTCGACAGCCTACGCCAACGTGCGCCAGATCCACGGCCGCAAGGGCGAAATCTGGACCCCGGAATCCGGCGCCGACAAGATCGTGGTCTATCGGTACAAGTAGCCGAATCGGCGGTTGTCCGAGCTGCCGCCAAAGTAGGCATCAAGGCTTGGGCGGCGGGCAATAGCTCGCGTCAAATTTCAAGGCCCGGATGTCCCCGTTGAGAAGAGCAAATCGATAGTCGCCCGAAATCGAGCGCGGCGCATCCGCATACGAGAGATGCACGGAACCGAGGCCGCATTGGACTATCTCTCCGCTCTTCGGATCCGGCATGAAAAAGCAGTAGTTCAGATCCCGCACGTCGTATTCGTCCTTGCCAGGCGAAAAGGAAAAAACAAACGTGCCGCGCGGAGCTTCGCGCGCGACCTTCCAATCAGTGTAGTCGTCGTACGTCCACACGCCGATGGAACCGTCCGCGCTATGGTCATTGAAGCAAGTCACGCGGTCTGTTGCATGGGCGGCGACGGCCAGAAGCCCACTGAGTAGGACGGCGCCCAAGCGCATGGACATTTTCATGACACTTAAGACCCGCGTCTCGGCGCCGCCATGCGTAGCAGCTCGGCCGTTACGTTGCATGACTCCAGGCCTCCAGGGCGCCTTCCTTCTGCCACGCCTGGAGCTGGAGGGTCAACTTTCGAGCGGTCCGCGGGTCGGACGGCGTAACGACCATGGCTCGCGGGGTTGGTGTGCGGTAGAGCGACCCGAAAAACTCGAGGACCGTCGCGAACATGTCCACGGTCAGCAGATCAATGGATTCCTTGAATACAACCTTGACGCGGTCTGTGCCGACGGTCGTTGCCATTCGCACGACAAGGTACCGGGGAATCTCCCGGCCGCAAACGACTTACGCCACGGAATTTGCGTTTTATCCCGTCAACGGCCGACGCGCCACACCTTCCTGTCGAAGAAACCCGCCACCTGACGGTAGGTTCCCATCGCTTCGTCCGTGATTGCGCCCAGAG
>DASXAO010000068.1:0-19915 GCA_036406675.1 Burkholderiales bacterium
CGCCGAGACCCTTGTGCGCGACTGGGAGCGGCGCGATTCCGGCGAGGCGGCCCCGGCCGGCAGCCGCGACGCCAAGATGGTCGAGGAAAACCAGTCGTATCCGCAGATCTCCAACGCCGCCGCGATCGACGCCCAGCTCAAGCGCTGGTGGGCACAGTCACCCCGATAATTCGGGGCCAGAGCCCGATCCTGTTTTGACGTACGAAAAAACGAAATCGGGCTCTGACCCCGATTTCAGCCCGAATTTCTAACCCGCGGCGAGGCGCGAGAGGCGCTGCAGGTCGGCGGGCTTGGTGATGTGCTCGTCGAAGCCGGCCTCGCGCGTGCGCGCGATGTCGCCCTGCTGTCCCATGCCGGTGAGCGCGACGAGGCGCGCCTTGCGTCCCCAGGGCGTGAGGCGCAGGCGCCGCGCCACCTCGGCGCCGTCCATGCGCGGCATGTTGAGGTCGATGAAGGCGACGTCGGGATGCAGGATCTCGGCGATGCGCAGCGCCGCCTCGCCGTCGAGCGCGCTCTCGACGCGGTGGCCGGTGAGCCTCAGGTACTGGGCGAGGGTCTGGGCGGCGTCGACGTTGTCGTCGACCACCAGCACGCGCCGGCGCACCGCCGGCGCAGCTTCCGCCTCGCTCGACGGCGCGGCTGCCGGCGCGGCGACGAGCGGCAGGCGCACGACGAACTCGGCGCCCTTGCCGCGCCCCGGGCTGCGGGCCTCGATCTCGCCGCCGTGGCGCCGCACGATCGCGCGCGCGAGCGTGAGCCCGAGGCCGAGCCCGCCCGAGGCGGCGACGTGGCGCTCGTCGACCTGCACGAACATGTCGAACACCGCGTCGAGGTGCTCGCGCGCGATGCCGATGCCGTTGTCGGCGACGCGCAGCCACACCGTCCCCTCCTCGGCGCGCGCCGACAGCTCGATGCGCCCCTTGGCGGGCGTGAACTTGGCCGCGTTGTTGAGCAGGTTCGCCACCACCTGGGCGAGGCGCACGGCGTCGCCTTCGACGTAGAGCGGCGTCTCCGGGTAGCTGACCGCGATGGCATGGCCCTTGGCGTCGATGTTCGGCGTGGCGGTCTCGATGCCGGTGCGCATCACCGCCGAGAGCTCCACCGGCGTGGTGCGCAGCTCCATCTTGCCGCGGTCGATGCGGCTCACGTCGAGCAGGTCGTCGATGAGCCGCGTCAGCTGCACGATCTGGCGCTCCATCATGTCGTGCGTTTCCCCGCTGGCGGGCCCGTCGCGCTGCATCCTGAGGAGCGCCAGGCCGTTCCGCAGCGGCGCGAGCGGGTTGCGCAGCTCGTGCGACAGCACCGCGAGGAACTGGCTCTTGTTCGCGTCGGCGCGCTGGAGCTGCGAGGCGCGCTCCTTCAGCTCGACTTCCGAGGCGCGATGGCGGTCGCGCGTGCGCCGCATCGCCTCGCCCAGCACGATGATGAGCGAGCACGAAAGCGCGAACACGCCCAGGGCGAGCGCGTCCGCCGGGCCGTCGATCGCGATCTCGCCGTACGGCGCGATGTAGCGCACGTTCACGATGGCGTAGCCCAGCACCATCGCCATGACCGCCGGCCCGAGCCCGCCGAACCACACCGCGATCGCGATCGCGCCGTACAGCGTCGCGTACGGAATCTCGTCGCCGAGCCACGGATCGAGCGCCCAGCGCAGGTGCAGCGCGGTCAGCGTCACCGCGAGCGCGCCGCCGTAGGCCGCGAGGCCCGCCATGCGCGACATCCCGCGCCGCTCGGCGGCGGCGTCGCCGAGGAGAAAAGCGAGCAGCAGGCAGGCCGAGACCGTGAGGTTGAGGCGCGCGGCGTGCCATCCGATGGTATAGCGCGCCTCGCCGAGGTTCGACAGCGTCAGGTCGGCGATCGAGGCGAGCAGCACCAAGCCCACCCAGAGGTAGAGCAGGTCGCCGAACGCGCGCCTGCCCCAGAGCAGCGCGAAGGCGGCGACGTGCAGGAAGACCGCGATCCACTGGACCGTCCTGCCGAGCTCGGTGAAACGGTCGCCCGACAGCCCTTCGATCCGCAGCTCCGCCGCGAGGACGACCACGGCCGCGACGCCGGCGAGCGTGAGCGCGATCGCGACGGCGAGCCGCACGCCGCGCCGCGCGTTGTGCGCCGGCTCCTTCGCCGCGAGCAGCAGCGCCGCGAAGAACAGCGCCGCCGCGCCGAGTCGCCAGCCGAGATAGAGCCAGCTCACCGTCTGGCGGGTGCCGACCAGCGGCTGCTCGTACACCGCGCCCGGGAACGTCAGAACGTGCGCGGCGGCCATGAGGCCGCCGTAGAGATAGACGCAGAAAAGAAGCAGGTGCGCGGTGCGGCCGCTGTCGCGGTAGAGCGCGCCGAGCATGAGCGCGGTGCACAGGTCGGCGATCACGATCGCGAGGCCGTACACCACGACGATGTGCGGGTCGGTCGGGCCGAGGTCGCGCGCGAAGGGAACCATCGCCGCCGTGAGGCCGAGGTACAGCGCCGAGAGCAGCGCGAACGTGCGCATCTGCGCCGGGGTCGGGGACCGAGCCGGGGCAGCGAGCGCTTCCGTCATTCGGGAATCATAGCGCCGCGAGGAAAACGGGATAAGCGCTACGCGGTCTTCAGTACGTCGTTGACGCGAGGCATGACCTCGCTCGCCATGAGCTCCATCGAGCGCCGCGCCAGCGCCGGGTCGACCCAGTCCATGCCGGCGTAGACGATCTCGCCGAAAGGGCCGGCCGCCTCGCGCAGGCGCAGGACCTCGTCGGCCACCTTTTCGGGCGTGCCCCAGATCACGAGCTCGTCGAGCAGCCGTTCGACTGTCACCGAGCTGTCATCCTCGCTTTCGTGGCGCTTGAAGATCACGTGCCGCTTCGCGCGCATCATGTTGGCGCGCAGCTTCTCCCAGTAGAACCGGTACGGGCTGTTCGGATCGTCGCGGCCGTAGCGCCGCGCGGTGCGCGCGTCGTCGGCGACGAAGATCGTGCGCGCAACGCGCCAATCGCTGCCTTCCGGCTTTTTCCCCGCCCTGGCCTTGCCGGCACAATAGTTTTGCCAATGGCTGGGCAGCCAGTGCGGCAGCAGGAAGTTCGCCGACAGGGGATGGAAGTCGCGCTCGCCCATCGCGACCACGCCTTTCGAGTGCGGCGCCACCACCGTGCCGACGATCTCGGGGCGCGGCTTCTGGTAGGGCTTGTACATCGCGCCGCGGCCCACCTCCGGCACCTGGGTGCGCGCGGTCGAGACCTTGAAGCGGTTGCCGGGAAGATCGATGTCGTAGGGCGAGTCGCGCTCCCAGATCGCGAGGATCACGTCCATCGCTTCGGCGAAGAGCTTGTTGCGGTCCTCCTCCAGGATGCCGAGCGCCTCGGCGTCCGACGACAGCGCGCCCGGGCTGACGCCGAAGATGAAGCGCCCCTGCGCGAGGTGGTCGAACATCGCCGCGTGCGCCGCGATCAGCACCGGATGGCTGTGCGAGAGGTTCGAGGTGCCGGTGGCGAGCTTGATCGTCTTCGTCTCGGCCACCAGGCTCGCGAGGAAGATGAGGCTGCTCGTAATGTTCTCTTCGGGGTCGGTGAGGTGCTCGCCGACGAACGCGTCGTGGAAGCCCAGGCGGTCGGCGAGCACGATCGCCTCGCGATCCTCCTGCAGCGTCTGCGCCGGCGCGCGCTCGCGCGGGTGCATCGGCATCGTGAAGAATCCCAACCGCATTTAAGAATAATAAATGAGTGTCCGGGCACGGCTACAATCCGGGTTGAATGCCTCGACTCCTGGCGATTTGCGTGGTGGCAGCGCAGATCGTCCCCGCACCCGCCTTTGCGCAGGGCAAGCCGAAAGACGACCCGGTCGCGGTCACGGCCATGCGCAAGCCGGTCGACAAGTCCTACCGCAGGATGGTCGAGGGCATGGAGCTCTTCGAGAAGCGCCACCGGCTCGCGCCCGGCGCGTCGCTGCGGTTCAAGCTGCTGCCGCGCCACAGCGACACCGACATGCGCGAGATCCAGCTCGAGATCGTCGGCGACAGCTTCGCCGCGCCGGTCGCGCTGGCGCCCGACAACACGTTCGCGCTCGAGCGCCGCGCGGCCGCGCTGAAGGAGAACGCCTCGGTGCGCCCCAATCGCAAGGCGAGCACCCTGACCTGGCGCGCCGAGATCCGCACTCCCGGCCTGCCGCCGGACACGCGGCGCCTGGGCGACCTGCGCCTGGAGTGCGAGGTCGGCATGCAGGCGGGCCTCATCTCGAACTACCGGCCGTTCCTCTTCGGCCTGCTCGATCCCTTCCTGCGCGAAGGCCCCGAGTACTGCCGCCGCACCGATCCGCGCTACCTCTTCTTCGCCGAGCGGCCGATCTTCTCCGTCACGCTCGTGGCGGGCGATCGCCGCGAGGCGCTCCCGGTCGATCGCCTCTACGCCGGTGCGAGCCGCGATCCGGCGTGGAAGGAAGACCTCGCCTATTGCGACTGCGAGGTGCTGGTCGACCGCGCCTACTTCCTGCCGCTCGGCGACGCGAGCTGGCCCGACGACACGCTGATCGAGTTCGAGTACATGGACGGCGCCTCGTGAGGCTCTTCGTTGCCGCATGCCTGCTGCTCGCCGGTTGCGCGCTTCTTGAGTCGAGAAAAACAGGGGAAACGCGGCTGGGTCCCGCAGAGATTCGCTCCGCTCGAACCGCCGCCGAAGCGATCGCGGTCGGCAAGAGCACCAAGGCCGACGTGCGCGCCGCGCTCGGGCAAGCCGTGGTGGTCGACTTCGAGACGGGCTATGAAGTGTGGGTCTACCGAGAGCAGTTGAAAGAGAAAGCGAAGCCGCCGGCCACCGAGCTGGTCTTGCTCTTCGATCCGCCGGGCACCCTCATAAAGAGCCGGATTCGCTGAAAAGCATGGCGTCCGTTAAATAGGGACAGTCCCTGTTTTCCGGATTCTTTATCGGACGCCGCGATAAACGCGCCGCAAGATTCCGGCGTAGCTTTGTCAGCGCAAAGGGGGACGGAACATGCGCTGGATCACCAGGCTGTGGAAGCTGTGGCTGGGGCTGCGCGATCAGGTGCACGCGCTGAAGCCGTGCCGGGTCGCGATCCTCTTCGTGCTCGCCGGGCTCGCGTTCCTGCTCCTCGCCTCGCAGGGCGTAGACGTGGCGCGCGCGCTCGCCGAGCGGCGCACCAACAGCGGCGATGACCTCTCCCCGCAGGCGTTCTTCTTCTTCGCGGCGACGCTGGCGTGGTCGGCGTCGGCCTGGTACTGGGCGCGAACCATGCTTTCCCTGAGGTTCCCCGGGATGGAGCACTCCGGCCGGCGCACCCAGGGCCTGCGCATCTGGACCCCGCGCCTGCTCGGGTTCTTCGCCGCGCTCGGCGTGGCGGCGGCTTTCCACAAGGCCGAGATCGGCTACGACGCCAGCGAGCACCCGGAGGTCGCGAAGCTGCTGCATTTCTACGGCTCCTGGTGCGCGGCCGGCGCGTTCGCCTTCCTCATCTTCGTGTCCGTGCGGCGCGCCTTCGCGCGGGCCCTCTACCGGGTGCTCGAATTCGATACCCTCAACATGCGTGGTGCACGCGAGGAGCAGCACGGCACGCTGCGGCTGAGGGAGCTCGGCAGGCTCACGCGCTGGATCCTCTTCGGCACGATCCTCGCGTCGGTGATTCTGTTCGCCCTCATGGTGTTCGCGGTGCAGGACGTGGCGCCGGTCCTCGGCTCGGCCGCGATCGTGCTGTTCGCCGCCGCCGGCTGGATCGCAGTGGGAAGCGCGCTCGACTACGCGGGAATGCGCTTTCACCTGCCGGTCTTCTCCGCGCTCCTGGTGACGGCGATCGTCTTCAGCGCGTGGAACGACAACCACGCGGTGCGCACCCTGGCCGATGGGCAGCTCGAGAAGCGGCTCGGCCTGCGCGGGAGCCTGGCCGACTGGATGGAGCGGAACAAGGCGGCGTTCACGAGCGCAGAGGAAGTGCCGCTCTTCGTCGTGGACGCCGAGGGCGGCGGCATCCGCGCCGCCTACTGGACCGTGACGGTTCTCGGCGACATCCAGAACCGCCAGCCTTCGTTCGCGAACCACGTCTTCTCCTTGAGCGGCGTTTCCGGCGGCAGCCTCGGCGCAGCGGTATTCGTCGCGCTGCTGAACGAGTCGCGCGAGCGGAAGGAGGCCTTCGACCTGAAAAAGAAGGGGCAGGAGATCCTCGGCGAGGACTTTCTCTCGCCGGCGGTCGCCGCGATTCTCTATCCCGACCTGGTGCAGCGCTTTCTCCCGGTGGCCGTTCCCGCCTTCGACCGCGCGACCACGCTCGAGCGGTCCTGGGAGCGCGCCTGGGAAAAGCACGTCAAGGGCCGTAACCGCATGAGCGAGCCGCTCGACCGCCTCTGGCAGGAGGGCAGCCAGTGGACCCCGGCGCTCCTCCTCAACGCCACGTGGGTGGAGACCGGCAAGCGCATCATCGCCAGCAACATGCGCGTGGCGGCGAGCGAGCGCCGCGAGGACTTCGTCGACGTGGAGGATGCAAACGCTTTCTTCGCGCCGCGCGCGCTCGCGCTGTCGACCGCCGCGCACATGAGCGCCCGCTTCACCTACGTGAGCCCGGCCGGCACCCTCCAGAGGCACGGCAAGACCTACGGGCGCGTCGTGGACGGCGGCTACTTCGAGAACTCGGGGGCTACCACCACGCTCGCGATCCTGCAGACCATCGAGGACCTGCAACTCTCCGGCAGGGACCCGCGCTGGAAGAAGGTGGTGCCGTACGTCATCCACATCAGCAACGACCCCGTCGATCCGAACCACGCGGACGACAGCCTTGGCAACGCGCCCAGGAACCCCTACATCCGGCCGAGCGAGTTCCTCAACGAAGTCCTGTCGCCGGTCAACGCGCTGCTCAGCACGCGCAGCGCGCGCGGTTACTATGCGCGCGAGAGCGCAGCGTGGGCCGTATCGCATGACCACTACCTGCACTTCGGGCTGTGCCGCACCTCGACGAACGTGCCGCTGGGCTGGGTGCTCTCCAAAGGCACGCGCGAGCGGATGGACGAGCAGCTCCACGACAAGCCCTGCGGCGACGACGCCAACAATCCGGTGTTCAACAACCCGCAGAAGCTCGCGAGGATCGACTCGCTCTTCCCCGCTGCGCCCCCGGTCTTCCAGAAGGGCGTCGAGATTCCGGTGAGCGTTCCCGCGCCAGCGAAGTCCACTCCGGAGCTGCGCACCGGTACCCGCTGAATTCGGGGTCAGAGCCCGAATTCGTTCTTACGTACGTGGAAACGAATTCGGGCTCTGACCCCGAATTCCGGCTAAAAACGTCGGGCGGCGGCGACAGGTCGCGTTCCATAGAGTAAAAGGCCCGGCTTTTACTTGCCTGCCGTGAAGGATTGCACTGTCTATTCGTGCGCCTACGGTGATAGCGTCCCATCCGAACAGAGGAGGGAGGCCGCTATGCAAGACATCAGCAACGTCCGTCTCATGCGCGAGAACCCGTATGTCCGTCCCCTCGAGACCGCGAGGCGCGTCGCGGGCGGCGACGAGAAGCTCGCGGAAGTGCTGCGCATCTCCACCGAGACGCTGTCGCGATGGCTCTCGGGCGAAGTGTCGCCGCCGATGAAGAGCTACATGGCGGCGGTGCACCTGGTGGGCCGCAGCACCCTCAAGAGCCGCGCGGCGTAAGAACCGAATTCCGTTCACCTGGAATGGCGACAGCCGCCAGGTGTTAGCAGCGTCGACCCCCCGGGGTCAGAGCCCGACTCCCCCCGCTTTACGGGCTCTGACCCCAATCTTTTCCAAAACGAAATCGGGGTCAGACCCCGATTTTTCTTTTTTGGGGTCTGACCCCGATTTCTTTCACGGCCGCCACACCGTCACCCGGATCGGAGTCGGGTTGTAGTCGTTCACCGGGTTGTTGACCTGCGGGCAGTTGGAGATCACCGCGAGCACGTCGCACTCGGCGCGCAGCTCGACGTAGTCGCCGGGCTTCGAGAGGCCCGGGCCCATGTCCATCTCCCCCTTCTCGCCCACCGGCACGTACATGAAGAAATTGACGTTGGCCACCAGGTCCTGCGGCCCCATCTCGTGCTTCGCGAGCTCGCGCAGGAAGTTGTCGCGGCAGTTCGGCTGCCAGCCGACGCCGTAGCGGAACTTGTTCAGCGCGGCGCTGCAGCACCCGCCGATGGTGTCGTGCTTGCCGCAGGTGTCGGCGACGATGGTGAAGAGCGGCGTGAGCCCCACGCTGTAGAGCACGGTGCCGGTGGAGAGGAAGATCCCGGCCGGGTTGATCTTCATCGTGTCGGCGGCGGCGTAGCGGTCGGCGTGGTCGCGCGCGTTGTAGCAGAGGAAGTCGACCGCCTGCTTACCCTCGAGGTCGACGATGCGCAGCATCTCGCCTTTCGCGATGCTCCGGCTCCACGATCCGCGCGCGCGGACGACGGTGTCTTCGACAATCATTTTTTAATTATGGTGGAATTGGGGTCAGACCCCGATTTTCGAAAAACAACTGAACCCCGCCCTCGCCCCCTTCGCCGTGCGCAGCTTCCGCTTCCAGTGGCCGGCGGACCTCGCCACGTCGATCGGCTTCGAGATGGAGGCGCTGATCCTCGGCTGGTACGTCCTCACCGCGACCGGCTCGGTGGAATGGCTCGTCGCCTTCGGCGCGCTGATGTGGGTCGGCGCGGTGCTCGCCCCGTTCCTCGGCATCGCGGGTGACCGCATCGGCGTGCGGCGGCTCCTCATCGTCACGCGCGGCGGCTACGCGCTCCTCGCCGCCAGCCTCGCGCTCCTCATCCTCGCCGAGGCGCTCGAGCCCTGGCACGTGTTCGTCGTCTACGGCATCGCGGGCCTCGCGCGCCCGTCCGACCAGGCGATCCGCAACGTGCTCATCGCCCAGACCGTGCGCCCCGAGACCCTGATGGGCGCGGCCGGCCTCTCGCGCAGCACCGCCGACATGGCGAAGGTCGCGGGCGCCTTGGCCGGCGCCGGCGGCGTCGCCGCGATCGGCATGGGCCCGGCGTACCTGTGCGTCATCGCGCTTTACGTTTCGGCCTTCCTCCTCTCGTTCGGGCTGGCGCGCTCGCCGATCCACGCCGCGCGCGCGAGCGCGCACGACGTGATCGCCGGCCTGAAGGAGGCCGCGCACTACACGTGGACCAAGCCGGACCTCCGCGGCGCCTTCGGCATCACCTTCCTCGTCAACCTGCTCGCGTACCCGTTCGTCCTGGGCCTGCTCCCGTACGCGGCGAAGGAGGTCTACGAGGTCGGGCAGTCCGGCCTCGGCTATCTCGCCGCCGCCTTCGCCCTCGGCGCGCTCGCGGGATCGCTGATCATCGGCGCGAGCAGCCTGCGGCTTCGCGCCGGGCGGGTCATGCTCTGGAGCGCCGCGGCGTGGTTCGTGGCCATCGCGCTCTTCGGCCTGAATCGCTCGCTCGCTTTCGGCCTCGCGCTCCTCTTCGTCTCGGGGTTCATGCAGAGCCTCTGCCTCGTTCCGGTGGCAGTGGTGATGCTGCGCGGCGCGGCCGAGCGCATGCGCGGCCGCGTGATGGGCATGCGCGTGCTGGCGGTCTGGGGATTGCCGTTCGGCCTGCTGGCGAGCGGGCCGATCATCGCGGGGCTCGGCTATACCGCCTGCGCCCTGATCTACACGAGCCTCGGCGTCGTCGCGACCATCGCCATCGGCTACCGCGCGCGCCGGGCGCTCTGGCACCGCTCGGCCGAGGCCAACGCCTAAAAATAGGGACAGTCCCTATTTTTTTGACGCCTAGAGAGAATCGGGGTCAGACCCCGCTTGTTGTTCTTATTCGGCTCTTGTTCTTGTTTGCGCTTGGAGCCTGACCGCGATTCTCTCCGCTTGCGGGCGGAAATCCTTGACTGCGGAGTCTAAGGAAGCGGCGCGGAGAAATGGAAAAAGGTCTGTCAGAACTCGCGCCCGGAAACCAGGGACCGGAAATCAGGGACAGACCCCAATTTCCGCTAGCTCCGCGTCGCCGGAAATTGGGGTCCGTCCCTGTTTTTCGCGTTCCGGTGTGCCCGTCCTTCAGGTAGTTGAAAGATCCGAGGCCGATACTATCGGGCCCGAATCTTGTTTGCGCTCAAAGCCATGGCCACCTTCACGCCAGCCGCCAACTCGGCGTACCCCGAGCCTCACGACGCCATGCGGCGGGTGCGCGCCATCGTCGCCGGCTCCTCCGGCAACCTCGTGGAGTGGTACGACTTTTACGTCTACTCCTTCACCGCGCTCTACTTCGCGGCCGAGTTCTTCCCCAAGGGCAACCAGACCACCCAGCTCCTGAACGCCGCGGGCGTGTTCGCCGCCGGCTTCTTCATGCGCCCGGTCGGGAGCTGGCTCTTCGGCTGGCTCGCCGACAGGAGGGGCCGGCGCTTCTCGATGATGGTGGCCGTGCTCATGATGTGCGGCGGCTCGCTCCTCGTCGCGGTGCTGCCCACCTACGGCCAGGTCGGGCTGCTCGCGCCGGCGCTGCTCCTCATCGCGCGGCTGATCCAGGGCCTCTCGGTGGGCGGCGAGTACGGCACCGTCGCGACCTACATGTCCGAGGTGGCCGAGCACGGCCGCCGCGGCTTCTTCTCGTCGTTCCAGTACGTCACTCTGATCGGCGGCCAGCTCCTCGCGACGCTGGTGCTGGTCATCCTGCAGGGCTTCCTCGACGACGCGGAGCTGCGCGCCTGGGGCTGGCGCGTCCCGTTCTTCATCGGCGCGATCGCCGCGGTGATCGCCTTCTACCTCCGCCGCACGCTCGCCGAGACCGCCTCGCGCAGCGCCCGCGAGCACAAGGAAGCCGGCAGCCTGCGCGGGATGCTGCGCTATCCGCGCTCGTTCTTCGTCGTCATGGGCTTCACCGCCGCGGGGTCGCTCAGCTTCTACGCCTTCACCACCTACATGCAGAAGTACCTCGTCAACACCGCCGGCCTCACCGCGCGCCACGCCACCGGGATCATGACCGGCGCGCTCTTCTGCTTCATGGTGGCGCAGCCCGCCTTCGGCAGCCTCGCCGACAAGATCGGCCGCCGCACCTCGATGCTGATCTACTCGGTACTGCTGATGCTCGTCACCGTGCCGATCTTCACGGCGCTGGGCAACACGGAAAACCCGGTGCGCGCCTTCGCGCTCATCCTGGCGGCGCTCTTCTGCGTGAGCTTCTACACCTCGATCAGCGGCCTCATCAAGGCCGAGCTCTTCCCGATGCACGTGCGCGCGCTCGGCGTGGGGCTCTCCTATGCGCTCGCCAACGCGATCTTCGGCGGCACCGCCGAGTACGTCGCCTTGTGGTTCAAGTCCATCGGGCACGAGACCGTGTTCTTCTGGTACGTGGTCGCCATGGGCGGCGTCGCCCTGATCGCCGTGCTTCTTATGCCCGACACCCGCCACCGCGGCTACCTCACCGCCGACGAGGCGCGCTACCTCGAGCCCGGCCGGGCGACCTGAAGTTCGGCGGGGCGCGGCACCCTGGCGTAGGCGCTGAGCAGCAGCCACGACGGGAACTGGCGCATCAGCTGCGGCATGCCGTCCAGGCGCACTTGCTGGGTTCGCAGCGCGTCGCCGAACCCCAGGTCGCCGAGGTGCACCTTCACCATCGCGCCCAGATCCGCGTCGAGATAGAGGTCGACCTCGAATCCGGGGTCGCGCACGCAGATGTCGACCCCGGCGCGCTCGAGGATCAGCCAGAATTTCCGGTTGCCGCGATAGCTCGCCGGGACGCCGGAGAAATTGAACTTCACCACCACGCGGCGCGCGGGCAGGCGCTCGATCGCGATGCGGCGGCGAAGGATCCACATGAAGACGCCCGGATTGAGGTTCTCCGGCCGCGCCCGGTCGGTCCAGCGCTGGCCCCAGGTGGCGAGCCCGGCGAGCACGTCGTGGAACTCCTCGCCCGCTTCGGTCAGCCGATACTCGCGGCCATTGCCGTTCGCGCCCGCCGCTTCGGCGACCACGCCGGCCGCCTCGAGCTCGCGCAGCCGCTTCGCGAGCAGCGTGCGCGAGATGAGCGGGATGGCGCGGTGGATCTCGTTGAAGCGGTGGCTGCCCGCGAACAGCTCGCGCAGGATGATCGGCGTCCAGCGCGCGGTGAACACCTCGCACGCCATCGCGAGCGGGCAGAACTGGCCGAAGCCGTTTTTCATGCGCCTACATTAGACCCGGGCCGCACCTCCCGCGGCAAGTCCATTTTCTGGACTGGATGGCCCGGGCCGGCAGGCGCATCGTACGCAGATCTACGGAGAGAAATGAAATGCGTCGAATCCTGCTGGCCACGCTTCTATCGGTCGTCGCTGGAATAGCACACCCGTGCTTCGGACAGCAGGCGTCCTATCCATCGAAGCCGGTCAAGATCGTGATCCCGCTCGGACCCGGCAGCTCGGTCGAGATCGTGACCCGCCTGGTCACGCAGAAGCTGAGCGCCGCCCTCGGCAGGCCGTTCGTGATCGAATCCCAGCCCGGCGCCTCTTCGCAGATCGGAATCGAGCACGTGGCGAAGTCGCCGCCGGACGGCTACACGCTGCTCTGCTCGAACGACAACATCGTGAGCCTGCCCAGCCTCAAGAAGAACGTGGGCTTCGACATCCATCGCGACTTCCTCCCGATCACGCAGGTGGCCGGGTTCCCGATGGTCCTGATCGCGCATCCCTCGGTTCCTGCGAAGAGCGTCGACGAGCTGGTGGCGCTCGCCAAGCGGCAGCCGGGAAAGCTCGACTACACCTCGGGCGGCGTCGGCAGCATCCAGCACGTCGCGATGGAATTGTTCGAGCAGGCGACCGGCATCAGGCTGAACCACATCCCTTACAAGGGCGCCCCGCAGGCCATGATGGACGTCGTGGCCGGACAGGCGCCGGTTGCATTCTCGCCCTCGCCCATCGTCGCCGCGCACGTCAAGGCGGGCCGCCTGCGCGCGCTCGCCATCGGCAGCGACAAGCGCCTGCCGCTCCTGCCCGACGTGCCGACGCTCGCCGAGCAGAAGGTGCCGCTGCAAATCGTGCCGTGGGCCGGCCTGTTCGCGCCGGCGGGAACACCGACGGAGATCGTCGCGCTTCTCAACCGGGAAGTCGCCAGGGCGCTCAAGGCACCCGACGTCCGGGAAGCCGCCGCGGGATTCGGCTTCGAGCTCTACGGCAACACGCCGAAAGAATTCGCGACGGCGATCGACTCCGACCTGGCGCGCACGTCCAAGGTCATCCGGGATGCGGGAATAAAGCCGGACTAGGTCACCGGGTGCCGCGGACCGCCAATGCCGCGGCGCGGAGCGAGAACGGCCGGTCGCGCTCGCCCACGAATCGCCGGCGAAGCGCGTCGCGCAGGACTTCGCGCTTTTCCGGCGACAGGCTCGCCACGTACACGCCCTGGGCCCCGACCCCCTTGGTGTACGGCAGCCAGAAGTCGTCGAAGCACGCAAACTCGGTTCGCATTTCCAGGGTGACCTCGCGCACGCCTTCGAGACCCGCGGCGTCCCAGAGCGCGGCCAGCTGGCCCGCCTGGTTGCATGCGCTCGGCCGCTGCGCCTTCTCCTCCGCATCGGGATCCAGGCGCACGCATTCCTCCCAGAAAAGCTCGCTCATCTCCTGGCCGGTCCTGTCCCAGGTGCACGCCGCGACCGTGCCGCCGCTGCGCGTGACGCGCCGCATTTCCGACGCGGCGATGCCGGGCTGCTTCAGGAACTGGAATACGAGGAGCGAGAGCGACCGGTCGAACGAGGCATCGGGGTAGGGCAGATTCAAGGCGCTGCCGCACTCGAAGCTCGCGCGCGAGGCCGGCAAGGAAGCGCGCGCGTAGTCGATGAACGGCTCCGCCGGGTCGATGCCCACTACGCGCGCCCGCGGCGTCCTTTCCAGGATCCCCTTCACGAGCGATCCCGTGCCGCAGCCGACATCGAGGACCCTGTCGGCGTCGCCGACCTCCGCGAAATCCAGAAACGGCGCGGCCAGGCGGCTGCTCCAGCGCCCCATCATCGCTTCGTAGGCGAGCGCGTCCGAGAACATCGGCCCACCTTGGACCGGGCCCGAGCCCCGGACTAGTCCATTTTCTGGACCGGGTCAGAGCCCGGTTTTCGCTTCTTCCTGGTTTCGGGCTCTGACCCCGATTTTCGGCGGCAACCCCGATTCTCAGCGGCAGGCGACCGACGCGTCCGGTTGCTCGGGCTCGCTGCGGTCGATGCAGAGCGGCTTCGACTTCGCGACCGGCTCCGGAGCGGCAGCGGCAGGCGATGACTCCTCCCGCGCGCTGTCCGCCGTCCGCATGAACCCCAACCCGAGCGCGATTGCGGCGCAGATGCCGAATGCCACCACCCAAAAAGACGTGCGCGTTCTTAGAGCCATCATTTCCTCCCCAGGCAACGGTTATGAAGTCGTCAAGGGTAGCGACGAGGCATTGCAGGCCAACTTCTTTCTCGCTTCGTTTGTTTCGGATCGGAAAATCGGGGTCAGAAAATAGGGACTGTCCCTGTTTTCCGGTCCGACGGCGGCCTGCCGCGTGACTTGCGCGGCACCCCGACCGGATATCCGCCGCGCGTCGCTTTCCGGATCTCATCGATCGTGGTCGGCTCTATCGGCATGTTGAACAGCTCGAGATACGCACGGGCGCGCTGCTGAGGGTCCTCACCGAGGGCCTCATAGGCCGGATGCGGCCGCAGGAAGGTCGCGCCGGTAGCTCGAACGTTGATCGCATAACTCGACCAGCGGTACTCGACCGGGTGCTTCGCCATCGCAGCTTCAACCGGGTTGAGTTCGATGTATCGATAGCAAGCGAGCGTAGCGCTCCAATGGCACGAGGCAGGAGTAGAACCGCCCTTCCCAAAGCGTCCCACTGCGTTCCAGGCGTTTATTGATTCGGTTTACGTAGTGCTGCGCCGTGTACTTCATCATGAGTGCGCATGCTTCGGGCGCGTGCGGAGTCACGAACAGGTGGACATGGTTCGTCATCAGGCAGTACGCGTGAATCGAGCAGCCGAAGCGCAGTGCGAACTCGCGCAGATATCCGAGGTAGGCCGCGTAATCACCTTCTTCGAAAAAGCAATCGCGGCGATCGTGCCCACGTTGGACAACGTGCAAACTGACGTCGGGCACCACCACGCGCGCCATTCTCGGCATAACGGCCAGAACGGCAGCAGGGTGGTGGTGGTTGACAGAGAAAATAGGGACAGTCCCTATTTTCCTGCGAACTATGCGTAGCAACGGAAAATAGGGACTGTCCCTATTTTCTCCACAGCGTCAGCACCGGCATGCGGCTCGCGGTGAAAGCGGCCGCGGCGGCGACGAAAGCGAAGACCAGGAATCCGGTGTGGAACGGGCTCGTCATGGGGCGGCCCTGCGCCACCGCGGGCATCATCGCGAACGCCACCGCGCCGAAGAGCGCCGGGCCGGTGGCGCCGCCGGTGGAGCGCGCGAGCGCCATGAGCGCGGTGACTACGCCCAGCCTTTCGCGCCCCGCCACCGTCTGCATGGTCACCTGCGTGGTCGGCATGACGCAGCCGAACCCGAGGCCGGCGAAGAACGCGAAGCAGCCGATCAGCGTCTCGTCGGCCGGCGCGAGCGCGAGCGCGAACAGCGCCGCGCTCGAGAGCGAGAGGCCGATCACCGGGATCCAGTGCGGCCGCCCGGTGCGCGCGAGGATGCGGCTCGAGGTCGTCGAGGCGACCACCATGCCCGCGGTCACCGGCAGGAGCAGCAGGCCCGAGCCCTGCGCCGACATCTGGTGGCCGAGCTGCAGGTAGATCGGCAGGAAGAACACCACCGCGAAGAGGCACGACGCGAACATCGCGACCACCATCACCGAGATCAGCACCGTGCGCTCGCGCAGCAGCTCCACCGGCAGGAACGGCGCCTCGTGCCGCCGCTCGTGCCGCCACAAGAGGCCGAGCGCCACCGCGCCGGTCGCGAGGAGCGCGAGGCTCTGCGGCGAACCCCACGGGAAGCGATGGCCGCCGGAGGTGAGCCAGAAGAGCGTGCAGAGCGCGCCGACGGCGAAGAGCAAGTGGCCCGCCAGGTCGGCGCCGCGCGCCGACGCGTCACCCCCGAGTGCTTTAGTCGGGGGCGGATGCTTCTCGCCCTTCGGCAGGCGGCACAGGCGCCACGCCGCGAACGCCGCGAGCGGCAGGTTGGCGAGGAAGAGCCAGCGCCAGCTCGCGTGCGACACCACGAGGCCGCCGACCACCGGCCCGGCGACGCTCGCCGCGGTGAAGACGAGCGCGAAGTAGCCCTGGAAGCGTGCGCGCTCGCGCGGCGGCACCAGCTCCCCGATGAGCGCCTGGCACAGCGTCATCAGCCCGCCCCCGCCCAGCCCCTGCAGCACCCTCGCCGCCACGAGCTGCGGCAGCGACTGCGCGAAGCCGCAGGCCGCCGAGCCGAGCGTGAACACCCCGAGCGCCACCAGCAGGACGTCGCGCCGCCCCTTGCGATCGCCCATGCGCCCGTACACCGGCACGATCGTCGCCGACGCAAGGAGGTAGCCCACCGCGATCCACGAAGTGTCGCGCAGCCCGCCGAGCGACGCCGCGATCGCCGGCGTCGCGGTGGCGAGCAGCGTCTGGTCCACCGCCGCCATGAACATCGGCAGGAACACCGACGCGAAGAGGTTCAGGAACTCCGCGCGCGATACGGTATGGCCCGGCCGCTCGTCCTCCAGGACTCGATTGCTCAATGCGCGCGGCTAGCGCGAGCCAGCGAGGGGGATCTTTCCTTCCGGAAAGAGCGCGCGCAGCCTGCGGCGGATGCCGCTGTTGATCGACGCCAGCCCGAGGCGCAGCAGGCTTTGCGACTCGTTGCGCAGCAACACCTCGCTGCAGTGGTAGCTCCGGACGAACTCCGCGATGCGCTCCGCCTTGGGCCCGATCAGGACGTGCGACTTGTACGACACCCCCGCTCTCTCGAGCGCTCTTTCGACCGGCGCGAGGAGCAACATGGCGTCCTCGCGATGGATGCGCTCGAGATAGTGCGCGCTGAAGAATCGCGAGACGTGCGCGGAGAACGCGGGCTGTACGTTGACGAGGTAGATCCGGGCCGGCGCTTTTTGATACAGGGCAATCACGCGCCGCGCGGCCCACGCCACGTCCTTTTCATCCAGAACCGGGACGGCGACGATTTTCATATGCCAGAATACGGGCCGAAGAATAGCCTGTTTGCAGCAAAAACTCTAAGTCAACTCTAGGGCGCTCGGTCCCAACCATCGATTTCGGAGGAGGAGGCAGTCCCATGGCAGCCATCACGGCTCAAGAGAGCCACGCGAAACCTGTCGAACACCTGACAAGTGAGCTCCAGACCCACCTGGAGAGCGGGCTCACCACCGAGCAGGCGGGTCAACGGCTGAGGGAGCACGGACCGAACGAGCTGAAGGAGAAGCCGCGCCCGGGCTTCCTTTCGATGGTCATCGACCAGTTCAACAACTTCCTGGTCATCCTGCTGCTGGTGGCGGCGTTCATCTCGCTCCTGCTGGGCGAATACGTCGACGCGAGCGCGATCTTCATCATCGTCGCCCTGAACGCGGTGGTGGGCGTGATCCAGGAGTCGAAGGCCGAGGCGGCGCTCGCGGCGCTGAAGAAGATGGCCGCGTCCAGCGCCCAGGTGCTGCGCGACGGCCGCCAGGTCACCCTCCCCGCGCGCGAGCTCGTCCCCGGCGACATCGTGCTGGTCGAGGCCGGCAACAACATCCCGGCCGATCTGCGCCTGGTGGAGAGCGTCAACCTCAAGGTGGCGGAGGCCTCCCTCACCGGCGAGTCGGTGCCGGTGGAGAAGGTCGCCCACGTGGTCCTCGACAAGGACATCCCGCTCGGCGACCGCAGGAACAGCGCGTTCATGTCGACCCAGGCCACCTACGGCCGCGGCAAGGGCCTCGTCACCGCCACCGGCATGCACACGCAGATCGGCCTGATCGCGGAGATGATCCAGGCCTACGAGGAGGAGGACACGCCGCTGCAGATGCGCCTCGACCAGCTCGCCAAGGCGCTCGGCATCATCTGCCTCGTGATCTGCGGCCTGATCTTCGTCTACGGCATCTTCATCGACACCAACTACAAGACCCTCCTGAGCGCGCCGCTCGACTACCTGACGGCCGAGAAGAAGACGCTGGTGGAGCTCTTCATGACCGCGGTCAGCCTCGCGATCGCGGCGGTCCCCGAAGGCCTGCCGGCGGTGGTCACGGTGTGCCTCGCGCTCGGCATGCGCTCGATGATCCAGCGCCATGCGCTCATCCGCAAGCTCGCCTCGGTCGAGACGCTGGGCTGCACCACGGTGATCTGCTCCGACAAGACCGGCACGCTCACGCAGCACGAGATGACGGTGGTGCAGGGCTGGGTCGGCGGCAAGCGCTTCGCGGTGAGCGGCGAGGGCTTCAGCCCGAAGGGCGGCTTCACCGTGGGCAACCAGGCGCTCAATCCCGCGGACTCGCCCGACGCGGCGCTGCTTTTCCACGGCAGCGCGGCCTGCAACGACGCGATTCTCGAGCAAAGCGGAGAGGGCGGCGGCGAGAGCAGCTGGCGCATCGTCGGCGATCCCACCGAGGGCGCGATGGTGGTCGTCGCCGCCAAGGCCGGCGTGACGCGCAAGGACCTGGGCGGCTCGCTGCCGCGCGTCGCCGAGATTCCCTTCGACTCCGACCGCAAGCGCATGACCACGGTTCACCAGACGAAGGGCAGCTTCCGCTTCGACTGCCCGCCGACGGTCGCTTTCTGCAAGGGCGCGCCCGACGTAATTCTCGATTTGTGCACCAGCGTGACGGAGAACGGAACACCGGTCCCGCTCACCAGCGAGAAAAAGGCGGAGATCCTCGCCGCCAACCAGGCCATGGCGCGCCAGGCGCTGCGCGTGCTGGGCGTCGCCTTCCGCGGCCTCGACAGCGTGCCGGCGCAGCCCACGCCCGAGTCCGTCGAGAAGGGCCTCACGTTCGTCGGCCTGCTGGGCATGATCGACCCCGCCCGCCCCGAGGTGAAAGAGGCGGTGGCGATCGCGCGCAAGGCCGGCCTCAAGACCGTGATGGTCACTGGCGACTACAAGGACACGGCCGAGGCGATCGCGCGCGAGATCGGCATCCTCGTCCCGGGCGGCAAGGTGGTGACCGGGGCCGAGCTCGACAAGATGAGCGACGAGGAGCTCGCCAGACAGGCCGACCAGATCTGCGTCTGCTGCCGCGTCTCCCCGGCCCACAAGACCAAGATCGTCGACGCCTTCAAGGCGCGCGGCCACGTCGTCGCCATGACCGGCGACGGGGTGAACGACGCTCCCGCGCTCAAGCGCGCGAGCATCGGCGTCTCGATGGGCATCACCGGCACCGACGTCTCGAAGGAGACCGCCGACATGGTGCTCACCGACGACAACTACGCGAGCATCGTCTCGGCGATCGAGGAAGGGCGGATCATCTACTCGAACATCCGCAAGTTCGTCTACTACCTGATCTCGTGCAACATCGGCGAGATCCTGATCATCTTCTTCGCCATGCTCTTCGGCTGGCCGCTGCCGCTGCGGCCGGTGCAGCTCCTGATGCTCAACCTCGTCACCGACGGCGCGCCGGCGCTCGCGCTCGGCATGGAGAAAGGCGACAAGGACATCATGAGCCTGCCGCCGCGGCCGACCAGGGAGCCGATCATCAACTGGGAAATGCAGATCGGCACCGCGGTGCAGGCGGTCGTCATGACCGCCGCCGTGCTCTGGGCCTACTGGCTCGCGCAGAAGACCTACCCCGACGACCTCGCGCACGCGCAGACCATCGCCTTCACCACGCTCTGCGTCTCCGAGCTGCTGCGGGCGTTCACGGCCCGCTCCGAGCACTACAGCATGTTCGCCACCGGCCTGTTCTCGAACAAGTGGATGCTCTGGGCGAACGGCAGCTCGCTGCTCCTCGTGCTGATCGCGGTCTACGTGCCTTTCCTCAACCCGTTCTTCGGCACCGTGCCGCTCAGCGCCAGCGACTGGTTCCTCATGCTGCCGTTCATGTTCCTCGCCTCCATCGCGGCCGAGATCACCAAGATCTACCTGCGCTGGAAGGCCGCGCAGTTAGC
>DASXAO010000069.1:0-15645 GCA_036406675.1 Burkholderiales bacterium
TTCGGCGCGCCGCAGTTTCCGCAGGCCGGCGCGTTCGGCCTGCGCGGCAAGATGGACAAGTGCACCTTCTGCGCCGGCGGGCCCGAGCCCGACCGCAGCGAGGCCGAGTTCCAGAAATACGGCCGTAACCGGCTCTCCGAGGGCAAGCTTCCCGCCTGCGCCGAGATGTGCTCGACCAAGGCGCTGCTCGGCGGCGACGGCGATGTGATCGCCGACATCTACCGCGCGCGCGTGCTGCGCCGTGGCAAGGGCTCCGAGGTCTGGGGCTGGGGCACCGCGTACGGCCCGGGCGCGCCTGGCGCCAAGCCGCCGGCCCAGATGCAGCCGCAACCGGCGACGAAGTCATGAGGCTCGCCCTTGCGGTTGCGGCTGCCGCTCTTCTCGCCGTGGGTGTAAGTGGCTGCGGGGAGAAGTCGCAGGTGGTGGTTTACAAGCAGGGCAAGTACCAGGGCAAGCCCGACGGGCGGCCGTGGGAAAACGATTCGCCCGTGGCGGAGTTGCGAGGCGGCAAGTGGAACAAGGGGGATCGCACGAGCTGGGAAGAGCAGATCAAGAACCGGCAGCTCACCCAGAACGAGTACCAACGGATCGGCCAGTAGAGCGTCCGTTCAAAAAAAGCATAGGAGGTCGGATGTCGATTTTTTCCAGGCTTTGCCTGGCCGTGGCGCTTTCGCTCTCCGCGAGCCTCGCGGCCGCGCAGGCCGGTGCGCCGGCGGCTGCGCCGGAGCCCTCGAACGTGCAGGAGCAGCAGAAGCGCCAGGCCACCCAGCCGGGCAACAACGCCCCGGTGTGGCGCGACGTGCGCAGCGGCCAGGAGAACTTCACCACGATCAAGGGCCGGGAGACCGGCGTGCTGATCCAGTCCGGCGGGGACACGTGGCGGCGCGTGCGCAACGGCCCGGTGACGTTCTATGGCGGCCTGCTGGTGGTGCTGATCGCGGCCGCGATCCTCGCCTTCTACTCGATCTTCGGGGCAGTCAAGCTGCACGACAAGCCGACCGGGCGCCTGATCGAGCGCTTCAGCCGGCTCGACCAGATCGTGCACTGGTCGGTCGCGATCAGCTTTTGCATCCTGGGCCTCGGGGGGCTCATCATGCTCTTCGGCAAGCACGTGCTGCTGCCGGTCATCGGCTACACGCTTTTCGGCTGGCTCACCGCGCTCTCCAAGAACCTGCACAACTTCGTGGCGCCGATCTTCATCGTCTCGGTCGCTGCCATGATCGTGCTGTACCTGCGCCACAACCTGCCCAAGGCGTATGACATCAAGTTCCTGCTGAACGCCTTCGCGGTGATGGCGAAGGGCAAGCACGTGCCCTCCGGCAAGTTCAACGGCGGCGAGAAGGTGTGGTTCTGGGGCGGCGTGGTCGTGCTCAGCATCGTCGTCACCTGGAGCGGCCTGATCCTGCTGTTCCCAAACTTCGACCAGACCCGCGCGGTAATGCAGGAGGCCTGGGTCTGGCATGCGTGCGCGGCGCTCCTCTACATCTCGATCTCGTTCGGCCACATGTATCTCGGCACGATCGGCCTGGAAGGCTCCTACCAGGCGATGCGCACGGGTTACGTCGACGAGACCTGGGCGAAGGAACACCACCAGTACTGGTACGAGGAGATGAAGTCGAAGTCGGCAGCGCACCCCGCGCGAGGCGGTGCAGTGCCGGCCGGAGCCCCCCATATGAAGGAGACACCGTGAAAGCTATCCTGAGCGGGCTTGCCGCCATTCTCATCGGCGCGATGGCCGCTTCCTACGCGAAGCTGCCGCCGCTCCCGCCGAAGAGCGATGCCGAGAAGGCGGCCGAGGCCCAGAAAGCCGACGCCGCCAAGGCGAAGGACGCGGCGGATCTCGCCAAGGCGCAGGACAAGGCGGTCGCCAACTACAAGAGGAACGCGGCGTCGGCGGACCGCAAGAAGTAACGATTTCGGGAGGAGGAGAGGCTAGAAGGGCACCTCAGGGTGCCCTTCTTTTCTTATGCTATCGCGCATGAATCCCTCCGACATCAAGGCGTGCCTGTTCGACGTGTTCGGCACCGTGGTCGACTGGCGCACGAGCGTCACGCGCGACCTGCAGGAGTTCGCGCGGCGCAAGGGCATCGAAGGCGTCGACTGGCTCGAATTCGCGGTCGAATGGCGCAAGCTCTACCAGCCTTCGATGGAGGAGGTGCGCTCGGGCCGGCGCGCCTTCACCATCCTCGACGTGCTTCACCGCGAGAGCCTGGTGACGCTGGTCGAGCGCTATCGCATCGCGGACTTATCGCAAGCCGATATCGACCACATGAGCCGCGCGTGGCACCGCCTCGACCCGTGGCCCGACGTGCGAGAGGGCCTCGGGCTCCTGAAGCGCTCGCGCATCATCGCGCCGTGCTCCAACGGCAACATCGCGCTCATGGTGAACCTGGCGAAGCGCGCCGGCCTGCCGTGGGACTGCATCCTCGGCGCCGAGACCGCGCGCGCCTACAAGCCCGCGCCCGAGGCCTATCTCGTGTCGTGCCGCCAGCTCGCCCTGGCGCCGGCGGCGGTGATGATGGTCGCCGCGCACAACCCCGACCTCAAGGCGGCGAAAGCGCAGGGCCTCGCCACCGCCTTCGTGGCCCGCCCGCAGGAGCACGGCCCCGGGCAGACGACGAACCTCGAGCCCGACTGGAGCTGCGTGGACGTCGCGGCGGCCGACTTCGTCGAGCTCGCAAACAAGCTCGGCTAGGCGCCTTCCACCAGCACCAGCCTGCCGCGCGAGGCACGCTGGCGCAGCGCGATGAGCGGCGCGTACTCGCTCGAGCGGTACCACTTCTGCGCCTGCTCCATCGACGGGAATTCCAGCAGCACGACCCGCTTGGGCTGCCAGCCGCCCTCGAGGGGCTCGACCCTGCCGCCGCGCACGACGAACCTGCCGCCGTATTTCTGGATCGTCGCCAGAACCTGCTTGCGGTAGTCGTCGTACACAGCCGGGTCGGTCACTTCGATCTCGCCGATCACATAGGCCGCCATCGGTTTCTCCGTCAGAAAAGGAATCGCAACAGGATACCCGCGGCCGCCATGACCGCGACGGTCTCGACCAGGCCGCGGTGCAGCCGCAGCATGAGGAACGCCGCCACGAGCGCCAGCGCGCCGGCTTTCCAGTCGAGCGCGGCCGGATCGAAGGCGTACCAGCGCAGCGGCCCGGCACGCGCCTCCTCGACGCGCGCGAAGAGCACGTGCAGCGCGAACCAGAGGGTGAGATTGAGGATCACGCCGACGACCGCCGCGGTGATCGCGGTGAGGGCGCCGGAGAGCCGCGGACTCGAGCGCAGCTGCTCGATGAACGGCGCACCGGCGAAGATGATCATCATCGGCGGCACGAACGTGACCCAGGTCGTCAGCGCCGAGCCGACGACCGCCGCGGCCACCGGCGAGAACGGCGCGGGATCGCGGTAGGCCGCGAGGAAGCCGACGAACTGCGTCACCTTGATGAGCGGCCCCGGAAGCGTCTCGGCGAGCCCCAGGCCGTCGACCATCTCCGGCGCGCTCATCCAGCCATAGGTTTCCACCGCCTGCTGCGCCATGTACGCCAGCAGCGCGTACGCGCCGCCGAAGCTGACCACCGCGAGCTTCGAGAAGAACGTCGCGATATCGAACATGACGTGGCTCGTGCCGAGCGCCGCCGCGATGAGCGCGATGGGCGCGAGCCACAGCGCGAGGCCGACCAGCGTCGCATTCGCCAATTGCCGCCACGCACCCTGCTTCTCTGCTTGTGGGGCAATGGCGCTCGTTTTTTCCGTCGTGAAAAAGCCGATCGCTCCGGCCGCAGCCACGATGAGCGGAAACGGCAGCGCGAAGAAAAAGATGCCGACGAAGGCGGCGGCGGCGACGCCGAGCAACAGGCGGGTCTTGAGGCCGCGGCGGCCGATGCGCAGCAGCGCCTCCACCACGATCACGAGCACCGCCGCCTTGATGCCGAAGAGCGCCCCGTCGACCGCCGGAATGCCCTGGCCGAGCGCATAGAGCAGGCTCACGCCGAGCATCACCACTGCGCCGGGAAGCACGAACAGGATCCCGGCGGCGAGCCCGCCGCGCGTGCCGTGGAGCAGCCAGCCCACGTAGGTGGCGAGCTTCTGCGCCTCGGGGCCGGGGAGCAGCATGCAGAAGTTGAGCGCGTGGAGATAGCGGCTCTCCTCGACCCATCTCTTCTCGTCGACGAGGATGCGGTGCATCAGCGCGATCTGGCCCGCCGGCCCGCCGAAGCCGAGGCAGCCGATCTTGAACCATACAGACAGGGCTTCGGAAAATGGGGTCAGATCAACCCGCTTATCGCAGCGCCGGCAGGCAGGTGTGGCGGCCGTCGGCGAGCGGCAGCACGTCCACCGAGACGCCGTAGAGGCGCTGGAGCGAGTCGGGCCGGATGACCTCGGCGGGCGCGCCGATCTCCAGGGCACGGCCCTCGGCGAGCAGCAGCACGCGCTGCGAGGTGAGGAACGCGTGGTCCGGGTCGTGGGTCGCGAAGAGGATCGAGATGCCGCTCGCCGCGAGCGCAAGGATTTTCTCCAGCACGCGCACCTGGTTGCCGAAATCGAGGCTGGCGGTCGGCTCGTCGAGCACCAGCAGCGCCGGCTCCTGGGCGAGGGCGCGCGCGACCAGCGCGAGCTGGCGCTCTCCCCCCGAGATCTGGGTGACCGGCCGGTGCGCGAGGTGCGCGATGCCGAGCGACTGTAGCGAGCGCGCCGCAACTTCGCGGTCGTTTCGGCCCGGAACGGAGAACACGCCGAGGTGCGCGGTACGCCCCATCAGGACGAAGTCGAGCACCGTGAAAGCGAAGTACGCGGAATGCCCCTGCGGCACGTAGCCGATGCGGCGCGCGACTTCGCTGCGCGAGAGCGACCCGAGCGCGACGCCGTCGAGCGCGACGGTCCCGCCGTGCGGCTCGAGCAGCCCGAGGATCGTCCGGAAGAGCGTGGTCTTGCCGCCGCCGTTCGGGCCGAGGACGCACATCGCTTCGCCAGCGGAGAGCGAGAAGCTGACGTCGCGGCCCACGGTGCGGCCGGGGAAACCGAAGGCGAGGTGCTCGACCCGCAGCATCACCAGCTTCGCCGCGCGAGGGCGAACAGCCACAGGAAAAACGGCGTACCGATCAGCGCAGTGAGCACGCCCGGCGGCACCTCGATCGTGGCGATGGTGCGGCAAAGGGTGTCGACGCCGAGGAGGAAGCCCGCGCCGAGCAGCATGGCGAGCGGCAGCAGGCGCCCGAAGTCGGGGCCGACGAGAAGCCGCGCGGCGTGCGGGATCAGGAGCCCCACCCAGCCGATGATGCCGCTCACCGCGACCGCGGCGGCCGTCATGAGGGTCGCCGCGGCCACGATCAGGGTGCGCAGCTTCCGGGTATCGACGCCGAGCGCGCGCGCCTCGTCGTCGGGAAGCGCGAGCAGGTTCATGCGCCAGCGCAGGAGCAGCATCGGCGCGAGGCCGGCGAGCGCGAGCGGGGCGGCGGCGCCGAGGTCGCGCGGCGCGATGGCGGCAAGGCTGCCGAGCAGCCAGTAGGTGATCGCCGGCAGCTGGTTGTACGGGTCGGCGAGGTACTTGAGCAGCGCGATCACCGAGCCGAGCAGCGTTCCGATCACCACGCCCGTGAGCACGAGCGCGAGCAGCGGATCGTGGCCGCGCAGCCTCGAGCCGATCCAGTAGACGAGGCCGACCGCCGCAAGGCCACCGGCGAAGGCGAAGATCTGGATGACGATGATTCCCTGCGAAAAGAAAATTCCGAGAACCGCGCCGAGCGCGGCGCCGGTCGAGACGCCCAGGATGTCGGGCGACACCAGCGGGTTGCGGAACATCCCCTGGTAAGCGGTGCCCGCGGCAGCGAGCGCCGCGCCCACCACCAGCGCGGCCAGCACGCGCGGGCCGCGCACCTGCAGCACCACGGTTTCGACGTTCGAAGGCAGCGCGGGCGTGCTTCCCGTGATCTTCGCTGCGAGCAGGGAAAAAATCTCCCCGATGGAAACGGGGTAGCGCCCCACCGCGAAGGCCAGCGCGGTGAGCGCGACTAGCGCACCGGCGGCGAACAAGTAGGGGATGGATCTTGAAGTCACTTCGGGAGCACGCCGGGCTCGCCAAGGAGCGCGTCCAACTGGGCCGCGGTCGGCTCACGGTGATAGAACAGGCGGTGGAACTCGCTCACCTTGCCGCGCAGGTCGACGTCGGCGAACGTCTGCGGGTAAAGCAGCTTTCCCGCCCACCACAGCCCGAGCAGGCGGTTCGCGCCCGGCGGAAAGTCGAACCAGCCGAAGGGAAGGTGCGGCGAGAGGTACACCCGCTTTTCCTCGACCGCGCGCACTGCGCGCCATCTCGGATCGGTCCACACCGAATTCCAGAAATTCGGGTCGGTGGTGAGGATCGCTTCCGGGTTCCACAGCAGCACCTGCTCGAACGACACCGTCACCAGGCCCGCGCGGGCCTCGGCGGCGGCGTTGCGCGCACCGATCACTTCGAGCGCCTCGACGTTGATCGAGCCCTTTCCTCCGGTCTGCAGGCCGGAGGCGCTGCGGCCGTAGTAGACCAGCGGGTGCACGGACACCCGCGCCACCCTTTGTTTCACTTGAGCTAGCTCATTCTCGTACCAGGCGGCGAGCTTCTCCGCCGCCGCTTCGTTGCCCATCAACTTCCCAAGCGCGCGCAGCGTGGCCGGCGTCGATTCGATGCGGCCGTCGAACAAGCCGTAGGGGATGCGCGTCTGCTCCTGCACCTGGGAGGCGAGCGAAGCGAGCGTGGGGCCGGTGGAACCGACGTCGACAATCAGGTCGGTCTTCGCGTTGAGCACGACCTCGACGTTGGCGGTGTTGCCGCGCCCGGTCAGGCGGCCGAGCTCGGGCAGGCTGGCATAGCGCTCGGGAAAGAACACGGCCTCGTTCGGCCGCATCGCGCGCGTCCAGCCGGTGAGCTTGTCGGGCGCGATGGCAAAGACGAGGAGGCTCGCCGGCGGTCCGGCGGCGTAGACGCGCTCCACTTTCGCGGGGGGGCGGATTTCGCGTCCCGACGCGTCGACGACCGCGGTTTGCCCAAAACACACACTTCCAGACAGGGCGAGTAGGAGGGGGAAGAACAAAAACCGAATCATGCGTATCCCACGCTGCGGCGGTCGATCGACACCGCCTTGATGAGAGCGAAGACCGGCAGGCCGGGACGCAGGCCGAGCTCCGAGGCGGACTTGCGCGTGATGCGGGCGAGGAGGGCCGTGCCGTGGAGGTCCAGGCGCACGTCGAGGCTCGAGCCTTCGTCGTCCGCGAGGTCGACCACGGTACCGGCGAGCACGTTGCGGATGCTGAGGCCCGCGGGGCGGGTGATGGCGATCGAGACGTCCCGGGCGCGGACGCGGATCCGCACCTGCTCGCCGAGCAACGCCTCGACATCGGGAATCTCCAGAGCGCCGCCGCCGAACTCGAGTCGCGCGAGCCCGCTTTTCAGGTCCTGGCCGGCGACCCGCGCCTCGATGACGGCGCCGCCTTCGTGCCGTCCGAGGTAGGGGCGCAGCTCCACGCGGCTCATCATCTCGCGCACGTCGCCGGTGCCGAGCACCCTGCCGTCGGACATCAGCACCATCGAGTTGGAGAGGCGCACGACCTCGTCGAGCGAATGGCTGACGTACACGATGGGAATGCGCACCTCGTCGCGCAGCCGCTCCACGTAATAGAGGATCTCGGCCTTGCGCGGTGCGTCGAGCGAGGCGAGCGGCTCGTCCAGCAGCAGCACCTCGGGATTCGCCAGCAGCGCCCGCCCGATCGCCACGCGCTGCTTCTCGCCGCCGGAGAGCGCGCCGGGACGGCGCTCGAGCAGGTGGCCGATGCCGAGCAGCTCGGTCACCTGTTCGAAGGCCACGACCTGGTTCTTTTTCCGGTTGAAGAAGTTTCCATACAGCAGGTTGTGGCGCACGGTGAGGTGCGGAAGCAGCCGCCCCTCCTGAAACACGTAGCCGACGCGCCGTGCGTGCGGCGGGAGATCGATTCCGGCGGTGCTGTCATAGAGCTTTCTTTTTTCTACCGTAATTCTCCCGGACTGCGGCCGTGCAAGCCCGGCGATCAGGTTGAGGACCGTGGTCTTGCCGGCGCCGGAGCGGCCGAAGAGCGCGGTGACGCCGCCGCCGGTGGCGAACGCGGCGTCGAGCGCGAAGCCGCCAACCCGGCAGCGCACGTCGAACTCAAGCATCGCGGCCGGCGGCGCGCACCGTGGCGCGGCGCACCAGGACCTCGGAGGCCATCAGCGCCGCGAGCGACAGGACGATGGAGAGGATGCACAGGCGCAGCGCCTGGCCGTCGCCCCCGGGCACCTGCGTGAAGGCATAGATCGCGAGCGGCAGCGTTTGCGTCTCGCCCGGGATGTTGGAGACGAATGTGATGGTGGCGCCGAACTCGCCCAGGCTGCGCGCGAAGGAAAGCAGCATCCCCGTGAGGATACCCGGGAGGATGAGGGGCAGCGTCACGGTCGCGAATACCCAGAGCGGCGGCGCGCCCAGCGTCGCCGCTGCCGCCTCGAGCCCGCGGTCGACCGCGTCGAGCGACTGGCGCACCGCGCGCACGAGCAGCGGCAGGCCCATCACCGCGCACGCGAGCGCCGCGCCGGTCCAGCGGAAGATGAAGGTGATGCCTAGGGTTTCCTCGAGAAAGGCGCCGATCGCGCCGCGCCTGCCGAAGGCGAGCAGCAGGAAGTAGCCGACGACCACGGGGGGCAGGACGAGGGGCAGGTGGACGACCGCGTCGAGCAGGCTCTTACCGGGGAAGCTCAGCCGCGACAGGATCCAGGCGAGCGCCACCGCGACCGGCAGGCTTGCGGCGACGCTCCAGAAAGCGACCTTGAGGCTGAGTAGAAGGGCGGTGGTCTCGGCCGGCGACAGGCTCCACACGCTGTCAGTTTACGGCGAAGCCGTGCTTCTCGAAAATTGCGCGCACCTGCGGCCGGGAGAGGAAGTCCAGGAACTTCGCGGCGCCTTCCTTGGCGTTCTTGAGAGCCGCGACCGGATACACGATGGGCGGATGCGAGTCGGCGGGGAAGACGCCCGCGACCATGACCGCGCGCTCGGCCTTGGCGTCCGTCTGGTACACCACGCCGAGCGGCGCTTCGCCGCGCGCCACCAGGGCAAGCGCGGCGCGCACGTTCTCCGCCGCCGCGACTCGCGGCGCGACCTGGTCCCATACGCCGAGCTTCTCGAAGGCCGCCTTGGCGTACTTGCCGGCCGGCACGCTGTTCGGCTCCGCGAGCGCGATGCGCGCGTTCCCCAGCGCCTTCGCAATCGGGAATCCGGGCGCAGGCTGCAGCTTGACCGGGTGCTTCGCCGGCGCGATCAGCACCAGGCGGTTGCCGAGGAGGTCCCTGCGCGTGCCCGGCGCGAGCAGGTTCTTCTTCTCCACGTAGTCCATCCACTCGAGGTCGGCGGAAATGAAAATATCGGCCGGCGCGCCGTTCTCGATCTGGCGCGCGAGCGCCGAGCTCGCGCCATAGGCGATGACGGGCTTGGTCTGGTACGAAGAGGCAACTTCGTCCAGCGCTTCCTTCAGGCTCGCCGCCGCGAGCACGGTCGGCGCCTGGGCATGCGCTGAGAGGGCTAGGACGGCGAGTATCCACGGCAAGGCTGGGCGTAGCATCGTGCGTCTTCCGGTTCCGATATATTCTATAGACTATATCGGATCAGCGTAGCGTCCGGCGCAGTGCCAGCAGCTCGGCGGCGACCGCGCTGGCCGAGCGCGCCTGGATGCGGCGATACCGCAGCAGCACTTCGGTGCCGAGAGCGGTCAGCACGGCGCCGCCGCGGTCCGCGCCGCCCTTGGCCGAGCGCACCAGCGGCGCGGTGAAATCGCGGTTCATCGCCTCGACCAGGCCCCAGGCGCGGCTGTAGCTCATCTTCATGCTCCGGCCGGCGGCGGCGATCGAGCCGGTGTCGCGGATGTGCTCGAGGAGCTCCGCCTTGCCCGGGCCGAAGGCGCTTCCCTTGCGCAAAACGATGCGCAGGCTGAGCGCGGGATGGCCGTGGGGGCGGGGCATCGCGCCATTATCGCAGCGGAAAAAAAAGGGCCGCTTGCGCGGCCCTGAAGGCGATGCCCCCCAACGAACTGGACGCTATTTGATGCCAGTGGGGCCGGCGGGAAAATCGGGGAAGCGTCAGCGCTTGTTTGCGGGCGTGCAACTAGTTCCTCTCGCGAACCGTCGCTGACAGGAAGCGCGTTCAAGAGTGGGACCTATGAAGTGGCGTTCCTAAGTTGAGAAGCAAAGGGCCGCTTCAGCGGCCCCTCGCCAGAAAACGCCTACGGAAGACGCGCTAGGTCTTCAGCTCGCGCGCGGTGATCGTGTACTTGAAGTTGTCCGGGTCGAGGCTGTCGACGCGCTCTTTGGCGGTCTCCGCCTGCGGGTACATCAAGAAGCCGATGGCCGGACCCTGCGAGCCGGGCAGCTTGACGTCGTTCGCCTCGTTGTAGGCAAGCCAGTTCATCTCCCACGCGCCGAACAGCTTGCGCCGGACCGGCGGCACGACGGGATCGGCGAGCGTGGTCGGCTGCTCCTTTTCCTCGAGCACGACCTTGCGGACGTCGGCGGGATCCACCGGCACCCAGCCAAAGCCGGTGAGGTATACCTCGGCACGGCAGTGCTGGGCGCGAGTGACGTTAGGGCTGCCGGCGCCGAGGCTGCGGTAACCGAATTCGCTCCGCGCCACGCGCAAGCCGTAGACGTCGCGCGCCGGAAGCCCGGACGCGCGCGCCAAGCCAACGTACAGCGCGTTGAGATCGGCGCACTTGCCTTTCAGATTCCCGGTCTCCAGCATGCTCTTGATGTCGCCGATGCCGCAGCCGCGGACCTTCGGGTCGCGGGCAGTGTTGTCGACGATCCACTCATAGATCGCGCGTGCCTTCTGGAGCTCGCCGAACTTGCCCTTGGTGATGTCGCGCGCGGTGTCGCGCACGATTCCGTCCGTGGGAACCAGCTCGCTTGGCGCGAGATAGAACGCCGCGGTGGCGGCGTCGAGCGGCTTGATCGACGGGTCGGGCTTGCCGAGGTCGACAGCGCGGTTGATGGTCGAAAAAGTGCTTACCACTTCGACCACCGGGTTTTTCTCCGAGGGGTTCCACTCGGCGACCACCATGTTGGCGCCGTACTTGCCGTCGCTCGCCAGGCGGACCGAACCGTTGCCTGACCAGGTCGTGCCAAGCACCTTCTGATAGTTGCTTTCCACCGACGGCACCGGAATCCAGGCGCGTGAAATGCCCTCGGGCCATTGCAGCTCGGCGCGCGTGGTGATCTCGAAGGTGCGCCAGCCCGCCGGCTTCGGATCGAACGGGAGCTGCTGGCCGAGAGCGAAGCGTGGGAGCGAACCGAGCAGCGACGCCGCTGCGCCGGCCTGGATGAAGGAACGTCTGTGCATGCTTTCTCCTGTGGTGCGGGTACGGTCGGGGACGGGTCAGGGGCCCTGAGGGAACGCTTGCAGGAAAAACTATAGCAGGTCGTCCCAGGGCGGCGTCCGGTCGACCAGCGAGATTTCGCCGGTGCGGTGAGCGCCCACGCCGTGGAGCGCGGCCACCGCGTCGTGAAACGCGTCGCCGCGGAGCAAGCCGATCAGCAGCTTGCCTTCCCTCTGCTCCAGCAGGTCCTTGTGGACGGCGAAGAAATAGCGCTCGGTCGCCAAGGGTACGAAACTGAGTCCGAACTGTACGCTCGCCGCCTTGATGCCGAGCCCCGCGTCGGCGAGGCCGCTCGCGACGTGGGCCGCGACCGCGGCATGGGTGTGCTCCTCGTTCTCATATCCCTCTACGCGGGCAGGGTCGATTGCGGCGCTGGTGAACAACTCGTCCACCAGCATGCGGGTTCCCGAGTCTCGCTGGCGGTTGATGAACCTCACGCCGGGTCGCGCAAGGTCCGCGACCGAGCCAATGGACTTCGGGTTGCCTTTCGCGACGATCAGGCCTTGGACCCGGGTCGCGACCCACACCAGGCGGTGGACCGCCGGCCCGAGCGCCTCGGCGTAGCGCGTCGCCGCGGGCCGCCCGAGCAGGCCGTCGGTCACGTGAAATCCGGCTACGTCACAGGCGCCGCGACGAAGCGACGCGAGCGCTTCGGCGCTCCCGCGATAGCGCAAGTCGATGCCGATCGAGCGCGTCTTGCTTGCGAGCTCTCGCAGCTTCGACAGGCTGAAGTCGTGGCTGGCGTGGACCCGCAGTGTCGGCGTGCTAGCTGCGACCGCACCGTTGAGGCTGCTGGCAAGCTCGGCTGCAAGGTTGTCCAGCTCCGGTCCCAAGCGCGCGTGCGCCCTTTTGCCGGCCCAAAGCAGCTTCGCCCCCAGCGCGCTCAGTCGCGTGCCGCGCCCGCGCTCGATCGTGACCAGCGGCGCGCCGAAAAAGTCCGACCACTTCTCGATGAGATTCCAGGCGTGGCGATGCGAGATGCGCGCCGCGCGCGCCGCCACGGTCAGCTTGCCGCTGCGTTCGATCGCGTCCAGAAGGTCAAGCAGAGTGAGGTCGAGCTCGGGCTGTCCCGCCCTGCGAAAACGCCAGACGGTGCGCAGGTCGACGTCGAAGGGATGGGGCATGCCGCGATGGTACTGAATTTCTCGACCCGGTTCTCGCTCATATGGCCGTCGTCCCTGCATAGACCGTGTGGCTCGAGCCGCGCACGAAGCCAAGCAGCGTCAGCCCGCACTCGGCCGCGAGGCGTACGGCGAGGTCGGTGGGCGCCGACATCGCGGCGAGGAGCGGGATCCCGAAGCTCGCCGCTTTCTGCACCATCTCGCTGCTCGCGCGGCTCGTGACGAGGGCGAAGCCGCAGGCGCTCGAGAGGCTCTGCCGCGCCATCGCGCCGATCAGTTTGTCGAGCGCATTGTGCCGGCCGACGTCTTCGCGCGCGAGGAGCAGCCGGCCTTCCCGATCCGCCCAGCCGGCTGCGTGCGTGGCGCCGGTCTCGCGATGCAGGATCTGGCGGGACGTCAGCTCGTCCATCGCGCGATGGATGGCCGCCTCGCTGGCGGCGCAGTGGGATGAGATGCGTGCCGGCGTGCGCACGGCGTGCGCGAGGCTTTCGGCGCCGCACAGCCCGCAGCCGGTGCGGCCAGTGAGGCTTCGGCGGCGCGCCTTGAGCTCCACCATGCGCTCGGCCGCGATGGAGAGCTGCGCCTCGATACCCGCCGTAGAGCGCTCGACCTCGACGCTGTAAAGCTCGCGCGGACTGCGCAGGATCCCTTCGGTCAGGCTGAAGCCGAGCGCGAAATCCTCGATGTCCTGCGGCGTGGCGAGCATCACGGCATGCGACACGCCGTTGTACACCAGCGCAACTGGGATCTCCGCAGCCACGGCGCGCATGGTCAAGGTGCGGGTTTCCGCAGCCGGATCGGGATCGATTTCGCCGCGGGCACCTTGCTGCCCGCCGCGTGATGCCACAGCGGGATGAGCGGATTGCATTCCGGGTAGTAGCCGGCGATGCAGCCGGCCGGAACGTCGTAGGCGACGAGCCTCAGCCCCGGGACCTCGCGCCGGACGCCGTCGTCCGCCACCGTCACCGCGGTCACGACATCGCCCTCGCGCAGCCCGAGGCGCGCGAGGTCGAGGCGGTTTGCAAGCAGCACCATCCGCGTGCCCTCGATGCCGCGATAGCGGTCGTCGTGGTCGTAGATCGTGGTATTGAACTGGCCGATCGAGCGGATCGTGGTGAGGCGCAGCACGTCCGGACCGGCGCCCGGCATGTCCGGATCCTCGTCGAGAGACTTCGGCGTGATGAAGTTCGCCTTGCCGTTCGGCGTCTTCCAGACCCGCTCGCGCGCGCCGAGCGGGCGCGGGAACCCTCCGGGCATCCACATGCGCGCGTTGAAGTCGTGGAAGATCTCGGGGTACGTGCTTGCGATGGCGTCGCGCACCCGCGAGTAGTCGGCGACCCAGTTGTCCCAGGGCACGTTCGGGTTCGGCGGGAGCGCGGCCTTCGCAATGCCGGCGACGATCGCCGGCTCCGAGCGCAGGAGCTCGCTCGCCGGCTCGGCGGCGCCGCGCGAGCCGTGCATGTGGCCGATGCTGCTCTCCATCGACACCGCCTGCTCGCCGCTCGCCTGGCGGTCGATCTCGATGCGGCCGAGGCAGGGCAGGAGGTAGGAGACTTGGCCGTGCACCAGGTGACTGCGGTTGAGCTTGGTGGCGATCTGCACCGTGAGCCGCAGTCGGGTCCACGCCGGCTCGATGCGCTCGCGGTCGGGGACTGCGCGCACGAAGTTGCCGCCCAGGCCGAAGAAGGCCTTGACGGCGCCGCTCAGCACGCCTTCGCAGGCCTCGACCGTATTCAGCCCCTTCTCGCGCGGCGGCTCGAAGCGGTAGAGCGCCTTCAGCTTGTCGAGCGGCGCGAGCTCGGGCTTCTCGGTGATGCCGACGGTGCGCTGGCCCTGCACGTTGGAGTGGCCGCGCACCGGGCAGATGCCGGCGCCGCGCTTGCCCATGTTGCCGCGCAGGAGCAGCAGGTTGCTCACCATCTGCACGTTCTGCACGCCCTTGCGATGCTGCGTGAGGCCCATGCCGTAGACCGCCATGACGGCCTGGCAGCGCGCGTATTCCTGTGCCGCCTCCTCGATCGCAGAGCGCGGCAGGCCCGACTCGCGCTCGATGTCGGCCCAGTTCCAGCCGCGCGCGGCTTGGGAGAATTCGTCGAAGCCGTGCGTGTGCTGCCGGATGAATGCCGTGTCGAGCGCTTCCATCTCGATCACCGCCTTGCACAGCCCCATCAGCACTGCCGAGTCACCGCCCGGCTTGAGCTGGTGATACTGCGTGCTGATGCGCGTGTCCGCGCCGCCGAGCATCTGCTTCGGGGACTGCGGGTCGGCGAAGCTCACCAGCCCCGGCTCGCGCAGCGGGTTGAAGGTGACGATGGGCACGCCGCGCTCGCGCGCCGCCTTCAGCTGGTGCAGCATGCGGGGGCTGTTCACGCCGACGTTCTGTCCGAAAAAGAAGATGCAGTCGGTGCGCTCGAAGTCCTCCAGGCTCACCGTGCCGACCCCGACGCCGATGGTCTTCGGCAGCGCGACCGATGTGCTCTCGTGGCACATGTTCGAGCTGTCGGGGAGGTTGTTCGTGCCGTACAAGCGCGCCAGCAGCTGGTACATGTAGGAAGCCTCGAGCGAGGCGCGGCCGGAGGTGTAGAACACGACCGATTTCGGCTCGAGCTTCTTCAGCTCGGCGCCGATGCCGGCGAAAGCCTCGTCCCAGCTCACCTCGAGATACTTGTCCTGCGCCGCGTCCCAGCGCATCGGCGCGGTCAGCCGGCCGCCTGCCTCGAGGTCGTGGTCGTGCCAGGTCCTGAGCTCCCCGAGCGTGTGGGCGCGGAAGAATTCAGGCGTCAGCTTCTTGTGCGTGATCTCCCAGGCGGCCGCTTTCGCGCCTTCCTCGCAGAACTCCGCCACGTGCGGATCCGCAGGCTTCGCCCAGGAGCAGCTCACGCACGCGTAGCCGCCAGGTTTGTTCTGTTTTAACAGAATGCGCGCGCCCTCGACGGGCACGCGCTCGCGCAGCAGGATCGCGCCTAGCGCCTTGACCGAGCCCCAGCCGCCGGCATGATGCTCGCGCTCTTCGAAGCCTTCCGACTTACCCATGGCAATTCCTTCTGTTCTGGAAATTGCCGCACGCAAACTGCGTTCCTTAAGGCGGGATTAAGACCTTCCGCAAGCGGTATCGCGGGCGTCAG
>DASXAO010000070.1:0-20159 GCA_036406675.1 Burkholderiales bacterium
CGTGCATGCCGTCGTAGCCGCCGATCGAAAAGAAGTCCGGGTTACGGCCGTTCGCCACGCCCTGGTAGGCCTTCACGAACTTCTGGTTGAGCGGATTCTTGTCCGTGTAGTCGTAGTGCCAGGCGGTGATGATGTCGAGCGCGGTGTCGCCCATGCTCTTCAGCGCCGCCTCGGCGGTCGTCTCGCCCGAGCCCAGCACGCGCGTCTTCGTCTTGTCGATGCCGCGCTCCGCGATCGCCTTGCCAAGCGCCGCCGGCTGCGCGCCGCCCGGGATGAAGATGAAGATCGCTTCGGGGCCGACGTCCTTCGCGCGCTGCACGAAGGCCGAGAAATCCGGATTCGCCACCGGGAAGCGCACCGAGCCGACGACGTTGCCGCCGGCCGCCTTGAAGGCGCTCTGGAAGGCGCTCTCCGAATCGTGGCCTGGGCCGTAGTCGGTCACCATGGTGTAGACGCCCTTGATGCCGCCCTTGGTCGCCGCCCAGGTGCCGAAGGTCTCCATCACCTGCGGCAGAGTCACCGAGGTGCGGATCATGTAGGGTGACTTGGTGATCACGACCGAGGTGGCGGCGTTCATCACCACCATGAACTTCTTCGCCTCGGCGGAGACGTCGCCCGCCGCCATCGCATTGGGCGTCAGCACGTAGCCGGCCAGGATATCGACCTTGTCGCGCACCACCAGTTCCTGCGACAGGCGCTTCGCCACGTCGGGCGCCGGGCCGCCGACGTCCTTGGTGATCAGCTCGATCTTCTTGCCGGCGACCATGTCGCCGTGCATCTTCATGTACGTCCTGACGCCGTTCAGCATCTGGGCGGCGGCGTCGGCGAATTGCCCGGAGAGCGTGAGCGGCATGCCGATCTTCACCGTCTGCTGCGCGTGCGCGGCGCCTGCCGCCGCGGCGAGCGAGGCCGCGCCTAGGGCGGCGGCGAGCCAGCTTCGTTTCATCGTTTCCTCCTCCTCGATTTTGAATTTCGTCCTGCTAGGATCGCGGCAGATTCTAACCTCAGAGTCCGCCGTCGATGAAACGCATCCTGACTACCCATGTGGGCAGCCTCCCCACGCTCGATTCCGTGGCCGCCGTCGTCCGGAAGCAGCGCGAGATCGGCCTCGACCTGATCAACGAAGGCGAATACACCAAGGGCGGCGACTGGCTGTCGTACGTCGAGGAGCGCTTCGCCGGCTTCGAGCCGCGGCCGGCGCCGCCGGGCGAGCGCCCGCTCATCGCGCAGGGCCGCGACCGCGAGGCCTTCGCCGATTTCTACCGCTACGCCACCGAGCGCGGCACGCTCTTCTACGCGCCCGGCGAGCAGATCAAGCGCGTGCGCCCGGTGTGGTTCTGCACCGGCCCGATCGCATACCGCGGCCTCGACTCGCTGAAGCGCGAGATCGGCACGCTGCTCGAGCTCGCGAGGCCGGAAGAAGCGTTCCTGACGTCGACCGCCCCGGGGAGCCTGGAGGTCTACCGGCGCGACGAGTACTACCGCTCCGACGAGGAGTTCGTGTACGCGATCGCGGAGGCGATGCGCGTGGAGTACGAGGCCATCGCGGCCTCCGGCGTGACCTTGCAGGTGGACGACGCCTGGCTTCCGGCGCTGTGGGACCGGATCGGCATGCAAATGGGGCTTGAAAGGTTCAGGAAGTATTGTTTCCTGCGCATAGAGGCCTTGAACCATGCGCTGCGCAATGTTCCCGAAGAGCGCGTGCGCTACCACCTGTGCTGGGGAAGCTGGCACGGCCCGCACGCCCACGACCTGGAATTGAAGTTCATCGCGGGTCTGCTCCTGAAGGTGAAAGCGAAGGCGTATCTGATCGAAGCGGCCAACGCGCGCCACGAGCACGAGTACGCGGTCTGGGACGAAGTGAAGCTGCCCGAAGGCAAGATCCTGATCCCCGGCGTGGTGACGCACTCGACGGACGTGGTCGAGCACCCCGAGCTGGTCGCGCAGCGCATCCGGCGCTTTGCGAGGCGCGTCGGCGCCGAGAACCTGATCGCCGGCGCCGACTGCGGCTTCGGCGGCCGCAGCCATCCGCAGATCGCGTGGGCGAAGCTCGGCTCGCTGGTCGAGGGCGCGAAGCTCGCGACCGGCGCGCTGTTCGCCTAGGTCAAGCCCCGAGCGCCTGCCTCACTCTCGCGGCGGTGAACGGCAGCTCGCGCAGGCGGGTGCCGGTGGCGTCGGCGAACGCGTTCGCGAGCGCCGCCGCGGTGGGTCCCTGCGCTGCCTCGCCGGTGCCGAGGAACGGCTGCCCCGGACGATTGACGAGGTGCACTTCGACGCTCTGCGGCAGGTCGGGGAAGCGCAGGATCGGGTAGCCGCCCCAGTCGCGGCTGGTGATGTGCGCACGGTCGAAGCCCACGGCCTCGTGCAGCGTCCAGCTCGTGGACTGCACGATGCCTCCCTCGATCTGGTTCGCGATCCCGTCCGGGTTGACGACGTCGCCGCTGTCGTTAGCCGCGACCACGCGCCCGATGCGCAGGCGTCCGCTGTCGCGGTCGACCTCCAGCTCGCACGCGATCGCGGTGTAGGCCGCAAGGTTCTTGTAGCGCGCGAAGCCGAACCCGCGGCCGCGGCCAGGCGACTTCTTCCACGTGGCCCAGCCGAAGCGCTCCGCGGCGGTGCGCACCACGGCCTGCGCGCGCGGGTCTTCCAGGTGCCTGAGGCGAAACTCGACCGGGTCGGCGCGCGCCGCGGCGGCGAGCTCGTCCATGAAGCTCTCGATCGAGAAGATGTTCATGTACGCGCCGAGCCCGCGCAGCGCGGACACGCGCAGCGGCATCTCGGTCACGAAGTGGTGCACCACGCGCGATGCGGCGAACTTGTAGAGCGGGATCGCATTGCGGTCGCCGCCGCCGGCGGGCTGCGGGATCGCGCGCGGCGGCGGCGGCGTGAAGGGCTTCGCCACGTGCCAGCCAGCCGCCAGGTAACCCGCAGGCCCGGGGCGGGTGGAGTGCGTGTTGCTCCAGACCTCGTACTGGAACTCTTCCACCTTGCCGCTCGCGTCCACGCGGCCGCGCGCTTTCGACAGCATCGCCGGGCCGTACGGCTCCCAGCCGTGCTCGTCCTCGCGCATCCATTGAACGCGCACCGGCCGCCCCGGCACCGCGCGGGCGACGAGCGCTGCGTCCGCGGCGGCGTCGTCCGCGGCGTTGTGGCCGTAGCAGCCCGCGCCTTCCATGTGGATGCAATGGATGCGGTCTCTCGGCATGCCGGTCAGCTCGGCAAGCGCGTCGCGCAGCGGATAGACCCCCTGGCTGTGGGTCCAGACCGTAAGCGCCTCGTCGCGGTAGAGGGCCACCGCGCACGACGGGCCGATCGAGCCGTGCATCTGGTAGGGGCGCCGGTACTCGGCTTCGAGCATCGCCGCACCGGCCCCGCTCTTGCCGTTCTCGTGGATCACGCTGTCCTGCGACGGCAGCGTCCTGATCTTCTGGTAAATCTCTTTGGGTTCTGGAAGATTGGCGCGCTCGTCCCATTGCGCGCCGTTCGCAAGCACGCGCAGCGCCGTGATCGCCTGGTATTCCCGCTCGGCCACGAGCGCGACGAAGCTGCCGTCGCGCACGACCTTGAGCACCCCTGGCATTTTCGCCGTGGCGGCGGTGTCGAGCGCGCGCAGGCGCGCCCCGTAGCTTGGCGGAAGCAGCATGCGCGCGTGCACCATCCCGGGCAGGCGCAGGTCCTGCACGTAGCTCACCTGGCCGGTCAGCTTGGCGGTAATGTCGACCCGCGGGACCGGCTTGCCCATCACCGTGCGCGTCATCGGGTCGCGCAGCGGCGATTTCGCTTGCGCCCGCACGTGAAGCGACTGGCCCGCGACCAGCTCGCCATACGAAACGCCGTTCATCGTTCCGTCGCGGATGGTGAGGCGCTCGACCGGAACGCCCAGGCGCTTGGCCGCAAGCTCCGCGAGCAGCGCGCGAGTCTGCGCCGCGGCATTCATGATCGCGGTGCCGCTCTCCTGCATCGACTGGCTGCCGGCGGTGTATTGCTCGTCGGGCGTGCGAGCCGTGTCGGCGGTGACGAGCTCGATGCGCGCGGGCTCGACCACCAGCTCTTCGGCCGCTACCTGGATGAGCGCGGTTTTGATGCCTTGCCCGAGCTCGGCCTTGCCGGTGAAGACGGTGATCCGCCCGTCGGCGCCGACGCGGATCCAGGCGTCCAGCATCGGCTCCTTGCTCAGGCTGCCGGGCAACTTGGCCGCCTGCGCGCCGGCGAGGCGCGGCAGGAGCGAGAAGCTGACGACGAGCGCGCCGCCGCGCGCGATGAATCCGCGCCGGTTCATGGCTCGCGCGCTGCGCGCTCGACCGCGCGCAGGATCCGCATGTGGGTGCCGCAGCGGCAGAGATTTCCGCTCATGTGCTTGCGGATCTCGGCGCTCGTGGGGTTGGGCGTGCGCTCGAGCAGCGCCTGCGCCTGCATGATCATCCCGGGGATGCAGTAGCCGCACTGTGCAGCCTGCTCGGCGATGAAGGCACGCTGCGCGCGCCCGGGCTTCTCGGGCGTGCCCAGGCCCTCGAGCGTGGTGACGCGCCGCCCCTCGAGCGTCGACACGGGCGTCACGCACGAGAACACCGCCCGGCCGTCCACCAGCACGGTGCACGCGCCGCACTGCCCGAGCCCGCAGCCGAACTTGGCGCCGTTCAGCTGCAGCTGGTCGCGCAGCACGTAGAGGAGCGGCGTCGCCGGGTCGGCGTCGAGCTCCTCGGTCTTGCCGTTGACATTGAGGCTGATCATTTCCTCTCCTCGCGAATCTTCTTCAGCTCCTCGTCGACGTCGGTCCATGCGCTGGCCCGGCCGAACTCGCTGCGGATGTAGGCAGCGAGATCTCTCACCTGGCCGTCGGTCAGCGCATCGGCGAACCCCGGCATGGCGCGGCCGGGCTCGCCGTCGGGCGGCGCAATACCCTCGAGCGCGATGCGCAGGAGGTTGGCCGACGTTGGCAGCGTAGTCGCCGTTCCGAGCGCGAGCGGCAGCGCCCCGCCCGAGCCGGCCTCGCGGCCACGATCATGGCACGCCGCGCAGGCGCCGGCATAGACCTCGGCGCCGCGGCCGTTGGCGCGCGAGACGGTCTTGGCCTGCGCCAGCGCGGCATCGGCTTTCTTGAGGCGCTCCGCCGACGGCGGGCCGGCGAGCGCTGCGAGGTAAGCCGCCATCGCGCGCACGTCTTCCTCCGGCGCGCGCGCCAGGTTGCGCACCACCGGCTCCATCGGCCCGGCCGCGATCGCATGCGCGTCGTCCAGGCCGGTGCGCAGGTACTTGAAGAGCTGGTCGGCCGTCCACGGCACCGGCGCCGGCGAGCGCGCGTTGAGGGCGGGACCATGCCAGCCCTCCGCGTCGCCGCCGCTGAAGAGCTGGTCCTTCTTCTCGGCGCCGAGGGAATTGCGCGGGCTGTGGCAGGCGCTGCAGTGGCCGAGGCCGTTGACGAGGTAGGCGCCGCGGTTCCATTGCGCGTCCCGCGCCGGATCCGGCTGGAATGGGCTGGGCTTGAAGTACAGCGCCTTCCACGCGCCGACCAGCGCACGGCTGTTGAACGGAGCGCTCAGCTCGTGCGGGCGGTTTTCCGCTCGCACGGGTTCGCGCGTGGCGATGTAGGCATACAGCGCGTGGATGTCCTCGTCGGTCAGGCGCGTGAAGTACTCGTAGGGAAACGCGGGATAGAGATGGCGTCCCTCGCGGTCGACCCCCTCGCGCAGCGCGCGGGCGAAGGCTTGCTCGGACCAGCGCCCGATCCCCGTGTCGGGGTCCGGCGTGATGTTGCTGGTGTAGAACGTCCCGTACGGGCTCTCGAGCGCGCGGCCGCCCGCAAACGATCTGCCGCCCTCCGCGGTATGGCAGGCTTGACAGTTGCCGATCGTGGCGAGCTGCGCACCTTTCGCGATCAGCGCAGGGTCGAACGATGCGCGTGCCGGCACAGCGTCGGGGGCCACCGGTTGCGCCGTGCAGGCGGCACAGACCGCCACCGCCACGGATGCGATTACGGCAAAGCGAGGCATCGGCACCGTGGTTTTACTCCTATGGAACGGGGTTTGCAGCAGGGTTAGCCGTGAACACGATGGTGCAAGTCTCCGCAGCTCCAGCGGCGCTCGTTCTGGGTTCCGCCTTGCGCAGGCGCCGCGGGGCGGCGAAACGACACCAATGATTCATTCCGGCGGCTCCTGCGGCTCGCCCGGCGCGGGTTCATAGGGCGGTAGCTCCGGTGGAACCGGCTCGCCCGGCGGGTCGGGCGAGGGCTCGTGCTTATGCGGCGGCGGGTGCTTTTCGGCTATGGCGTCTCCACGCCGTCGTCTTCGGCTTCGTAGTCGCGCGCAAGGCCTACCGCGCCGTCGCCCTCGATGACGGCGACGCGGCAGCGGCGCTTGGTTCTCGCCACGCGCACCGCGTGCTTCATCGCGCCCCACTTGCTGGGGAAATAGGCGATCGCGGTGCGGTTCGGCCCGCGCTCGTTCACGCTCCAGACGCCGTCCTTGCTGCGCACGACGCGGAGCATCGGCCTTGCTTCGTGCGGCATCAGCCGCCGGACTTCACCGTCAGCTCGTTCTTCACCGAGCTCACGCCGTCGACGCCACGCGCCACCTGCTCTGCGCGGCTCTTGTTTGCCGCGGTGTCGACCGCGCCCTTCAGCGTGACGACCGAGCCATCGCTGGTGACGCTGATGCCGGTCAGGGTCTTCAGGCCGACGTCGGCCGCGAGCGCGCTCTTCACCTTGGTGGTGAGGGTGGCGTCGTGGGCGTCCTGCTTGATGCCGCTGGTGGTGCTGGCGCTGGTGCCGCCGCTGCTGCTGCTGCTGGGGTTCTTGTCGCTCGAGCAGGCCCCGAGGGCGAGCGCGAGAGCTGCGGTAAGTGCCAATGCAAGTGCTTTCATGACGTGCTCCTTTCGTGGGTGAAATGGACTTTGGGGGTGGGCGGCTTGGGCTCGGCCGGCTTCTTCGGATCGCAGGCCGCCAGCCCGAGAACGAGCGCGGCGAGCCCCAGAACGAGTGTTGGCATGAGAAAAGGCTTCATCGGGCACTCCTAGCTCCCGCCCGAGGGCGCCTGGGTGTGGACCGTGCGCGGCTTGTCGATCGGCGGCCGCCGGATCTCCTGCTCCAGCCCGGGGCGCTCGCGCTTCTCGTAGGGGCCGAGCTCGACCGGCTGCCCGCTCTGCGCGGAGCGGTACAGCGCGCGGATGACGCGGATGTCGGCGAGCCCTTCCTCGGGACCGGGCTCGGGAGCGTGGTTCTTGAGCACGCAGTCGGAGAAGTAGAGCAGCTCCGGCGCGAACTGGTCGCGCTTCGCGAAGCGCCGTTCCTTGCGCTCGCCGTTGAGGGTCAGGCGGTGCTGCAGCGCCATCGCGTACTCGTACGCCGGCTCGAGGGCGAGATCGCCCTTGGTGCCGGTGATGCGGTACTCGGACACGTCGGCGGCGCCGAAGCTGCAGGTGAACGCGGCGCAGCGCTCGCCCGGGAAGCGCAGCACCGCCGAGAGCGTCTCTTCGACGTCGCCGACGCTGCCGGCCGCCATCGCGCGCGCCTCGATCGGCTCGTCGCCGAACAGGCCGCGCGCGGCGTTGATGCAGTAGATGCCGATGTCGTAGAGCGTGCCGCCGCCCAGGGCGTGCTGCAGCCGGATGTTGCCCGGCACCACCTGCATGGTGAAGGTCGAGGTGAAGATGCGCGGCTCGCCGATGCGGCCGGAGCGCGCCACCTCGATGGCCTCGAGGTTGGCGCGCTCGAAGTGGAGGCGATAGGCCACCATCAGCTTGACGCCGGCGGCGCGCGCGGCCTCGGCCATGCGCTCGCACTGCTCCTCGGTCACCGCCATCGGCTTCTCGACCAGCACGTGCAGGCCCGCCTGCGCCGCGTGGATCGCGTACTCGGCATGCAGGCTGTTCGGCGTGGCGATGTAGACCGCGTCGACCTCGCCGCTCTTCAGCATCTCGTCGTAGCGCTCGTACGAATAGCGCTGGTCGACGTGGTACTTGGCGCCGAGCTCCTCGAGCTTGACCGGGTCGGCCGAGACCAGGGCCGCGAGGCGCGAATTGCGCCGCGCGTTGCCGAACGCGGGCAGCACCGCGACCTGGGCGATGTGGCCCAGGCCGACTACTGCATAGCGCACCTGTTTTCTCGGCATATGGGGTCGTGTCTTCCTAGTCCGGTTCCGAGACCTTCTTCAGCACCTCGCCGGACTGGCTCTCGCGCAGGCACAGCGCGATGTCGCCGAGCGAGACGATCCCCACCGGCACCTCGTCCTGGCCGGTGACGAGAAGGCGGCGCACCTGGCGCTTCTCCATCAGCTCGCACGCGTCCTCGACCTCGGCCTCCGAGCTGCAGGCGAGCACGTCGCGCGTCATCACGTCCTCGACGCGGGTCTGGTTGGGGTCCATGCCGCGCGCCACGGCGCGCACGGTGATGTCGCGGTCGGTGATGATGCCCACCACCCGCCTGGGCTCGTCGCATACCGGCAGCGAGCCGATGTCCTGCGAGGCCATCTTCTTCGCCGCCTCGGCGAGGCTCGCGTGCGGCGTGATGGTCTCGATCCCTCCGGTCATGATGGCTGCGAGCTTCATCCGCGCTCCTATGCCGCCTTGCGGTGCGCCTTGCGCGCCGGCTTGCGTCTCGGCTTTTCCTGCTTCTTTGCCACGCTCTTCTTGAGCAGCGCCATCAGGTCGATCACGTCCGCGCGCGCCGGCTCCTTCTCGCCCTTCCCGGGCGCGGTGATCTCCTCGGTCTGGCCCTGCCTGATCTTCTCCTTGATGCGCGCCATGAGGTCGTCGCGATAGGTGTCCTTGAACTTCTCCGGCTGCCACTTCTCCGACATGTCGTCGATGAGGCGCAGCGCCATGTCGACTTCCTTCGCGCTCGCCTTGTGGCGCAGCGCGCCGCTCGGCACGCCGAGCTCCTCGGGCCCCTTGATCTCGTCGGCGTAGCGCAGCGTGTCCATGAGCAGCACTTCGTCCTGGGCCACCACCGCGGCGAGGTATTGGCGCGTGCGGATCACGACCGTGGCGATGCCCGCCTTGCCGGCCTTCTTCATCGCGTCGCGCAGCAGCGCGTAGGCTTTCTCGCCGCGCTTGCCGGGGGCGAGGTAGTAGGGGGTCTCGAAGAACAGCGGCGCAATGTCCTTCAGGTCGACGAAGGCCTGGATGTCGACCGTCTTCGAGGCCTCGACGTTGGCGCGGCGGAAATCCTCGTCGGACAGCACCACGTACTTGTCGTCGTCGTACTCGTAGCCCTTGACGATCTCGGCCCACGGCACGTCCTCGCCGGTGGACTTGTTGTAGCGCTTGTAGCCGACCGGCGCGAGGTCGCGCTTGTCGAGCATGGTGAGGTCGAGCTCGCCCGAGCGCCGTTCGGCGGAAAACAGCTCGACCGGCACGTTCACCAGGCCGAAGCTGATGGCGCCTTTCCACAGTCCGCGGGCCATGGCCTAGCGTGCGCCGAGGTCCTCGAGCAGGTTCGCGAGGTCGTCGGCGTGCTCCTCTTCCTTGGCCAGGATCTCCTCCATCAGCCGGCGCGAGGTCGGATCCTTCTCGCCCAGGTAGAGCACCATCTCCTTGTAGCTGTCGATCGCGATGCGCTCGGCGACCAGGTCTTCCTTGATCATGTCCTCGAGCGAGTCGCCCTCGACGTACTCGGCGTGGCTGCGCGTCGCGAGCCCTTCGGGCGAGAAGTCGGGGGCGCCGTCGAGCTGGGTGATGCGCGCGGCGATCTGATCGGCGTGCTGCTGCTCGTCCTGCGCGTGCTCCAGGAACTCGGCCGCCACGCCTTCGGCGTGGATGCCCTTCGCCATGAAGTAGTGGCGCTTGTAGCGCAGCGTGCAGACGATCTCGGTGGCGAGCGCCTCGTTCAGCAGCTTCACCACCGTGTCGCGGTCGGCCTGGTAGCCGGGCGTCACCGCGCCCTGCGAGATGTGCTCGCGGGCGCGGCGGCGCAGTTCCTGGATGTCGGACAGGAACGGTTGCGGCGTCGAACTCACTTCGAAGTGCTGCCCGTGGTGGCCGACGAGGACTTGGCGTCCTTCTGCGCGAACTGCTTCTTGATGTCCGCCTGGGCCTGCTCGTGCTTGGCTTTCGCCTGCTTGGTGCACGCGCTCTTCTCGTCGCCCTTCATGTCGTCGCACTTTTCCTTGGCGACGTCGTACTCGCCGTCGGCCTTGGCTTCTGCGACCTTGCGCTGGTTGCGCGCCGAGGGGTCCTTCTTCGCGTCGAGCTCGGCCTTGGCGACCTTCTCGTGGGCTTTCGCTTCCTTCTCGCACACGTCCTTCTGGTTGCCTTTCATCGGGTCGCACTTGGCCTTCGCGGCTTTGTAATCGGCCTCGATGCGGTCTTCCTCGGCGTTCTTCGCCTTGCGGTCCGCGCTCGAGCTGGCGGGCTTGGACGCGTCCTTCGACATGGTGCTTTGCGCCTGGGCGCTGGTGGCCGCAGTTGTGCCTATGGCAAGCGCCAGCGCGGCGGCGATCGAACAGAGTTTGAGCGTCATGGGTGAATCCTCCTTTAATCCTTTGAGATGGGAATGCGCCGAACCTGCAAAGCGCGTGCCGGGGGTGGCGTCCGCTACGGTCGGCGCAGCAGGCCCGCGACCAGCGAGACCAGGAACAGCACTACGAATACGACGAACAGGATCTTCGCGATTTCCGCCGCGCCGGCCGCGATGCCGGTAAAGCCGAAAACTGCGGCGATGATGGCGATGATGAAAAATGCGAGCGCCCAGCTAAGCATGGCCTGACTCCTCGGATTGTGGGTGAAGCTGCAGGCCTATGAGCAAACACCATGCCGAAGCGCGCGCGTGGTAAACCCGCCAGCGGCGTGTAGAAACTTCGCTGCGCTGCCGGAGGGCTTCGTAGAGATTCCGCTACAAGCCGTGGCGGGCACGACCTATGCAGCGCCGGATTTCAGCCATGCTGCGCGAATCCTTCGCCGAGAACGCCGCCGAGCCGCTGCCGGTCATGCTGTGGCGCGCGCGCCCCGACATGTCGTGCGAGTACCTGTCGCGCCAGTGGCTGGAGTTCACCGGCGCCAAGGCGCAGGAGGCGCTCGGCGACGGCTGGTCGCGCAGCGTCCATCCGGAGGACCTCGCGCGCTGGCTGGATACCTTGGTGCGCTCGCTCGACGCGCGCGAGGCGTTCGAGATCGAGTATCGCCTGCGCCGCCACGACGGCGAGTTCCGCTGGGTGCTCGACCGGGGGCTGCCGCGCTACTCCGCCGACCGCGTGTTCGTCGGCTTCGTCGGCACCTGCATCGACATCGACGAGCGCAAGCGCGCGGAGCACGAGCTCGCGCGCTCGCTCGAGCGCGAGCGCAAGCTCCGCACCGCCACCGAGGCGGCGAGCCGGGTGAAGGACGATTTCCTCGCCAGCGTGCTCGCCGACCTGCAGTCGCCGGTGCGCGCGATCGTGACCTGGACGGCGCACCTGCGCGAGCAGGTTCCCGCGGCGAGCGAGCCGGCGCGCGCGCTCGACGCCATCGAGCACCACGCACGCGCGCAGGACCGGATCATCTCGAGCCTGCTCGAGCTGTCGCGGCTGGCGGCCGGCCGGCCCGCGCGCGAGCGCGGCGGAAACGGCGCGCCGCTCCTGACCGGCGTGCGCGTGCTCATCGTGGACGACGATCCCGCGGCGCGAGCGAGCATGGCGCAGGTGCTCGACATCGCCGGCGCCCAGACCCGGGGCGCCGCGAGCAGCTCCGAGGCGCTCGACGCGCTCGGCGCCTTCCGCCCGGACGTGCTGCTCTCGGACGTGCACATGCACGGCGGCGAAGGCTATTTCCTGATCCGGGCGCTGCGCGCGCTGCCCGCAGAGCGCGGCGGCTGCATGCGCGCGGCGGCGCTCACCGCGCGCGGCGAAACCGACGACGCGGTGCGCGCGGTGGCCGCGGGCTACGACGCGCAGCTCGCCAAGCCGGTCGAGCCGGTCACGCTGCTCGCGACGGTGGCGCGGCTCGCCCAGCCCGCCGGCATGTAAGAACCGACCCTGTAGGGCAGAAAGTGCAGGAGGCACGCGGATTGCAACTGCGTCGTGCCGTCCTTTCCTTTTTAACGGAGACATGCATGAACTGGGATCGCATCGAGGGCAACTGGAAGCAGCTCAAGGGCCATCTGAAAGAGAAGTGGGGCAAGCTCACCGACGACGAGTTCGACCAGATCGCCGGCAACCGCGACAAGCTCGTCGGCAAGATCCAGGAGCGCTATGGCTGCGCCAAGGACGAGGCCGAGCGCCAGGTCAACGACTGGGAAACCAACCAGCGCTCGTAGCCGGAGCCGCTCCAATGGGCCATTCCAGGCGTAGTTTCGTCGCCGCGAGCCTCGCCGCCGCCGCGCTCGCCGGGCTCGGCGCCTGCGCGTCCTCGGAGGACTCCGCGACCCGGCGTAGCACCGCCGAGTTCACCGACGATGCGGCGGTCACCGCCAAGGTGAAAAGCGCGATCGCCACCGACGCGGGGGCGAGGACCGCGGGCGCGGTCAACGTCGAGACCTATCGCGGGGTGGTCCAGCTCACCGGCTTCGTCGACTCGGAAGACCAGGCGACTCGCGCCGTCTCCGCGGCGAAGAAGGTGCAGGGCGTCCGCTCGGTCAAGAACGACATTCGCATCAAGCGGTAGGGTGCTCTGCCGCCTCGCCGTCGGCGCAGTCCTCGCGGCGGGGCTGGCGGTCCTGCCGGCATGCGCGCTGTCGCCGCCGAACGCCGGTTCGGCGGCGCAGCCGCCTGTTCCCGAAAATCCGTTCGTCGGCGGCAATCAGGCCCGCCTGCTGGTCGACGGCCCGCGCACCCACCGCGCGATGTTCGAGGCCATCGCCGCTGCGCGGGACCACGTCAACATCGAGACCTACATCCTCGACGGCGGCGAGCTCGCGCAGAGGCTGCGGGCGCTCCTCGCCGAAAAGGTGAAAAGCGGCGTCAGGGTCCACGTCATGTACGACGCCGTGGGCTCGATCGGCACCTCGAAGGCGTACTTCCAGAGCCTGCGCGACGCGGGCGTCGCGCTGTGCGAATTCAACCCGGTCCAGCGCGTCGAGACGGTGAACCACCGCAACCATCGCAAGATCACCGTGGTCGACGGGAAGGTGGCGTTCACCGGCGGCATCAACATCAGCGAGACCTACGCGTCGTCCTCGCGCCGTGCGCGCGCCACCCAGGACCAGGAGGAGGACAAGCGGAACGGCTGGCGCGACACCATGGTCCGGGTCGAAGGGCCGGTGGTGGCGCAATTCCAGCGCATCTTCCTCGACGACTGGGCGCTCCAGGACTGCGGGCCCTGGCGCGATGCGCGCTTCTTCCCGCCGCCGCAGCGGCGCGGCAGCCTGGTGGCGCGCGTGGTGCGCAGCGACCCCGACCGCGGCGAAAGCGAGATGTACAGCGAGCTCCTCGGCCGGATCGGCCGCGCCCGCAGCCGTGTCTGGCTCACCTTCGGCTACTTCGTGCCCGACCCGCGCACCGTCCAGGTGCTGGTCGACGCGGCGCACCGCGGCGTCGACGTGGAGATCGTGCTGCCGGGCTTCAGCGATTTCTGGGCGCCGGTGTATGCCGGCCGCTCGCATTACGCGAGCCTGCTCCAGGCCGGCGTGCGCATCTTCGAATGGCACGAAGCCCTGATGCACGCCAAGACCGCGGTGATCGACGGCGTCTGGTCGAGCGTGGGCTCCACCAACCTCGACTGGAGGAGCTTCGTGCTCAACTACGAGGCCGATCTCATCGTCCACGACGCCGAGTTCGCGCGCGAGCTCGAGCGGCGCTTTACGCTCGATGTCGCCGCCTCCGTGCCGGTCGACGCGCAGGCCTGGCCCGAGCGCCCGGCCGGCGAGCGCTTCAAGGAATGGCTGGCGCGGCAATGGGAATACCTCCTGTAGGGGCTTCCTTGCGGCGCGAAACTTGCGTCGTGCGGGTCATCCCTTCAAGGAGACGACATGAGCACAGCGACTGCAAAGGCCGTGCAGGCCCTCCATTTCGACCTGCCTCCGCTTCCCTATCCCGAGGACGCGCTCGCGCCGGTGATCTCGGCCGAGACGCTCTCGCTCCACCACGACAAGCATCACCGCAAGTACGTCGACACCATGAACCAGCTGCTGCAGAAAGAGCCGGTGCGCGGCGCGACGCTGGAGGACGTGGTGCGCGCCTCCAAGGGCAAGCTCTTCAACAACGCGGCGCAGGCCTGGAACCACGCGTTCTACTGGAATTCGCTCTCGCCGAAGAAGCTGCGGCCCTCGGCCGCGCTGGCGCGGCGCATCGATTCGGATTTCGGCAGCCACGAGCGGTTCACCGACCAGCTCGCCAAGGCGGCGGCCGACCAGTTCGGCAGCGGCTGGGCCTGGCTGATCGAGGACGCCGGCAAGCTCGCCGTCGTGACCACGTCGAATGCCGACACGCCCATGGCGCACGGCAAGCGCTGCCTCCTCACCATCGACGTCTGGGAGCACGCCTACTACGTGGACTACCGCAACCAGCGCGAGCGTTATCTCTCGGGCGTGATCGGCGAGCGCCTCAACTGGGAATTCGCAGAGCGGAACCTCGGTCTTTGAGGAGGGTGGCGAGCAGGCCGGCCGGATCGTCGTAGGGCGTGTCGCCCACCATCGCACACTGCTCCGCGGGGAGCGCGAGCCTGTCGACGGCCGCAGCAGCGCATCGAGTCGTTCCTGGCGGCCGAGCTTGCCACGGCCTTACGCCGTTGCAGGCAAGCTCGTGGCGCCCATGCCGACAGGCGCCGCACGCTCTCGAAGCCGATGTGAAAGCCGAACTCGCCGAAGGCCCTCGACGAACGCGGCAGCATGCGCGTCGTTGCCGTCGACGAGGGTTCCGTCGACGTCGAAGATGTTCCGTCGACGTCGAAGATGAAGCCCCGGAAGTTCAACTACGGCGTCATCAACGGCGCGCGCGGATCGAAGTCCTTCCAGCCGTTGCGCCAGGTGCCATGGGCGCGGCCGACGTCGCGCGCGCGGCACTCGCGCAGGATCTTGAGCGCCGCGGCGTCGGCTTGCGGACGGTCGGCGTTGACCGCGACCATGCGGCCGCCCTTGGGCTCGCTCGGATGCTCCACCGAGACTTCCTGCGGACGCGCCGCGCCCACCTTGCGCACCGTGCCGATGAACGAGCCGAGATAGGCTCCGACGCCGGCGGCGAAAAGCACCGCCACCGCGCCGTAGCGGCTGTCGACCGCGAGGCCCACCAGCGCGCCCAGCAAAGCGCCCACCAGCGCGCCCGCGACGGCGCCGAACCCGGCGAAGCGCGACCCGGCGCTCGCGCGCGGCGCGTCGCCTCCCAACGGCGCCATCGCGTTCTGGCCCGCCGGCGGGACGTAGAACGAGTCGATCTCGTCGCGCGCGAAGCCCTCGCGGCGCAGCGCCTCGATCGCGGCGTCCGCGTCGACCGTGGCGTCGAACCTGCCGGCGATGATGTTCGACATCCGCTCACCTCCTCATGTCGGCGCGGCGCACGTCGACGCTCGGCAGCCGCATCAGCGCGCGATATTTCGTGATCGTGCGGCGCGCGACGCGCAGTCCCTGCTGCGCGAGCAGGCGCGCCAGCTCCGCGTCCGAGAGCGGCGCCCGCGGATCCTCCGCGGCGATGAGCTCCTTCATCACCGCGCGCACGGCGGTCGCCGAGGCGGCGCCGCCGCTCTCGGTGGCGAGCCGCCGCGAGAAGAAGTGCTTGAACTCGAACAGGCCGCGCGGCGTCGCCATGTACTTGTTGTTGGTCACGCGGCACACGGTGGATTCGTGCAGGCCGAGCTCGCCCGCGATCAGCTTGAGCGTGAGCGGCTTCATCGCGACCTCGCCGTACTCGAAGAAGCCGCGCTGGCGCGTCACGATCGCGTCGGCCACGCGCTGGATCGTGGCGAAGCGCTGCTCGATGGAGCGCAGCAGCCAGCGCGCTTCCTGGAGCTGGCGCGACAGCGACTGGCTCGAGCCGCGGCCCTGCAGCGCCTCGGCGTAGGCGCGATTGAGCCGCACCCGCGGCAGCGAGGCGGGGTTGATGCTCGCGACCCAGCGCTCGCGCACCTTCCTCACGACCACGTCGGGGACCACGTAGCGCGCCTCGGGCGCGCCGAAGCGATGGCCCGGCTTCGGGTCGAGCGTGCGGATCAGCGCGCGCGCGGTGTGCAGCGTGTGCTCGTCGCATGCCACGGCATGCTGCAGCCGCGCCCACTCGCGGTTGCCGAGCAGCTGGAGATGGCGGCCGCGGACGATGTCGAGGGCGCAGGCGCGCCCCGGGGTGTCCTGGTCCACGGCGAGAAGCTGGAGCTCGAGGCATTCCTCGAGGGTGCGCGCGGCCACGCCGGCCGGATCGAGGCTCTGCACCAGGCGCAGCGCGGCGAGGAAATCTTCCGGGCGCACGTCGTGCTCCGGAGGCACCAGCGCCGCCAGCTCTTCGAAGGAGAGCTTGAAATAGCCGTCGTCGTCGAGGCTGTCGATCACCATGTGGGCGAGCGCCCGGTCGCGGCTCCCCATGGGCGAGATCATGAGCTGCTCGCGCAGGTGCTCGCGCAGCGTCGGCTGCGCGTCGGATGCGCCCGACCATTCCTCGTGGTCGCGCTCGAAGCCGCCGGAGGCGGGCGCCTCCTGAGGCACCACGACCTCTTCGATGCTGCTAGCGGAGCTCTCGCGCGGCGTCGCGGGCTGCGCGTCGCCGGACTGGGCGTCGGCGTTCTCCTCGAGAAACGGGTTGGAAGAGAGCGCCTGGTCCATCTCCTGGGCGAATTCGAGCGCCGACATCTGCAGCAGGCGCAGCGCCTGCTGGACCTGCGGCGTGAGGGTGAGGTGTTGTCGCAGCCGAAGGGCGATCGCTGGGCCCATGGATATCCTTTCAGCCCCGCAGTCTGCAAGGCCTATGCCAGCGACGGCGCGCCGAGAGGCACTCTCAAAACCCGGTAATTGTTTCAGGTTCTGTAGCAATTACCGCGCGCGGGCGCACGGTTTGCTGTGCCTCGCGGCATGGCGGAAAGGCTTGGCCGATACCACGCGATGCGGGATTTCTCCGCCACGCCGGAGCCGCGCGGGAAAGCCGCCGCGTCGAGGACGAGAGCGTTGCGCTATTACATCCAGCGCCACGCCGCGACGCGGCTGCACTACGACTTCCGGCTCGAGCTCGAAGGCGTGCTGAAGAGCTGGGCCGTGCCCAAGGGCCCCAGCCTCGACCCGGCGGACAAGCGCCTCGCGGTGCAGACCGAGGACCACCCTCTCGAATACGGCGAATTCGAAGGCGTCATTCCCGAGAAGCAGTATGGCGCGGGCGAAGTGCTGCTGTGGGACCGCGGCCGCTGGCTTCCCGAGGACCACGATCCGCAGCAGGCGCTGCGCAAGGGGCGGCTGCACTTCCGCCTCGACGGGGAGAAGCTGCACGGTCGCTGGATCCTGACCCGGACGCGCGGCGCCGAGGACAAGCCGCAATGGCTGCTCATCAAGCGCAACGACGAGGACGCCGCGCCGGGCGCGGACATCACCCGCGAGCGGCCCGAAAGCGTGAAGCGCGCGCCGAAAAAGGCGGCGCGCGCCTCGCGCGCGGAGCTGCCGCAGTTCGTCGCGCCGATGCTCGCCACGCTCGTCGCCGAGCCGCCGGCGGCGAGCGACGCTGCCCAGTGGATCTACGAGGTGAAGCACGACGGCTATCGCCTGGGCGCGCGCCTGGATGCCGCAGGCGCGCCGCGCCTGTTCACCCGCTCGGGCAAGGACTGGACTGCGAGGCTGCCGCACCTCGCGAAGGCGCTCGCCGGGCTGCGGCTGAAGAACGCCTGGCTCGACGGCGAGATCGTGGTGCCCGGGCGCGACGGCCGCTCGAACTTCCAGGCGCTGCAGAACGCGTTCGACGCCGGACGCGACACCGACATCGTGCTTTTCGCGTTCGACGCGCCGTTTCTGTCCGGCCAGGACCTGCGCCGGCTGCCCTTGGCCGAGCGCAAGGCGCGGCTGCGCAGCGCGTTCAAGGACACTGGATCCATCCGATTCAGCGCGGATCTGAAGGGAAGCGCGCGCGAGGTGCTCGAGCACGCCTGCAAGCTCGGCCTCGAGGGCCTGATCGGCAAGGACGCCGGATCGGTGTACGCCGCCGGGCGCTCGAAGAGCTGGATCAAGCTCAAGTGCCGCCAGCGGCAGGACTTCGTGATCGGCGGCTACACCGCCCCGGGCGGCTCACGCACCGGGTTCGGCGCGCTCCTCGCGGGCCTGTACGACGAGCAGGGCAAGCTCCACTTCGCGGGGAAGGTGGGCACCGGCTTCGACGAGCAGCTGCTGCGCTGCCTGACGCGGCGCCTCGGCTCGCTCAAGCGCACCGACCCGCCGTTCGTCGATCCGCCGCGCGAAAAAGGCGTGCACTGGGTGCGGCCGTCGCTCGTGGCCGAGGTTGCCTACGCGGAGCGCACCAAGGATGGCATCCTGCGCCAGGCTTCCTTCATGGGCCTGCGCGAAGATTTGCCGGCGAAGAACGTCCACGAGGAGAAAGCGGTTCCCATCAGAAAAACCGACGGCGGCTCGAATACCGTTCTGGGACTCAAGATCTCCCATCCCGAGCGCGTGATCTGGCCCGAGCTCGGCGTCAGCAAAATCGAGCTCGCGCGCTATATCGAGGAGGTCGGCGACTGGTTGCTGCCGCACGTGAAGAACCGGCCGCTGTCGCTCGTGCGCTGCCCCGACGGCGTCGCCGGAGAGTGCTTCTATCAGCGCCACCTCGCGATGGCAGCGAGCCCCGGCAGCCTGCAGACCGTGAAGCGCGAGCGCTCGAGCAAGGGGGCGTACATCTATGCCGCGTCGCTCGACGCGGTGGTGAGCGCGGTGCAGAACGGCGCGGTCGAGCTCCACACCTGGGGCGCGACGCTGCCCCACATCAAGCGTCCCGATCGCATCACCATGGACCTCGATCCCGACGAGGCCCTGCCGTGGACGGCGCTGGTCGAAGGAACGCTGCTCACGAAGAAGCTGCTCGACGGCCTGGGCCTCGAGAGCTTCCTGAAAACGACCGGCGGGAAGGGCCTGCACGTGGTCGCGCCGATCGAGCCGCAGCTCGAATGGGATGCGGTCAAGGCTTTCACCGGCGCCATCGCCCGCGTGCTGGTGAAGGCGCGCCCGGACCTTTTCACCGCCAAGATCGCGAAGGCGCGGCGGCCGAACAAGATCTTCGCCGACTATCTGCGCAATTCGGCGACCGCGAGCGCCATCGCCGCCTATTCGCCGCGCGCTCGCGCGAATGCCGGCGTCTCGGTGCCTCTGTCGTGGGACGAGCTCGATCCCAAGGACGACGTGCGGGCGCGCTTCAACGTGCGGAACGTCCCCAAGCGGCTCGCCTCTCTGAAGAAGGATCCCTGGGCCGATTACTGGAAGACGCGCCAGGCCATCACTGTAAAGATGAAGAAGGCGCTGTCGGTCTGAAGTGACAGTCCGGAGGGAGGGTTACGTCGACCCGGCGTCACACAGTCAGGGCCGAACGGAATCTTTACGCTGGGCTCTCATGCACTTAGCTTACCCGTGTGGCGAACGCGGAAATTTTTACAGCTGCTGGTACGCATGTTGCGTTCTTTTTCAGCGCCGCGCCTTGGCGCGCGGACCCTGCACGAACTACACCTCACCGGTAACCCTTACGAGCGCAATGCCCCATCTTCTTCTTGTAGACGACGATCCCGAAGCGATCGAATGGCTTTCCGAGCTGGCCAAGGCGGAAGGCTTCAGCGTGGCGACCGCGGACAGCCTGCGCGCGGCGCGCATCCACATGTCGCGTCTGCAGCCCGACATCATGCTCACCGACCTGCAGCTGCCCGACGGGCGCGGCATCGAGCTGGTGAACGACCTCGAGACGCGCGCCTCGACCGAGGTGGTGATGATCACCGGCCACGCCAGCGTCGAGAGCGCGGTCGAGGCGCTACGCCTGGGCGCGACCGACTACCTGGTCAAGCCCGTCGACGTCGAGCGCCTGAAGTCGATCCTGCGGCGCGTGCCGAAGACCGGCGAGCTGCGCGCCGAGATCGGCGAGCTGCGCGACGAGCTGCGCAGGCTGGGGCGCTTCGGCCACATCCTCGGCAGCTCGCAGCCGATGCAGAAGCTCTACGACCAGCTCGGGCGGGTGGCGCCGACCTCGGCCACAGTGCTGCTGATGGGCGAGAGCGGCACGGGCAAGGAGCTCGCGGCGCAGACCATCCACGACCTGTCGAGGAGGAAGCGCGCCCCGTTCCTGCCGCTCAACTGCGGCGCCGTGTCGCCGCAGCTGATCGAG
>DASXAO010000071.1:0-62211 GCA_036406675.1 Burkholderiales bacterium
GCCGCCGAGGACCTCGGCGCCTTCGGCCGCGAGCCGCCCGCGGACCTCGGGCTGGCGAATTGCGTTGTTGATCTCTTCATTGAGCCGCGCCACGATCGCGCGCGGCGTGCCGGCCGGCGCGAGGATTCCGTACCACGAGCCCGCCTCGTAGCCCGGCAGGCCCGATTCGGCGAGCGTCGGCACGTCGGGCAGCAACGGCGAGCGGCGCTTGCCCGTCACCGCGAGCGCGCGCAGCCGCCCGGCCCTGATGTGCGGAATGATCGCGACCAGCGTGCCGAACATGAGCTGCACTTCGCCGCTCATGACGTCGACCAGCGCGGCCGCCACGCCCTTGTAAGGCACGTGCACCATGCGCACTCCCGCCATCGACTCGTAGAGCACCGCGGCGAGCTGCGCCGAGCTGCCGTTTCCGTTGGAAGCGTAGTTGAGCTTGCCCGGATTCGCTTTGGCGAGCGCCGTGAACTCGGCGACGTTCGCGGCCTGCAGCGAAGGGTTGACCACGAGGACCGAAGGCGCCGAGGCGATGAGCGTGACAGGCGCGAAGTCGCGCACCGGATCGTAGGAGAGCTTGGCGTGCAAGCTCGGGTTCACCACGTGGCTGCCGACGCCGCCGAGGAACAGCGTGTAGCCGTCGGCCGGCGCGCGCGCGGCAAGCTCCGCGCCGATGGCGCCGCCGGCCCCAGGCTTGTTCTCCACGACGAACGGCTGGCCGAGGCTCTTCGCCAGCTCCTGCGCCACCGCGCGCGCCACGGTGTCGTTGCCGCCGCCCGGAGGAAACGGCACGATCAGCCGCACCGGCCGCCTGGGATAGTCCTGCGCGAAGAGCGGCAGCGCGACCAGAGCGCAGCACGCCAGGACTGTGAAGCGTCGAAGGTTACGGCTCGAGAGCCGCATTCATGGCGCGCCGAACAGCCGGTTCAACTCTTTCGCGGGGATTGTCTCGCGGACCCAAGTAAAGCCGCCTTGTTCCTTCATTTCCTGCGCCGCCTTCAGGAACGCGGCCAGCGCCAGCCTGTTGAGCGCGCCGCCGACGCTGATGCGCTTGACGCCGGCCTTGGCCAGTTGAGAAGCGGTGAGCGCCGGGTCCGCGGCGCTCATGACGACATTGAGCGGTTTCGTGACCGACGATGCCACGGTGCCGATGGTGGCGAGGTCCCGCAGGCCGGGGGCGTAGAGCACGTCGGCTCCCGCCTTCTCGAACGCCTGGAGCCTGCGGACGGTGTCGTCGAGGTCGCGGCGCCCGTGCAGGAAATTCTCCGCCCGCGCCACCAGCGTGAACGGAAACGGCAGCGAGCGCGCCACTTCGACGGCGGCGTGCACGCGCTCGACGGCGAGCTCGAAGTCGTAGATGGGCTGCTGCGCGTCGCCGGTCGCGTCCTCGATCGAGCCGCCGACCACCCCCGCCTCGGCGGCGAGGCGGATCATCTCCGCGGCGGCGCGAGGCTCGTGGGCGTAGCAGTTCTCCAGGTCGGCGCTCACCGGGAGGTGCGTCGCCGCCGCGATTTCGGCGCAATTGTCGAGGACCTCCCGGCGGCTGACGGCGCCCGTGCCGTCCGCGCGGCCGAGCGTGTTGGCGAGGCCGAGGCTCGTCGTCGCCAAGGCTTCGAACCCGAGCGCGGTCAGGAGCCGCGCCGTGCCCGCGTCCCACGGATTCGGAATGATGAACACGCCCTCGCGCTCGTGGAGCGCGCGGAAAGCGGCCGCCTTCTGTGCTTGAAGTACCTGGGTTTTCATCGTAGGAGAAGCGCGAGCGCGCAAATTACAAGTATGGCGCAGACCAGGCCCTTGAAGAGCGCTTCGCTCATCCGGGCGTGGAGGCGGCCGCCGAGGTAGATCCCGAGCCCCATCGCCGGGAGCGCGGCGGCGAAGAGGACCAGCGCTTCCGCGCCCAGCTCGCCGAGCGCCGCGTAGGCGGCGAGCCGGATCAGGCTGAGCGCGAGCAGCATCGCCGAAATCGTGGCGCGGAACGCCTGCTTCTCGAGCGCGCACGCGTCCAGGTACATCGCGAAGAAGATCGACGCCATGGCGCCGAACATCGTGCCCACGATCCCGGAGAGCACGCCCGCCGCCGGCCGCACGGCGCCCGCCGGCAGCGGGTCGCGCGCTCGCGGGCGCGCGATCCGCCACGTCATGTAGCCGGCGTAGGCGAGGATCAGAACGCCGAGCGCCCGCGCCAGCGCCGTGGCGTCCAGCGCCTTGAAGAGATACGCCCCGGCGCCGATTCCGACGACGCACCAGGGGAGAAACAGCGCGAACACGCGCTTGTCGACGTGCGCGCGGTCGCCGCCGAGGATGGTCGCCGACGAGGCGATGCCGAGCAGCGTCCACGCCGGCGCAAGCACCTTCACCGGGATCACCAGCGCAAGCAGCGGCATCCCGACCAGCCCGCCGAAGCCGGTGCTGCCGCGCAGCGAGTACGCGACCAGCAGCACCGCGGCGCAGTACGCGATCTCCCACGGGCTCAGGGAAACTAACCCTGCCAGACGCCGTAGCCCTTCTCGCGCAGGCCGATCGCGAGCTCGACCTCCATGTCGCGCGCGCCGTCGTAAGGCATCGGGTTGTACGCCTCGTAGAGGCGCGGCAGGAGTTGCAAGCCGTAGAGGCGCACGAACTTGTTCGACTGGATGCCGGCCTTGTGCTTGTCGAAGCGCACGTCGGGCGAGAGGCCCGTCATGCCGACGTACACGCACGGGAAGCCCAGGCGATACTCCTGGTTCGCCTTCCTGAAGCGCGGCTCGTTCAGCACCTCCTTGGAGAGCTCGACGACGTAGACCGAGTGGTGGTGAGGTCGGCGGCGCCGGGCTGCCATGCGCTCAGTCCAGATTGAACTCCCGTCGCGTCTGCTCGACTACGCGCCGCACGATGCGCCGCTCGCGCCGATCGAGAGAGTGGTCGGACTTCACGCGCGCGTAGCTCCAGTTGCAGCCCGCAGGATCCGGGCGCTCGATCGACTTGATCGAGGTAAAGCGGGTGCCGTCGCACTTGTCGTAGGCGGCCAGCTCCCAGTTCAGCAGTTGGACCAGATCGTGCTGATTCAGCGCTTGGTGGATCACCTGCTTTCTCATTCGCGCTCTCTTTGTAAATGACTTCGGACTTCAGTCGAGCGGCTCGAGCTTGATGATCGAGCCGCCGTGGTTGGAACCGACCCAGAAGGTCACCGGGGTGGTCGAGTTGTCGACGTGCACGCGCCGGATATTGGTCTCGCGCGGCAGCAGATACTGGACCGTGTTCCCGGTCTTGGTGTCGACGCGGGACACGTGGTCGTCGATCATCGAGCCGGTCCAGGCCTCGCCGTTCTTGTCGGAGGTGACATCGTAGGGCGCCGACCAGCGCGGGGCGACCGCCCAGTCCTTGAACTCGCCGGTCTTCGTGTCGAGCATCCCGATCTTGTCGGCCCGGTACTGCGCGAACCACAGCCGGTCCTGCGCGTCCATCTGGCCGCGGCGCGGGGCGGTCACGGCGACGCTCGCCGGCATCTCGAAGATCGCGATCGCGCCGGTCTTGGCGTCGATGCGGCCGATGTGCTTCTGGCGGAAGTCGGTGAACCAGGCGTTGTTCTTCGAGTCGGGAACGACGTCGTAGATGTTGTGCGTCTGGCCCTTGGGCGCGTCCTTGAACGGCTCCCAGGTCTCGATCTTCCCGGTGGCGAAGTCGAGGCGGTGCACGCCGGCGAAGCCGTTGTTCTGCGTCCAGACCTTGCCGTCGACGTGCGCGTATTGCGGGCTCACCATGTTCACCTGGGCCGAGTCGATGTTGTGCTCCTGGGGCAGCGGCCAGTAGGTGAACTTCTGCGTCTTCTTGTCGAACTTCACGATCGTCGCCTGGTACATGTTGCCGAGCCACAGGCTGCCGGCGCGGTCTTCGCGCAGGCCGAGCAGGCCCGTCGGGAAACCGGGCTTGTGCTCCTTGACCGGAAATTCCGTGACCTTGCCCGTCTTCGGATCCAGGCGCCCGAGATTCTGCTCGCCGAAGCTCGAATACCAGGCGATGCCCTGCTTGTCGACGAGCACGTCGTGGGGCTCGATCGTGGCGCGCGGCAGGTCGTACTCCGTGTAGATCACGTGCGTCGCCCGGCCCTTGGGACGCGGATAGGTCTTCAGCTCGTAAGCCCACTTGGGCGACTCGGCGAGGTTCACCGTGCTGAGGTACTCCGCCATCGAGCGGTTTACCTGCGCGCGCGCGTCGCCGCGCTCCTCCATCAGGCGCTCGCCCTTGCGCAGCTGCGGGCGCTGGGGCAGGCTCTGCTGCACGTAACCCTGCATGCGCGGCAGCACGGCCTTCGCGAACGTGTCGGCGTCGTAGCGGGAGCGCGCCACGCGCTCGAGCGTGTGACAGCCGACGCAGTTGAGGAGCTGCCCCTTCTGCCGGTCGTCGCCGGGCATGCTGGTGATCCACTCTCCGTTGGAGAGCTGGGCTGCCAGGTCCTGCGCCTTGCGCAGCTTGAGGTCGGCCGCCGCCGCGGCCTTGCCGACCTGGACCGAGGTGGGCGACTCGAGCTCGTAGCCGACCGCGCGCACCTTCAGGGCGTACGTTCCGGGCGAAAGCTTCTTCGCCGGGAAGCTGTAGCGCCCGTCGGCATCGCTCACGACCGTGATGGTGATGGTCGAGCCGGCCTTCTTCGCGCTGACCAGCACGCCTTCCATCGCGCCTTCCTCGGCCGAGCTCACCTTTCCGGCGAGCGCCACCTGCGCCTGGGCGTAGGCCGGTGCAAAATGAGGGGAAAAAAGAATTCCGGATAGAAGAACAACCGCATAGCGTCGCACGAGATTCATTTGGGGGCTCCTCCGTGGCCGGAAGAATACGCCGATCAGTCCGGGATGCGCAGCCGCGCCTTGATGATCTTGCGAGTCGGCGTGAGCGGCATCTCGGCGACGATCACCAGGCGCTCCGGAAGCTTGTTCTTCGCGATGCCTTTTCCCAGCAGGTAGTCGACCAGCTCGGTCAACGAGGCCGACTGCGCCGGGTTCCTCAAGCTGACGAAGGCGCAAGCTTTTTCCCCGAGCACCGCGTCGGGCATCGGCAGCAGCGCCGACTGCAGCACCTTGGGATGCGCGTCGAGCAGCATCTCGACATCGGCCGGGTTGATCTTCACGCCGCCGCGGTTGATGAGGTCCTTGTTGCGGCCGGTGATCGCGAAATACTCGCCGCGCGCCTCGCCGAGGTCCCCCGTGCGGAACCAGCCGTCCTCGGTAAATGCTTTTCTTGTTTCCGCCGGATCTTTCAGATAGCCGGAAAAAAGGGACGGACCGCGCACTTCGAGCTCTCCCTGACTCGAGAGCCGCACCTGCGTCCCAGGGCTGGGCCGTCCGGCGCTCGTCGCCGACATCTCGAACGGATCGCGCGGCCGCGTGTAGAGCCCGGCCTGAAGCTCCGTCATGCCCCAGAGCTGAGTCACCGCGCAGCGCGGCAGCCTTGCCCCGAAGTCCCTTATCAGCTGTGGCGGTGCGATCGAACCGGAAACGATCGCGAGCTCGAGCGAAGACCAGTCGTATCGGTCGAACGCTCCCGCGGCCCGGCATGCCGCGACGTGCGCGGGCGCGGTCCACAGCGCCGTCGGCTTCAGCTTCTCGACGGTCGCGCCCAGATCGTCCGGCTTGAAGGCGGGAAGGAGGACCGTGCACGCGCCGACCGCCCATGCGCAATGCAGCGAGTAAAGGCCGTACAAATGCGAAAGCGGCGCGGCGCAAAGCACACGGCTCTTCTCGTGGAGACCGTGCTCCGGGGCGCTGAGGCGGCCGTTCCCGAGCAGCGTGCGGTACGGGTGCACGACGCCTTTCGGCGCGGCCGTGGTGCCGGAGGTATAGAGAAGGAGGAACGGGTCGCTTGGCCTTGGCTCATGCAACCCGGAACCGAGCGGCTCGCCGTTTTTTTCTTTCCTTTCCATTTCGTCAAACGCAATGCCACGGCCCTCGAACATCTCCTTCGACTGCGGCAGGCAGATGGCAAGGCGCGCGCCGCTGTGGCGCATGAGCGCCTGCACCTCCGCGCCGCGGTAGGGCATGTGCAGCGTGCACGTGACCGCGCCGAGCCGCGCGAGCGCGAGGTAGCTGACCACGAACTCGAAGGTATTCGGCAGCTGGATTGCCACCACGTCGCCGGAGGCAACACCGCGCGCCTGCAAGCCGGCGGCAATCTTGTGTGCCTCCAGGGCGAGCTCACGCCACGTCCATACTCCATCGTGGAACAGAAGCGCAGGCGCATCCGGCCGCTCGCGGACGTGGCGCGCGAGCCAGCGAGCGAGCGTGTCGTCGGCCCACCAGCCGCGCGCACCGTATTGAACCTCCCTCTCTTCGCGCTGCATCTGGAAGTATATTAGTCGGATGGACGAAGCACTGATGCTGTCCCGGGTCCAGTTCGGCCTCAACATCGGCTTCCACATCCTCTTCCCCACGATCACCATCGGGCTCGGCTGGCTGCTCTTGTATTTCCGGGTGCGCTACGAGCAGACGCGCGACCCGGCCTGGCTCGCGACCTACAAGCTCTGGGTCAAGGTGTTCGCGCTGTCCTTCGCCATGGGCGTGGTCACCGGCATCGTGATGAGCTTCCAGTTCGGCACCAACTGGCCGGGCTACATGAACACCGTCGGCAACGTCGCCGGCCCGCTGCTCGCCTACGAGGTGCTCACCGCGTTCTTCCTCGAGGCGACCTTCCTCGGCGTGATGCTCTTCGGCATGGACCGGGTGCCGGGCTGGGTGCACGTGGCCTCCTCCGCCATCGTGGCCTTCGGCACCACGGTGTCCGCGTTCTGGATCCTCGCGCTCAACTCGTGGATGCAGACGCCCGCGGGCCACGAGGTGGTGGCCGGCGAGCTGATCGCCGCGAGCTGGCTCGCGGTGATCTTCAATCCGTCGTTCCCCTACCGTTTCGCGCACATGCTGCTCGCCTCCGGCATCACCGCGTCGTTCGTGGTCGCCGGGCTCTCGGCGTGGCGGCTGCTCAAGGCGCCGCAAGATGCTGCGGCGCTGAAAACGCTGCGCTTCGGCGCGCATATCGCGGCGGTGCTGGTGCCGATCCAGGTCGTGGTCGGCGACATGCACGGCCTGAACACCTTCGAGCACCAGCCGGCGAAGATCGCGGCGGTGGAGGCGCTGTGGAAAACCGAGCGCGGCGCATCGCTCACGCTGATCGGCATTCCCAACGAGCAGGAGCGCAGAACCGACTTCGCGATCACCGTGCCGAAGGTGCTCTCGCTCCTCCTGGTGCACGACCTGAACGCCGAGGTAAAGGGACTGGAGGAATTCGAGGACGCGCCGCCGGTGGCGCCGGTGTTCTTCGCGTTCCGCGCGATGGTGGGAATGGGCGTGCTGATGCTTCTGCTCGCCTGGATCGGCTCGTTCGTTCTGAGAAAGCCTCAAGCTCCGCGTTGGCTGCTATGGGCCTTCGCCGGGTTCACGTTCGCGGGCTGGGTGGCGACGCTCGCCGGCTGGCTGGTCACCGAGATCGGCCGCCAGCCCTGGCTCGTGACCGGCATCCTCTACACCGAGGACGCGGTGGGCGACATCAGCGGCGGCGCGGTCGGCGCGAGCCTCACCGCCTATGTCCTCACCTACACGGTGCTCCTGATCTCGTACGTCGTGGTGCTCACGCACATCGCCGGAAAGGGATCGGAATGAGCGAGTGGCTGCCGGTGGTGTTCACCATCCTCATGGGCGTGGCGGTCCTCGTCTACGTGGTGCTCGACGGCTACGACCTCGGCGTGGGAATGCTGCTGCCCGCCGCCGAGCGCCAGGAGCAGGACCGCATGGTGGCCTCGATCGGCCCGTTCTGGGACGCGAACGAGACCTGGCTGGTGCTCGGCGTGGGGCTGCTCCTCGTCGCGTTCCCGGTCGCGCACGGCGAGGTGCTGGGCGCGCTCTACATCCCGGTGATGGCGATGCTCGTGGGGCTGATGCTGCGCGGGGTCGCGTTCGAGCTGCGCATCAAGGCCGAGGGCTGGCACCGCGAGCTCTGGAACTGGCTCTTCTGGGCAGGCTCGACGCTCGCCGCGTTCGCGCAGGGCCTGATGCTCGGCCGCTACATCACAGGCTTCGAGCACAGCGCGGCCTTGTGGATCTTCGCTCTCATGACCGGCGCGAGCCTGTGCGGCGGCTACGTGCTGCTCGGCGCGACCTGGCTCATCCTGCGCACCGACGGCCCGCTGCAGGCGAAGGCCGTGGCATGGGCGCGCTGGGGGCTTCTGTGGGTCGCGCTCGCCGTGGCGCTCGTCAGCCTCGGCACGCCGCTCATCAGCGAGACGGTGCGGGAGAAATGGTTCACGTTCCCGCGCGTCACGTATCTCTCGCTCCTGCCGCTCGCCACGGCCGCCGCCTGGCTCTGGGTGTGGTTCAGGCTCAAGAAGTCGGACAGCGCGCCGTTCTTCGGCGCGGTCGCGATCTTCGTGCTGTCCTTCGCCGGCCTCGCCTACAGCCTGTTCCCCTTCGTGGTGATCGACCGCCTCACCATCTGGGAAGCGGCGGCGCACCCGAGCTCGCTCGCCTTCGTGCTGGTCGGAACCTCGGTGGTGCTGCCGCTCATCGCCGGGTATACCGTTTACTCCTATCGTGTCTTTCGAGGAAAAGTAGGCACCGCGGCGCGCTACGAGTAGCCCTGCGGCGAAACATCGGCGGAAGGCCTGCGCCGCGCCGGAATGTTCGTACGCTAGAAAACAAAAAGGGCGGATCGCTCCGCCCTTCCTTGAAACCGAATTGAAGAATCAGGCCGCGCGCGGGATCGGAATGAAGAAGGACTCGCGCACGACGTCCTTGCCTTCGATCAGTTCCTCGGCGCCGCGGCGCTCCTCGTCGAACACCACCGCGGCGAGCTTCTGCAGCGTGTCGCGCGCCTCGTCGATGGTGCGACCGTGTGAGTTGACGCCGGGTAATTCTTCGATGAAGCCGATGTAGCCGCTGCTGGATTTGAGGTAAACGGCAGTGAACGCGAGCCTTCCTGTTTCCATCTTGGACCTCCGAACGAACAACCCCCGAGGTTACGCCATTCCGCTTTCAAAAGTATGACTGAGTACTTGCGGGTTACATTTCAAAATCGCTGTGGTCTTATGCACGACAAAAATTTTGCGTTGCGAAAATTGCTGCGCCGCTCTTCTCTCGAACGCGAATTGCTGCGCCGCTTTTCTTATTTGCTTATGTGTCCAATGTTGCGCGTCCAACGTAAATCTACTTCTGCAGCAGCTTTCTTTTTTCCTTCGTCGCGGCCCACTCGTCGGCGTCCGGCGGCGCCGGTTTTCTTTCGATGATCGGCTTCCAGCTTTTCGCGAGCTCGGCGTTGAGCGCGATGAACTCGTGCTGCGCGTCGGGCACGTCGTCCTCGGCGTAGATCGCCTCCACCGGGCATTCGGGCACGCACAGCGTGCAATCGATGCATTCCGCGGGATCGATCACCAGCATGTTGGGGCCTTCGCGAAAGCAGTCGACCGGGCACACGTCGACGCAGTCGGTGTACTTGCACTTGATACAAGACTCGGTTACTACGTAAGTCATCTACGTTATAAGAAGACGTTCGGAATCAGCTATTTAGTATATCCCTTGGGAAGCGCCGGCTGCGCCCCCATAATAGGAGGCCACGTCGTAACACCCACGAGGAACCATGAGCAGCGCAGGAATAGCCGCAATCCAGCATGTGACGGACGACACGTTCGAGCCGGAAGTCCTCAAATCCGAGACCGCGGTCCTGGTCGACTACTGGGCCGAGTGGTGCGGGCCGTGCAAATCGATCGCGCCAATCCTCGACGAGATCGCCAAGGAGTACGAGGGCCGCCTGAAGATCGCCAAGATCAACGTCGACGAGAACCAGCAGGTGCCGGCCAAATTCGGCATCCGCGGCATCCCCACGCTGATGCTGTTCAAGAACGGCAACGTCGAGGCCACGCGCGTCGGCGCGTTGTCGAAGTCGCAGCTGACCGCTTTCCTTGACAGCAACATCTGAAGCTTTTAGTCTTGCCTAGGTAAGGGCCCCCTCCATCCCGGAGGGGGGTGAATCCAACAAAGTTGTCCAGCGCCACGGCTCCGGCGCGGCAGTTCTTACGCAGTTCTTACTGTATGTCCCCAACATGAGCAGGTCACAAGCGGCCCAGCCCGAAGCAGTCCGTTCACAGCAGCAGGCCCAGGAATCCGCGCCCGCCCCCGCGCAGGCGGGGGCCCCTGCAGCTAGTCCGGTGGCGATCCCGATGCACCTCTCGGAGCTGAAGGCGCACCACGTCTCGCAGCTGGTCGACATGGCCGTGTCCAACGGCATCGAGAACGCGAGCCGGATGCGCAAGCAGGACCTCATCTTCGCGCTGCTCAAGAGCCAGGCGAAGAAGGGCGTCTCGATCTTCGGCGACGGCACGCTCGAGGTGCTGCCCGACGGCTTCGGCTTCCTGCGCTCGCCCGAGACCTCCTACCTCGCGAGCACCGACGACATCTACGTCTCGCCCTCGCAGATCAGGCGCTTCAACCTCCATACCGGGGATTCCATCGAAGGGGAAATAAGGACCCCGAAGGACGGCGAGCGCTATTTCGCGCTGGTCAAGGTCGACAAGGTCAACGCCGAGGCGCCCGAGGCGGCCAAGAACAAGATCCTGTTCGAGAACCTCACCCCGCTGCACCCGGACAAGGCGTTCAAGCTCGAGCGCGAGATCAAGGCGGAGGAGAACCTCACCGGCCGGGTGCTCGACATCGTGGCGCCGATCGGGAAAGGCCAGCGCGGGCTGATCGTGTCGCCGCCCAAGGCCGGCAAGACCGTGATGCTGCAGCACATCGCGCACGCGCTGGTCGCCAACCACCCGGAGATCACGCTGATCGTGCTGCTGATCGACGAGCGGCCCGAGGAAGTCACCGAGATGGCGCGCACGGTGCGCGGCGAGGTGGTGGCCTCGACCTTCGACGAGCCCGCTTCGCGCCACGTGCAGGTCGCCGAGATGGTGATCGAGAAGGCGAAGCGCCTGGTGGAGCACAAGAAGGACGTCGTCATCCTCCTGGATTCGATCACCCGCCTGGCGCGTGCCTACAACACGGTGGTCCCGGCCTCGGGCAAGGTCCTCACCGGCGGCGTCGACGCCAACGCGCTGCAGAAGCCAAAGCGCTTCTTCGGCGCAGCGCGCAACATCGAGGAAGGCGGCTCGCTCACCATCATCGCCACCGCCCTCATCGACACCGGCAGCCGCATGGACGACGTGATCTACGAGGAATTCAAGGGCACCGGCAACCTGGAGGTGCACCTCGACCGGCGCATGCACGAGAAGCGCATCTACCCGGCCATCAACGTCAATCGCTCCGGCACCCGGCGCGAGGAGCTGCTCATCGACCAGCCGGTGCTGCAGAAGATCTGGGTGCTGCGCAAGCTCCTCTTCCCCATGGACGAGCTCGAGGCGGCCGAGTTCCTGATCGACAAGCTGCGCGCGACCAAGGCCAACGCGGAGTTCTTCGACTCCATGAGGCGGGGATAGGCACAAGAGGTCGGCGCGAGCCCGATTTCATTTAGACTCTGACCCGGATTCCCTAAGGGAGGGAACCGTGGCCAAAAAAACCAAACCCTTGCGATGCTTGATACGACGCGGCGCGTAGCGACGCCCGAAGGCATCGAGCTCACGCTGCGCCTCGCCGGGCCGGTGCCGCGCGCGATGGCGTGGGCCGTCGACCTCGCGATCCGCGCCGCAATCGTGTTCGCCGTCATGAGCGTCGCCCTCCAGTTCGGCCGCGCCGGCTGGGGGGTGGTGCTGCTCACCCTGTTCTTCGTCGAGTGGCTGCTGCCGGCCTGGTTCGAGGCCGCCTGGCGCGGCCAGACGCCCGGCAAGCGCGTCATGCGGCTCGCGGTGCTGAACGACGACGGCACGCCGGTGCGCTGGCCGGCCGCGCTCACCCGAAACCTGCTGCGCGCGGTCGATTTCCTGCCGTTTCTCTACGGCACCGGCCTCGTCTCGATGCTCGCCAACCGCGACTTCAAGCGCCTGGGCGACCTCGCCGCGGGCACCGTCGTCGTCTACCAGGCCGAGAAAGCCGAGACGAACAAGAACATCCCCGCGGCGGCGCCGATAGCCCCGCCCGTGCCGCTCACGCTGGACGAGCAGCGCGCGGTGCTCGACCTCGCCGAGCGCTCGACCACCCTCACCCAGGAGCGCGTCGAAGAGCTCGCGGAGCTGCCCCTGCCGCTCGTGGGCCGGCTGCACGGCGAAGGCGCGGCGCGGCGCCTCATCGGCATGGCGAACTACATCGCGGGCCGCACGTAGCCCATGAAGCAGGCGCCCTTCGAGGCCGCGCATAGCCACGAGTGGGGCGAGTTCGAGAAATTCCTCGACCGGCCCGTGCCGCCGCCGTTTCCTCCGGAGGAAATGCCCGCGCGCTACCGGCGCCTGTGCCAGAGCCTCGCGCTGGCAGCCGACCGGCGCTACAGCCCGGCGCTGGTCGACCGCCTGAACGAGCTCGCGCTGCGCGGGCACCACGCGCTCTACGGCAACCGCGGCCGCCAGGCACAGCGCGTCGCCGAATTCATGCTCGCAGGATTCCCGGCGCTGGTGCGCCAGGAATGGCGCCTGGTGGCGGCGGCTGCGGCGCTTTTCTTCGGCCCGCTTTTCGCGCTGATCGGCGTGCTGCAGGCGTTCCCGGACTTCGTCCACTACCTGCTCACCCCGGAGCAGATCGCGAGCTTCCACGAGATGTACGACCCGGCCGCGAAGCGCCTGGGCATGCGCGAGGCCGACGTCAACGTCGTCATGTTCGGCTTCTACATCTGGAACAACGTGCGCATCGGCTTCCAGACGTTCGCCGGCGGTCTCGCCTTCGGCGTGGGCTCGATCTGGTTTCTCGCCTCCAACGGGGTGGTGATCGGCGCGGTCTCGGGCTACCTGACCGAGATCGGCTACGGGCGGCCTTTCTGGTCGTTCGTCGCGGGCCATTCGTCGTTCGAGCTCATCGCGATCGTGCTCTCCGGCGCGGCGGGCCTGCGCCTCGGGCTCGCCGTCATCGCCCCGGGCGACCTGTCGCGGAAGGCCGCGCTGGTGGCGGCGGCGAAGCCTGCGGTGCGCATGATGTACGGGGCGGCGATGCTTTTCCTCATCGCCGCCTTCGTCGAGGCTTTCTGGTCGCCGCATACCGCCATTCCGTTCGCCGCGAAGATCGCGGCCGGGGCCGCGGGTTGGGCCCTGCTCGCGGCCTACTTCGCCCTGGCCGGACGCGCCCGTGCAGCCGGCTGATCTCACCGTGGCGCTGCGCAGGCGCTCGCCGTGGGAGGCGACCGACCTCGGCCTCGCGATGCTGCAGCGCTGGTGGCGGCCGGTGTACGCGGCGCACGCGCTGGTCGTCGCGCCGATAGCGCTCGCGCTCGTCGCGCTCGGCTGGGCGTTCGACGCGGTGTGGGCCGGGCTCCTCGCCTTCTGGTGGCTCGAGCCGCTCTACGACCGCGTGGTCCTCCACGTTCTTTCGCGCGCGGTGTTCGGCGAAATAGCGCGCCCGCTTTCCGTGTTGCGCTCCTGGAGGGATTGGAAAGGCGGCCTTTTCGCCGCGCTCGCGCTGCGCGTCATCGTGTGGGACGTCGCGCGCTCGTTCAACCTGCCCGTGCGCCAGCTCGAAGGAAGCCGCGGCAAGGAGGCGCGCGAACGCCAGCGCCTCCTGGGCAGGCGCGCGCGCGGCCAGGCGGTGTGGCTCACGATGGTCTGGCTGCACTTCGAAGCGGCGCTGCTCATGTCGGCGGGCGCGATGGCGGGGCTCCTGCTGCCGGCCGGCCTCGAGCGCGCTCCGGGCGGCGAGGATCCGCTCCTCTCCAGCCTCGCCGATCTGATGAAGATGGCGTCGGTCTCCGACGCGCTGATCTACGCCGCGGTCATCCTCCTGCTCGAGCCGTTCTACGTGGCCGCGGGCTTCGGGCTCTACCTCAACCGGCGCACGCTCCTCGAAGGCTGGGACATCGAGGTCGCGCTGCGCCGCATCGCCGAGCGCTACGCGCCCGCGACACTTGCGGTTCTTTTCACGGGGATCGTCTTCTTCTGTCCCGGCTTTTCAGAACCGGCGCTGGCACAACCAAAAAACCCCAAGGAAGAAATCGCCGAGGTGCTGAAGGCGCCCGAATTCGGCCATTACCGCGAAACCACGCGCTGGCAGCGGATCGACCCGGCGAAGCCGAGCGATGCCAAGGCGCCCGACCTCAGCTTCTGGCACGCCATCGGCTACGCCCTCGCCAAGGCGGCCGAGGTCGGGCTGTGGATCGTGGCGATCGCGGCGCTCGGCTACGCGCTCTGGTGGCTCGCGCGTTGGCTCCCGCGCATGGACGACGCACTGCGCGATGCCGCCTATGAGCCGCCCGCGGCGCTCTTCGGCATGGAGCTCGCCCCCGATACGCTGCCGGCGGACGTGCCCGAGGCCGCCGCCCGGCTCGCGAGCGCCGGGAAGCTGCGCGATGCCCTGAGCCTGCTCTACCGAGGCGCGCTCTCCGAGCTCGTGCACAAGCGCGGCGTGCAGCTGCTCTCCAGCCACACCGAGGGCGAAGCGGTTCGCCTTGCCGGGATGGCGTATTTCGCCACGCTGGTCGACGCCTGGCGCCGCTGCGCCTACGCCAGCCGCGTTCCTCCTTTGGAAGAGATCAAGTCTCTTGCGGAAACCTACAAGGCGGCTTTCGCGTGAGATCCTGGCTCCTGCCCTTTGTGCTGCTCGCGCTGCTTGCGACGGGCGTCGCATGGTTCCTGTCGAACCACGAGCGCGTGCCCTCGCGCGAGTGGGTCGGGCCTTCGGCCGAGGCGCGCCGCAACCTCTATCTCGCCGCCGAGCGCTTCGCCGGCCGCATGGGTCTCGCGGTGCGCGAGCTGCGCTCGCTGCCGGACCTCGACACGCTCGGGCCGAAGAGCGTGCTGCTGCTGCCGAACCGCCGCCAGGCGCTCGACCCGCGCCGCGTGCGCGAGATCGTGGCGTGGGTCGAGTCCGGCGGCCATCTCATCGTCGAGGCGGAGCTCGTCGGCGTCGCCGACCCGCTGCTCGACCTCGTCGGCGTCGAGCGCCAGCGGGGCGCGGCGCCCACGAAGCCGGTTCCGGTCACGCTCGCGAACGGAAAAAGGCTCGCGGTCTCGCTCTTCGGCGCCATGACGCTGGAGGCCGCCGACGCGGACGAGAAGGGGCGGTTCGTGAGCTTCGACTACGGCGACGGCGCGGTGAGCGCGCTCGTCGGCCTGCACTTCGCCCGCAACCAGCTCATCGGCACCGAGGACAACGCCGATTTCTTCTGGCACCTCCTCGGCGCGACGCCCGCCACCGAGCTGCAGATCTACCTGCGCCCGGAGCGCCTGTCGCTGTGGGCGTTCCTCACCCAGTACGCGGCCCCGGTGCTCGCCGCCGTGGCGGCCCTCGTCACCCTGTGGCTCTGGCGCGTCGCGCCGCGCTTCGGCCCGGTGCGCCCCGACCCCGCGCCGGCGCGCCGGCGGCTCCTCGACCACCTGCGCGCGAGCGGCCGTTTCTTCTGGGCCCAGGGTTTGCGCGGGCGCCTGATGGCCGCCGCGCGCGACGCCGCGCTGCGGCGCATCGCGCGCACCCAGCCCGATTTCGCCCAGGCGACCCAGGCCGAGCGCATCGCCCGGATCGCCGCGCTCGCGCGGATTCCCGCCGAGGAAGCGCAGCGCTTCATGGGCGCCGGCCCGAACCTTCGCGGCGCCGAATTCATCCGCGCCATGCACACCGCGCAACGCATTCACGCGGCATTGGAAAAGGGCAACTATGGGAAATGAGAGATGAAAGAAGAAAACTTCGTCCAGGCAGCGAAGGTCGCGGCCGCCCTGCGCGCCGAGGTGGCCAAGGCGATGGTGGGGCAGCGCGAGGTGATCGACGCGGTGCTGTGCGCGCTGCTCGCGGGCGGCCACGTGCTGGTCGAGGGCGTGCCCGGGCTGGGCAAGACGCTCCTCGTGCGCGCGCTGGCGCGCGGCATCTCCGGCAGCTTCGGCCGCATCCAGTTCACGCCCGACCTCATGCCCGCCGACGTCACCGGCCACACCCTGTACGACCCCAAGGCGCAGGCGTTCGTCGCGCGCCGCGGCCCGGTGTTCGTCAACCTGCTGCTCGCCGACGAGATCAACCGCGCGCCGGCGAAGACCCAGGCGGCGCTCCTCGAGGTGATGCAGGAGGCGCAGGTGACGATCGAGGGCCAGGCGCATGCGCTCGAGCCGCCCTTCATGGTGCTCGCGACCCAGAACCCCATCGAGCACGAAGGCACCTACGCCCTGCCCGAGGCCCAGCTCGACCGCTTCCTCCTCAAGGTGCGCATCGACTACCCGTCGCCCGCGGACGAGATGGCGCTGGTGCGCCACGTCACCGAGGGCAAGGTCGGCGACAAGCTGAACGTCGACCAGGTCACGCCCCTGGTGAAGCCCTCCACCGTGCTCTCGCTGCAGACGGTCGCGGCCTCCGTGCGGATGGACGACGCCGTGCTCGACTATGCGGTGCGTCTTGCGCGCGCCACGCGCAGCTGGCCCGGCGTCGTCGCCGGCGCCGGGCCGCGCGGCGGGATCTCGCTCATGCGCGCGGCTCGCGCGGCGGCGCTGCTTGAAGGGCGCGACTACGTCACACCGGACGACGTCAAGCGCATGGCGCTGCCGGCGCTGCGCCACCGCATCGCGCCCTCGCCGGAGCTCGAGCTCGAAGGCCGGGACACCGACGCGATCCTGAAAGGATTGCTGGAAAAAATCGAAGCGCCCAGGAAATAGAAGCGAGAATGATTCTGCCGGCGCCCCGCCTGCTGTGGATCCTCGCGGCGCTCCTCGGCGCGGCGCTCGCGGCGTCGGTCTACGGTGCCCAGGCACTGTGGTTCGCCGCCGCGGCGCTCGCCGCCGCGGTCGCCCTGCTCGATGCCGTGATGGCGCTGCGGATGCCGGCGCCCGGGGTCGCGCGACGCGTTCCCCACGCCCTCGCGCTCGGGGTGCGGACCGAGGTCGTCCTGAGGGTCCTGAACCGCGCACGGCGCCCGATCCGTCTCGAGATCCACGACCATCACCCCGCCTCGCTCGAGGCCGAAGGGTTGCCGCGCGCGGCGGCGCTGGCGGCGGGCGGCTGGACGGAGCTGCGCTACCAGGTGCGGCCGGTCGCGCGCGGCGAGGCGCGCTTCGGCCGCGCCGAGGCCCGCGTCGCCTCGCCTCTCGGGCTGTGGCAGGCGAGGCGGCGCGCCGGCGAGGAAGCGCCGGTGCGCGTCTATCCGAACTTCCAGGCGCTCGCGCGGTACACGCTGCTCGCCACCGACAACCGGCTCTCGCAGATCGGCGTGCTGCAGGTGCGCCGCCGCGGCGAAGGCACCGAGTTTCACCAGCTGCGCGAGTACCGGCAGGGCGATCCGCAGCGCGCGATCGACTGGAAGGCGACTGCGCGCACCGCGCGCCTGATCGCCCGCGAGTACGAGGAGGACAAGGACCAGCGCGTGCTGCTGGTGATCGATTGCGGCCGGCGCATGGCGTCCAAGGACGCGGAGCTCTCGCACTTCGACCACACTCTGAACGCGGCGCTCCTCCTCGGGCACGTGGCGCTGCGCCAGGGCGACGCCGTGGGCATGATCACGATGGGCGGAGTGCAGCGCTATCTCGAGCCGCGCAAGTCCGTGGCAGCGGTGCACGCGATGCTGAACCGCGTCTACGACCTGGAGCCGACGCTCGCGGTGCCCGACTACGACCTCGCGGCAAGCGAGGTGATGCGCCACATGCGGCGGCGCGCGCTGGTCATCCTGCTTACCAACCTGCGCGACGAAGACGACGAAACCCTGCTGCCCGCGCTGCGCCTGCTGCGCACGCGCCACCTGGTCGTGCTCGCCTCGCTGCGCGAGGCGATCCTCGGCCGCGCGCTCTCGGCGCGAGTCGACAGCTTCGATCGCGCGGTGACTCACGCCGCCGCTGCCGACTACCTGGCGCTGCGCGAGCGGGTCTTCCGGCGCGTCGGCGCCACCGGGGTCATGACCCTCGACGTGGAGCCCGAGCGGCTGCCGATTGCCCTGGTGAACCGGTATCTGGAGCTAAAACGGGAAGGAAGGCTTTAAAAGCAGGCGGGGAAAGCCTTGAAAAACCCCGGTTTTCGGGGTTTTCCTTTATAATGCGCGCCCCATGAAACAAGGCATCCACCCCGAATACCGGCCGGTGATCTTTCTCGACACCAGCGCCAACCACGCGTTCCTCACCCGTTCGGCCATCGACACCAAGGGCCGCGAGACCATGAAGTGGGAAGACGGCAAGGAGTACCCCGTGGTGAAGCTCGAGGTGTCGTCGGAGTCGCACTCGTTCTATACCGGCAAGCAGAAGATCGTCGATACGGCGGGCCGGGTCGAGAAGTTCAAGCGCCGCTACACCAAGAAACCCGCGGACAAGAAGTAGGTCCTCGGGGGAGATGATCTCCCTCCGGGCGTTTCCTCCACTGCGGCTGCCGCTGCCGCCCAAGGCGCTTGCGCTCATCGCGTTGGCGTTCGTGCTGCCCGGGCTCGCCGGCCATGAGCTGTGGAAGTCGCACGACGCCATCGGCCTCGGCATCGTCTACGAGATGGCGAGGAGCGGCGAGCTGGTCGTGCCGCACGTGAGCGGCCTGCTGTGGATGAATGACCCGCCGCTCTACCACTGGGTGGCGCTCGCGTTCGGCAGCGTGCTCCAGTACGTAATCGAGTTCGCCTCCGGCGCCCGCCTCGCGAGCGGCGCCTTCATGCTGCTCGCCTTCTGGCTCGCCTACCGCGCGGGGCGCGACTGGGTCATCACGCAGGATCGGGCCGCGAGCGGCTCCGCCGCCATGCTCCTCGTGCTCGGCTCGGTGGGGTTGATCGTGCACGCGCACGAAGCGGTGCCCGAGCTCGCCACGCTCGCCGCCCTGTGCGGCGCTTTCGCCGCGCTCGCGGGCGCGCAGACGCACCCGCTCGCCGCCGGCCTCGCCTTCGGCGTCGCGCTCGGCGCCGGGGCGGCCTCGTCCAACTGGGCGGCGCCTGCGGCGCTCTACCTCGCGGTGGCCGTGGCGTATTGCGTCCATGCGCCCTCGCGCACGCGCCGCGCGCTCGTCTTCATGGTCGTCGCCATCGTGGTCGCAGTCGCCCTCGGGGTCGCCTGGCCGGTGGCGCTTTTCAGGCGAGCGCCGGAGGCTTTCGCGCTGTGGTGGAAGTTGAACGTGGCGCCGCAACCCAGCATCTGGGCGACGCTGCGGTACTTCCTCAACACCATCGGGTGGTTCGCCTGGCCGGCCCTGCCGCTCGCGGTCTGGGCGCTTTGGTCGCTGCGCCGGCGCTGGCGCGAGCCGCCGGTCCTGGCGCCGGCGCTCGCGGTGCTGATCATGTTCCCCGCGCTCGCGGTGTGGGGACAGGAGCAGGACGTGACGCTGCTGCCGCTTCTCGCGCCGCTCGCCATCCTCGGGGCGCAAGGCGTGCCGAGCCTGCGCCGCGGCGCCGCCGCCGCGCTCGACTGGTTCGGCCTGATCACGTTCGCCTTCTTCGGCGGCCTGGTTTGGCTCGGCTATGTCGCCATGATGACCGGGCTGCCGCCGAAGATCGCCAACAACTTCGCGCGAATGGCGCCCGGCTTCGTGCCGGAGTTCAATCCGTTCCTGTTCCTCGTCGCGCTCGCGCTGACCGCGACCTGGCTCTACCTGATGTTCTTCACCAAGTATTCGCCCACGCGCAGCGTCGCGCGCTGGGCCAGCGGGATCGTGCTGCTCTGGGGCACGTTCGCCACGCTGTGGATGCCGTGGGCCGACTACCAGAAGGGCTACCGTTCGGTCGCGCTGCAGCTGCGCTCGAAGATCCCGGTCGGCACGACCTGCATGACGCAGAAGAACCTGGGCGTGCCGCAGGGCGCCTCGCTCGACTACTATGGCGACATACAGCCACGCGCGTTCAATTTCGGCAAGCCGCAGGAGTGCCCGCTTTTGCTCGTGCAAGGAAACCCTCAGCACGAGTTCGACGCGCCCGGGGCGGGCTGGACCAAGCTCGCCGACGTCGGCCGCCCGGGCGACAAGAACGAAAGCTTCCGCCTCTACCGCTTCGGGAAATGAACACCACCGCCCCCATCGAATGCAAAGCGTGGCAGGACCTCGCGCACCACGCCGAAAGCTGGCGCGGCGTGCGGCTGCGCGGCCTGTTCGAGCAGGACGTCGCCAGGGGCGTCCAGCTCGTCGCCGAAGGCCCGGGCGTGCGCTACGACTACTCGCGCCAGAGGCTGGGCGCCATGACGCTGCGCCTGCTCGTCAGGCTCGCCGCAGAGCGCGGCTTCGCCGAGTGGCGCGAGGCGCTGCTCGCCGGCAAGGCGGTGAACAACACCGAGAACCGCCCCGCATGGCACACCGCCCTGCGCGCCTCCGATCCTCCCTCGGATGTGCGCGAAACCTTGGAGCGCGCGAAGGCCCTCGCCACCCGGGTTAGAAGCGAGAAGCGCTACAAGCGGATCGTCAACCTCGGCACCGGAGGCTCGGACCTCGGGCCGCGGCTGCTCGCCGACGCGCTCGGCGACGGCACGCTCGACGTGCGCTTCGCCGCGAACGTCGATCCGAAGGACCTCGCGCGCGCGCTCGACGGCGCCGACCCGGCGAGCACGCTTTTCGTCGTCGTCTCCAAGACGTTTACCACCCAGGAAACGATGGCCAACGCGCACGCCGCGAAGGCCTGGGGTGCGAAAGACTTTATTGCGGTGACGGCAAACGTCCCGCTGGCAAGACAGCTCGGCGCGCAGGAGATCTTCCCGATGTGGGACTGGGTGGGCGGGCGCTTCTCGGTCTGGTCCGCGGTGGGCTTCGCGGCGATGTGCGCCATCGGGCCGGACGCGTTCCAGCAGTTCCTCGACGGCGCCAGGGAGCTCGACGAGCACTTCGCGCAGGCCCCGCTCGAAAAGAACGTGCCCGTGCTGATGGCGCTCGTCGGCGCCTGGAACGTGAACTTCCTCGGCATCCAGACGCACGCCGTGCTGCCGTATGCGAACGCGCTGCGCCTGCTTCCGTCCTACCTCCAGCAGCTCGAGATGGAGTCGAACGGCAAGCGCGTGGACCGCGACGGGCGCGAGCTGTCGTACGCCACGGCGCCGGTGCTGTTCGGCGCCGAAGGCACGGTGAGCCAGCATTCCTTCCACCAGCTGCTGCACCAGGGCACGCAGCCCGTCGCCTGCGACTTCATCGAGCTCGGCCTGGAGCCGAAGCTTTCGGCGAACTGCCGCGCGCAGGCCGATGCGCTCGCGTTCGGCACCGACGACCCCACCCTGCCGCCGTACCGGCAATACCCGGGAAACCGGCCTTCGAGCATGCTGACGTTCGAGAAACTGGATGCGGGGATGATGGGCCGGCTGATCGCGCTCTACGAGCACAAGGTCTTCACCCAGGGGATAGTCTGGAACATCAACAGCTTCGACCAGTGGGGCGTCGAGCTGGGCAAAGAACTTGCAAACAGAATCCTCAAAGGAGGCAGGTAATGGATCAGGAAACCTTCAACCTCAGCATCCGCAAGTTCCTGAAGCTGGTGGGGGTGAGCTCGCAGCGCGAGATCGAGCAGGCGGTGCAGAAGTCGATCGAGTCGGGCAAGCTGAAAGGCAGCGAGAGCGTGCCGGTCAAATGCACCCTCGAGATTCCCTCGCTCGGCGTGCGCGTGCCGTTCGACGGCGAGATCCGCCTAAAATGAGCTCATGAACAAGCCCCGCGAACCTGGGTCCGGCGCGCAAGAATCCGCGCGCCAAGGTATCGATGCGGCGCTCGCGGAGCTGAAGGCGCTGCTGGGCGAGCGCGTCTCGACCTCCGCCGCGGTGCGCGAGCACCACGGCAAGGACGAGTCGTATTTTCCGTATGCCCTTCCCGACGCCGTGGTGTTTGTCGAAACTACCGATGAAGTGCGCGACGTGGTCGACATCTGCCGGCGCCACCGCGTGCCGATGATCCCCTTCGGCGTCGGCACCTCGCTCGAGGGCCACATCCTCGCGGTGCAGGGCGGCGTGTCGATCGACCTGTCGCGCATGAACAGGGTGCTCGCGGTGCACGAGGAGGACCTCGACGCCGTGGTGCAGGCCGGCGTGACGCGCAAGCAGCTGAACGAATACATCAAGCACACGGGCCTGTTCTTCCCGGTCGACCCCGGCGCCGACGCCACGCTCGGCGGCATGGCCGCGACCCGGGCCTCGGGAACCAACGCGGTGCGCTACGGCACCATGCGCGAGAACGTGCTCTCGCTCAAGGTCGTCCTCGCCGACGGGCGGATTATTCAAACTTCCACAAGGGCAAAAAAATCCGCCGCGGGCTACGACCTCACCCGCCTCTTCGTAGGCTCCGAGGGAACGCTCGGCATCATCACCGAGGTGACGGTGCGCCTGTACCCGGTGCAGGAGGCGATGTCGGCGGCGGTGTGCGCCTTCGACTCGGTCGACGGCTGCACGCGCACCGTGATCCAGACCATCCAGGCCGGGATCCCGGTGGCGCGCTGCGACATCGTGTGCGACAAGACCGTGGCGGCGATCAACAAGTTCAAGAAGACGGGCTACCGTGTCGCGCCCACCGTATTTTTCGAGTTCCACGGAAGCAATACCTCCGTAGTGGAGCAGGCGGAAGCGGTGCAGGCGATCGCCAAGGAGCACGGCGGCAAGGATTTCGTCTGGGCGACGAAGCCCGAGGAGCGCAGCCAGCTCTGGCAGGCGCGGCACGACGCGTATTTCGCCTGCCTGCAGATCCGGCCGGGCTCGCGCGCGGTGTCCACCGACGTGTGCGTGCCCATCTCGCGCCTCGCCGAATGCGTGCACGAGACCATGGAGGACGTGAGGAGCTACATCGCGCCGGTGCCGCTGCTCGGCCACATCGGCGACGGCAACTTCCACCTCATGTTCCTGGTCGACCCGGCCAAGCCCGAGGAGACCGAGCTCGCCAAGGCGTTCAACAAGCGCCTGGTCGAGCGCGCGCTGCGCCTGGAAGGCACCTGCACCGGCGAGCACGGGGTCGGCATGGGCAAGATCGGCTCGATGCGCATGGAGCTGGGCGACGACGTGCTCGACGTCATGCGCGACATCAAGAAAGTGCTCGACCCGGACAACCTGATGAACCCCGGCAAGGTAGTCCCATTCCAATGAGCGCGGAAAAACGCCTCGAAGAGCTCGGCATCGACCTCGGGACCGTTTCGGCCCCGGTCGCGAACTACGTGAACGCGGTGCGCGCGGGGAATCTCCTGTTCCTCGCCGGCAAGGGCCCGCGCGCGGGCAAGGACGGCAAGCGGCCGAAGGGCAAGGTGGGCCGCGAGTACACGGTCGAGCAGGCCTACCAGCACGCGCGCACCGTTGGGCTCGACCTCATTGCGGTGATGCGCGCCGAGCTCGGCAGCCTCGACAAGGTCAAGCGCGTGGTCAAGGTGCTCGGCATGGTGAACGCCGTGCCCGACTTCGAGGACCAGCCCAAGGTCATCAACGGTTGCTCCGACCTCTTCGTCCAGGTGTTCGGCGAGCGCGGCAAGCACGCGCGCTCGGCGGTCGGCATGGGCTCGCTGCCCATGGGCATCCCGGTCGAGATCGAGTGCATCGTCGAAGTCGAGTAACTTAAAACACCAAAACAACCAAGGCGTTACGAAGTATTGACCGCAGTCGTTCCGTCCTGTAGTTTCTGTCTAGACAGAAATATCTGAAATACAGGGACGGCCAATGGAACTCGATCCGATCTCCCAGAAGTTCATCCTGCATTGGGGCGAGATGGGCGCGCGCTGGGGCATGAACCGCACGCTGTCGCAGCTCCACGCCCTCCTGTTCCTCGCCGAGCGGCCGATGCACGCCGAGGAGATCGCCGAGACGCTCGGCGTTGCGCGCTCGAACGTCAGCACCAGCCTGAAGGAGCTGCAAAGCTGGGGGCTCGTCAGCGTCGCCCACTTGATGGGCGAGCGCCGTGACCACTACGTCGCGCTGCGGGATGTGTACGAGATATTTCGTCTCATCGTGGAAGGCCGTAAGCGGCGCGAGATCGATCCGACGCTAAGCGTGCTGCGCGACTGCGTGCTGCAGGCGGACGAAGCCACGCCTCCCGGGGTGCTGAAGAAGATCGAGGAAGTGCTGGGATTCAGCGAAGCCCTGAGCGACTGGTACGACGAGATGAAGAAACTGAAGCCCGGGTCGTGGCTCCAGCTCATGAAGATGGGGGCCAAGGTCCACACCCTGCTCAAGAAGACCGGGTGAGGCGATCATGAGAGTGCTGATCCTCGGAGCGACCGGTTCGATCGGCAAGGCCATCGCCGCACACCTGCACGCGCGCGGGCACGCCGTGGTCGGCGTGAGCCGCCGCCGCGCAGAGGCCTTCGAGCGCTATCCCGACTACGGCTGGATCGCCGGCGATCTGCATCGTGACCTGGACCCTGCGACCTGGCTGCGGAGGCTCCACGCCTTCGACGCCGTGCTGAACTGCGCCGGGCTGCGTGCGGAGAGCGCCGAGGCGCACTTCGAGACCGTCCACGCCCTCGGGCCGGCGGCGCTTTACCAGGCCTGCGAACGCGCAGGAGTGCGCCGCGTCGTGCACTTCACGATCGCGGGCGATCCGGCGGCGAAGCGCTCGCCCGCCCTCGCCACCCGCCACTATGCAGAGCGCAAGCTTCAATCGCTCGCGCTCGACTGGGTCGTGCTCGCCTGTCCTGACAACGTGGCTTCGCCGCAGCTATGCGCCGCGGCCGCCGATGCGCTGGAGAATCCGGAAGCGGGGCGCCGCCGGCTGACCCTCGCGCCCGTCAGGCTGCAGCTGCTCTACGACGGCGCCTGCCCGGTCTGCAGCCTGGAGATGCGGCGCCTGCGCTCGCTGGATGGCGCCCGCCGTCTCGAGTGCCTCGACATCGCCGCGCCGGGCTTCGACCCGGCGCGCTACGGAACCACGATGCCCGCGCTCATGGAGCGCATGCACGCCCTGGCCCCCGACGGCCGGCTGCTCGCCGGCATGGACGCCATCCGCGCCGCGTATGCCGCGGTCGGCCTCGGCTGGCTGCTCGCGGCAACGCGGCTGCCGCTGGTGAACCGCCTGGCTGACCGCGCTTATCTCGCCTTCGCGCGCAACCGCTACGCGATCAGCCGGCGGCTCGGGCTGTAGGCCATGCTCGATCTCCTGCTCGTCCAGTTCGCGCTCGGCGCTTTCGACACGCTCTATCACCACGAGATCCGGGAGCAGCTGCCGTACCGCCGCGGCGCTTCAACCGAGCTGCGCATCCACGGCGTGCGCGCGCTTGTCTACGCCGCCATCGCAGTCGGCCTGGGCTGGCTCGAATGGCGAGGCTGGCTTGCCGTGGTGCCCGTGGCGCTCTTCGCGGTCGAAATCGGGCTCACGCTCGCCGACTTCGTCGTGGAGGACCGCACGCGCAAGCTTCCGGCGAGCGAACGCGTCACCCATACGCTGCTCGCGGTGAACGGCGGCGCATTCCTGCTCGCCCTCGGCGCGACACTCGCGGGATGGTGGCAAGCCGCGAGTACGCTCGTGCTCGCGGACCACGGCTGGCGCGGATGGCTGCTCTCGCTCGGAGCGGCGGGATTGGTCGCCTCGGGCCTGCGCGACCTGCACGCGGCGCGCAAGCTCGCCGCGATGGGCGGAGGGCCCCGGGCGGATTTCGGCGGAAGACGGCTCAGCGTGCTGGTGAGCGGCGCGACCGGCTTTATCGGCCGCCGCCTGGTGTGGGCGCTGCTCGATGCCGGCCATGCCGTCACGCTCCACGTGCGCGACGAGGCGCGCGCATGGCTGCTCTTCGACGGCCGCGTCGGCGTGCACAAGTCCCTCCCGGAAAAGGCTTCGTTCGACGTCGTGATCAACTTCGCCGGAGCCCCCGTGGTCGGCCTGCCCTGGACGCGCTCGCGCAGGCGCGCGCTCCTCGAGAGCAGGCTCGGAACGACCGGCGAGCTCGTGGAGTTCATCGCGCGCAGCAATCCCCGGCCGGCGCTTCTCGTCAACGCCTCGGCGATCGGCTACTACGGCGACCGCGGCGACGAGCCAATGACCGAGCGCGACGCCGGCCGTGCCGAGTTCATGTCGGAGCTGTGCAAGGCGTGGGAGCGCTGCGCCGAGCGCGCCGGGCAGTTCGGCGTGCGCGTATGCACATTGCGCCTCGGGCTGGTGATGGGCTGGGGTGGTGCCCTGCCGATGCTCATGGCACCGCACCTCGCGGCCCTGGGCGCGCGCATAGGCAACGGCCGGCAGTGGGTAAGCTGGGTGCACGTCGACGACGTGGTGCAGGCTGTCGCGTTCCTCGTGCGCACCCCGCAGGCGCGCGGACCTTTCAACGTGGTCGCGCCGGGCGCGCTGCGCCAGGATGCGTTCGTCCGGGTGATCGCCGAGAGCTACCGCCGTCCGCTCTGGCTCGCGATTCCCGCGTGGCTGCTCGAGCGCTCGCTGGGCGAGATGGCGCGCCTCTTCACGCGCGGGCAGTGGGTACAGCCCACGCGCCTTTGCGAAGCCGGGTTTCGCTTCCGGTTCGCCCGGTTCGACGACGCATTGCGAGACATCAGGGGGAGGATATGAGCACCTATTGCATGTACGCGCGCTCGATGGGCGGCCGGTTTCGTTCCCTGCCGTGGGCGGTCCGCCGGGTGCACTCGGATACGGCATGGCGCCTGCTCATCGGCCGCGCGACCGTGCGCCGCGGGGCCGGGCTTCTTTCGAGGCTCGCGGGTTGGGCGTTCGCCTTTCCGCCGGCGCAGGTGGCGACGCCTTGCCGCGTGGAGTTCCGCGACACCGCCGACGGCGGCGAGCGCTGGTGGCGCCGCTTCGGCGGCCATCCGATGAGCTCGGTGCTGTCTTTCGAGGAAGGCAGGCTCTACGAGCGCTTCGGCGCGCTCAAGTGCGAGCTCGAGTGCGAGAAACGCGGTCTCGCGCTGGTGATCAAGTGCCGCCGGGCGTGGATCCTCGGCTTCCCGCTCCCCGCCTCGCTGGTTCCGCAGGTCATCGCGAGCGAGAAGGAGCGCGACGGCAGGTTCCTGTTCCGCGTGCATATCCGCATCCCGATCGCCGGACTGATCGCTGCGTACCACGGAACCCTCGACGCCGCGTGAATCGCGCTACCGGTGCGTAAGCGCACTGAGCGCCGGTCATGCCCTCGATATTCTCGCGCCATGGACCTCGAGCAATGGCTGACCGACCTGGTGGAAGCGGCGCAGCTCGCCCCGAGCACGGTCACGTTCGAACATGGACCTGCGGTGTTCATCTGTGATCCGGCCGCGACCCGGGGCTCGGCCGGCGTGGCGGCGGATCAGATCGACATCGCGCTCCTGCGGTAGAACTTCAGCTCCTCGATCGACTCGAGGATGTCGGCGAGCGCTTCGTGCTTGCCTTCCTTGCTGAAGCCCTTGAGGAGCTCGGGCTTCCAGCGCCGCACCAGCTCCTTCAGCGTGGACACGTCGAGGTTGCGGTAGTGGAAATGCGCCTCGAGCCGCGGCATCCAGCGCGCGAGGAAGCGCCGGTCCTGGCAGATCGAGTTGCCGCACATCGGCGAGGCGTTGGCCGGCACGTGCGGCGCGAGAAACTCGAGCGCCATCGACTCGGCCTGCGCCTCGGCGAGCGACGAAGCCTTGACGCGGCCGATGAGCCCGGTCTTCGCGTGCGTGCCCTTGTTCCACGAGTCCATCGCGTCGAGCACCTCGTCGGGCTGGTGCAGCACCCACGCCGGGCTCTGCGCGAGGATGTTGAGCTGCGCGTCCGTGACGAGCAGCGCGATCTCGATGATCCGGTCGCTGTCGGGCTGCAGGCCGGTCATCTCCATGTCGATCCAGATCAGGTTGTTCGGATCGGCGGGCATGGCTTATTCTCTCATGGCGATGTCGAACGCCCTGACCTGGATCTTTCTCGCCGCGCTGGCCGCGGCCAGCGCCACTCGCCTGTGGCTCGCGCTGCGCCAGATCCGCCACGTGAGCGCGCACCGCGCCGCGGTTCCGCAGACCTTCGCCGAAGCGATCCCGCTCGCGGCGCACCAGAAGGCCGCCGACTACACCGTGGCGAAGGCGCGCCTCGGGCTGGTGAGCCTCTTCGTCGGCGCGCTGCTGGTGCTCGGCCTCACGCTCGGCGGAGGCGTCCAGCTTCTCTCCGAGGCCTGGGGCGCGCTGGTTGCGCCAGGCTCGCTCGCGCATGGAACGGCGCTGCTGGTGAGCGTGTTCGCGGTCCAGTTCGTCGTCGGCCTGCCGGTCGCGCTCTACCGCATCTTCGTCGTGGAGCAGGAGTTCGGCTTCAACCGCATGACCTTCGCGCTGTTCCTGTCCGATCTTGCGAAGCAGCTCGCGGTCTCCGCGGTGCTCGGCGTGCCGCTCGCGATGGCGATCCTGTGGCTGATGCAGAAGATGGGCGGCTTTTGGTGGGTCTACGCGTGGCTGCTGCTGGTGGCGTTCCTCGTCGTCTTCATGATGATCTATCCCGCGCTCATCCTGCCGCTCTTCAACAAGTTCACGCCGGTCACCGAAGGCGAGCTCGCCACGCGCATCGCCGCGCTGCTCGCCAGATGCGGCTTCAAGTACCGGGGCCTCTTCGTCATGGACGGCTCCAAGCGCTCGAGCCACGGCAACGCGTTCTTCGCCGGCTTCGGCGCCGGCAAGCGCATCGTGCTGTTCGACACGCTGATCCAGCGCCTCACCATCTCCGAGGTCGAGGCGGTGCTCGCCCACGAGCTCGGCCACTACAAGCTGCACCACATCGCGAAGGGAATCGCGCTCAGCGCGGCGTTCAGCCTCGCCGGCTTCTGGATCCTCGGCCAGGTGTATGACCAGCCGTGGTTCTTCTCGGGGCTGGGGGTCGCCACGCCCAGCATGGCGGCCGCGCTCGCGCTCTTCCTGCTCGCGATCCCGGAGTTCACGTTCTTCCTCGATCCGCTGATGAGCCGCTACTCGCGCAAGCGGGAGTTCGAGGCCGATTCGTACGCGGTGCGCTTTGCGCAGCCCTCCGACCTCGAGCAGGCCCTGGTGAAGCTCTACAAGGACAACGCCAGCACGCTCACCCCCGACCCGGTGCACTCGGCGTTCTACGATTCCCATCCTCCGGCGGCCGCGCGCATCGCCCGCCTGAGAACCGCCTAGTGAAGCGAGTCTTCGGGTCCTACAACCAGCAGCTCGTCCATCACGCGAAGAACCTGCTCGAGGCGGCGGGCATCAAGGTATTGGTGCGCAACCAGTACCTGTCCTCCGCCATGGGCGAGCTGCCGCCCGCGGAGTGCGAGGCCCAGGTCTGGGTTCTCGAAGACCAGGATTTCGAGAAGGCAAATCAGATTCTCGATGCGCAGCCGGCGACGGGCCCAGACTGGACCTGCGACTGCGGCGAGACGCTCGGTGCGCAGTTCAGCCAGTGCTGGCGCTGCGGCGCCCATCGGAAGGGGTAGCTCACCGCCGGCGAGCCTTCCGCAGGCGGCGGACATTCGCCGATGCACGCCGATGCACCGGCCCGAGACCTTTTTCCAGCACCCGGGTCGCGCTCGCCGCCGCCGACCACGGGCTCAGCCAGGGCGACCACCACTGGCGCATCGCCTGCAGCGCATATTGCTGCTGCGCCTTCGCCATCTCGAGTCCCATGGCGTTCATCGATTCCCAGAACGCCAGAACCTTCTCCGTGCCCATGCGCTCGAGCTCGCGCCGGTCGCGTGCATTCGGGTTGGCGCCGGCGGCGAGCATGCGTGCGGCGCGCAGCGCGACAACCTGCGGAGCGGCAATGGACAGCTCGGCGGCCTTCACGAGGGAGCGACTGCGTCTACGACGTCTCACCCGGAGTTCCAAGCACCGAGCGTGCCTAGAGCAGCCGCGCTACGCTAACGACGAGGAGCACGAACACCCACAGCACGAGCGCGCGCCAGACCAGGCCCACGGTGCTGTCGAGGAACGGCCCGTCGGCGGGCTCGCCGACGCCGAGCTCGGGGCGCGGCTGCATGCCCTCGACCTCCTGAACCGGCATGCCCAGGCGCAGGCCCATCGCGCCCGCGCCGGCGGCGAGCACCACGCCCTCGTTCGGCTCGGCCCAGGCGCGCGCCTGCGTGCGCCAGCAGTAGATCGAATCCTCGAAATCGCCGACCACGGCGAACGAGGCCGCGGTGAGGCGCACCGCCGGCCATTCGATCAGCTCGAAGGCGTTCTCGGCGAAGCGGCCGAAGCCGCCGAGCTCCTTCCAGCGCTCGCGCAGGTAAGCGGCCAGGCGGTAGAGGATCGCGCCGCTGGGACCCGGCAGCAGGACGTACCAGAAGATCACGCCGAACACGTGCCGCTGCGACGAGATCAGCGCCTCCTCGATCGCGAGCCGGATCACCTCCTCCCGCGTGCGCACCACCCCCGAGGCGCCGCGCCACTGCTCGAGCAGCGAGCGCGCACGCTCGATGTCGCCGGACTTCACCGCGAGCTGCAGCTCGGTGAAATAGTGGCTGACCTGGCGGAACCCCAAGGTGAAGTAGAGCACCGCGATGTTGAAGGCGAGCGCGAGCAGGAAGTGGACCGACGCGAGCAGGTGGTGGATCGCGATCGCGGCTGCGGCCGGCGGCAGCACCGCCACCAGCCAGGCCACCATGCCGTGGCTCTTCTCGCCGCCGTTGAACGCGTGCTCGAGCCATCCGGCCCAGGCGTCGAGGACCGGCTGCACGGTTCTTCGGCTGTCGAGAGGCCGCCACTGCTCGGCGAGCAGGGCGACGACGATCGCGAGCACGCTCATGGCGGCATTCTATTCAGCCAAGTGGCGGAAGAGGTTCACGAGCATTCCGGCGGTCGCGCCCCAGATGGTGTGAGTCCCGTACCGCATCACGTAGTAGCCCACCGTGCGCCCCTGCAGCTCGCGCGTCTCGCGGCGGTGATTGGCGGGATCGAGCAGGAACGCGAGCGGCACTTCGAACACCTCCTCCACCTCGCGTGGGTCCGGGACCAGTTCGACCGGGGCGGTGACGAGGCCTACGACCGGCGTGACCCGGAAGCCGGTGCGCGTGTGGTACTCGGGCAGCCGCGCGAGCACCTCCACGCGCTCGGCCGCGAGGCCGATTTCCTCCTGCGCCTCGCGCAGGGCCGTGAACTCGGGCGTCGGGTCCTCGGGCTCGGCGCGGCCGCCCGGAAAGCTGACCTGCCCCGAATGCGCCTTCAGGTGCGTGGTGCGGCGCGTGAAGATGACCGTGAGACCCGACGAGCGGTCGACGATCGGCACCAGCACCGCGGCCGCGGTCGGGACGGCTACGACCGACTCGCGGCGGTCGTCGTCGCCGTATACTGAGAACGCGCCCGGGGTGCGCTTCAGGCGCTCCCTCAGCGCCGCCACATCAAGAACCATACGGAGGAAGGAACATGAAGCGTATCGCATTGACCGTTGCAGCATTCGCGTTCGCCTCGATGGCGTGGGCCCACAACTGCCCCAACGAGATCAAGGCGATCGACGCGGCGCTACCCAAGGCCAAGCTCGACGCGAAGCAGACGGCGCAAGTGAAGCAGCTGCGCGACGAAGGCGAGCAGCTCCACAAGGCCGGCAAGCACAACGAATCGATGGCTGCCCTCGGCAAGGCCAAGGGCATCCTCGGGATCAAGTAGCTTTCGCTTTTCAGCCGGCTTCTGGTCTGCCGGCTAGGGCTGGAGGACGACCGAGCCGGTCGTCTTCCTCGCCTCGAGATCGCGGTGCGCCTGCGCCGCATCGGCGAGCTTGTAGCGCTTGCTCGTCTCGATCTTCACCTTGCCGCTCTTCACCACCTCGAACAGATCGTTCGAGCGCTCGACCAGGTCGGCGCGGCTCGCGATGTGGGTGGCGAGCGTCGGCCGGGTGACGTAGAGCGAGCCCTTGGTCGACAGGATCCCCAGGTTGACCGGCGGAACCGGCCCGGAGGCGTTGCCGAAGGACACGATCAGGCCGCGCGGCCGCAGGCACTCGAGGGTCCCTTCCCAGGTGCTCTTGCCAACGGAGTCGTAGACCACCGGCACCTTCTTGCCGCCGGTGATCGCCTGCACGCGCTCGACGAAGTTCTCGCGGCTGTAGTTGACGACGTGCTCGGCGCCGTGCGCCTTGGCGAGCGCGCATTTCTCGTCCGAGCCGGCGGTGCCGATCACCGTGACGCCGAGGTGCTTCAGCCACTGGCAGGCGATCAGGCCTACCCCGCCGGCGGCGGCGTGCCACAGCACGGTCTCGCCTTTCTTCACCGGATAGGTGGTGTGGATGAGGTAGTGCACCGTCAGGCCCTTCAGCATCATCGAAGCGGCCTGCTCGTCCGAGATTCCCTGGGGCAGCTTGACCATCCGCTCCGCAGGCACGAGGCGCACCTCGCAGTACGAGCCCGGCAGCCCGGTGTAGGCGACGCGATCGCCCGCCTTGAGGTCGGTGACGCCCTGCCCGACCGCCTCCACCACGCCTGCGCCTTCATTGCCGGCGACCTGCGGGAGCTGCATCGGGTAGAGGCCCGAGCGCTGATAGACGTCGACGAAGTTGACGCCGATCGTGGTGTGGCGGATGCGCGCCTGTCCCGGGCCGGGATCGCCCACCTGGACATCGTCGTACTGCATGACCTCGGGACCACCCTGCTTGTGGAAGCGGACTGCCTTTGCCATGGAACACTCCTATCTGAAGACGGTCAGGACGCCGGTGTAGCCGTACAGCCGGTCGCGGGAGATTTCGCCGTTGCAGAAGAATCCTACCAGCGGAACCTCGCCGAGCGATCGCTTGACGAGGTCCAGTTCCGCACCGCGGCGCCCGAACATGTGCTCGCCGCGGGCCACGCAGGAGTAATACAGCGCGCCGCGAGGCTCCGGCACCGCCTGTTTCAGGTTCGAGAGAAGGTTTTGCAGGTCTTTTTTGGCGGCCGCGGCATCGCGCTTGCAGAACAGGATCTCCATGCCCGGCTCGACCAGGTCGCCAATCGCCACCAGCCCGGTCTTGGGGTCGACGCCGACGATATTGCGCGCGGTGTAGTCGCCCGTGTCGCTGCCTGGCACCGGCAACCCGACCAGAAGCTGCGTCCGTTCGCCGCCGACCGCCTCGAGGAGCACTTCCAGCGCCGGGCGGCCGTCGAGCTTCGCGACGAGGTTGTCCTCCCCCTCGGTGACCCGGAAGCGCCCCGGGTAGGGGGTACAACCCTGCGTAAGACGGGTCGCGACGGCGACCTCCTGCCCCAAGACCGCGCCCGAAAGCCCGCCGCTCAGCACCTCGTTCGCGATCTGCACAGTTTGCGAGCGGGAGCTCGACACCCCTCCGACGATGTAGCCGGTGTCGACTTTCGCGGACATGTCGGAGACCAATCCGGGAAGGTCGGGCGCGGCCGGGTCGGCGTGCACCACGGCAAAGCTGCCGCCCGTCTTCAGCGGCGCGCGGCCGGAGAAGACCGAAAAAGCGTCGAAGTCGGCCACCATGGCCGCGAGCGCCGGCCCTGCCTGGTGCTCGGTGCCGGTGGCGAGAATGCCGGTGCCGACCGAACCGATCCAGTCGCCGACCCCGGTCCGGGTCTTGAGCGCATCGAGGATCGCATCCGCTTCGGCGGTGAGCGCGTCGGTGAAATACACGAAACCCAGCCCCCGGCCGGGACGGCCGAGCGCCTCGACGCAGGCCCGCCAGTCGGGCCCGTGGGCGAAAGCGAATGCCTTCATCCCTTCGGCGGGTTGGCCGCGTCGCGCATCGCCTGGAGCGTTGCACGCTGCAGCTCCAGCCCCTGGATGGAGAACCTCACCATGTTGAGGTTCATGTTGAGCCAGCCCTCGATCGAGCGCAGGTCGGCGATGCGCTTCTCGATTTCCGCCGGATCGAGCGTCGGCATGGCCATGCCGGGAATCGGCACGCCGAGCGGCCCCCACAGCCGGCGGAACAGCTCGAACGGGTCCTGCGGCGGCTGGTCAGGCATGGATGCGGCCTTCGCTATGGTCGAAAAACTGGTGCACCTCTGCGTCGCGCCGCATGGTGTCGTCGTAGCCGAGCTCGATCAGCGCGCGGCAGAAAGCCTCCTCGAAAAGGAGATAGCTTGCAAGGTTCGAGCCCGAGCGGTTGAGCGCGCCGGTCGGGCGCAGGATGAAGCGCACGCTGGGCGGCAGCTCGTGCACGAAGCGCGCGGCGATGCGCTCGAGGGGCTGCGACGGGGTGATGAACAGCACCTTGACCGGGCGCAGCTGCGAGTCCTTGAGCGCCTCGGGCGGGATGAGCTTGAGCGTGCGGTTGATCCGCTCCAGGCGCTCGATGTCGACCATCAGGCTGTCGAGGAAGATGCTGTTCAGCGCGTGCCCGGCGATCTGCGCGAGCGACGGGTACACGTTCGAGCGGGCGCGCGGCTGCTCGACGCTCTGGCGCCCCGAGCCGACGATGAGCACCCGGTCCGCCCCGAGGTGCAGGGCCGGGCTCACCGGCGCGATCTGGCGCATCGAGCCGTCGCCGAAGTACTCGCGGTGCAGCTTCACCGCCGGGAAGATGAACGGCAGCGCCGCCGAGGCGAGCAGGTGCTCGACCTTCAGCGAGACCGCCGCGCCGATGCGCTGGTTGCGCTCCCAGCCCTCGAGGCCGCTGCCGCCCTGAAAGAACGACACGCTCTGGCCGGAGGTGTAGCCGGAGGCGGTGACGCACACGGCGTAGAGCGCGCCGGCGTCGAGGTGCGCCTGGATCTTTTCGGTCGCGACGTTCTTCTCCAGCAGGTCGCGCAAGGGCGTGTTGTCGAGCAGCGAGATCGGGTTGCGCCGCGAGACGAGCATGGTGGCGGTGAGCCAGCGCGCGCCGCTCTTCATGATGCTCCAGGCGTCGGTGCGGTAGATGTGATGGCAGCGCATGCGCTCCCAGAAGGCGAGCAGCCGCGCCACCGCGCCGGTGAAGTCGTCGGCCGCGGCCGCGAGGCAAGCGGCGTTGATCGCGCCCGCCGAGGTGCCGGCGAGGATCGGGAACGGGTTGCGCGTGGGCCTGCCGAGGATGTCGCGCACTGCCTTGAGCACGCCCGCCTGGTAGGCGGCGCGCGCGCCGCCGCCGGTCAGCACCAGCCCCGCCCGCGGCTTCATCCGGCTGGCCGGGAAGGGCGCGACGTTGCTGGCTGCGGTCTCCATCAGAGCAGCGTCTGTTCTTGGCCTCGTGGCGCGTTCGCGTCGGCGACCGCGAGCGCGGTCATGTTGACGATGCGCCGCACCGTGGCGGAAGGCGTAAGGATGTGCACCGGACGCGCCGCCCCGAGCAGGATCGGACCCACCGTCACGCCGCCGCCGGCGGCGGTCTTGAGAAGGTTGAACGAGATGTTGGCGGCGTCGAGCGTCGGCATGATGAGGAGGTTGGCCTCGCCGCGCAGGCGCGAGTTGGGGAATACGCGCAGGCGGATCACTTCCGAGAGCGCGGCGTCGCCGTGCATCTCGCCCTCGATCTCGAGCTCGGGCGCGCGCTGCGCGATGAGGCCGCGCGCCTCGCGCATCTTCGCGGCCGAGGCGGTCTTGAGCGAGCCGAAGTTCGACGCCGAGAGGAGCGCCACCTTCGGCACGATGCCGAAGCGCCTGATCTCCTCGGTGGCGAGCAGCGTCATTTCGGCGATCTGGTCGGCATCGGGATCCGGGTTCACGTAGGTGTCGCAGATGAACACCGTGCGCCCCGGCATCATCACCACGTTCATCGCCGCGTAGCCGCGCAGCCCCGGCCGCAGGCCGATCACGGCGTCGATGAAGTGCATGTGCATCCCGAACGCGCCCGACACGCCGCAGAGCATGCTGTCGGCCTCGCCCTTGTAGATGCCCACCGCCCCGATCAGCGTCGAGGTGCGGCGCATCTCGACACGCGCGAAATCCGGCGTCACGCCCTTCCTCTCGGTGAGCCTGTGATAGGTGCTCCAGTAGTCGCGGTAGCGCGGATCGGACTCGGGGTTGATGAGCTCGAATTCCCTGCCCGGACGCACCCGCAGCCCGAGGCGCTGCAGGCGCTGCTCGACCACCTGCGGCCGGCCGATCAGGATCGGCTTCGCCAGGCCTTCGTCGATGACGATCTGCGCCGCGCGCAGGACGCGCTCGTCCTCGCCCTCGGCGTAGACCACGCGCCGCGGCGCCGCCTTGGCGGCGCTGAACAGCGGCTTCATGATGAGGCCCGACTGGTACACGAACTGGCTGAGCGATTCGCGGTAGGCGTCGAGGTCGGCGATCGGGCGCGTCGCCACGCCTGAGTCCATCGCCGCCTTGGCCACCGCGGGCGCAACCCGGGCGATGAGGCGCGGATCGAACGGCCGCGGAATGATGTATTCGGGGCCGAAGCTGATCGACTCGATGCCGTACGCGAGCGCCACCTGCTCCGAGGTCTCCGCCTGCGCGAGCTCGGCGATGGCGCGCACCGCGGCGATCTCCATCTCGTCGCTGATGGTGGTCGCGCCGACGTCGAGCGCCCCCCGGAAGATGAACGGGAAGCACAGGACGTTGTTGACCTGGTTGGGATAGTCCGAGCGCCCGGTGGCGATGACGCAGTCGGGGCGCACCGCCTTGGCATCCTCCGGCGAGATCTCGGGTTCGGGGTTCGCCAGCGCGAGAATGAGCGGGCGCTCGGCCATCTTCTTCACCATCGAGGGCTTCAGCACGCCCCCGGCCGACAGGCCGAGGAAGAGGTCGGCCCCGGCGATCACCTCGTCGAGCGTGCGCGCCCGGGTTTCGACGGCGAAGCGCTCCTTGTCCGGGTCCATCTCCTCGCGGCGGCCCTTGTACACCACCCCTTTGATGTCGGTGACGGTGATGTTGGAGCGCGGCATGCCCATCTTGACGAGGAGCTCGAGGCAGGCGAGCGCGGCGGCGCCGGCGCCGGAAGCGACCAGCTTCGCCTCTTCAAGCTTCTTGTTCACTACCTTCAGGCCATTGTAGACGGCGGCGCCCACCGTGATGGCGGTTCCGTGCTGGTCGTCGTGGAACACCGGGATTTTCATGCGCTTGCGCAGCGCGCGCTCGATCATGAAGCACTCGGGGGCCTTGATGTCCTCGAGGTTGATCGCGCCGAAGGTGGGCTCGAGGGCGGCGATGATGTCGACCAGCTTGCCCGGGTCGCGCTCGTCGAGCTCGATGTCGAAGCAGTCGATTCCGGCGAACTTCTTGAACAGCACCGCCTTGCCTTCCATGACCGGCTTTGCCGCGAGCGGGCCGATTGCGCCCAGGCCGAGGACCGCGGTGCCGTTGGTCACCACCGCGATCAGGTTGGCGCGCGAGGTGTAGTGCACCGCTTTCGCCGGGTCGGCCCGGATCTCGTCGCAAGCCGCCGCCACGCCGGGCGAGTACGCGAGCGCGAGGTCGCGCTGGTTGGTGAGCTGCTTGGTCGGAAGGATGGAGAGCTTGCCGGGCGGGCTGCGCCGGTGGTACTCGAGCGCGCTTTCCTTGAGTTGCTCGTCCACCGAAAAATTATAATCCCCGCTCCCATGCGGGTTCCCACGACAAGGCGCGCGGCGGAGATCGAGCCGTTCGAGGTCATGGACGTGCTCTCTCGCGCGCACGCGCTCGAGGCGCAGGGCCGGCGAGTGGTCCACATGGAGATCGGCGAGCCCGACTTCACCGCCCCCGCGCCGGTGGTCGAGGCGGGCGTGCGCGCGCTGCGCGACGGCAGGACCGCCTACACCGCGACGCTCGGCCTGCCCGCCCTTCGCGAGGCCATTGCAGGGCATTACCACGAAAAATTCAAAACCCGGCTAGACCCCAAGCGCGTGGCGGTGACCTCCGGCGCTTCGGGGGGCCTGCTCACCGTCGCGGCGCTCTACGTCGACGCAGGCGACGAGGTCCTCGTGCCGGACCCCGGATACCCGGGGTATCGTCACTTCGTGCGCGCGTTCGAAGGCGTCGCCCGCGCACTCCCGGTGGGCGCGGCGCAGAATTTCCAGCCCACCCTCGAAATGGTGCGCGCGGCCTGGGGGATGCGCACCAAGGGCCTGCTCCTCGGCTCGCCTTCCAACCCGACGGGCACGCTGATCGACAGGGAGGAGCTGCACCGGATCGCGACCTTCGTCGCCGACAAGGGCGGGGTATTGCTCGTCGACGAGATCTACCAGGGGCTGGTCTACGGCGCCGAGCCCGCCACCGCCCTGGGGCTACCGGGCGAAGTAGTGATCGTCAACAGCTTCTCCAAGTACTTCTGCATGACCGGCTGGCGCCTGGGCTGGGTGGTCGTGCCCGAAGGGGCGCTGCGCGGCTTCGAGAAGCTCGCCCAGCATCTTTTCATCTCCGCGCCCTCCGCCGCGCAGCACGCGGCGGCGGCGGCCTTTTCGCCCGAGTCGCTCTCGATATTGGAGGAACGGCGACGCGAGTTCGCGCGGCGGCGCGACTTCCTGCTTCCGGAGCTGCGCAAGGCGGGCCTCGCCATCCCGGCCGAGCCGCACGGCGCCTTCTACGTATACGCGGATTGCGGCGGCGACTCTAAGGCTTTCGCCCGGGATCTTCTCGAGAGCGAGGCGGTCGCGGCCACCCCGGGAGGCGATTTCGGCGCCAATCAGACGCAACGCCATGTGCGTTTCGCCTACACGCGCAGCATGGCAGACGTCGAGGAAGCAGCGCGCAGGATCGCGCGCTTCTGCGGCCGGAAACTCTGAAAACTCGGCCCCCGCGTTCGCGGGGGCGACTTCGTCAGATCGCGGCGTGCGCGACCTGCTCCCTGCGCGCCTTTTGCCGGATCGGCTCCAGGCGCATGCGCTCCTCGAACACCTTGGCGGCGTAGCGCGAAGTGGGCTCATCGAAGGCGCCGGCGTAACGCTGCAGTGCGGCTTCCTGATCCTGCAGGCGTCGGTAATACTCGTGCAGGATCTGCGCGCCTACGTGGATGTTCACCTCGGGGTCGAGGAGCGCCTCCTCCCCGCCGTGGTCGAGAAGCTTGTCGAGGTGGTACTTCGGGATGATCTGCATCAGCCCTTTGGCCCCCACCACGCTCTCCGCGATCGGGTTGAAGCGCGATTCGACGGCGACCACCGACAGGATGAGCACCGGGTCGACCGAATAGCGCTGGCCGGCCCGGTAGGCGATCGCGACGAAGTTCGTCGCGGCCGTTTCGGCGATGCGCCAGCGCTTGGCGATGAACTCGGCGAGCGCCTGCTGCTCGCGGTCCTGCACGGTCGGAAGGGCGCCCGATTCGGCCGAGGCATCATCGCCGCCGATGGCCGAGGGGTCACCGGTGGCCTCGGCGGAGCCAAGCGCCGGCAGGGCGTTTCTAATTAGATGCCGTTCAGACGGCAGTAGGGTGACGGTCAGGACAGCAGCAAGGCCGAAGAGGGCAAGGGCCGCCTTGGCCAGCGAGTACAGGCGCGACAGATGCAAGGTGAATTGCTTCATCTTGTTCCTCCGTGCTCCCTGGGTTGCGAGTTGCCGGGACTGATTCTATAGGCCCGAAGCGTGAAAAAGTACCATCGGACCGATTTGTGGCAAATTCGCCACTGCGCCGCAGCAAATGGCGCTTCTTTAGTGAAATCAAAAGATTGGAAAGACCTCTGCAGACCCCATCCACGTTTCGCGCAGGTATTTTTACCTTTCGTGGGGTCCCGGCGCGCCGGCCGGTAGAATGCGGGACAGCAGGCGAAGCTCCCCCGAAAGGGGGCTTCGAAGGGAAGCCTCGCGGACCGGCCTAAGTCTTCAGTCTTGGGCCGCTTGACCAAGCCGGTCCGCGAGCTTCGAGGGCCGGCGGGGGGCTTGCGCCCCTCGCCTCGTCCACCCGGGTTCCCGGTTACGGCCGGGAACCGGTGGGGAACGGCCACGCGGCCGCTGGATTCAGCGCTTGCGCGCTCGAAGTCTCAGCGGTGGATGGCGCCGGTGGCTCCGGGGTGCTCGCCATCGTCTCCGCGGGGCTGGCCGTGCTGGCGGCTTTGCTTGCTTTCTTCTTTTTTCCCGCCTTCTTCTTCTTCTTGGCGGATTTCTTCTTGCCTGCCGCCTTCTTCTTACCAGCTGTCTTTAACGACTTCTTTTTCTTGCGTGATGATGCTTTCCGCTTCTTCTTTTTCTTGCCGCCCTTCTTCGCTTTTTTCTTCGCCATCTTGATACTCCTTCGTTAGTTGAGAAAAGAAGCCCGGCCTTGCAGCGCCGGACTATCCAACCGCCGGCGAAGGTTCCCCCGCACCGGCATGCTGAATCTGGTTCGACTTGACGTCATGATAGAGGATGTCCGCGTCCAAGCGTATCCCGCCTTCCCAAGTCACGGTAGCGGTTTCCGGATCGACGCTCACCTTTTCGAACTCGCGGACGTCGCGCCACAGCTGGAACGCGCCGATCTCGAGCAGGTTGCCGAGGAACACGCTGCCCTCCAACCCGTCCTCGAACCGCAGCCACAGCTTGTAGTCTCCCTCCGCCTTGCACGCGGTGATTCGCATCTCTTCCCATTCCTCGTTCATTAGGTCGGTCAGTCCCTGCCGTTGAGCAGCTAATCCCAATTAAGCGCGCCGCCGGTCTGGTACTCGATGACGCGGGTCTCGAAGAAGTTGCGCTCCTTCTTGAGGTCGATCATCTCGCTCATCCAGGGGAACGGATTGGTCGCACCCGGGTAGAGCGCCTCCAGGCCGATCTGCTGGCAGCGGCGGTTGGCGATGAACCTCAGGTATTCCTTGAACATCGGGGCGTTCAGCCCGAGCACGCCGCGCGGCATGGTGTCCTCGGCGTAGCGGTATTCGAGCTCGACGGCGCGGCGGAACAGCGCGTGCAGCTCCTCCCGGAACGCGGCGGTCCAGAGCTGCGGATTCTCGAGCTTGATCTGGTTCACGAGGTCGATGCCGAAGTTGCAGTGCATCGACTCGTCCCGCAGGATGTACATGTACTGCTCGGCCGCGCCGGTCATCTTGTTCTGCCGCCCCAGCGCGAGGATCTGCACGAAGCCGACGTAGAAGAACAGGCCCTCCATCAGGCACGAGAACACGATCAGGCTCTTGAGGAGCTGCTGGTCGGCCTCGGCGCTCCCGGTCCGGAAGGCCGGGTCGGTGAGGGTGTCGATGAACGGGATCAGGAACTCGTCCTTCTCCCGGATCGCGGCCACCTCGTGGTAGGCGTTGAAGATCTCGCTTTCCTCGAGGTCCAGGCTTTCCACGATGTACTGGTAGGCGTGGGTGTGGATCGCCTCCTCGAACGCCTGGCGCAGCAGGTATTGCCGGCACTCCGGGGCGGTGATGTGCCGGTAGGTGCCCAGCACGATGTTGTTCGCCGCCAGCGAGTCCGCGGTGACGAAGAAGCCGAGGTTCCGCTTGACGATGCGCCGCTCGTCTTCGGTCAGGCCGTGCGGGTCCTTCCAGAGCTGGATGTCGCGGCTCATGTTGATTTCCTGCGGCATCCAGTGGTTGGCGCAGGCCGCGAGGTACTTCTCCCAGGCCCACTTGTACTTGAACGGCACCAGTTGATTGAGGTCGGCCTTGGAGTTGATCACCCGCTTGTCGTCCACCGTGACGCGGCGGAAGGCATTCCCGGCTGGCGCCAGCTCTTCTTTTTGTGCGGCGCCCGAAGGCACGAAGCCGGTGGTCGGCTGGATCGCCAGGCCGGGAATGGGGGGGGTGAGGGGAATCGAGGGGGTCAAGCCCGCCTCCTCGTCAAAGCTGAGCATGGGCCTGTCCTCTTGTGGTTGTTGTGGGCAGGGTGAGCAGTTCTTCGTAAGCGGCCGCGCGCTCGGACTCGGTGGAGTGGTACATGTCGCAGGTGGCGATGTAGAGGTTCCATTCGCTGCCGGCGAGCGTCATCCAGTAGCCGTACTTCGCGTGCTCCCTGACCAGGCCCGGCGCGGAGAGGTCGGCGGCGTGGCCGAAATGCACCGCGTGGAACATGAGCAGGCGCCATCCCGGGACCATCACCGCGTAGAGCCCGGGGGCCCGGGGCGGCGTCCAAAGCCGCGAGATGAAGGGCCCCGCGAATTGACGGCTGCCCAGCGTAATCACTGGCATGCCTCGCAGTCGGGGTTCTCGATGGAGCAGACCTTGGGCTCTTCGGCGGCGGGCACGGCGTTCAGCTGGCCGGCCTTGGTGGTCGACTTCTCGGCGTGGGTGGCCCCCATCGCCCGCAGGTAGTAGGTGGTCTTCAGCCCGCGGATCCAGGCGAGCTTGTAGGTGTCGTCGAGCTTCTTGCCCGAGGCCCCCGCCATATAGATATTGAGCGACTGCGACTGGTCGATCCACTTCTGCCGCCGCGCCCCGGCCTCGACCAGCCATTTCGGCTCGATCTCGAAGGCGGTGGCGTACAGGCGCCGCAGCGCCGCCGGCGCCCGGTCGATGCGCGCGAGGTTGCCGTCGAAGTACTTGAGGTCGGCGATCATCACCTCGTCCCACAGCCCGGCCTGCTTCAGGTCGGCGACCAGGTACTCGTTGGTGACGGTGAACTCGCCGGACAGGTTGGATTTCACGAACAGGTTCTGGAAGGTCGGCTCGATCGAGGCCGACACGCCGACGATGTTGGCGATGGTGGCGGTGGGCGCGATGGCGATGCAGTTGGAGTTGCGCATGCCGTGCCGCTGGATGCGCCCGCGCAGGGCTTCCCAGTCGAGCGCCGAGGAGCGGTCGAGCTCCACGTAGCCGCCGCGCTCGGCGGCGAGGAGGTCGAGCGTGTCCTGCGGCAGGATGCCGCGGTCCCACAGCGAGCCCTCGAACGAGGAGTAGCGGCCGCGCTCCTCGGCGAGCTCGGTGGAGGCCCAGTAGGTCGCGTAGGCCACCATTTCCATGGAGCGGTCGGCGAACTCGACCGCTTCCTGGCTCGCGTAGGGCACGCGCATCAGGTGCAGGCAGTCCTGGAACCCCATGATGCCCAGGCCCACCGGCCGGTGGCGCATGTTGGAGTTCTCGGCCTTCTTCACCGCGTAGTAGTTGATGTCGATGACGTTGTCGAGCATCCGCATCGCCGTGCGGATGGTTTTCTTCAGCTTTTCGAAGTCCAAGCCCCGTTCCGTCATATGCGCGACCAAATTGACGGAGCCCAGGTTGCACACCGCGATCTCGTCGCCCGAGGTGTTCAGCGTGATCTCGGTGCAGAGGTTGGAGCTGTGCACCACGCCGACGTGCTGCTGGGGGCTTCTCAGGTTGCAGGGATCCTTGAACGTGATCCAAGGATGCCCGGTCTCGAAGAGCATCGACAGCATCTTGCGCCACAGCTGCACCGCCGGGATCTTCTTGAACAGCTTGAGCTCGCCGCGCGCGGCGCGGTCCTCGAAGCGCAGGTACGCCGCCTCGAACTCGGCGCCGAACTTGTCGTGCAGCTCGCCGACGTCGGAGGGGCTGAACAGCGTCCAGTCGGCGTTCTGCGTCACCCGCTTCATGAACAGATCCGGGATCCAGTTCGCCGTGTTCATGTCGTGGGTGCGGCGCCGGTCGTCGCCGGTGTTCTTGCGCAGCTCGAGGAACTCCTCGATGTCGAGGTGCCAGGTCTCGAGGTAGGAGCACACCGCCCCTTTCCGCTTGCCGCCCTGGTTCACGGCGACGGCGGTGTCGTTCACCACCTTGAGGAACGGCACCACGCCCTGCGACTTGCCGTTGGTGCCCTTGATGTGCGAGCCGAGCGCGCGCACCGGGGTCCAGTCGTTGCCGAGGCCGCCGGCGTACTTGGCGAGGAGCGCGTTCTCCTTGATCGCCTCGTAGATGCCTTCGAGGTTGTCCGACACCGTGGTCAGGTAGCAGCTCGAGAGCTGCGAGCGCTGGGTGCCCGAGTTGAACAGCGTCGGCGTCGAACTCATGAAGTCGAAGCTCGACAGCACGTGGTAGAACTCGATCGCCCTCGCCTCCCGGTCCTGCTCCCTCAGCGCGAGCCCCATCGCGACGCGCATGAAGAACGCCTGCGGCAGCTCGATGCGCCGGCCCCCGACGTGCAGGAAGTAGCGGTCGTAGAGGGTCTGCAGCCCGAGATAGTTGAACTGCAGGTCGCGGCGCGGGTCCAGCGCCCGGCCGAGCCTCTCCAGATCGAACTGCTTCAATTCGGGATCGAGCAGCTCGGCGTCGACGCCGCGCTGGATGCATTGCGGGAAGTAGGCGGCGTAGCGCCAGCTCATCTCGGCCTGGCTCGCCTCCTCGCCCAGCACCTCCAGGCGGATGGTGTGGAGCAGGAGCCGCGCGGTGACGTAGCCGTACGCCGGCTCCTTCTCGATCAGGGCGCGCGCCGCGAGCACCGCGGACTTGCGCACCTCCTCCATCGGCACGCCGTCGTAGAGGTCGCGCAGCGTGGACTCGAGGATCGCCTGCGGCGAGGCGGCGGGAAGGCCCTCGCAGGCCGACTCGACCAGCCGGGCGAGCCGCGCGCGCTCGAGCGGCTTTCTTTCGCCAGCCTCGACGACGTGGATTCCGCCTTCGCTCTTTGCGGTCCTCTCCTGGGCCCGGACCTTCGCGCGCTCCTCGCGGTAGAGCACGTAGGCGCGGGCGACGTCGTGCTCGCCGGAGCGCATGAGCGCGAGCTCCACCTGGTCCTGGATGTCCTCGATGTGGAAGGTGCCGCCCTGCGGCTGGCGGCGCATCAGCGCCCCGACCGCCGCCTCGGTGAGCCCCGCCACCAGCTCGCGGATGCGCGCCGAGGCCGCGCCTTGCGCGCCGTTCACCGCGAGGAACGCCTTGGTCATGGCGACGCTGATCTTGGCCGGCTCGAAGCCGACCACGGCGCCGTTCCTGCGGATCACCTTGTACTCGGAATAGGGACTGCGCGTGGCGCCCGTGTCGTCCGGGAGCTCGGCGCCGGGCACGCGTCCCGGTGCGGCGTTGTCCTGAGCGATCTGCATGTTCCCTCTCCTTTTCGCCTGACCTCGCTCGGGGCCGTCCCGCCGCGTGGCGCGGTTCTATGACGACCTGGACTGCTTTTTCACTAAATCTAGTACGTCGAACCTACTTCGCGCCTACATGTTGTGGAGGGGACAGTACACGCGCGAATTTTTTTTTGCAAGCGGCGCCGTGGCGGCGATCTACTAAATGTTGGACCGACACCACATGAGACAACTAGATCTAGGTCGCAGCCGTGGCAGCGCGGCACCGCGGGCCGCTATAGAGCGGGGCCGTCGGTGAGACCGACGCTACATCTAGTATGCGAAACGCCCGGGGCGCGACTACAGCGCCGGCGGGCGCGCCAGATCGGCGAGCAGGCGGCGCCAGTCGAAGCGCGGGCCGGGATCGCTCTTGCGCCCCGGCGCGACGTCGCTGTGGGCGGCGATGGCGCGCAACGGCAGCGCCTTGCGCAGCTCCGCCAGGAGAAGCGCCAGGGCCGCGTATTGCGCGTCCTCGAACGGCGCGTCGTCGGCGCCCTCGAGCTCGATGCCGACCGAGAAGTCGTTGCAGCGGCTGCGGCCGCGCCAGGTCGAGGCGCCGGCGTGCCACGCGCGCCGCTCCACCGGGACGAACCGCAGCAGCGCGCCGTCGCGGCGCACCAGGAAGTGCGACGACACGCGCAGGTGGGCGATGGTCTCGAAATAGGGATGCGCCGAGGGGTCGAGTCGGTTGGTGAAAAGCCGCTCGATCGCGTCGCCGCCGAACTCGCCGGGCGGCAGGCTGATCGCGTGCACCACGACCAGGTTCACCTCGACGCCGGGGGGACGCTCGTCCTGGTTCGGCGAATCAACGATCTTCATCAGTGATGGCGAGGCGCTGCATCCGGTAGCGCAGCTGCCGGAAGCTGATGCCGAGGAGCTTCGCCGCCGCGGTGCGGTTGAACCCCGTCTTGCCGAGCGCCTCGAGGATGGTCTTGCGCTCGACATCGTCCAGGTACAGCGGCAGCGACTCGCCGGCGGCGCCTTCGACCGGCTCGCGCTCCTCGCGCCCCGGAGCGAGCTGCAGGTCGTCGGCGCTGATCAGCTCACGGCCCGAGAGCGCGAGCGCGCGCTCCAGGATGTTTTCGAGCTCGCGCACGTTGCCGGGGAAGTCGTAGCCCGCGAGCGCCTGCAGCGCCGAGTCGTCCAGGCGCGTCGTCTGCAGCCCGTTCTGGCGCGCGAGGCGCTCCAGGATGCTGGCCGCGATGCCCGGGATGTCGTCGCGGCACTCGCGCAGCGGCGGCATCCTGAGCTCGATCACGTTCAGCCGGTAGAACAGATCCTGGCGGAAGCGCCCCGCCGCGACCAGTTCGGCGAGATTCTGGTGGGTCGCGCTGATGATGCGCACGTCGACCGGATCCTCCTGCGTTTCGCCGACCTTGCGCGCGCGCTTCTCCTGGATCGCGCGCAGCAGCTTCACCTGCATCGGGAGCGGCAGCTCGGCGACCTCGTCCAGGAACAGCGTGCCGCCGTTGGCCGCCTGGAAGAACCCGTCGCGGTCCTCGCCCGCCCCGGTGAAGGCGCCCTTCTTGTAGCCGAAGAACTCGCTTTCCATCAGGTTCTCGGGAATCGCGCCGCAGTTCACCGGCACGAACGGCTTGTCGCGGCGCGCGCCGTTTTCGTGGATCAGGCGCGCGGCGAGCTCCTTGCCGCTCCCCGATTCGCCCGAGACGTAGACCGGGGCCTGGGTGCGCGCCAGCTTGGAGATCAGGGTTCGCACCTGCTCGAGCGGCGCGCTTTCGCCGAGCAGCTGCTGGTCCTTGGCGGGCGCCTGCCCCGGCAGCGAGAGCGCCGAGCGCACCAGCGCGCGCAGCTGCTCGAGGCCCACCGGCTTCGACACGTAGTCGAACGCGCCGGCCTTCAGCGCGGCCACCGCGTTCTCGGCGCTGCCGTAGGCGGTGATCACGGCCACCGGCAGGTCCGAGCGCAGGCTCGAGATGTGGCGCACCAGCTCGAGCCCCTCGCCGTCGGGCAGCCGCATGTCGGTGAGGCAGAGCTGGAAGCGCCCGTCCTTCAGCTGCTCCTTGGCCTCCGCGATGGTCGGCACGCTCGTCACGCCGAGGCCCATCTTGAGCAGCGTCAGCTCGAGCAGCTCGCGGATGTCGGGCTCGTCGTCGACGACCAGCACCTGGTGGTCGCGCGGCTTCTGGCGTCGCTCGACCCGGTTCATGGCCTGGCGGGGCTGCGCGCCACCACGCGGAAATGCGCCCCCGAGGGCTCGCGCACGTACTCGAGCACGGCGCGGTTGGCCGCGCACAGCTCGCGCGCGAGATACAGGCCGAGCCCGGTACCCTTGCTGTCGGTGGTGAAGAACGGCTCGAACAGCTGGCCGAGGCTCGAAGGCGGCACGCCGGGGCCGTTGTCGATCACGCTCAGCTCGAGGCGGTCTCCCGCGGTACGCGCGGAGATGCGGATCGCCCCCGGCTCGGCGCGCGCATAGCGCACCGCGTTGGTGAGGAGGTTCCACATCACCTGGTGCAGGTGGGCCGGATCGAACTCGATCGCGGCTTCGGCGGAAACCTCGACCTGCAGGCGCCCCTGCGCCACCGACTCGTTGGCCACGAACTCCTCGATGAACGGCATGAGCCAGCGCCGCAGGCCGATGCGCTCCGGAGACTTCCGGTCGCGACGCGAAAGCTGCAGCACCTCGGCCACCAGGCGCTCCAGGCGCTGAGTGTTGTCGTGGATGATGCGCGTAAGGCGCACGCGCTGCTGGTCGCGGCGCTCCTCGGTCAGGAGCTCCGCGGCATGGCTGATCGCCGCGAGCGGGTTGCGGATCTCGTGGGCGATGTTGGCGGTGAGGCGGCCGAGCGCGGCGAGCTTGAGCTGCTGCGCTTCCTCCCGCGAGCGCGTGGTGTCCTCCAGGAACAGCACGCGGAACACCTCCTCGGTGCCGGCGTCGGCGAGGCGCACGCCGAGGCTGCGCCCGCGCACCTCGAAGTCGGTGGCGGCGCCGAACCCGGGGAGCACCTCGGCGATCTGGCGGCCGAGCAGCCGCGGCTCGCCGAGCAGGCGCAGCGCCTGCGGATTGTGCTGCACCACGCGGGCGTCGCGGTCGAGCACCACCACGCCGTCGTGCATGTCCTCGATCACGAGCTGGTTGACCCGCGTCTGGGTCTCGAGGCTGCGGCCGCGCTGCCGGGCGAGGGCCTCGTTCGCCGCCACCCGCTGCGCGAGCCAGCTCGTGACGCCCGCGGTGGCGAAGCAGCCGATGGCGAGCAGCCCCGGCTGCAGGAAGTTCGCCTCGGGCGCGCCTTGCGCCAGCACCCAGTAGCCCTGCTCGAGCAGCAGCGCGATCGTGGCGAGCGCCGCGTAGAGATACGACAGGCGCCGCGGCGCCACGATCGCCGCCGCGGTCACCGACACCACCAGCATCACCCCGAGGCCGCTGCGGATGCCGCCGCTCGCGTACATCATCAGGGTGATCGCCACGATGTCGACCGCCACCTGGAGCGAGAGCTGCACGTTGAAGCGCTCGTGCACGCCGCGCAGGACCGTCTGGAACGCGATCGCGGCGGCGAGATAGATGAGCGCGGTATAGCGGAACACCTCGAGCGCGTGCGAGCCGATGCTCAGGGCGTCGCCGTAGACCAGCGTGACCGCGAAAAACAGCGTCGCCACCGCGATGCGGTAGAGGTTGAAGTAGCTGAGCGAGGTCCAGTACGCGCGCGGCGTGCGCGCCTCGGCCTCGAGGAACAGCTCCGGGTAGCGGATCTGGACGTCCATCAGCGCTTGCCGAGCCGGGCGTGCTCGTCGCTGCAGAACACGAGCCCGCCGGCCTCGCGCGCCTCGGAGCGCGGCAGGTGCATGCCGCAGTGCGCGCAGCGCACGAGCTCGCCCGCGGCCTGCGCGCGCTTGCGCAGGTCGGCCTCGTCGCCCGGCGCGCGCAAGGCCCTGCGCACCAGCCAGACCACCGCCACGACGAGAGCCACGAGCACGATGAGGCGACCCATCGCGCGATTATCTACCTGGACGAAGATTCGGGCGGGAATGGTCGGGGTGACTGGATTTGAACCAGCGACACCTGCGTCCCGAACGCAGTACTCTACCAGGCTGAGCTACACCCCGAATCGGAGGAAAAAGTCCCTGAAAGTTCCCGAAGCCGGACCCCGCGGCTAGCTGCGCCGAGTCACCGAGAAGGACGCCAATTCTAGCAAAGATTCCCTGTATTCCGAGTCCGGCAGCGGCCCGAGCGCGAGCCGCGCCGCCGCGGCCTCGCGCTGCGCGACCTCGCGCGAATAATCGAGCGCGCCGCTCGCCCGGATCGCCTCGAGCACCGCGCCGAAGTCTTCGCGCCCTCCCGCGCGGATGGCGTTGCGCACCACCGCTGCCTGCTCGGCGCTGCCGCGGCGCATGGCGTAGATGAGCGGCAGGGTCGGCTTGCCCTCGGCGAGGTCGTCGCCCAGGCTCTTGCCGATGGTCGCCTCGTCGCCGGAGTAGTCGAGCACGTCGTCGATCAGCTGGAACGCGGTGCCGACGTGCACGCCGTAGTCTGCGAGGCCCGCCTCCACTGCCGGCGCCGAGCGCGCCAGCACGCCGCCCAGGCGCGCCGCCGCCTCGAACAGCTTCGCGGTCTTGCGGCGGATGACTTCCAGGTAGCGGGCCTCGTCCACCTCCGGGTCATGGCTCCCCATGAGCTGCAGCACCTCGCCGCCGGCGATGGTATTGGTTGCCTCCGCGAGCACCTGCATCACGCGCATGTCGTCGAGCTCGACCATCATCTGGAAGGCGCGCGAGTACAGGAAGTCGCCGACCAGCACCGCCGCCGCGTTGCCGAAGGCCGCATTCGCGGTGCTGCGGCCGCGGCGCAGGTGCGACTCGTCGACCACGTCGTCATGCAGCAGCGTCGCGGTATGGATGAACTCCACCACCGCCGCGAGCTGCAGGCGCGCATCGCCGGTGTACCCGAGCGCCCGGCAGGCGAGCAGCAGGAGCGCCGGGCGCAGCCGTTTGCCGCCGGAGGCGACGATGTAGCGCGCCACTTCGCGCACCAGCGCCACGTCCGAGTCCAGGCGGGCGCCGATCAGCGCGTCGACCCGCGCCAGGTCCTCGGCCACCGGCGCCAGCATTGTCACGAAGCTCATGATTCGCTTATAATTCCAAGTCTTTGCTCACGCAAGACCGGCCAGGCCGGATTCTTCGTTCTAATCGACTCCATGTACGCGATCATCAAGTCGGGCGGAAAACAATACCGCGTAAAGGCGGGTGAACAGGTGCGAGTCGAGGCGCTGGCGGCCGAAGTCGGCAGCAGCGTCTCCCTCGAGGAAGTGCTCCTCGTCGGCACGGGCGACGGGGTCAAGGTGGGTGCGCCGCTCGTTTCGGGCGCCAAGGTGAAGGCGACGGTCGTGGCCCACGGCCGCGGCGACAAGGTCAAGATCTTCAAGCTGCGCCGGCGCAAGCACTACCAGAAGACGCAAGGTCACCGCCAGTCGTACACGGAACTGCGCATCGACGACATCGTCCAGGGTTAGTCAGGGAATCTCATGGCACACAAAAAAGCAGGCGGCAGTTCGAGAAACGGCCGCGATTCGCAGGCGAAGCGCCTGGGCGTCAAGGTGTTCGGCGGCGAGCAGGTCAACGCCGGCCAGATCCTGGTGCGCCAGCGCGGCACGGTGGTGCACCCCGGCCACAACGTCGGCATCGGCCGCGACCACACGCTCTTCGCCCGCGTCGGCGGCCAGGTCCAGTACGCGGTCAAGGGCGCCAACAGCAAGAAGACCGTGAGCGTGGTCGAGAGCAAGGCGGCCGCTCAGCCCGCCTGACGCAAAGCGGTTTGGAAGAAAGGGCCCTGCGTATGCGTAGGGCCTTTTCGTTTATGGCGCCATGAAATTCATCGACGAAGCGAAGATCGAAGTACACGCCGGCAGCGGCGGCCACGGCGCCGCGACGTTCCGCCGCGAGAAGTACATCCGCTTCGGCGGGCCGAACGGCGGCGACGGCGGCCGCGGCGGCAGCGTGTGGGCGCGCGCCGACCGCAACGTGAACACGCTGGTCGATTACCGTTTCGCCCGCATCCACCGCGCCGAGAACGGCGTGCGCGGCATGGGCTCGGACTGCAACGGGCGCGCGGGCGACGACGTGGAGCTGCGCGTGCCGGTCGGAACGCTGGTGCGCGACGAGGAAAGCGGCGAGCTGGTGGCCGACCTGGCGAAGGACGGCGAGCGCGCGCTGCTCGCGCGCGGCGGCACGGGCGGCCTCGGGAACATCCATTTCAAGTCGAGCGTCAACCGCGCGCCGCGCCAGTTCACGCGGGGCGAGCCCGGCGAAGTGCGCAAGCTCGCGCTCGAGCTGCGCGTGCTCGCAGACGTCGGGCTCGCGGGGCTGCCGAACGCCGGCAAGTCGACCTTCATCCGCGCGGTGTCGAGCGCGCGTCCGAAGGTGGCCGACTACCCTTTCACCACCCTCAACCCGTCGCTCGGCGTGGTGCGCGCGGGCGAGGCGAGCTTCGTCATCGCCGACATCCCGGGGCTCATCGAGGGCGCCTCGGAAGGCGCCGGCCTTGGCCACCAGTTCCTGCGCCATCTCGCCCGCACCAAGCTCCTGCTCCACATCGTCGATCTGAGCGCCGAGGATCCGGCGCGCGACGCCCGGGTGATCGCCGCCGAGCTGAAGAAGTACGAGGAGGCCCTGGCGAAAAAGCCGCGCTGGCTCGTGTTCAACAAGGCCGACGCCGTCGAGGACCCGGACGCGCGCATCCGCAAGATCGTGTCGCAATTGCGCTGGAAGCGGCCGTGGTTCAAAGTGTCTGCCATCCGCGCCGAAGGCACCGAGCAGGCGTGCCGGGCGGTGGCGCGGGAACTGGCGAGGTCGAAGGCGGAAAAATGAGCCTGAAGGAGGCGCGGACCCTCGTCGTCAAGGTCGGCTCCTCGCTCGTCACGAACGAGGGCCGCGGCCTCGACGCGGCGGCCATCGCGGCGCTCGCCGCGCAGATCGCCGAGCTCCGTACGCTCGGCAAGCGGACCATTCTCGTCTCGAGCGGCGCCATCGCCGAGGGCATGCAGCGGCTGGGGTGGGCACGCCGGCCGCACGCCATGCACGAGCTCCAGGCGGCCGCGGCGGTGGGGCAGATGGGGCTCGCACAGTGCTACGAGACCTCGTTCCGCAGCCACGGCCTGCACAGCGCGCAGGTGCTGCTCACGCACGCCGACCTCGCCGACCGCCAGCGCTACCTGAACGCCCGCTCGACGCTGCGCACGCTGATCGGCATGGGCGTCGTGCCGGTCATCAACGAGAACGACACCGTGGTCACCGACGAGATCAAGCTCGGCGACAACGACACCCTCGGGGCGCTGGTGACCAACCTGATGGAAGCGGACGCGCTCGTCATCCTGACCGACCAGGCCGGCATGTACGAGGCCGACCCGCGCCGCGACCCCGGGGCCAAGCTCGTCTCGCAGGCCGACGCCTCCGACCCGCGCCTGGAGGCGCTCGCCGGCGGGACCGGCAGCGCGCTCGCGAAGGGCGGCATGCTCACCAAAGTTCTGGCCGCGCGCCGAGCGGCGCGCAGCGGCGCGCACACCGTGATTGCCTCGGGCCGCGAGCCCGACGTGCTCGTGCGTCTCGCGCGGGGCGAGCCCATCGGGACTCTGCTCAGCGCCGCCACCGTGCCGCTCGCCGCGCGCAAGCAGTGGCTCGCCGACCACCTCAGCGTGAGCGGCCGGCTGCGGCTGGACGCGGGCGCGGTGAAGGCGCTTACGCGCGACGGCAAGAGCCTCCTGCCGATCGGGGTCGTCGAGGTCTCGGGCGCGTTCCTGCGCGGCGAAGTGGTGGCCTGCCTCGAGCCCGGCGGCCGCGAGGTGGCGCGCGGCCTCGCCAACTATTCCGCGGACGAGACGCGGCGCATCATGCGGCGCCCTTCCGGCGAGATCGAGTCGGTTCTCGGCTACGTAGGCGAGCCCGAGCTCATCCACAGGGATAACTTGGTGCTGCTTTGATCCGCCCTACCGCTGCTCGCCGATGGAATGGTCTTCGCGGTAGGTGCCGGGATGCCCGCCGGCTCGGATCGCCTGCTGGCCCTCGGCACTGCTGCGGATGACGGCGCGGCCGGGGCAGAAATAGTCCTTGGCGAGCATCGGCTGCGCGGCGTTCGGGTTGCGCGGGATCGGCCGCCACTCCGATGGCTGCCCGCCCCAGCCGCCCTCGGGCCGGCCGACCGCATAGACCCGATATTCGCCCTGGCAACGCAGGCCCTCGAAGGTGAGGTTTTCGACCCCCGAGGCGTTTCGCGCGAGGAGCACGTAGCGCACGATGCGGTCCTCGTCAGTGCTCACCGAGCCCCAATCCACGTAGTAGCGGAAATCGGTGCGGGCGGAGAAGTTCTGCTTGAGCTCCACCAGCCGGCTGCGGTTGAGCGGCGGCGGCGGCACCAGCTTCTCGCCCAATTGCCTGAGCCGGTCCTCGTTCGCCCGCTCCCAGTCGCTCTGCACCTGCGCCTGGGCGGCGGCGCTTGCAAGGCAAGCCGCAGCGAACAGAAGAAATTTCAATTGAGGTCCGCAGCAAGCGCCCCGCGCACCTCGGGCCTCAGGTCGGCGCTCGCGCGGTAGTGCGCATGGTCGACGCCTGCCTTGACGCCTGCGCCCTGGCGCAGACGCTCGCGCATCGCCGCGGAAAGCTCGAAGCGCAGGAAGTGGACCGACGCGGTCTTCTCGTCGCTCTCGCGCTCGAGGTCCTCGTCGGAGATGGCGAAGACGCGCTCGCAGCCCTCGACCTGCACCCACGTCTGGCGGTCGATGCCCTTCAGGACGCCGAGCATGCGGCGGCGCTCCTCGACGTCCGGGTACTCGATCAGCATCGTCGCCTTCCAGTTGGAGCCGTCGGGGACCAGAGGATTGTACGCGTCGAGCTCGCCCTGGATGCCGTCGTCCTCGAAGATGCGCTCGATCCGCAGCATCTCCTGGATCTGGTAGCGGATCGTGAGCTCGTCCTCGAACTGCAGGTTGACGTGCTCGCCGAGGCGGACGGTGCGGTTTTGCTTGTGCTCGAGCACCTTCGCCCGGAAGCTCGCGCGCTCCCGGGCGTAGGTCTCGAGCGACATGAGGTTTTCTCTCTTAATCACTCAAACCATCGAGCGCTTTTTGGAAACGGTTCGCGTGGCTTCGCTCCGCCTTGGCGAGCGTCTCGAACCAGTCGGCGATCTCGCCGAAGCCCTCGTCGCGCGCCTGCTTCGCCATGCCGGGGTACATGTCGGTGTACTCGTGGGTCTCGCCCGCGACCGCCGCCTTGAGGTTCTCGCGCGTGCGCCCGATCGGCAGGTTGGTGGCCGGGTCGCCCACCGCCTCGAGGTACTCGAGGTGGCCGTGGGCATGGCCGGTCTCGCCTTCCGCGGTCGAGCGGAACAGCGCCGAGACGTCGTTGTGCCCCTCGACGTCGGCCTTGGCGGCGAAGTAGAGGTAGCGGCGGTTCGCCTGCGACTCGCCGGCGAACGCGGCCTTGAGGTTGTCGTGGGTCCGGGTGCCTTTCAGGGGTTTCATCGGTTCTCCTTTAAGGGGAACTGACAGGCTAAGGCGCGGCCCGCCATAGATCAAATCGAATTTTATTATTCGACTGATTTAGCAAGACTATCCAAAGCCCTATCTGGACAGAGCGGCTTCGATTTCCGAGAAGGTACGCGCCACCTCGCCGCCCGCGGGGAGCTCGAGGCCGAGCTGGCGCGCGATCTGCGAGATCGAGAAAATGCCGCACACGGTGTTGCCGCGGTCCGCGACCAGCGCATGCTGCCGGCCCAGGCGTCGCAGCGTTTCGAGCACGTGCCCGACGCGCGAGCCTTCGACCTCGGCGAGATCGATCACTTCGATCGCGGCGGCCGGCGTCATGATGTCGGCGACGCTGAGCTCGTCGCGCCGCAGGCCGCGCCCTGTCGCGACCTGCATCGGCCGCTCGCCGAGAAGGTCGGTGGCGGTGATCAGGCCGAGGATGACGTCGCGCTCGTCGACCACGAGGAGCAGCCGCACGCCGCGCATGATCATGAACTGGTTCGCGCCCGCGAGCGGCGCCTGCGGCCGGATGGTGGCCGGGCTCACGCGCGCGAGATCGGTCATCACCTGCAGCGCCGGCGAATGCGGCGTCACGCGCGCGGCCGGCGCCTGCGTCGGCCGGCGAAACCCCGCGCCCGCGCCGAGCTCGCGGATCGGCAGCGGGTGGAATACGCGCTCCATGGCAGGCCAAGAATAACCCCGAGAGCCTGAAAGGAACCTTAAGGGAACCTGATGGACCCGACGGAACCTGCGGGAACCTGAAGCCTTAGCCCTGCGGCAGGGCTTCGGGGCGGCGCACCCGCCCGCGGCGGTCGGCCTGGAGGTAGCGGTGCAGCTCGATCAGCGCCTGCCGGTACACCTCGCGCTTGAACTCGATCACCGCGTCGAGCGGCACCCAGTAGTCGTGCCAGCGCCAGGCGTCGAACTCGGGATGGCCGCTCGCGCGCAGCTTCACGTCGCAGTCGCGCCCCGTCATGCGCAGCAGGTACCAGATCTGCTTCTGTCCGCGATAGGCGCAGCCCGCCTCCTTCGAGCGGCGCATCCACTTCTCCGGCACCTCGTAGCGCAGCCAGTCGCGCGTGCGGCCGAGGATGCGCACGTGGGCGCGCTGCAAGCCGATCTCCTCCTCGAGCTCGCGGAACATCGCCTGCAGCGGGGTTTCGCCGTGCTTGATGCCGCCCTGGGGAAACTGCCAAGCGTGCTGGTTCACGCGCTTGCCCCAGAACACCTCGTTCCTCTGGTTGGCAAGGATGATGCCGACGTTCGGCCTGTAGCCTTCCTTGTCGAGCACCGCGGCACCGCCTCAAGTTAGCGTTCGGTTAGAATCGATTTTTCCATAGCCCACCGCCGATGACAATGGCGCTGGGAGCGAATGAAAACCTCGAAGTTCTTCATCTCCACGCTGAAGGAAGTGCCGGCCGAGGCCGAGGTCGCGAGCCATCGCATCATGCTGCGCGCCGGCCTCATCCGGCGCCTCGCGGCGGGCGTCTACACCTGGCTGCCGCTCGGATTGAAAGTTTTGCAAAAAGTCGAGGCCATCGTCCGCGCGGAGATGAATCGCGCCGGCGCGATCGAACTCTCCATGCCGGTGGTGCAGCCCGCGGAGCTGTGGCAGGAATCCGGGCGCTGGCAGGCCTACGGCCCCGAGCTGCTGCGCCTCAAGGACCGGCACGAGCGCGACTTCGTGCTCCAGCCCACTTCCGAGGAGGTCATCACCGATCTCGCGCGCAGCGAGCTGAAGAGCTACCGGCGGCTGCCGGTTCACTTCTACCAGATCCAGACCAAGTTCCGCGACGAGCGGCGGCCGCGCTTCGGCATCCTGCGCGCGCGCGAGTTCGTGATGAAGGACGGCTACTCGTTTCACGCCGACTACGAGAGCCTGCAGCGCGAGTACCGCAACATGCACGACACCTACACGCGCATCTTCACGCGCCTGGGGCTGCAGTTCCGCGCCGTGGCAGCCGACACCGGCGCCATCGGCGGAACCGGCTCGCACGAGTTCCACGTGCTCGCCGAGTCGGGCGAGGACGCGATCGCCTTCTCGCGCGAGTCGGACTACGCCGCCAACGTGGAGCTCGCCGAGGCCGTGGCTCCCGGATCGCGCTCTTCTCCCAACGAGGAGATGAGGAAGCTCGCAACGCCTGGCAAGACCAAGTGCGAGGAGGTGGCCGCGCTCCTGAAGATCGATCTCAAGAAGACGGTCAAGGCGGTCGCGGTGATGCACGACGGCGAGCTCCACCTGCTGCTCCTGCGCGGCGACCACGAGCTGAACGAGATCAAGGCGCAAAAAGTCATCGGCGACTTTCGCTTCGCCGGCGAGAAGGAGATCGAAGCCGCCCTGGGGTCGAAGGCGGGTTACATCGGTCCGGTCAATGCGAAAGTCAAAGTCGTGGCGGATCGGCGCGTCGCGCTGATGAGCGACTTCGTGTGCGGCGCGAACGAGGCAGGCTTCCACCTTGCCGGCGTGAACTGGGGACGCGACATGCCCGAGCCGCAGGTCGCGGACATCCGCAACGTGGTCGCGGGCGACCCGAGCCCCGACGGCAAGGGCAGGCTCGAGATCGTGCGCGGCATCGAGGTGGGGCACATCTTCCAGCTGCGCACCAAGTACTCGCAGGCGATGAACGCCGTCTTTCTGGACGAGAAAGGCGAAGCGAGGCCGATGGAGATGGGCTGCTACGGCATCGGCGTGACGCGCGTGGTCGCGGCCGCCATCGAGCAGAACCACGACGAGCGCGGGATCGCGTTTCCGGCGCCGATCGCGCCCTTCGAGGTGGCGCTGGTGCCGATCGGCTATCACAAGAGCGCGCAGGTGCGCGCCGCCGCCGAGCGGCTGCACGACGAGCTCGGCGCCGCCGGAATCGACGTCCTGATGGACGACCGCGACGAGCGCCCCGGAGTGCTGTTCGCCGACATGGACCTGATCGGCATCCCGCACCGCGTGGTGCTCTCCGAGCGCGGCCTCGCCGCCGACACCGCCGAATACAAGGGCAGGCGCGACGCCAAGCCGCGCGACCTGCCGCTCAAGGAGGTCCTCGCCTTTCTCGGGAAAGCATGACCCGGCTCGCCCTCCTGGTCCTGCTGCTCGCCTCTCACCCGGGAATCGCCGGAAACCAGATCTACGAGCCGCTCGCCGACAGCGTGCGCGAGCGTCTTTCGGCCATGGTGTCGGACCGCGCGCCGGCCCAGCTGCACTTCCGCTCGCCCGAGGACGGCCGGCGCTGGATCGACGAGATGGACAAGCGCCTGGCGGGGCGCATGCCCGACCGGCAGAGCCGCATGGAGCTTCTGCGCGCGGTGCACTACGAGGCGCTGCGGGCGCGGCTCGATCCGCAGCTCGTCCTGGGGCTGATCGAGGTGGAAAGCGGCTTTCGCAAGTACGCCGTGTCCAAGGTCGGGGCGCGCGGCTACATGCAGGTGATGCCCTTCTGGGTGACGCTGCTTGGCCGCCCCAGCCACAACTTGTTCCATCTCAGGACAAACCTCGCTTACGGCTGCGCGATTCTGCGGCACTATCTCGACGTGGAGCGAGGCGACTATTTCCGGGCGCTGGGGCGCTACAACGGCACCCTGGGCAAGCCCGAGTACCCCAACCTGGTGCTCTCGGCGTGGAAGGGCCGGTGGAAATACGACGGGCCCACGGCATGAGCGCGCCGCGTCCATGATCCAGGGCCTGCTCGAGCGCAATCCGCGCCTCGCCCAGTGGATCTGGGGCTTCAAGCCGCCCGAGCGCGGCACCATCGTCCTGGTTCACCGCCGCGTCTACATCCTGCCGACGCGGCTGGGGTGGCTGTTCGCCGCGACGCTCGCGATCCTGCTCATCGGCTCGATCAACTACGCGCTCGCGCTCGGCTTCGCGCTCACGTTCCTCCTTGGCGGCGTGGGCCTCGCGGGCATGGTGCACACGGCGCGCAACCTGGCGCGCATCGCGGTAAGCACCGGGCGCGCCGCGCCGGTTTTCGCCGGCGAGTCGGCGCAGTTCAGGATCTACCTCGACGGCCGCTCCGGCTACGACCGGCCCGCGATCCTCGCGCGCCACGTCGGCTCCGGGTCGCAATTCGTGATCGACATCCCGCCGCAGGCGCTCGGCGAAGTGGTGCTCGCGGTGCCCGCGACGCGGCGCGGCTGGCTGCCGCTCGGGCGCGTGCTGCTCGAGACGCGCTTTCCGCTCGGGCTGTTCCGCGCCTGGAGCTACGTCGAGCCCGACGCGCGCTGCCTCGTCTATCCGCGCCCGGAGCGCACGCCGCTGCCCGCGCCGCTCGGCGAGGCCGCGGCGGGCGCCCTGCGCTCGCAGGCTGCGGGCAACGACGACTTCTCGGGCCTGCGGACCTACCAGCTCTCCGACTCGCCGCGGCACGTGGCATGGAAGGCGGCCGCGCGCAGCGACGAGCTTCTCACCAAGCAGTTCACCGGCGAGGCCGCGGCGCAGCTCTGGCTCGACTGGCGGCTCGCTCCCGCCGCGGCCGGCCTCGAGCAGCGCCTGTCGCGCCTCGCCGGCTGGGTGCTCGCCGCAGAGCGCGCAGGCGCCGTCTACGGCCTGCGCCTTCCCGGCGTCGAGATGGCGCCCGGGCGCGGCGACGCCCACGCCGGCGCCTGCCTGCAGGCGCTCGCGCTTTACGAGCCGAGATGAAAAACGCGGCGGCCCATCCGCTCTTGCCCGAGGCGCGGATCGCCACCACACGCGACCTCGTCTTCCTCTGCGGGTCGCTCGCGCTGGTGGTGATCCCTCACGCAACCCGCGCGCCTTGGTGGCTGACGCTCCTCACGCTGTGCCTGTACGCGTGGCGCATCCACTATTCGATGCACGCCGTGCCGCTGCCGTCGCGCTGGCTGGTGCTGGCGGTGGCCGGGGTCGCCATGCTCGGCGTGTGGGTCGAGTACCGTACGATCTTCGGCCGCCAGCCCGGGATCGTGCTGCTCATGCTGTTCTCCGGCCTCAAGGTGCTGGAAACGCGAACCCACCGCGATGCGGCGGCGGCCGCCTTCCTGGGCTACTTCCTGATCATCACCAACTTCCTGTACACGCAGTCCATTCTCACAGCGCTCGCCATGGCGCTGGCGCTCCTCGCGATCACCGCGACGCTGACCTGCTTTTCGGCGCCCAACCGGGCGCCGCGCGCCAATCTGCGCACCGCCGCGCTGCTGCTCGCGCACGCCGTGCCCGCGGCGGCCGCGCTGTTCCTGCTCTTTCCGCGCATCCAGGGACCGCTGTGGGGCCTGCCCCAGGACGCCTACTCCGCGCGCACCGGGCTCTCCGAGACCATGTCGCCCGGCGGCATCTCGCACCTGGTCCTTTCGGACGCGATCGCCTTCCGCGCCGAATTCGACGGCACGCCGCCCGCCTCGCAGCTGCGCTACTGGCGCGGACCGGTGCTCTGGGATTTCGACGGCAGGACCTGGAGCGCGGGGCCGCAGTCGCCGGGCCGCTTCGCCTCTCCCCGCGCCGGGACCGCGACCTACCGCTATAGCGTGGTGCTCGAGCCGCACAATCAGACGTGGCTCTTCGCGCTCGAGCTGCCGGCGAGCCTGCCGGGGGACGCGCGCTATACCGCCGACGGCATCGTGCTCGCCGCCGCGCCGGTGCGCACCCGCATGCGCTACGAGATGAGCTCGACCATCGGCTCGAGCGCCTCGCTCGAGGAGCGGCCGGCGCAGCTTGCGCGCGCGCTGCGCCTGCCCGCGGACGTCAATCCGAGAACGCTTGCCCTGGGCGAGGAGCTGCGGCTCAACTCGCGGGGCGACGACGAGATCGTCGCCAAGGCGGTCAGCTTCCTGCGCCGCGGAAGCTACACGTACACGCTCGAGCCTCCCCTCCTCGGCAAGGACAGCGTCGACGAGTTCCTATTCGACTTCAAGGCGGGCTTCTGCGAGCATTTCTCGTCGGCCTTCGTGTTCCTGATGCGCGCCGCCGGCGTGCCCGCCCGGGTCGTCACCGGATACCAGGGCGGAGAGCTGAACCCGGTCGACCACATCATTACCGTGCGCCAGTCCGACGCGCACGCGTGGGCCGAGGTCCACCTGCGCGGCCGCGGCTGGGTGCGCGTGGATCCGACCGCCACGGCGGCCCCGGGCCGCCTCGATGCGGGCCTCGCCCGCGCGGTGCAGCAGGCCGAGCAGCCGCTGCTCATGCGGGCAGACTTCGAATGGCTGCGGTCGCTGCGCAACCAGTGGGAAGCCGCGGCGTACAAGTGGAACGTGTGGGTGCTCGGCTACAATTCCGAGCGCCAGCGCGAGCTCATGAGCTACGTGGGCCTGCGAAGCTCCGACTGGCGCGCGCTGGTCGCGACGCTCTTCACCGTGCTCGGAATCCTGACCGTGCTGCTCCTTGCCTGGTCGCTGCGCCGCGTGGCGCGGCCCGATCCGGTTCAACGCGCGTGGCGCGCCTTCTGCGCCAAGCTCGCGGCGCGCGGCGTGGAGCGCTCGCCGGCCGAAGGTCCGCGCGACTATGCCGAGCGGGCGGCGCGCGCGCTGCCCTCGGCGCGCCGCGCCATCCTGCGCATCGGCGCCCTGTACATCGGATTGCGCTACGGCCGCGAGCGCGACCCGCACCGCGCGAAGGACCTGCGGCGCCTGGTGCGCGAGCTGCGTCTCACATGATGCCGGCGAGAACCCTGCTGGTGCTGCTCGCCCTGCTCGCGTGGCCCGCGTGGGCCAAGGGGAGCTACGCCGAGCGCGAGGAGGTGCAGGAGTTCATCCGCAGCCTCGCGCTCAAGCATGGCTTCGCCGAGCAGGACCTGCGCTACCTCTTTTCGCGGGTGCGCCGCGCCGAGCCGGTGCTCGAAGCGATCAAGCCACAGCCGCCGAAAGCGCGTTCCTGGGAGGAATTCCGCGGCAATTTCGTCAACGAAAAGCGCATCGCCGCGGGGGTCGAGTTCTGGAAGAAGAACCGGCGCGCGCTGGAACGCGCGGAGACGACCTACGGCGTGCCGGCGCAGTACATCGTGGCGATCCTCGGCGTGGAGACCTTCTACGGGCGCAACACCGGCCGCTACCGCGTGGTCGACGCGCTCACCACGCTTGCCTTCGACTACGGACCGCGCGGACAGTACTTCAAGGGCGAGCTCGAGCAGTACCTGCTGCTCGCGCGCGAGCAGGGCAAGGACGCCTTCGCCATGCGCGGCTCGTACGCCGGCGCGATCGGCATCCCGCAGTTCATGCCGAGCAGCACGCGGCGCTATGCGGTCGACTTCGACGGCAACGGCGCGATCGACCTGCGCCGCAGCCCCGCCGACGCCATCGGCAGCGTGGCGAATTTCCTCAGGGAGCACGGCTGGCAGCCCGGCGGCGAAGTGCTGCTCGGGGCGAAGGTCGAGGGCGACGCCTGGCGTCCCCTCGCCGACGGCTCGGTGGACCCCAAGCACGCGCAAGCCGACCTGCAGGCGGCGGGCGTCGAGGTCGAGGGCATGCCCGAAGGCGTGCGCGCGGTCCTGGTCGAGCTCGAAACGCCTGACAAGCCGAGCGACTACCGCATCGGCCTGCACAATTTCTGGGTGCTTACCCGATATAACCGAAGCGCCTTCTACGCTTCAGCGGTGCACGATCTTGCCCGGGAGCTAAAACAGGGCTACTTCGGCAAGTAAAGCAGCGGGTCGACGGCCGCGGCGCCCTTGCGGATCTGGAAATGCAGCTTCGGCCTGTCGGAGTCCGTGGCTCCGAGCTCCGCGATCTTCTGCCCGCGCGCCACCGCCTGCTTTTCCTTCACCAGGATGTTGCGGTTGTGCGCATACACCGTGATGAATCCGTTGTCGTGCTTGAGCACGATGAGCTTGCCCATGCCCGGAATGCCGCTGCCGATGTAGGTGACGTGCCCGGGCGCGGAGGCGACGATCGGGTCGCCCGGCTTGCCGTCGATGTCGATCCCCTTGCGGCGCGGCTCGGCGAATTCCGCGAGCACCTTGCCTTTCACCGGCCAGATGAACTGGCCCGTCCCGCTCGGCGCCGCGCTCTTCTCGAGCTCCACCCGGGACGGCACTTCCATGTTGGCCAGCTCCGGCCTGGCCGGCGCGCGCGGCGGAAGGGGCGGCAGCGAATCGAGCGGCCGCGACTCGACGCGTCCGATGATGCGCGCGGAGCCGACCTGCACCGTACCGAGGCGTTCTGGCTCCGCCACCACGACCGGCGGGGCGGCGCTGGACGCGCTCGCCACCGCGAACGGCGGCCTCACCCGCAGCTGCTGCCCCACCCGCAGGCGCGTAGGGTCGTCGAGCCCGTTCCATTGCATCACGTCGCGCTGGTCGACGCCGTGCTCCTGGGCGATGCTGTACAGCGTGTCGCCGCGT
>DASXAO010000072.1:0-6076 GCA_036406675.1 Burkholderiales bacterium
ATGTCGAGGATGTCGAGGTTTTCCTTGCGGATGAGGTAGAGCAGCAGGTCGAGCGGGCCTTCGAAGGCCTCGAGCACCACCTCGAGCGCGTCGGGCGGGATGTACAGGTCGTGCGGCAGCTCGATGACCGGCTCGCCGTAGAGCCGGGCCACGGGTTCGTTGATTCCCTTGTTTCCCGGGGGATTGGGAGCGGCGTTCAGCGGCACCACGTTCATGGGTACGATAATCCCATAGCTTCGCGCACCTCGCGCATGGTTTCCGCCGCCAGGCGCTTCGCGCGGTCGCAGCCGTCGGCGATGATGTTTTTTACCAACGTCGGGTCGTCGAGATAGGTCCGGGCGCGCTCGCGCATGGGCGCGAGCTCCTTGTTGATCGCCTCGATGACCGGCTGCTTGCAGTCGAGGCAGCCGATGCCGGCGCTGGTGCAGCCCTGGTGCACCCACTGCTTGGTCGCCTCGTTCGAGTACACGAGGTGCAGCGACCAGACCGGGCATTTCTCGGGCGTGCCGGGATCGGTGCGCTTCACCCGCGCCGGATCGGTCGGCATGGTCCTCACCTTCTTCGCCACCGACTCCGGCTCCTCGCGCAGCGCGATGGTGTTGCCGTAGGACTTGGACATCTTCTGGCCGTCGAGGCCGGGCATCCTGGAGGCCTCGGTCAGCAGCGCCTCGGGCTCGACCAGGATTCTCTTGCCGCCGCCTTCCAGCCAGCCGTACAAACGCTCGCGGTCGCCGCGCGTCAGGTTCTGCTGCTCGTCGACCAGCGCCTCGGCGCGTCCCAGCGCCTCGGCCTCGCCCTGCTCCAGGAATTTGGTGCGCAGCTCGGCGAGCAGCCGCGCCTTCTTCGAGCCCATCTTCTTGACCGCGGCCTTGGCCTTCTCCTCGAACCCCGGCTCCTTGCCGTAGAGGTGATTGAAGCGCCGCGCCACCTCGCGGGTGAACTCGACGTGCGGCACCTGGTCCTCTCCCACCGGCACGTAGCGGGCGCGGTAGATGAGGATGTCGGCCGATTGCAGCAGCGGGTAGCCGAGGAAACCGTAGGTCGATAGATCCTTCTCGGCGAGCTTCTCCTGCTGGTCCTTGTACGTCGGCACGCGCTCGAGCCAGCCGAGCGGCGTGATCATCGACAGCAGCAGATGCAGCTCGGCGTGGTCCGGGACCTGCGACTGGATGAACAGGGTCGCCTGGTTGGGGTCGATGCCGGCCGCCAGCCAGTCGACCACCATGTCCCAGCCGCTCTCCACGATGCCGCCGGGCTTTTCGTAGTCGGTGGTGAGCGCGTGCCAGTCGGCGACGAAGTACAGGCACAGGTATTCCGCCTGCAGCCGGACCCAGTTCTTGAGCACGCCGTGATAGTGGCCGAGGTGCAGGCTCCCGGTCGGCCGCATGCCGGACAGGACGCGCGTCTCGTACATTCAGAAGACCATGGCGCGGATGATCGCGTCGGAGGCCTGGATGAGCGGTTGCAGCAGGAAGCTGAGCCCGTTGGTGACGAGCAGCACGAGAAGGACCGGGATGCCCCACGGCTCGAGCTTCGCGTAGCGCCACGCGGCGCGGGTGGGAAGCAGGCTCGCCACGATGCGCCCGCCGTCGAGCGGCAGGATCGGCAGCAGGTTGAGGAACATGAAGATGAGGTTGACCAGGATGCCGGCCTGCGACATGGCCTCCATGGCGGCGGAGAAGGTGTTCTCGGGCATCAGGAGCGCGAGCTTGAGCAGCGCGACCCACGCGAGCGCCATGCCGAGATTGGCCGCCGGTCCCGCCGCGGCGACGAGCGCCATGTGCTGGCGGGGCTTGCGCAGCGCCGAGTAGTTCACCGGCACCGGCTTCGCCCAGCCGAAGAGGAACCCGTGCGTCCCGGCGAGGCTCGAGGCGAAGAGGATCAGGGCAGGAACCGCGATCGTTCCCACCGGGTCGATGTGGCGGATCGGGTTCAGGCTGATGCGCCCCTGCGCGTGCGCCGTCATGTCGCCGAAATAGCGCGCCACGTAGCCGTGCGCCGCCTCGTGCAGCGTGATCGCGAACAGCACCGGGAGGGCGTAGATGGCGACCGTCTGGACCAGGAGATTGACGTCCATCTTTTTCCCGCAAGTCTATCAGACGGGCTGGACGGCAAACGGCGCGAGCGGTCCCCGCCCCATTCGCAGCACCTGCGGCTCGGCTTTCGTAAGATCGAGGACCGTGGAGGGCTCCACGCCGCACGGTCCGCCGTCGACGATGACGTCGAGCGCGCTTTCCAGGCGCGCGCGGATTTCCTCCGCGTCGGCGAGCGGCGCCGCGTCGCCGGACACGGTGAGCGTCGCCGAGAGCATCGGCGCGTCGAGCTCGGCGAGCAGCGCGTGCGCCGCCGGATGGCCCGGGATGCGCACGCCGATCGTCTTGCGGCTGGTCGCGCGCCGCGGCACCTGGCGGCGGGCCGGCAGGATGAAGGTGTAGCTTCCGGGCGTCGCGCTCTTCAGCAGGCGAAAGCGCGCGTCGTCCACGATCGCATAGGCCGAGATCTCGGAGAGGTCGCGGCACATGAGCGTGAGACGGTGGCGCTCGTCGACGCCGCGGATCCGGCGCAGCCGCTCGAGCGCGGTGGTGGCGCCGAGGTCGCAACCGAGCGCGTAGCAGGAATCGGTGGGATAGGCGATCAGGCCGCCGCGCCTCACGGCCTCGGCGGCGAGGCGGATCAGCCGCTTCTGCGGATGCGTCGGATGGACCGAGAGAAACTGCGTCATCCGGAGAGGAAATCTTCGATCAGCCGCGCCACTTCCTCCGGCTGGTCGTGATGCAGCATGTGGCCCGCGTCCCGCACTGTCACATGCTTGAGGTTCTTGAAAGTGTTTCTGCGCTCCGCGTGCTGCGCCTCGCTGAGTCCCAATCTCTTCAAGGTGTCGGACTCGGCCGCGTCGACCCAAAGCACCGGCGCGCTCGTCTCGCGCCAGCAGGCCTGAGCTTCCTCGATGCGGTAAAGGAGGGGATTCACGACCTTGTGCGCCGGATCGCCCCGCAGCACCACGCTGCCGCCCTCCTCCTTGCCCCAATGGCGCGCGAGGAAGTCGGCCTTTCCCCGCGTCAACCGCGGATTGCCCTGCCGCAGGCGTTCGGCCAGGGCGTCAAAGCCAGTGTAAGGACGAAGCGTCGGGCGCTCGTGCAGCTCGTTCAGCCAGCGCGCGTAGCGCTTCGGCGCCTGCTCCGGCCGGGTCGGCGCCATGCCGAAGCCTTCCAGGTTCACGAGCTTCGCCACGCGCTGCGGCCGGATGCCGGCATAGAGCGCCGCCACGTTGCCGCCGAGGCTGTGGCCGACCAGATTGACCGCGTTTTCACTTTCGATTTCTTCGAGCAGCCGATCGAGATCGGCAAGGTAGTCGGGGAACCAGTAGGAATCCGACTTTCCCCATTCGGTGAGCCCATAGCCGCGCCAGTCGGGCGCGTAGACGTCCCAGGGGCCGCGAAGCGCGTCGACCACGAACTGGAACGACGCCGAAACGTCCATCCAGCCGTGCAGCAGGAACATCTTCGGCGCGCCCGGGTGAGCGGATGGCGCCGGCCAGCGGCGCACGTGGTAGCGCAGGCCGCGGACGGCGAGGAAAACCGATTCGCTCTCTCTCAATGCAGGAACCCGAACTCGACCTGCGGGCGCCGGCCGCTGACGAGGTCGGCGAGCGCGGCCCCGGAGCCGCAGGCGAGCGTCCAGCCGAGCGTGCCGTGGCCGGTGTTGAGGAACAGATTGGAGAGCCGCGTCCTGCCGACGATCGGCACGTTGGCCGGCGTCGCGGGCCGCAGCCCCGCCCAGCTCTCGTAGGCCAGCACGCTGCGCAACGCCGGGAACAGGCTCACCACCCGCCGCGCGATGGCCGCGCAGCGCACCCGGCTCACGGCGGTGTCGTAGCCGGCGAGCTCGGCCGTGCCGGCGGCGCGCAGCCGGTTGCCCAGGCGCGAGATCACGATCTTGTGGGCTTCGTCGGTGAGGCTGACCGTCGGCGCGGCTTCGCCGTGCTCGGGCCCGAGCGCGAGCGTGATCGAATAGCCCTTCAGCGGGTACACCGGAATGCGCACTCCGAGCGGCCGGAGGAGGAGCGGGCTGTAGCTGCCGAGCGCGACGACATAGGCATCGGCGCGGAGCGTTGCATCATCATCCAATTGGACCGCGATCACTTCGTCGTTCGAGGCCTGGATCACCCGGACCACGCTGTCGTAGCGGAAGCGCACGCCGCGGCGCGCGGCGAGTCGCGCGAGCTCTTCGGTGAAGCGCCTGGCGTCGCCCGACTCGTCGCCAGGCGTGTAGATTCCGCCGGCGACCGGGACCTCGGACTCCCGCAGCGCGGGCTCCAGGGCGAGGCATTCGGGAGCCGATTTCACCTGCCGCTCGACGCCGAGCGCGCGCGCCGCTTCCGCGCCGCGCGCCAGCGCCTCGAAATCGTGGCCGTCGGTGGCGAAGTGCAGGATGCCGCGGCTCAGCTCGTCGTAGCGCAAGCCGGTTTTCTCGCGCAGCGCGCGCAGGCAGTCGCGGCTGTACTGGGCGAGGCCGGCGAGCGCGCGGGTGTTGCGCTCGAAGCGGCCCGGCAGGCATTCGCGGACGAAGCGCAGGCCCCACATCCACTGCGCCCAGTCGCGGCGCGGCCGGAAAAGGAGCGGCGCGTCCTCGTGCCCCAGCCAGCGCAGGATCTTGGGCAGCACCGACGGTTTGGCCCACGGCTCGGCGTGGCCGGCCGAGATCTGGCCGCCGTTTGCGAACGACGTCTCCATGGCGGCGCGCGGCTGGCGCTCGACCACGTTCACCTCGTGGCCCGCCTCGGCGAGGTACCAGGCGCTGGCCACGCCGACCACGCCGGCGCCGAGAACGAGCACTTTCACTCGATTATCATAGCGCCATGCCTCTTTTCGCCATCGGCGAGCGTCGGCCCGAGCTGCGCGGCGCGCACCACTTCATCGCGCACGACGCCACCCTCGTGGGCAGCATCGTGCTCGAGGACAACGTCAGCGTCTGGTTCCAGAGCGTGATCCGCGCCGACAACGACCAGGTCACCATCGGCGAGGGCTGCAACATCCAGGACGGCTCGGTGCTGCACGTCGATCCCGGCTTTCCGATGACGCTCGGGCGCCGCGTGAGCATCGGCCACAAGGTGATGCTGCACGGCTGCACCATCGGCGAGGGCTCGCTCGTCGGCATCAACAGCGTGGTGATGAACGGCGCGCGCATCGGCCGCAGCACGCTGATCGGCGCCAACACGCTCATCGCCGAGGGCAAGGAGATTCCCGACGGCGTGCTGGTGCTCGGCTCGCCGGGCAAGGTGGTGCGCGAGCTCAGGCAGGAGGAAAAGGACTTCCTGCTGACGATCGCGCAGGGCTACGTCGAGCGCTCCCGGCTTTACCGGCAGGACCTCAAGCCCCTGTAAAAAACAGGGACAGTCCCTATTTACTTGGGCGCCATGCGGATGGCGCCGTCGAGCCGGATCGTCTCGGCGTTCAGCATCTCGATCTCGACGATCGCCTTCACCATCTGCGCGTACTCGGCGGGCCGGCCGAGGCGCGAGGGGAACGGCACCTGCTTGCCGAGCGAGTCCTGCGCGTCCTTCGGCAGCCCGGCCAGCATCGGCGTCTCAAAGATGCCCGGCGCGATCGAGCACACCCGGATGCCGTTGCGCGAGAGGTCGCGCGCGATGGGCAGCGTCATGCCGACGATGGCGCCCTTGGAGGCCGAGTAGGCGGCCTGGCCGATCTGGCCGTCGAAGGCGGCGACCGAGGCGGTGTTGACGATCACGCCCCGCTCGCCGCCGGCATTGGGAGAAGCCTTCGCCATGGCGTCCGCGGCGAGCCGGGTCATGTTGAACGTCCCTATGACGTTCACGTTGACAACTCGAATGAACCGTTGAAGGTCGTGTGGTGCTTCCTTGCCGAGGGTGCGTTCGGCGAGCGCGATGCCGGCGCAGTTGACGAGCACGTGCAGCCCTCCGAACTCCTTCAGCGCCAGCGCGACCGCGGCCTTGCCGTCGGCCTCCGAGGCGACGTCGCACTTGATGAAGCGGCCGTCCAGCTCGCGCGCCAGCTTCTCCCCCGCCTCGATCTGCAGGTCCGCGATCACCACCTTG
>DASXAO010000073.1:0-2015 GCA_036406675.1 Burkholderiales bacterium
GGTCAGGAAATCCGCGACCTCGAGGAGCAGCGTCGCCGGCAGGTTGTCGACGCAGTAGTAGCCCGCGTCTTCCAGGACGTGCAGCGCGATGCTTTTGCCCGATCCCGAGAGACCGCTGACCAGAATGAGCTGCATCAAAGGTCGTCGCCGTCGTCGGGCGTCTGCAGCTCCGCGCTCTGGCGGGCGACGAATTCGGCCATCGAGTCGATGCCGCGGAGCTTCAGGATCTGGTTGCGCACCGCGGCCTCCACCAGCACGGCGAGGTTGCGGCCGGCGGCGACCGGGATGATCACTTTGCCGACGGTCACGCCGAGGATGTCCTCCGACAGCGCCGCGAGCGGCAGGCGCTCGGTCGGGTCGCGCCCGAGCGCCTGGCGCTCGAGATGCGCCACCAGGCGCAGCTTCATCTTCCGCCGCACCGCCGTTTCCCCGAAGATGGTGCGGATGTTGAGCAGCCCCAGGCCCCGCACCTCGAGGAAATCCTTGAGCATCGGCGGGCAGCGCCCCTCGAGGGTGTTCACCGCGATGCGGGAGATCTCCACCACGTCGTCGGCGACCAGGCCGTGGCCGCGGCTGATGAGCTCGAGCCCGAGCTCGCTCTTGCCCACGCCCGATTCTCCGGTGATGAGCACGCCGAGGCCGAGCACGTCCATCAGCACGCCGTGGCGCTCGGTGGTCTCGGCGAGCGCTTTTGCGAGGTAGCGCGCCAGCACCTCGATCACGCGCGGCGCCGGCAGCGGCGAGGCGAAAAGCGGCGTGTGGGTGCGCGCGGCGATTTCGATCAGGGCCTGCGGCGGGCTCACCCCGTCGGCGACGATGACCGCGGCGGGATGGGCCTCGAACAGGCGCGCCACGTGCGCGCCGAGCGTGCCGGCCTCGTACGCGCCGATGACCTGGATGCTGTTGGGATGGGTGAGGTTGAGGTGGCCGATGACCGAGGCGGCCTGCGCCGCCTCACGACGTACGGCAGTGCCGCCCTCGCGGCCCGCTATCCAGGCGAGCGCCAGCGCCTCGCGCGTGTCGTCATGCAGCCGCGCGACGTTGACCTGCAGCATCCGGCTGCCAAGCAGTGACGAGCTGGTGCAGGGCGGCGGCGTCGCTCGCCCGGGTCATGGCTTCGCGCAGCGCCTTGTCGCTGAACATCTGCGCGAGCTCGGAGAGGATCTGCAGGTGCTTCTCGGTCGCCTTCTCGGGCACCAGGAGCACGAAAACCAGCGTCACCGGGTTGCCGTCGGGCGCGTCGAACGGCACCGGCTGGGCGACGCGGATGAACGCCCCCAGTGCCTCCTTCAGGCCCTTGATGCGCCCGTGCGGGATGGCGACGCCCTGGCCGAGGCCGGTGGACCCCAGGCGCTCGCGGGCGAACAGGCTGTCGAACACCACGCTGCGCGCGATTGCGTGCTGGTTCTCGAACAGCAGCCCCACCTGCTCGAACAGGCGCTTCTTGCTCGACACCTGGAGGTCGAGCACCACGTCGGCGGGCGTCAGGAGCTTCGAGACGAGGGTCATGATCGGGCTGTGATGCGGCGGCGTGTCATGAGCGGCGCGGCATGATACCCCTTGTCATACCCTTTTGTCGTACCGCTTGTCCTTGTACCGCAGCACCTGGCGGTCGAGCTTGTCGGCGAGGAGGTCGATGGCGGCGTAGAGGTCGGCGTCCTCGCACTCGCAATGCAGATCCTTGCCGCGCACGTGCAGCGTGACCTCGGCCTTCTGCCGCAGCTTGTCCACGGTGAGGATGACGTGGGCGTCGATCACGTGGTCGAAGTGCCGCGTCACTCGCTCGAGCTTGGACTGGACGTAGGTGCGGATCGCGGGGGTCACGTCAAGATGGTGGCCGCTCACGCTCAGGTTCATCGCGTCTCCTTTCCTACAGGGCTTTGCGCTGGTTGACGGGAGGAATTTGCAGCGACTCGCGGTACTTGGCAATAGTCCGCCGCGCCACCACGATGCCCTGCTCGCCGAGGATCTGCGAGATGCGCGCGTCGGAGAGCGGGGCCTTGGCGTCTTCCGCG
>DASXAO010000074.1:0-17943 GCA_036406675.1 Burkholderiales bacterium
CGCAATCATGATCGACGAGACGCCGGTGAGCGTGATCGGCGCGAGGTCCTTCAGCGTGTCGTACGGCATTTTCTCGCGCAGCGCCGGCAGGATCACGAGCGGCGTCACCACGAGGCAGAGCGTGTGGCCGTCGGGCGCCGACTTCGCCACGTGCTCCATGCCGAGAAGCGTGCCGGCGCCGGGCTTGTAGTCGACGATCACGGGCTGGCCCCACAGCTCCTGCAGCTTCTGCGCATAGATGCGCGCCTGGATGTCGATCGCGCCGCCGGGTGGATTCGGCACCACGAGCGTCACGCTGCGGCTGGGGAAGCCCTGCGCGCGCGCCACGCCGGAGAAGACGAGCAACAGGAGCAGTGCGATCCAGCGGCGGGACCTCATCGGGAGCATTGTAGACTTCGCCGATGCGGTTTGCGCCAGCGCAGGTCGACCTCGAAAAACGCGCCGACGGCTCTCAGATCCTGCGCTCGCCGCAGAGGCTCGGGCCGTATGCGCGCTGCGTCACCGACTGGCTGGTGCAATGGTCCGACCGCGATCCCTCGCGACTCTTTCTCGCCGAGCGCAAAGGGGAAGCGTGGCGCACGCTCCCGTACCGCGAGGCCTACGGCGCCGTGCGCCGCATCGGGCAGGCGCTCCTCGACCGCGGGCTCGGCGCCGAGAAGCCGGTCGCGATCCTCTCCGACAACGCCATCGACCACGCCCTGCTCGCGCTCGGCGCGATGCACGTCGGCGTTCCGGCGGTGCCGGTGTCTCCGGCGTATTCGCTGATGTCGAAGGACTTCGGCAAGCTGAAGACCATCTTCGAGCTGGTGAAGCCGGGGCTCGTGTACGCCGCCGAGCCCGAGAGATTCGGCCCCGCGCTCGAAGCGGTCAAGGCAAAGTCCACGCCGGTGGCGGAGCTGCTGGAGACGAACCCCGGCTCGACGCTCGAGCGCGAGCACCGCAAGGTGGGCCCCGACACGGTGGCGAAGATCCTGTTCACGTCGGGATCGACGGGCATCCCGAAAGGCGTGGTCAACACCCACCGCATGCTGTGCGCGAACCAGCAGATGCTGGCGCAGGCCTGGCCGTTCGTGCAGGAGAAGGCTCCCGTGCTGGTCGACTGGCTGCCGTGGAACCATACCTTCGGCGGCAACCATAACTTCAACCTGGTGCTGCGCAACGGCGGCACGCTCTACATCGACGGCGGCAAGCCCGTGCCGGGCCTCGCCGAAACCACGGTGCGCAACCTCAAGGAGATCGCGCCCAGCCTGTACTTCAACGTGCCGCGCGGCTACGACCTGCTGCTACCGTACCTCGAGCGTGATGCGGAGCTGCGCCGCAGCTTCTTCCGCGACCTGCAGGTCGTGTTCTACGCCGCGGCCGCGCTGCCGCAGAACCTGTGGGACCGGCTGCTACGGCTCGCGCGCGAGGAAAAGCGCGGCGGCGACTTCGCCTTGCTCTCGGCCTGGGGCTCGACCGAGACCTCGCCGCTCGCGACCTCGGTGCATTTCCCGATGGACCGGCCGGGCGTCATCGGCCTGCCGGTGGCGGGCTGCGAGCTGAAGCTCGCGCCTTTCGGCGGCAAGCTCGAGGTGCGCGTGCGCGGCCCGAACGTGACGCCCGGATACTACCGGCGGCCCGACCTGACTTCGACCGCCTTCGACGAGGAAGGCTTCTACCGCATCGGCGACGCCGTGAAGCTCGCCGATCCGCGCGAGCCGGCGAAGGGCATCGTGTTCGACGGCCGCGTCGCGGAAGACTTCAAGCTCTCGACCGGCACCTGGGTCAACGTTGGCATGGTTCGCGTCAAGCTCATCGCCGCCGCCGACCCGATCGTGCAGGACGCCGTCATCACCGGCCACGACCGCGGCGAGGTCGGGGCGCTCGTTTTCCTGAGCGCCGCGGCGAAGGACCTCAAGCCCGAAGAGATCCGCTCAAGGCTCTCGCAGGCGCTCGCCGCGCTAAAGGTCGAAGGCGGCAGCTCCATGCATCCCGTGCGCCTGCTCGTGCTGACCGAACCGCCGTCGATCGATGCGAACGAGATCACCGACAAGGGCTACATGAACCAGCGCGCCGTTCTCGAGCGCCGCTCCGCGCTGGTCGAGCGGCTTTATGCCGGCGGCGAAGGCGTGATCAGCGCTTAGAAGTGCCGAGCCAGACGATCGCGCCGACGGTGAGGAAAGCGCCGGCGACCTGAAGCGGCGTCACCGTGTTCCCGAGGATCAGCCAGCCGAGGAAGAGGAGCGCGATCGGCTCGATGTTGAGCGCGGCGGTGTGGGTCGGCGGAAGCTTCGGCAGCACGAAGAAGAGCGAGCTGATCGCCAGGCAGTAGAACGCGGTGAGGCAGGCGAGGCCGACCCAGCCGGTCGCGTCGACCGGGAACACGATGGCATGCGCCGCGCTCCCGACCACGATCGCGAGCGCCGCCGTCACCGCGGTCATCGCGAAGGTGCGCACGCGGCCGTCGAGGCCCTTGAGGATGTGCGTGTTCAGGTAATACACCACGGCCATGCTGCTGCCGCTCGCGAACGCCCACAGCACGCCGGTCCCGATTTCGCTCCAACGCGCCTGCAGGTGCTCGAGGCGCAGGTCGAGGGCGAGGGAGAGTCCGGCGAGTCCGAGCGCCATGGGCGCGAGGGCGCGCCAGCGCGGTGGCTCCTTGCCCATCGCCCAGGAGATGAGCACGTAGAGCATCGGCGAGGTCTGGAACACGAGCAGCGCGAGCGCAGGCGGAATGAGCGCCACCGCCGAGTAGAGGCAATAGCTCTGGGTCGCGATCAGCATCCCGGCGAGGAGCGACCACGGGCGCAGCGCGCCCGGAATCGCCAGGCGCACGCCCTGCAGCGTCATGAGCGCGAGCAGGACCAGCGCGGTGCTCGTCGCGCGCACGGCAACCCCGGCGGCCACGCTCGCGCCGTGGTCGAACGCGACGCGTGCCCCCAGGTGATTCGAGGCGAACGAGACTCCGACGCCGAGCAGGATCGCGATGCCGAGTCGCGGCGAGACTTGCATTTATCCCCTTTTGAGATGGCATTATGGCGTCGTGCGATGCTTCATCGTCCTGTGTTTCATTTGCGCGCCGGCGTTCGCCTGCGACTACCCCGACGAGGGCAACATGCCGTTGCGGCGTGCGGTCGCCAAGGTCAAATATCTCCCCGAGACCGAAGCCTGGGCCGCCGAAATGCACAAGACCGGCACGGTAGTGCAGTACGCGCTCCGGCTCGACCAGCCCAGGCGCGAGCATGGCCACTGCTATTGGCCGGTAGAGCTGCGGGCCGACGGAAAGCTGTGGCGCGTTCTCTACGTCACGCCGGACGGGAAACTCTTGAAGAAGTAGGTCTAGCGGACCGCGAGCGGGGAGCCGGGCGCGACCGGTGAGGATGGCGTGCCGTTCTGCGAGGGCTGCGCCGCTACGGTGTCCGGCGCGGGGTCTTGAGCGAGAGCGAGCTGCTGCTCGATGTCGAGCGCCGTGAAGAGCAGCGTGACGGCGTCGCGCGCGACGGAGAGCACCTTGTAGCCGCCGTCGAGCGTCTCGCCCGGCCGCGCGATATGGATCTTCTGCTCGCGGATGAACACGGCCTTCAGGCTGCCGTCGTAGTGCACGGTGCCGGCGAAGCGATAGGGATTCGGCGGCGCGCTCGGCGCGGCCGCCGGCTCAGGCGCAGCCTGAACCGGCGCCGGCGGCGCACGGGGTGTCCAGTCGCGCGCGGCAAAAAGATCGGCCCTCGCCTTGCCGGGCATCCGGCGCTGTGGCAGCGCGACCGGGATGCGCGAAGCCTCGGCGGCCACCGCGGGCGGGGCCTGCCGCGCCGTGGCCGCGCGCTCCGGGGTCGCCACGCTCGCGAAACCCGCAGCGACCAGAGCAACGAGACCCACCACCCAGCCGAATTTCATCGGCCCTCCTCCATGGACCTATAGCGACTTCAAGTACTCGACGAGCTCGCTCTTCTCCTGGCTCGTCAGCCCAAGCCCGAGGGTGGTGTCGTAGTGCTCGACCACGGACGCCAGCGTCGCGAAGCGGCCGTCGTGGTAGAAGCCGCCCGTCTGGTGCGTCCACAAGCCGGCGAGCGGCGCGGTGCGGTACATGTGCGTCGGCGAGCGGTCGGCCTGGAACGAATCGATACCGATGTCCTCCGGCGCATGCACGTTGTGGCCTGGCTCGGTGAAGAGTGGCGGGACGTGGCAGGTCGCGCACTGGCCTCGGCCGTTGAACACCTCTTTCCCCTGCGCGGCCGCGGCTGCGTTGAAGCTGTTCCTGGGCGGCGTCGGCGCCGGAATGGCGAGCTGATAGAAGTGCAGCGACCCCAGCTTCGCCGTTACCAGGTCCGGGGTGCCGCGCGTATTGAACGATCCGGTCCTCGCCGCGACCGGGTACTGGTCCTTGTTGCTGAAGCGCAGGTCGAAGAAGGTGCCCGAGCCGTGCATCTCGGTCACCGCGACGTAGGCGTTCCAGTATGGGACCGAGCCGGCGCCGGTCCAGGTGTGCAGGTTTACGCCGGCGAGACCGAACGCGGGCGGGATCATCGTGCACGCCCGTTTTCCATCCGGCCGGAAGGCTTTGCCGTCCTTGTCGATATATGCGTCGAAGCAGCCGGGACCCCAGCTCGCGAAGACTTTCTTCACCGTGGCTTCGTCGACCTGGAGGAGATCGGTGAACGGCTTGAGGTTCGGCGAGAGCGAGAGGATGGCGCCGACGTTCAGGTCGCGGTTCGCCCAGCCGTCGAGCCGCCGGCCGATGCCGGGCGCGAACGAATCGTCCACCCTGGAATGGCACAGGGCGCATTGGGTCCCGAGCGAGACGATCTTGCCGCTGCTGTCGAACTTGCCTGTCAGGCCGAGCACGGCGTTGAGCTTGAGGAGCGCGAGCGTCGTGGCGGGATCGTCGAGATTGACCTTGCCTGCCTTGATCTGCGCTTTCACCTGGGCCGGCAAGGCGTCCGAATCCACCTTGAGGCCGACCGCGAGCGCGGTCTTCGGGCTGACACCCGGACCGACTCCGCCGTTTTTCGCACCCGCGATGGCCCTGTGCAGCTGCAACGCGCCGCCGAAGAAGGCTTCGTCGCCGAAGGTGTCGAAGCGGAAGATCTGCCTGCCCCGTTCCACCGTGTCTTCCGCGTGCTCGGCGATCTGGCGGTCGATCGGGTTAAGCCGTTTCTGGCGCTCCTCCCGGTCCCGTTCCCTCTGATCGTCGTTGCCCCTCGAGTCCTGCGCTTGCGCAATTGCCGGCCTGCCGACGCCGGCTCCGAAGCCGACGAGCGTGGCAAGCGCGACGAACGAAACACCGATGACGGGTCCAATCACTTTGAGTCTCATGGAAGGACTTTCAGATAAATACCGCGGTAGACGAGGACAAGCGCATGTGCTCCTGCCTGTCGTATATACGCTCGCGGTTTTTACACGTCGATGCGTCGCTCGGCGTTGAGTCAAACGCCGATCGGCGCTGGAATAAAACGCTCGCACGCGACGTACAGCGGACAGTTACGAGATGACGCTCCGGCGTCTTGCGGTCAGCAACAGAAGAGCAGCAGCGAGCCACGCTGCCTCCGGCAGCCACGGCAGCAGAGCTCTGAACGAGGGCTCGCGCTCGGCGCCGGTCGTCACCGCCGCGATGCGCAGCGCGACCGCGGCGGCGAGGACGGCGAACAGGGTGCCGAGGAAGCGGCCTTCGCGGCCGCTTCGCCCGAGCGCCACGGCGGCGGTATAGGCCGCGACGAGCGCCACGCCCCAGCAGCCGCCCGCAAGAAATTGCGCTGCAAGAAGCAGCGACAGGCTCGGAGCGAGGGCCGCCGCGAGCGTGGCGAGCGCGCCGCAGGCCGCCGCGAGCGCCATGGCATCGCCCGCGCCGATCCGCCTCACGAGCCGCACCCCGGCGAACATCAGCAGGTTGAAGCCCACCCAGAACACGGGCATGAGATACGCGAGCCTGGCCGGCGAGACGAACTGGAGGTAGCGCGGCGCCGAATTGAGCGAGTAATGCGCCTGGATTCCGAGCGCGAGGAAGGCGAGCGCGAGGAACAGGCCCGAAGGCGGCGGCGTTCCCGCCGGCTGCGTCTCGATGGGCGCCTCGGCGCTGCGCCGCCGCTCCGCCATCACGAGTCCGCCCACGGTGGCGACGAGCGTCAGGCTCGAAAGGACGAACGGAACGCGCGGGTCGACGCCGCGCAGGGCGATGCCGAGATACGGTGCCAGGGCGGAGCCGACCGCGGTACCGGTCAACGCGAGCGTGGAGAGCCAAGGGATGCTCGGCGTGCCGGCATGGCGCGAGAGCAGCACCCAAGGCGGCGAGCGCAGCGCGGCCGAGGTGACCGCCCATACGGCGATCGCGCCCAGCAGCAAGCCCGAGCTCGCGCCGGCCAAGGGAAGAACGAGGAAGGCGATGCAGGAAACCGCCGTGACGCCGAGCATCCACGGCCCGATACGCGCGAGGCCGCTGCGCACCCGGTCGAGCCAGAACCCGGTCGCCACGTCGGTGAGCGCGAACACGACCTGGTCTGCGATCAGGATCCACGGCACCCAATGCTTCGGCACGCCGGCCGCCGCGGCGAGCTGCGGCAGATAGACGACGTAGAGCGTCCACGTCGTCACGAAGAGGAGCTGCGTGATCCCGATCCAGGCAGCGAGAATCACGGCTCGCGCTTTGCTAAGGCTTGAACTGCGGGTCGACGTCGATGCGCAGGCCGTTGGCGAGGCGGTTGGTCTCGTTGGCGAGCCCGACCACCGCCAGGAGCTCCATCAGCATCGCGTCGCTCATTCCCTTCTTGCGGGCGGCCGCGGTGTGCGAGTAGGTGCAGTATTCGCAGCCGTTGGTCGCGCTGACGGCGACGTAGACCATTTCCTTCACCAGCGGGTCGAGCGCACCGGGCGCCATGACCTGCTTCACGTTGCGCCAGATGCGCGCGAGCTCGCCGGGATCGTTCGCGAGCGCCTTCCAGAAGTTGTTGATCCAGTCGACGCCGCGCGTCTTCATGATGTCGTCGTAGACCGACCGCACTTCCGGCGACGCATCGCGATATTCGATCAGCGGGACAAGTGCCACGTTGCCTCCTTTTGCTTGCCGGTATAGTAAACGGATGAAGCTGAAAGGCTCCTGCCATTGCGGCGCGGTGCGCTTCTCGCTGGAATCCGACACGCCCTACCCGTACATGGATTGCTACTGCTCGATCTGCCGCAAGACGGCCGGCGGCGGCGGCTACGCGATCAACATCATGGGGAAGGCGGGGACGCTGAAGGTGAAGGGAAAGACCCGGGTGTACCGCGCCACGCGCGGCGGGGGCGAGCGCCACTTCTGCGGCAAATGCGCCTCCGCCCTTTGGGTATGGGACAAGCGCTGGCCTGAATGGATCTACCCGTTCGCCTCGGCGATCGACACCCCGCTGCCCTTGCCGCGCGAGCGGCAGCACATCTTCCTCGAGTCCAAGCCGCGCTGGGTGAAGCTCCCGTCCGGAAAGCGGGAAAAGCGGTTCCGCCGCTACCCCAGGGAAGCGATCATCGAATGGCATCGCAGCCGCAAGCTGCTCAAGCCATGACGAGCTGGCTCGCGGCGCTCGATCCCGGCCTCATGATCGTCGGCATCGCGCTCGCCGGCGTGGCGCTTTCGTTCCCCTTCTTCGTCGCGTCGATGCGGCGGTTCAGGCGGGTCAAGCTGGTCCGCGGAACGCTGTACCTGCTGTTCGGGGGCGTGGTGGTCCTGATCGGCGTGGCCGCGGGACTGGTGGCGACGAATCTCGTCACCTATGCGCGCCTCACCCACGAGCAGGAGGCCGCGCGCATCACCACGCGCAAGCTCGGCGAGCGCGAGTTCGCCGTCAGCGTGAAGACAGGCGAGCGAGCGCCGCGGCAGTTCCAGGTGCGCGGCGACGAATGGCAGATCGACGCGCGGGTCCTGAAATGGCGCGCGCTCGGCACCGTGCTCGGCTTCGATACCGTCTACCGCCTGGAGCGGCTCTCGGGCCGCTACGCGGACATCCAGTCGGAGCGCAGCGCGCCGCGCACGGTGTACGAGCTCGCCGCCGACCCGGGCGTCGACTTCTGGAGCGTGGCGCGGCGCTACCCGCGCTACCTCCCGTTCGCCGACGCGCTCTACGGCAGCGCGGCGTACGTGCCCATGGCCGACGGCGCGGACTACCTTGTAACGGTGTCGGCGAGCGGCCTGGTCGTGCGCCCGGCGAACGACGCCGCCCGTCAGGCGGTCGGCGGCTGGAAGTAAAAGTCCCTGTAGAATGCGGGCCGCGTAATGAAGTTTTTCTTCGATCTCCTGCCGGTGCTGGCGTTTTTTGTCGCCTTTCAGCTCGCCGGCATCTATGCCGCCACCGCCGTGGCGATCGCCACCACGATCGTGCAGGTGGCGTGGCTGAAGCTCCGCGGCAAGCGCGTTGACGCGATGCTGTGGGCGAGCCTCGTCATCATCGTGGTGTTCGGCGGCGCAACGCTGATCCTCCAGGACGAGACCTTCATCAAGTGGAAGCCGACGGTGCTCTACTGGATGCTCGGCGTAGTGCTCGGCGGCGCGGCGCTGGTGTTCCGCCGCAACCTGATCCGCGCCATGCTTTCGGAGCAGGTGCGCCTGCCCGACCCGGTATGGAACCGCCTGAACTGGAGCTGGGTCGGCTTCTTCGTCTTCATGGGCGGCCTCAACCTGTACGTCGCGTACAACTATTCCACCCAACTGTGGGTCAACTTCAAGCTGTTCGGCGGCATGGGCCTGATGCTGGTGTTCGTCCTGGTGCAGGCCCTGTTCCTCGCGCGCCACGTCGAAGACAAGCAATGAGCGTCGCCGAGACCATCCGCGAGCGGCTGGCCGCGCTCGAGCCGCAGGCGCTCGACCTGGTCGACGAGAGCGAGCAGCACCGCGGCCATGCCGGATACCGCGACGGCGGCGGCACCCACTGGCGCCTGTCCATCGTGTCGCCGCGCTTCAGCGGCCGCAGCACCGTCGAGCGCCACCGCATGATCTACGGCGCGCTCGGCAGCCTGATGCAGCATCCCATCCACGCGCTTGCCATCACGGCGCGCAGCCCGGAAGAGACGAAAGGAAGACAATGAAAAAATGGATCTACGCCGCCGTTCTACTGGCGGGCCCGGCGCTCGCGCAGCCGACGCTTCCAACCAAGGACGAACCTGCAAAGAAGCAGGAGGCAGCCAAGCCAAAACCGGCGGCCCAAGGCGGCACCATCGCCAAGGTGAACGGCGTGGCGGTGCCGAAGTCGCGCCAGGACTTCCTGATGCAGCAGCAGGCCGGCCGCGGCATGCCCGACAACGAGCAGACCCGTGCCATGGTGCGCGACGAGCTCATCAACCGGGAGGTGCTCTACCAGGAGGCGCAGAAGACCGGCGTCGGCAAGAAGCCCGAGGTGCAGGCCCAGCTCGACATGGCGCGCCAGGAAGTGGTGGTGAGCGCCTATGTGCGCGAATGGGTGCGCACCCACCCGGTGACCGACGCCGACGTGCAAAAGGAATACGACCGCGCCAGGTCGCAGATGGGCGACAAGGAATACCACGCCCGGCACATCCTGGTGGAGACCGAGGACCAGGCGAAAAGCCTGATCGAGGATCTCAAGAAGGGGGCGAAATTCGACGAGCTGGCGACGAAGAACTCGAAGGACCCGGGCAGCGCGCAGCGCGGCGGCGACCTCGACTGGAACGCGCCCAACACGTTCGACAAGCAGTTCGCCGACGCGATGGTGAAGCTCGAAAAAGGCAAGTACACCGACAAGCCGGTGCAGACGCGCTTCGGCTACCACATCATCCTGGTCGAGGACGTGCGCCCGGTGAAGTTTCCGGCGCTGAACGAAGTGCGCGGGCGCGTCAGCCAGCAGATCACCCAGCAGCGCATCGACGAGCTGGTGAAGTCGCTGCGCGCGAAGGCGAAGGTGGAGTAGCGGTTCCGCACTAGGAGGTACCCATGGCGAGATACGGCAGGAAATCGCGGCAGAAAGTGAAGCGGGCGATGCACGAGCGAAAGCGCGGCAAGCTCCGCAGCGGCCGCTCCGGGAAGAAGGTGAAGAGCCGCAAGCAGGCGATCGCCATCGGTTTATCGGAGGCGCGCCGCGCCGGCGCCAAGGTGCCGCGCAGAAAGGGCCGTAAACGCAAGTCCTCGCGCAGGAAGAAGTAGCGCCGGGGCGCCGGTTCGAGGTGGTGCGCGGCGATCTCCTCAAGGAGCCGGTCGACGCGATCGTCAACGCCGCCAACGGCCACCTCGCGCACGGCGGGGGCGTCGCGGGAATCATCTCGCGCGCCGCCGGACCGGCCCTGCAGGACGAGTCCGACGCGCTGGTCGCGGCGCGCGGCCCGTTCCCGACCGGCTCGGCCGTCGCCACCACTGCGGGCGCGCTACCCTTCAGGGGCGTGATCCACGCCGTCGGCCCGCGTTATGGCGAAGGCGACGAGGAGCGCAAGCTCTTTGACGCCCTGACAAATTCCTTCCGGGTCGCCGTGGAGAACGGCTGGAATTCGGTGTCCTTCCCGGCGGTTTCGAGCGGAATCTTCGCGGTCCCGCTCGACGTCTGCGCGCGCGCCTACCTAAGGGCCGCGCGGGCCTCGCCGCTGCGTAATGTCCGGCTATGCTTGCGCGACCAACCTGTTATCGACGCGGTTCTCAAGCAAATGCACGTATAAGAAGCGGACGGCCAGATAAGCAAGTACGAGGGGAACGTCCGATACTTCTTGATGGGCGGCCACTGCAATGGTGCTCCGACCGACATTTCTTGGGAGGGGAATGTGCATCCATGCGGTTCGTATCGCGTACAAATACTCGCCGAACCGCTGAACCACCCGTTGTGAGCTGTTTGTTTTGCGGTCCCATCAATCGTCAAGAGGCGTGGTCCTGAGACCCTGTCGATAGGAGGAGGAAATGGCTACGGCGGTAACCATGAAGGAAAGCAAGAAAGTCGCCAAACGGACAGATCAGTACGCTGTATACGAGCGGATAGTCGGTGGGCTTGAGCGCCGGCCTGCCTATCTCCTGCTGTTTGGCATTGCTGCCTTATTCGTAATTGAGGGCCTCGCAACCTCGGTAGCCGGTGTCGTGAAGGACAGCTTGCCAATGGGTCTGCTGGGCCTCGCCAGTTTCGTCATTGCCCTGGGCGCCGTGATCATAGTGGTTTACAGGGTCGAACCATCGCGCGAGCGTTTGCAGGTCAAGGTTGGGGAGGTTGCGGTTGCCGTCCAGCCAGTCTCTGCGCCGCCCGTGCCAACGCCTCAGACCTACCAAGATTCCGAGCGCGGGTTTCGATTCGATCTACCGTCGCAAGCCGGGTGGTCGAAGCCTGCGCTGGTGCCGATAACCGAGCATCTGGCGCGCGTTCTGCTCCTTCCTAAGGAAATCAACCTCGAACAGTTCGGGCAAAAGTTGCAGGAAACGCTCCGTTTGCACCCGCTCGGAGACATGATTTCCCAGTCCAAGGTGCTCGCCCTGTGGCATGGGGATGAGATTCGTATTGAGACCACGCCCACAACCACAGTGCCGGGTCTGGAGAAGTTCGTAAACGACGCCGCCGAGTTGGCAAAAAAGCAGGGGGAGGAGTTCGATTCCGCTCAAGTTCGCAAGGCCATCATCAGCCAGAAGTATCCGCAGGCATTCGGCCTTCAGAACGTATTTGCGGTAACGATCTTTCAGAAGCGGCTTGCCGCCAATCCGATATTGGAGCCAACGCTACCGAATCTGTTCGCCATCACCCAGCAATACGCGGGGGGTCCGATAGAAAAACTCGCCGCAAACGACACGTCCATACTTACGGGCAGGAGGATGCAGCTGATCGACGTCCTCGTTAACGGGGAAAAACGCGAAATAACGGTGTATGGGCTAAGCCACCTAACAGAGAACGCCGATTTCTTTTTCGAGGTCGGCATCAACTACTGTCCTCAAGGAAAGCAGTCGCCTGACCTCTGGACGGAAATGCAACGCATGATTGGCTCGTTCAGAGTAATGGTCTGAGCGCGCCGAAGCGAAGGTGATACACGGCGCCGGCTTGCGCCCGAAGGCCGTTGCGTCATTTCCAGGCTACTGTAATTTGCGGCTATGCTTGCGCGACCAACCGGTCATCGATGCGATTGCAAAGGAAATGAGGCCATGGGGCAGGAGATGAAGACATGAGGCGGCTGATCGTCATTCTGACGGTCGCCCTCTGCGGCACGGCGCACGCGCAGCAGACCGAGAAGGCTACCTTCGCCATGGGCTGCTTCTGGTGCGCCGAAGACGCGTTCGAGAAAGTGCCCGGGGTCATCCAGGCGGTCTCGGGCTACACCGGCGGCAAGGTCAAGAACCCGAGCTACGAGCAGGTCTCGAGCGGCCGCACCGGCCACGCCGAGGCCGTGCAGGTGACCTTCGACCCGTCGAAGGTGAGCTACGAGAAGCTCCTCGACACCTTCTGGCTCAACCACGACCCGACGGTGACCGATCGCCAGTTCTGCGACGGCGGCTCGCAGTACCGCCCCGAGATCTTCTACCACTCCGAGGAGCAGAAACGCCTCGCCGAGGCCTCGAAGGCGAAGTGGGACAAGGAGAAGCCGTTCCGGCAGCCGATCCTGACGCACATCACGCCGGCGAGCGAGTTCTATCCCGCCGAGGACTACCACCAGGACTACTACAAGAAGAACCCGGTGCAGTACCGCTTCTACGTCACCGGGTGCGGGCGCTACGCGCGCCTCGATCAGCTCTGGGGGCCGCTAAGGAAACACTAGAATTCGGGGTCAGAGCCCGAATTCGTTACGGTTTCTTGGGATTGCGAAGCGCGGGATCCTCTTCCTTGATGTGCTTCTTGCCGATGCGCTCGGCCTTGTCCATCTCGCGCGCCTCTTCTTCCGACTTCGGCGCGGCGTCGTTCGCCGCCTGCTCGACCTTGCCGGAGTCGATGAACTTCTTGGTGCGCTTGTCGTAATCCTTGGCGCCGGTGTAGCTGCCTTCGCCTTCGACCTTGTCCTTGCGATCCATGTGGGGTTTCCTTTCCTGCAGATCCAGGAAAGGTGCAATCCGCGTGCCAACGCGGATCAGAACTTGCGCACGCGCTCGATATCGGCGACGCGGCCGCCGCGCAGGACTACGGTGGTGGTGAACGGGTCGCCGGGGGTGGGGAAGTACGTGTAGGTCTTGACCGGGCCGGAATCCCAGAGCAGGAGGTCGGGCTCGCCGGCGACGGTGATGAACTCGCCTTCGCTCATCCCGCGGTAGATCTTTACGTAGTTGCGGAAGTCGAGCCCCTTCGGCGGGCGCGGCGTGACCGCGGCGCGCTCCGCGGCCTCGCGCGCCTCGATCTGCTCCCGGCGCGCCAGGCGTTCCTCGAGTCGCTCGCCCTGGCAGCGCACGGTGTAGCAATCGCCGCCCTCGGTCACGGGGGCGCGAGGCTCGGCGTCGATATCGACCTTGCTCGACTTGACGCCTTTCGGCGGCGTCTCGTTCGAGTAGTGCACGGTGCCCTTCTCGTCGACCCAGCGATAGACATCCGCAGCCGCGGCCGGCAGGGCGATGAAGAAGGTGAAAGCGATGGCGTAAGCGAAGGCGCGCATGACCTGCACATTCTATTCCCGGCCCGCGCGGGCGCCCGCGAAATTATCCCGTTTCGTCGATCCAGGCGGCCTGGATCGCCTCGAGGATCTTTTCTCCGCAGCGCTTGGGGTCGTCGCTGAACTCCGGCAGCGCCATGACCCACTTGTAAAGGTCCACAAAGTTCACTGCCTTGGGATCCTTGTCGGGATGGGCGTCGGCGAGCGCCATCGCGATGTCCTGCGTGTCGGTCCATTTCACGGCTTCTTCCCGCCCCCCTCGCGCTCGTAGTTGATGGTGTATTTCGGGATCTCGATCACGAGGTCCTCTTCGGCCACCTTCGCCTGGCACGAGAGGCGCGAGGTCGCCTCGAGGCCCCAGGCCTTGTCGAGCATGTCCTCTTCCTTCTCGGAGGCGTCGTCGAGCGAATCGAACCCCTTGCGCAGGATCACGTGGCAGGTGGTGCACGCCGCCTGCTTCTCGCAGGCGTGCTCGATCTCGATGCCGTTGCCGAGCAAGGTGTCGCAGATCGACACGCCGGATTTCGCCTCGATCTCCGCGCCCGCCGGGCAGAGCGCGTGCCCTGGCAGGATCTTGAGCTTCGGCATCACAGGCTGCCGATCTGCCGGCCGGCGAGCGCGCGCCGGATGCCTTCGTCCATGCGGCGCGCCGCGAACTCGCCGGTGGCGCGGTTGAGCGCGTCGGCGGCGTGCCTGATCGCGCGGTGGTCGCTGCCGCCGAGTAGCGTTTCCAATTCCGCAATCGCCCTTTCGATCCCGTCCAGCTCTTCGCGGCTCAGGAGCGAGGAATCCACGTTCAGCGCGGAGCGAGTGGCCTCGATGAGGCGCCTGCCCTCCACTCTGTACTCGGCGAGCGCGCGCGCATGGACATCCTCTCTCGCGTGCTCGAACGACTCGCGCAGCATGCGCTCGATGTCGGAGTCGGCGAGGCCGTACGAAGGCTTCACGCTGATCGAGGCTTCGACCCCGGTGCTTTTCTCCCGCGCGCCGACCGAGAGCAGGCCGTCGGCGTCGACCTGGAACGTGACCCGCACCCGCGCCGCGCCCGCCGCCATCGGCGGAATGCCCTTCAGCTCGAAGCGCGCGAGCGAGCGGCAATCCGCGACCAGCTCGCGCTCGCCCTGGACCACGTGGAAGCTCATCGCGCTCTGGCCGTCCTTGAAGGTGGTGAACTCCTGCGCCTTGGCCGCGGGGATGGTGGTGTTGCGCGGGATGATCTTCTCGGCGAGCCCGCCCAGGGTCTCGACGCCGAGCGAGAGCGGGATCACGTCGAGAAGCAGCCAGTCCTCGCCCTGGGGCTTGTTGCCGGCGAGCACGTTGGCCTGCATCGCCGCGCCGAGCGCCACGACCTTGTCCGGGTCGAGGTTGTTGAGCGGGTCGCGGCGGAAGAACTCGCCCACCGCGCGCTGGACCTGCGGCATGCGCGTCGCGCCGCCGACCATGACGACGCCCTTCACGTCGTCCACCGTCAGGCCGGCGTCGCGCAACGCCTTGCGCACCGGGCCGAGCGTCTTCTGCACCAGCGTCTGCGTGATGCCGCAGAAGGTCTCGGAATCGATCCTCAGGTCGATGACGTCGCCGGTCGAGAGCCTCGCGGTGATCGGCGCCTCGCCGTGGAAGGTAAGGTGCTCCTTCGCCTCGCGCGCCCTCACCTGGAGCAGGCGCATGTCCTTCGGATCGAGCGGCGGGAGCTTCCCCTGCTCGACGATCCAGCAGAACACCCGCTGGTCGAAGTCGTCGCCGCCGAGCATCGAATCGCCGCTCGTCGCGACCACCTCGAACAGGCCCCTGGACAACCTCAGGATCGAGATGTCGAAGGTGCCGCCGCCGAGGTCGTAGACGGCGTAGAGGCCTTCGGCGGCGTTCTCCAGGCCGTACGCGATCGCCGCCGCAGTGGGCTCGCTCAGGAGCCGCAGTACGTTCAGCCCGGCGAGCCGGCCCGCGTCCTTGGTGGCCTGGCGCTGCGCGTCGTCGAAGTACGCCGGCACGGTGATCACCGCGCCGCTCAGGCTTCCGCCCAGCGAGAGCTCGGCCCGGATCCGCAGCACTTTCAGGATCTCGGAGGAAACCTCGACCGGCGACTTGATCCCCGCGGCGGTTCGGATCTGCACCATGCCCGGCGCGTCGACGAAGTCGTAAGGGGCGTTCTCGATGTGGGCGACGTCGCGCAATCCGCGCCCCATGAAGCGCTTCACCGAGACCACGGTGTTCTTGGGATCGAGTGCCTGCTTCGCCTGCGCCGCGTAGCCCACCTCTACGGCTCCGTCCCTGCCGTAGCGAACCACGGAGGGCAGCAGCGGGCGCCCTAGGGAGTCGGGCAACACGCTCGGCGTGGCACTGCGCACCGTGGCGACCAGCGAATTGGTAGTCCCGAGATCGATACCGACCGCGAGCCGTTGCTCGTGCGGGGCGGGCGACATGCCCGGCTCAGAAATCTGCAGCAGGGCCATTATTCGATCTCTTCGTACGCTACATCGATCTCGCCATCGAGCCGATCGAGGAACATGAGCTTCCTCACCAGCTCGGCCGCGCCGCCGTAGTCCTTCTTGGTATCGATCGCGGCCGCGATCTCCTTTTCGAGTTGTTTCCTGGAAAAAGAAAGATCGGCGCGCAGCCGGTCGAGCCGCGACGGGTCCTTTTTCCCGGTGGCGGCTTCGAGCTCCTCGCGCAGCTCGAGCTGGCGCATCAGGAAGTCGGTGGGCATCTGCGTGTTGGTCTCGAACGCCACGTCGACGCCGTGCAGCTCGAGGAGGTGGCGCCCGCGCTGCACCGGGTCCTTGAGCGTGCGATAGGCCTCGTTCACGCGCGTGGTCCACTGCAGCGACGCCCGGCGCTCCGCGTCACCGGCATGCGCGAAGCGGTCGGGATGGACCTGGGCCTGGATCTCGCGGTAGGCCCTTTCCAAGGCCTCCTGATCCAGGCCGAAGGCGACGGGCAGCCCGAACAACTCGAAGTGGCTCTGCGGCCTGCTAGACGTTGAAGCTCTCACCGCACCCGCATTCATCCTTCACCTTCGGGTTGCGGAACTTGAAGCCCTCGTTGAGCCCCTCGCGCGCGTAGTCGAGCTCCGTGCCGTCGATGTACTGCAGGCTCTTCGGGTCGACCAGGACCTTCACGCCGTGGCTCTCGAACTCCAGGTCGTCGGCGTTGGGCTGGTCGACGAACTCGAGCTTGTACGCCATTCCCGAGCAGCCCGAGGTGCGCACCCCCACGCGCAGGCCCACCCCCTTGCCGCGCTTGGCGAGGAAGCTCTGGACGTGGTTCGCGGCCTTCTCGGTGAGCGTCACCGCCATCAGGCGACCTTCTTCTCTTCAACAGAATGTTTCTTCTTGTAATCCGCCACGGCCGCCTTGATCGCGTCCTCGGCGAGGATCGAGCAGTGGATCTTCACCGGCGGGAGCGACAGCTCCTCCGCGATCTGGGTGTTCTTGATGGTCGCCGCCTCGTCCAGGGTCTTGCCCTTGACCCACTCTGTGACCAGCGAGCTCGAGGCGATGGCCGAGCCGCAGCCGTAGGTCTTGAAGCGCGCGTCCTCGATGCGGCCGTCGGCGCCGACCTTGATCTGCAGCTTCATCACGTCGCCGCAGGCCGGGGCGCCCACCATGCCGGTGCCGATCGACTCGTCGCCCTTCTCGAAGGAGCCGACGTTGCGGGGGTTCTCGTAATGGTCGATGACCTTGTCGCTATATGCCATGTTCGTCCTCTATATCTCTAATGTGCAGCCCACTGCACAGAGTTCAAGTCGACGCCGTCCTTGTACATCTCCCAGAGCGGCGAGAGCTCGCGCAGCTTCTCCACCTTCCTGCGGATGAGCTGCGCGGCGTAGTCCACTTCGTCCTCGGTGGTGAAGCGGCCCAGGGTGATGCGGATCGAGCTGTGGGCCAGCTCGTCGTTGCGCCCGAGGGCTCGAAGCACGTACGAGGGCTCCAAAGACGCCGAAGTACAAGCCGAGCCCGAGGACACCGCGATGTCCTTCACCGCCATGATGAGCGACTCGCCCTCGACGAAGTTGAAGCTCACGTTCAGGTTGTGCGGGATGCGGCGCTCGAGGTCGCCGTTGACGTACACCTCTTCCATGTCCTTGATGCCGTTCCACAGCCGGTCGCGCAACGCTCGTACTCGCTCGTTTTCGGTCGCCATCTCGGCCTTGGCGAGGCGCGCCGCCTCGCCGAAGCCCACGATCTGGTGCGTCGCCAGCGTGCCGGAACGGAAGCCGCGCTCGTGGCCGCCGCCGTGGATCTGGGCCTCGATGCGCACGCGCGGCTTGCGGCGCACGTACAGCGCGCCGATGCCCTTCGGACCGTAGATCTTGTGCGCGGTGATCGTCAGGAGATCGGCCTTGAGCTTCGCCATGTCGATCTCGACCCGGCCCGCGCCCTGCACCGCGTCGACGTGGAACACGATGCCCTTCTCGCGGCAGAGCTCGCCGATTTCCCAGACCGGCTGGATCACGCCGATCTCGTTGTT
>DASXAO010000075.1:0-70412 GCA_036406675.1 Burkholderiales bacterium
TACGCTTCATGGGAGGTCAGCTCTTCCCCGTGACCGGCAGCTCGACCAGCGTGATCTTGTCCGCGACCGCGACGTCGCGGGTGCCCAGGCCCGACATCGCCGGATCGTAGGGCAGCGGCGTGCGCTTGGGCTGCGAGCCCGGCGCGGGCTGCGGGAAGATCAGCGACTTCGCGGCATGATGGGCGATATGGCCCGTCATGTGGTGGTTCTCCTGGTGGATGTGGCCGTACAGCACGACGACGTTCCGGTAAGGCATCAAGAGGTCGATCGCCTTGGCGCCGTCGGCCGTGGTCCAGTCCCATTTGGGAAACAGGTCGAACAACGGGCGGTGGGTCAGCACGACGATGCGGTCGTCGGGTTTGCGCTGCTTGAGATCGGCCGCCAGCCAGCCGAGCTGCTCGTCGCCCAGCTTGGCACCGGGGTCGGACACGTTGTCGAGCACGATGAAGTGCACGCCCTTGTGGTCGAAGGTGTAGTAGGTGGAGCCGAAGAACTCCTTGAATGCCTTGCCCGAATCGAGCGACGCGTCGTGTTCCCCTGGCATGAAGCGCACGTTCTTGACCCGCAGGGCGCCGACGATGTCCTTGAACTCGGCCATGCGGCGCCTGCGCTCCACCGGGTCGTCGGTCGTGTGAGTGAGGTCGCCCGTGAACACGATGAAATCCGGCTGCTCGCTCAAGGCGTTGACCGAGGCGACGGCCTTTTTGAGGGTGCCCTTGGCGTCGGGGTTGGGCGCGCCTTCGAAGCCCCAGTGGGTGTCGGAAAGCTGCACGAAGTAGAACTCGTCCTGTCCCGCGGCGCGCACCACGCCCGGCAGCGCCGAGCCGAATACCACGCCGATACTGCCGAGCCCGGCAAGCTGGAGGAACTGCCGCCGGTCGATTACGCTTGTCATTTGCTTCTCCTGGTCGGGGGTAATGTAGGTCGCTGGACCCACGGCCCTATCTACCGGGTCCCGGGCGCGAAAATTCCCGGGAATAAATCTCCAAGAGCCCCGGTATAGGGCGCATGGCCTTAATTCGAGCTTTTGCCCGCGCCTCGCCTGGAGGAGAGGCCGCAGGGCGCAGCAGCGGGACGCGAGGCCCAAGGGAGGCCTCGAGCGTGGACGATCAAACCAGAGTCAGGCGCTTCGAAAGCTTCTTCGTTCCCCACCTCGACGCGGCTTACAACTTCGCCCGCTGGCTCGCTCGCGACGAGCGCAACGCCGAGGACGTGGTGCAGGAGGCGTGCCTCCGGGCCTTCAAGTTCATCGACAGCTTCCACGGCGACGACGGCCGGGCCTGGCTGCTCGGAATCGTGCGCAACACCTATTACACCTGGCTCAAGCGCAACAAGGTCGCCACGCTCGCCGTGCCCTTCGACGAGGAGTCATTCGACGCGGGCGAGATCGAGGCGAGCGGCGATCGCTGCGCCAGCCCGATCGACCAGCTGCTCCAGGAAAAAGACGCGAAGCGGCTCGTCAACGGCGCGCTCGAGCGGCTGCCCGAGGAGTTCCGCGAGGCGATCGTCCTGCGCGAGCTGGAAGGCCTCTCGTACAAGGAAATCGCCGCCATCGCGGGCATTCCGCTTGGAACGGTGATGTCGCGCATTGCGCGCGCACGCAAGCTCCTGCTGCAGTACCTGCGGCAGGCGCAGGAGTCATGAACATGGACTGCACCGACATCCGCAACCGCCTGCACGCCTACCTCGACCAGGAGCTCGACCTGCCGAGCGCGATGGAGATCGACCGGCACCTGGCGACGTGCGACGCCTGCAAGAAAGCTTGTGCCGATCAATCGGCGCTTCAATCGGCGCTTCGCAGCTACGCCTCCTACCACGATGCTCCCGCGGGCCTCGCGCAGCGCATCCGCGCGCGCGTGACTCCTGCCAAGGAGAGGAAGCCCAGATTCCAGTGGCAGCAGTGGCTCCCGATGGGCGCGGCGGTCGCCGCGACGGCGCTCCTTTCGTGGACCGCGGCCATCCAATACGCGTCCGTGAGCGAGGACGAAGCGACGAGCGAGCGCGTGATCGCCGGCCACGCGCGCTCGGTCGTCACGGGCCATCTCGCCGACGTCGCGAGCTCCGACCAGCACTCGGTCAAGCCCTGGCTCAGCAGCCGGCTCGATTACTCGCCGCCGGTCACCGACCTGACCGGCGCCGGCTTTCCGCTGGTGGGCGGCCGGCTCGATTACCTCGATCAGCGTCCGGTCGCGGTGCTCGTCTACCGCCACCGCGAGCACATGATCAACCTGTTCGTGTGGCCGCTGCAGGAAGGCGCGCACGCGCGGTCGGTGCACAGCGTGGCGAAGCGCGGCTACAACGTGCTGCACTGGAACGACGGCGGCATGGCATTCTGGGCCGTCTCCGACCTGAACGCGGCCGAGATGCGCGACTTTGCCGCCGCTTACACCGCGGCGAAGTAAAGAGTTCCTCAGAACGGCCCGAAGCCAAGCAGCGCCGCGGCACCGAGGGCGCCGAAGAGCGCCGCGGCCGCGAGGCGCACGGCGCGAAGCGGGATGGCGAAGGGAAGCGCAGTCCCGAGCGCCACCGCCGGCGCGTCGGCGCAGAGCATGCCGAGCGTGGTGCCGCTAATGACTGAGACGAGATCGTCGTAGCGCGCGGCGAGCATCAAAGTCGCGACCTGCGTCTTGTCGCCGAACTCGGCGAAGAAGAACGCTGCGAGCGTGACCAGGAACGCACTGCCGCGGTTGGCTGGAGCCCGGTCCTGCTCCATGCGGTCGGGCACGAGAGCCCAGGCCGCGACCGCGAGAAAGCTCACGCCGACCAGCCAGCGCAGCAGCTCCGCGCTCAGGATGCCGCGCAGCCAGACGCCCGCGAATCCGGCGCAAGCGTGGTTCGCGATCGTGGCGCACAGGATGCCGAGGATCACCGCGACTGGCCGGCGGAACCGCGCCGCGAGAACGAGCGCCAGCAATTGCGTCTTGTCACCGAGCTCGCCGATGGCGACCGCGAGTGTCGAAACGAGAAACGCTTCCATGATGCTCCGTCCGTACCTCGGATAGCGACGGCCTATTCCCGCGGGAGGCCGCTGTTTCGATCCGGGACGCGTGTCGATCCTTGGGCGGTAAGGCAGGCATCAGCCCAACTTCGAGGAGCTCGATCGTGAAACGCATCATGAAAGCCGGCGCGCCGATCGCCGTCGCCGCCGCGCTCGGCGGATTCGGCGGCACCGCTGGCGCAGAGGGTAAACCGACGTTCCTGTTTCCCGGCACCGATACATCGGTCACGCTCGGCGGCTACGTCAAGCTCGACGCCATCCTGAGCGACAAGAGCGCCGGCGTCGACAGCGTGGGCGACCAGATGCTGAACCCGAGCCTCATCCCGGTGGGCCCGGATGCGGGCGCGCACAAGAAGAACCAGGTGACGCTGCACGCCCGCCAGACGCGGCTCTCGCTCGGCACCAGCACGCCGACGAGCCGCGGCGACCTCACGACCTACGTGGAGGGCGACTTCTTCGGCGACCTGCCGAACGGCAACGAGACCTCCACCAACTCGAGCGGCTTTCGCCTGCGCCATGCGTACGGCGCGCTCGGCGGCTTCTCCGCCGGGCAATACTGGACGAATCTCTTCAACCAGGAAGCCTACCCCGAGACGCTCGACTTCGGCGGCGCGCTCGGCGAGCTGTTCGTGCGGCAGGCGCAGGTGCGCTGGACGCAGAGCTTCCGGTCCGGCGAGTGGTCGATTTCCGCCGAGAACCCGGAGTCGGTGCTTGCCGTCCCGGGCAAGTCGACGACGTTCCGCTCCGACAGCGATCACGCGCCCGATCTCGTCGGCCGGGTCAAGATCGGCGCCGCAGGCGGCGTCTACAGCGCGGGCATCCTCGCGCGCGAGATCCACGTCGATTCGCCCGCCGCGCCGGCGGCGAGCAGCGGCGAATGGGGCGGCGCGGTCGCGCTGACCGCAATCGTGCCGACGATTGGGAAGGACGACCTGCGCACGAGCCTCAACTTCGGCAACGCGATCGGGCGCTATCAGGTGGGCGGCTTCTTCCCGGACGGTTATGTCGACACGGCCGGCCAGGTTCGCCTCGCGCCGCAGGCTAGCGGCTACATCGCCTACCGCCACTTCTGGTCCCCCACGCTGCGCTCGACGCTCGAGCTGTCGGCGGCGGATTCCGCTCCGCCCGCGGACACGTTCGCCGGCATCAACAAGGCGGACCGTTCGGAGCACTTGAACCTGATCTGGCGGCCCGTGAAGAATTTCGACGTCGGCGCGGAGCTGATCCATGCCAGGCGCGAAGTCACCGGCGGCGACTCGGGCACCTTGAACCGGCTCCAGTTCTCGGCGCAGTACGGCATCCTGTGAGCTCGCGCCGCGTCGTTGTCGAGGTGCTCCTGCTGTTGGCGGTCGCGGCTATCACTACGGCCGTGCTCCTCTGGCCTGGATCGCGGGATGCCGGATTCGAGGCGACCGATGTCAGCGGCGTCACCTGGGGGCGCGATTTTCATCTCACGGGCACCGACGGCGCGCCGCACGAGCTCGCGGACTTCCGCGGCAAGGTCGTCGCGCTCTATTTCGGCTACACGCGCTGCCCGGACGTCTGCCCGCTGACCATGGCGACGCTGGGCGAGTCGGTCCGGCTCCTGGGCGAGGATGGCAAGCGCGTCCAGGTCTTGTTCATCACCGTCGATCCGAAGCACGACACGCCGAAGCTCCTCTCGGAGTACGTGGGCTCGTTCCACGAGGGTTTTCTCGCGCTCTACGGCAACGCTGCGGCGACTGCGCGAACGGCCGCCGAATTCAAAGTCGAAGCGGGCGAGCATCACTCGATACCGGTGTTCCTCTTCGATCCCGCCGGCCGGCTTCGCCTGGTAGCGCATCCCGAAGCGAGCGCCGGGTCGATCGCGCACGACATGCGGCTACTTCTGAGGTAGCGCCTGCTGCGTGACGGCGGCGTAGTAGTACTGAACGAAGCCGGTTCCTGCGGGCGGCTCGTACTCCATGAACAGGGTGCCCGAGTCGAGATTGAAGTCCTGCGAGCGCGGCAGGCTGTTCGAGTGCTGGATGGTGCGGGTCGCCTCGCAAACCAGGTAGCGCTCCGGCCCGTGGCCGGGCATGGAGACGTTCTTGTGCTCGAAGCCGAGGCAGTCCTTGTCGGGCTCGGTGAAAAAAGCGACTGTGCCCTGCGCGACGGGCGGACTCTTCGGATCGGCGCGCCACTGAAGGGTGCCGTTGCTGAACGATGCAATCGCGTAGGGCTTGTCGGGGGTGTACAGGTAGCCGATCACCGTGGCATTGGATGCCACGAGCTGCTGTAGCCGGTCGTTCGGGACCGACGCAGCCGCAGAACCGGAAGCCCCCGTCTTGCTCGCCTGCCGCTGACTGGAGTCATCGCAGGCGCTGGCCAATGCTGCAACGGCGGCGAGGAGCGCGAGCGTTGCGACTGCTCTATCGATGATTTCCTCTGGGCTCGGTTGAACGCAGGGTGATTCTAATATCGGATAATCGCCAGGCTCACCTTTCATGTCATCCGCCTTCGTCGACGCCAAGAACATCAAGCCCGAATGAGCCGCGGACCCTGGATCGACCATTTCGGCGATAACTTCCTCTGGTCGAATGCCACGCTGATCATCAAGGGCATGGCGCCTTACGGCGTCGTCGCGCTCGAGGAGATGGACCGCGTGTGCGAAAAGCTGCGCGCGCGCCAGCAGGAGCCGCACGCCTGGTGGGAGGAGTGGAGCGCGATGGCCGATGCGGTGGAGGCGCGCGCCAAGGCCGCAGAGGACGCGGGCCACGCGATGACCGCGGGCGATTACTACCTGCGCGCCGGCAATTACCACTACAACGCCGAGCGCTTCATCCCGCCGGGCCCCGACAAGAAGACCTGCGCCGAAAAGGCCTATCGCTGCTGGCACGCCGGCATTCGCCTGCGCCATCGCAACGTCGAATTCGTCGAAGTCCCCTACGAGGGAACGACACTACCGGCGCTCTTCTTGAAGGCGCAGGCACAGGGGCCGGCGCCGACCGTGGTGATCTTCAACGGCATGGACAACGCGAAGGAGATGAGCATCTTCTTCGCCGGGCTCGAGTTCGCGCGCCGCGGGCTGCACACGCTCGCGGTCGACGGGCCGGGGCAGGGCGAGACGCTGCGGCTGCGGGAAATGAAGAGCCGGCACGACTACGAGGTCGCCGGTACCGCCGCCTACGAGTACCTCCTCGCAAGAAAGGAGGTCGATCCGAAGCGGGTGGCCGTCATGGGCTACAGCTTCGGCGGCTACTACTCGTCGCGCATCGCCGCCTTCGAGCACCGCTATGCCGCCTGCATCGCGCTCTCGGCGCTGCACTGGGATCTCGCCGGCTGGCAGCTCCACATCAGGGAAAAGAACAGGAATTCGCCGAAGACGGTGGCGCAATCCAACTTCCAGTTCCAGTGGGTGGTCGGCGCTGCAACGCCCGACGAGGCGATCGAGATTGCGCGCAAATTCACCCTCAAGGACGTGGCGAAGAACATCGCCTGTCCCTTCCTCGTCACGCACGCCGGCAACGATCGCGTCGTGCCGGTGGAGAACGCGCAGAAGCTCTACGACGCCGTGGGCTCGAACCGGAAGACCATCAGGATCTTCGGCGCCGACGAGGGCGGCGCGGAGCACGCGCACGTCGACAACCGGCAGGTCGGCATCGACTTCGCCGCCGACTGGCTGCAGGACAACCTCTAGCCGCGGCTAGAGCTCCGGCGCGTAGCGCTGCGCCAGCTCTTCCTGCGTCTCGGCCGGCAGCCGCAGGCCGGTCTGGTCGCCCAGCATCTCCCCCATGGTCGGCAATACGGAGCGCTCGACGTGCGAAGCGGGGTCCCACAGCCTCGAGCGCATGAGCGCCTTGGCGCAGTGCAGGTAGGCGGCCTGGACTTTCACCCGCAGGACGAGCTTGGGCGCGCGCCGTTCCGTGGTGCAGGCCCGGATGTCCTCGGGCGACGTGGAGAGCACCGCGGTGCCGTTGACGCGCAACGTCTCGTCGACGCCCGGGATCAGGAAGAGCAGGCCGACCTTGCCGGTGGCCACGATGTTCTCGAAGGAGTCGAGGCGGTTGTTTCCCGGCGCGTCGGGAACGAGCAGCTCGCCGCCTTCGTTCACCTTCGCGAATCCGGGCTCGCCGCCGCGCGGAGACGCGTCCATGTTGTGCTCGCGATCCGACGTCGCCAGCACCAGGAACGGCGAAAGCGCGATGAAGTTGCGGCAGTGGACGTCGAGAAACGGGAGCTGCTTCCTGACGGCGCGTTCTTTGGGCGCCGCGTAGAGCTCGCGCAACGCGGCCGGGTTTTCGAGGGTCATGGCGGCATTATGCCGGCGCGCGCAGCGCCGCCGCGAGCTCTCGCACGTCGGCGAGGCGCTCGAGACCGGCGACCAGCGCGATGATCCGCTTCACGGCCGGGTCGGGCAGGAAGCCCGCGGCGGCGGTGCGCAGCTTTTCCTCGATCTCCCCGCGCGTCAGCGGATCGGAGGGGTCGCCTTTCGGCGCCGCGCGCCGGTCGGAATGCACCGCCCCCTCGGTGGTCCTGATCTCGACCGCGGCGCCGGTTCCTTCCACCTTCGGGTCGATTTCGACCTTCACCTTGTCGCGTGCAAAGGCGCACACCGCCGGATCCTGGAAGCGGCGCGGCTCGAACTGGTCGAGCCAGCAGCGCCGGTCGTGCAGCACGATCGAGGTGACATACGGCGTGGAAAGAAGCGCTTTGAACTTGTCGTTCCAGGCGAGCGTGCCGTGCATGTCGTACACCGTTTTCGACAACCCCACCCGCACGCTCGCGACGCGATCGGGTTTTAATTCATGAGAATTGATTAATGCAAAAAGCGAGCTGATCACCGTCTGGATCGAGCTCGCCGCCGGCCACAGGCGCAGCGCGATGGACTCGAGCTGCCAGCGCTCGCCGAGCTCCGCGGTCACGGCTTGCGGATTGCCGCCATCGGAGTAGGCATTGAAGAGGCCGCCGTCCGCGTGGGCGAGTATTTCAGCCGACGACGGGAAGCCCTGCTCGGCGAGCAGGGCCGCGAGCAGGCCGGACAGCGCGCCGCGCGACTGGTGGAACTTGATCGTCGGCGTGCCCCAGTGCGCGAAGGTGCCGGCCGACTGGCTTCCGGCGAGACCGAATGCGTTGCGCTGCCGCTCGGCGTCGAGGCCGAGCAGCTTGCCGGCTGCCGCCGCGCCGCCGAAGGGGCCGATCACCCCGGGCGAGTGCCAGCCCCGGGCGCGAAACGCCGGGTAGTTCGTGCCGAGGCCGACGCGCACCGTGGTCTCGAGCCCGGCGGCGACGGCGCAAAGGAGTGCGCGGCCGCTCGCGCCGTTGCGCTCGGCGATCGCGAGCGCCGGCGGCACGACCTGCGGCGTCGTATGGCAGAGCGTCGGCCGGTGCACGTCGCACACCGTGACCGCGGTGATGAGATAACCGTTGAGCAGCGTCGCGCCGGCGAGCGAGAGCCGCTCGCCGCCGATCACGCTCGCTTCGCGCGAGTCTCCCAGCGCGGCCGCGAGGGCGCGGATCTGCTTCGATTCGTCGCCCTGCCGGCCGGCGATGGCGCTCGCGAGCGTGTCGAGCAGGATGTCCTTCACTCTCTCTACCACGCGCGGAGGAAGCGACTCGTAGGTGAGCCCGCCGACGAAACGCGCGAGCTCGGCGCTGGGAGCGGCGTTCGTCGGTCGATTCATCTACTCGAGCTTTGCTCCCGAATCTTTCACGGCTTTGGCCCATTTGCCGAGCTCGGACTTCACCAGCGCGGTGAACTCTTCCGGCGTCGAGATCGCCGGCTCGGCGGCGAGGCCGATCAGCCGCTCGCGCATGTCGGGCATGGCGTAGATCTTCGCTACCGCGGCGTGGATCTTGTCGACGATCGGCTTCGGAATGCCCGCCGGTCCGACGAGCCCGTTCCAGCCGACCGCGATGTAGCCGGGGAGCGCCGCCTCGTTCAGCGTCGGCACGTCCGGCAGCGCGCTTACGCGCTCGGCGCTGGTGACGGCGATGGCACGCGCCTGCTTGTTCTTGACGAGCGGCACCGCGGCCGGGGCGGTAGCGAAGGTGACCGCCACTTCGCCGCTGACCAGCGCAAGAAGCTGCGGCCCGGCACCCTTGTACGGGACGTGCAGAAGGTCGACCCCGGCCATGCTCTTGAACATCTCCGCGGTGAGGTGCGGCTGCGAGCCGCTGCCCGCGGAGCTGTACTGCAGGGCGCCGGGCTTGCCCTTGGCGAGCGCGATCAACTCCTGCGCGGTCGTGGCGGGCACCGACGGATGGACGATCAGCAGCGTCGGCAGGTTGACGAGGTTGGTGATGAGGGTGAAGTCCTTGAGCGGATCGAACGGCAGGTTCGGATAGATCGCCGGATTGATGGCGTGCGTGCCGACCGTGTTGATGAGCAGCGTGTGCGGGTCGCCTTTCTGCTTCGCGACGAACTCGCAGGCGACGTTGCCGGCCGCGCCGGGGCGGTTCTCCGCGATGACCGGTTGTCCCCATTCCTCGGCGAGCTTCTGCGCGAGGGTGCGCGCCAGGATGTCCGAGGTGCCGCCCGGCGGAAAGGGGATCACGATGCGCACCGTGCGCGTCGGATAGGCCTGCGACCAGGCTGCGCCGTGCAGGCACAGGATCGCGAGCAGCGCAGCGCGGGCGAAGGACCGCATCCCGGTTTCGTTTAGCATTGGCCGCATGGTGGTGAAACAGCGCGATTATGCGCCCAGCGCGCCGGGCGCCCTGGACGGCGTTCGTGTGCTCGACCTCTCGCGCCTGTTTGCAGGCAACCTGCTGACCCAGATCCTAGGCGACTTCGGCGCCGAGGTCATCAAGGTCGAGCCGCCCGCCGGCGACACGCTGCGCGCCTGGCGGACGAACGGCATCTCCATTCACTGGAAGGCCTACGCGCGCAACAAGAAGAGCCTGTGCCTCGAGCTGCGCAAGCCGCGCGCCCGCGAGCTGCTGCTCGACCTCGTGCCGGACGCCGCCCTCTTTGTGGAGAGCTTCAGGCCGGGGACGCTCGAGGCGATGGGCCTCGGGCCCGACATTCTCATGGAAAGAAACGCGCGGCTGGTCGTCGTGCGCATCTCCGGCTGGGGACAGGACGGGCCGTACCGCCGCCGGCCGGGTTTCGGCTCGCTGGTGGAGGGGATGTCCGGGTTCGCCGCGATCAACGGCTTCGCCGACCGCGAGCCGGTGCTGCCGCCGATGTATCTCGCCGACGCGGTCGCCGGCCTCTACGGCGCCTCGGCGGCGATGATCGCGCTGCGCGAGGTGGAGAAGAACCGGGGGCGCGGCCAGGTGATCGATCTGGCGCTCCTCGACCCGCTGTTCGCCATTCTCGGCCCGCAGGCGGCCCATTATCGACTCACCGGCAAGGTGAAGCCCCGCAGCGGCAGCCGCTCGACCAATACCGCGCCGCGCAACGTCTACCGCTGCAAGGACGGGCGTTTCGTCGCGCTTTCCGCGTCGACTCAGAAGATGGCCGAGCGCACGTTTCGCGCGATCGGGCGCGGCGACCTCGTGGCCGATCCGCGCTACCGCACCAATGCCCAGCGCGTCGAGCACGCCGCCGAGCTCGACGCGATCATCGGCGCGTTCATCGCCGAGCGCACCCAGGCCGAGAACGTGGCTTTCTTCGAGCAGGCCGAGGTCACCATCGGGCCGATCTACGACACCGCGCAGATCCTGGAGGACCCTCACTTCATCGAGCGCGAGCTCCTCGCCGACTACCCCGACGACGAGATGGGTGCGTTCCCGATGCAGCACGTCGCGCCGCGCCTTTCCGGCACTCCGGGCTCGATGCGCGCGCCGGCGCCGAAGCTCGGCGAGCACAACCGCGAGCTGCTCGGCCTCGGCCAGGACGCATACGCCGAGCTCGTGCGGGGCGGCGTCGTAGCGGAAGGAGAAGCGAAGCCCGGGGAGGAAGAATGAAAGAATTGCCGGTATGGCGCTCGCTCCTCTACGTGCCGGTCAACGTGGAGAAGTACGTCGCGAAGGCCCACACGCGCGGCGCCGACTGCATCCAGCTCGACCTCGAGGACAGCGTCCCCGCGTCCGAGAAGGCGCGCGCCCGCACGCTGGTGGCGGATGCGGCCGGACGCGTGCGCCGCGGGGGCGCGGACGTGGTGGTGCGCATCAACAGTCCGCTCGAGAAAGCGCTCCAGGATCTGGATGGCTGCATTTGCGCCGACGTCGACGGCATCGCGATCACCAAGACCGAAAACGCGTCGTACGTGCAAAGGATCGACGACGCGATCTCGCGGCTGGAGGCGAAGCGCGGCCTGCCCGAGCGGCACACCCGGCTGATCGCGATGGTGGAGACCCCGGCCGCGTTCTTCGACATGCCGTCCATCGCCCGCGCCAGCGCGCGCCTCGCGGCGATGAACATCGGAGGCGAGGACTTCGCGCTCGCCGCCGGCATGGAGCCCACGGAGGAAACGCTCCTCATGCCGAAGCAGCAGATGATCTTCGCCGCGCGCTCGGCCGGCCTGATGCCGCTCGGCTTCATCGCGAGCGTGGCGGGCTTCGGCGACTGGGAAGCGTTCCGCCGGATGGTGCGGCGCTCGCGCCAGTTCGGCTTCATGGGCGCGGGCTGCATCCATCCGGGGCAGGTGCCGATCGTCAACCAGGAGTATTCGCCCTCCGCCGAAGAACTCCGACTCGCAGAGAAAATAGTGATCGAGAACGCCAAGGCGGAGGCGGCCGGCCGCGCGTCGTTTGCCATCGACGGCAAGATGATCGACGTCCCGGTCGTCGAGCGGGCGCGCCGCCTGATCGAGCGCGCCGCGGCCGTCGCGGCGCGCGAGGCGCGAAAGCGCTAGCAGGACGTGAGTTACGTCGACCGAGTTAGGTCGACAACGTGAGTTCCAGCGCGACGCTGCGGCAGTCCATTTCGTATTCGAGCTCGACCACCGGCGGCCGGCAGTAGTGCCACGTGAGGCCCGCGTTGGCCGCCCCGCGGCGCACGATCTCGTCGGCCAGGAACGGGTGCAGGTCGTGAACCGTATAGACCTGAGTCGCGTTGGTATCGGCCCAGGTAAAGCCCAGCGCAGCGAGGCGAGCTTCCATGATGTCGAGAACGAAGCTGGCCTTCTCGCGCAAGCCCGCCGGCGTGACGTCGCCGCGGCGGACGATGAAATCGCGGTAGTTCGACTTGCGTTCCGGCGCCTCGCCGCTGCCGGCGACGACGAAGCTGGCGTCATTCCCGCGAGAGGTTTCCGTGTAGGAAAAGGCGTACAGCGACGGCTCTTTTGGCGGATTCAAGGCGGGGCAGACGTTGCTGCGCGCCACCGGGTTCACGTTCCCGTCGTAGATGCCCCAGTCTTTCAGCTTTGCGGCGTAGATTTCGTTGAATTCTCGGAAGCCCGTCTCGGTGAAAGGCGCCGGCGAGCGCAGCTCGCAAGCGCAGAATGCGCTGATCGGGCGGCCCGCGGAGCGGATCGTATGCTCCGCGAGGTGAAAGCCTTCGGCGAGCGGCAGGGCTCGAGCGAGTCGCACCCGCACGATGCGGTAACCAGGCTCGGCGACGACGCCGCCCGAATACTGGAACACGGCGTTGATGAAGCGGTAGCCGCCTGCGGCGAAGACACGGACGTCGGTCACTCCAATACCATACCTGCTTCTCGATAGCGGAGGGGAACGCGATGAAGCAGGAATTCGTCGTAGACGGCCTGGCGCCGCCGATCAGCCACTACTGCGACGCGGTGCGCTTCGGAGACCTTCTTTTCATCTCCGGGATACCGCCCACCGGCCCCGACGGCAAGGTGGTGGGCGGGGCCGATGTCGCGGCTCAGACGCGCCAGGTGTTCCGCAACATGAAGCTCGTGCTCGACGCTGCCGGGGCGAGCTGCGCCGACATCCTCAAGGTCACGGTCTATCTTCTCGACGTGAACGACCGCGCCAGGATCAATCCCGTGCGCCAGGAGTTCTTTGGCGCCGCGCGCCCCGCGAGCACGCTGATCGGCGTGAAGGAGCTCGCGATTCCCGGAATGAAGGTGGAGATCGAAGCCGTCGTCGGCCTCAAGCGCTAGCAGTCGAAAGGCCATTGATCCCGCTCCCCGCTTCGGCGAGCTGAAAGCGCTCGAAGCGGTGCAGCGCGTCCTCGATGCGGCGTTTTCTCTCGCGCCGCGCGGCCTTGGCGATCCAGGTCCACTGCCGGATCAGGAGCCGGCGAGCGATGCGGTCGGTCTTCAGGTCGAGCACCGCGGCCACCTCGTCGCCGATGACGACCGGCTGCGCAAAGTACCCGAACCTGCGCTTTTCCTTGGGCAGGTACGCCTCGAACCGGTGCTCGTAGCCGAAGAAGAGCTGCTGGCGCCGGCGCTGGTGGATGAGCGGATCGAACGGGGAGAGGATATGCACCATGTCGCCCTCCGGGAAAGCCGTCTCGAGGGAGGCCGGCCGCACCCAGTGCGGGATGCCCTGCACGCTCACCGCGACGAGCTCGCCGCGCCGCACTTTGCGCTCGATCAAGCGCCGGATCGCGGGTTTGCGCGCCGCGTCGAGGTAGCAAACCGAATCGAGGCTCACTACCGCCTGCGCCCGGAGAGCGCGCTCGAGCAGGTAGCCCAGGACCTCGGCTTCCGAGGCGGCGACCGGCGGCCGCTCCCAGCCGAAGTGCCGGCGCATGAGCTCGTAGGTCTTCAGCATGCCGCTGCGCTGGCTCACCGTGACCTGGCCGCGATAGAACGCGAGCTGCAGCGCGCGCTTCGAGGGCTTGCGGCTCGCCCAGGCGTGGTCTTTCTCGACCAGGATGTCGTCGTCCATATCCCGGATGGTGAGCGGGCCGTCCTCGCGAATGCGCCCGAGCACCTTGCGCAGGTCCGCGTCCTTGACCACGCCGAACCATGCGCTGCGCGCTTGCCACTCGCGCCGCATCGCGCGCAGGAAGAACCGCAGGTCGCGCGTCGGCACGTACGACAGAGCGTGCGTCCAGTACTCGAAGACCGTCTTGTCGATGCTCTGCGCCTGCAGCAGGTGCTCGCGCCGGTACGCCGGGATGCGGGTGTAGAGGATCTGGTGGTGGCAGCGCTCGACCACGTTGATGGTGTCGATCTGGACGTAGCCCAGGTGCTCCACGGCGAGGCGCGTCGCCTGCGGACCGTCGCCGAACGGCGCCGTTTCGTCCAGGCGCTGCGCGTGGAGCCAGAGGCGACGCGCTTGCTGTACGTCCAGGGTGTTCAAATTTCAATCGTCACTTGGACTGGGGCAGAGTGAAACCCGCCCGCCACCCACGGTCAAGACAATGCACGGCCATGAAGAGCATAGGGCTTCTTCTCGTCACCGTCGGCTTCCTGGCCTTCGGGCGCGTGGCCGCGGCCCAGCCGCAGTCGGAGCTCGTGGTTTCGCTCGCCCGCGGCGCTGAAAACGCCGACATCGACGTCCTGCGGCTCGCCTACCGCCGCGACCTCGGGACCGAGGCGCATTGGTGGGCCCCGACGCTGGTCGAGCTCGGCGGCGGGATCTGGCGCGTGCCGGACCTGGCGGGGACCACCCAGCGCTTCGACCTGCATGCGACCCCGGTATGGCGCGCCGACTTTGCGCGCACCTACGTCGAGGGCGGCATCGGCTTGTACATGCTTTCGCACACCATCAACAACGACGTGACGCACATGTCGACGTCGTTCGAATTCGGCTCGCACGTGGGCGCCGGCCTGCGCATCGGGGAGCGGCGGGAGACCAGGCTGGGCATCGCCCTCCAGCATCTCTCGAACGCCGGCATCAAGGAGCCCAACAGCGGGGTCAATTTCCTGGTCGTGGCCGCGAGCTTCCCGCTCTAAGCGCAAACCTTCGCCCACGGGGCGGTTTCGCGCACCGGTTTCGCGCACAATGGCGAGCAGTGGACCAGAGCGCCGAGCGTTTCATCGAGCACCGGGTCGAAGGCGGCGCGACCGTGCTCTACCTCACCGGGGCGTGGCGGCTCGCGCACCTGGAGGCGATCGCGCGCGCGCTCGCCGGGCTCGGGCTGAGCCTGAAGGAGCGCTACGTGGTCGACGGCAGCCGGCTGCGCGAGCTCGATACCGCGGCCGGCTTCGCGCTGTTTCGCAGCCTGGCGAACCTCGGCTGCACCGAGGCCATGGTGAGCACGCGCGGCTTCGACGCACGCCACCGCAGGCTCCTCGCGCTGGTGCAAGAGCGCATGCAGTGCCCGCCGGCCGAGGGCCACTCCGGGCACCTCGGTTTCGTGCCGCGCGTCGGCGCGGCGGCGGTCGCGCTCGCGGGGCTGTTGCGCACCCACAACGCGTTCCTCGGCGCGGTCGTGCTCGAGGCGCTTACGCTGGTGCGCTTTCCCAGGCGCTTTCGCCTCCGCGAGACCGTGTCGCAGTTCGAGTCGGTGGGCTTCGACGCGGTGCCGATCGTCGCGCTGGTCAATTTCCTCATCGGCGTCGTGTTTGCGTATCTTCTCGGCGTGCAGGCACGACGCTACGGGGCCAACATCTTCGTCGTCGACGGGGTGGGCCTCGCGATGTGCCGCGAGCTCGCGCCGCTTCTCGCCGCGATCATCGTGGCCGGGCGCTCTGGCGCCGCGTTTACCGCGCAGCTCGGCACCATGAAGGTGCAGGAGGAGGTCGACGCGATCAGCACGCTCGGGCTTTCGCCGATCCAGGTGCTGGTGATTCCGCGCCTTGCCGCCATCGTGGTGGCGCTGCCGCTCCTCGCCTTCGTGGGCGACGTCGCGGGTATCGGCGGCGGCATGGTGGTGGCGGGGCTCCAGCTCGGCATCTCGCCCGCCGCCTTCCTCGAGCGCCTGCACGCGACGCTGCCGGAAAACTACCTCCTCATCGGCCTCGCCAAGACTCCCGTGTTTGCCGCGTTCATCGCGCTGATCGCCTGCCGCATGGGCCTCCTGGTCGCGCGCGATGCGCGCAGCGTCGGCATCAACACCACGTCCACGGTGGTGCAGAGCATCGTCTGGGTGATCGTGCTCGACGCGGTATTCGCCGTGCTGTTCCAGTACCTCGGGATCTGATGGAAAGCGTCCTCGAAGTCCAGGACCTGGTCACGCGCTTCGGCGCCGAGCGCATCCACGACGGCGTGAGCTTCTCCGTGCGCCGCGGCGAAATGGTGGCGCTCATCGGCGGGAGCGGCACGGGAAAGTCGGTGCTGCTGAAGGAGGTGATCGGGCTCCTGCGCCCGGCCGCGGGCTCGATCAAGCTCCTCGGCGCGGAGGTCTGGCGCTCGAGCCCGGACGAGATGAATGCGCTGCGGCGCCGCTTCGGCATGCTGTTCCAGGACGGGGCGTTGTTCTCGTCCCTCACCGTGGCGGAGAACATCGCCGTGCCGTTTCGCGAGAATACGGGGCTGCCCGCCGGCCTCGTGTCGGCGCTGGTGGGCTTCAAGCTCTCGCTGGTGGGCCTTGCGCCGGAGACCGGCGCGAAGATGCCGGCGCAGCTCTCAGGCGGGATGCGCAAGCGCGCCGCGCTCGCCCGGGCGCTCGCCCTCGAGCCCGAGGTCCTGTTCCTGGACGAGCCCACCTCCGGCCTCGACCCGGTCGGGGCGCGCGCGTTCGACCGCCTGGTTCGGGTACTCTGCGATAGCCTTGGCCTCACGGTGTTCATCGTGACTCACGACCTCGACACGCTGCTTTCGGTGATCGACCGCGCGATCGTCCTGGCGGGCGGCAGGGTGATCGCCGACGGGCCGGTGGACGCCGTGCGGCGGACCGACGACGCCTGGATCCGCGATTACTTCGCGGCCCGCGCCTGATGGAACCCGAAGCACGGTACACGCTCGTCGGCACGGCGGTCCTGATCCTGGTCGCGCTGGTGGTCGCGGCGGTGCTGTGGCTGCGCGCGAGCGGCGGAGGCGGCACCGACCGCCAGTACAAGATCTACTTCGTCAACCAGTCGCTCGAAGGCCTGGAGGTCCGCAGCGACGTGCGCATGCGCGGCATCCGCGTCGGGTCGGTGACCGGGTTCACCTTCTCGTCGCGCCGCCGGGGCGCGGTGGAGGTGTTCATCCGCGTCGACAGCGCCGCGCCGGTGCGCCAGAGCACCGAGGCGGTCGTCGACCGCAACCTCATCACCGGGCTCGCGAGCATCCGCCTGGTGAATCCCAGCGAGCTGAGCCCGCTTCTCACCGCGACGCCGGAAGACGAGTCGTACCCGGTGATCGCCGAGGGCGAATCGGCCTACGAGCAGCTCTCCGAGTCGGTGAGCCAGCTCGCCCAGCGCACCGACGAGACGATGCAGCGCATCACCGCGACGCTGTCGCCCGAGAACCAGGCCGCCCTCACCGAGGTGCTGAAGAACCTCAGGACCATGACGCGCGACGCGGACAGGGCGGTGCTCGCCGCGGCGGACGCGGCCGGCGAGGTGCGCGGCGCGGCCGTGGAGATGCGCAAGCTCGCGGCCGGCGTCGCCGAGGACGCGCGCACGCTGGCAGCCCGCTACGATGCGCTCGGCAAGCAGGCGGGCGCTTCCGTGAGCGACATCGCAGGCGAGGTGCACGCGATGCGCGAGGACGTCGCTCGCCTCGCCGAGCGCGCCGACCGGCTGCTCGCGAGCGGCGACGTGGAGCTGCGCACCACGGCTCAGGCGCTTCGCAACGCCGCCGACGCGCTCGCCGCGGCCGGCGGGCGGCTGCGCGACCCCGGCCAGGTGCTCTACGGGCCGGCGCAGGGTGCGCTCGGGCCCGGAGAAGGGCGGCGATGAAGCGATTCTTCGCCGCGACTCTGCTCGTCGTCGCGGCCGGGTGTCTTCCAAGCGGCGGGACGCGCGAAGCGCAGCGCTTCTTCATCCTCGAAGCGCCCGAATCGAAGACGCCCGCCGCCGTGGTGCCGCGGGCGGCGACCCTGGCCGTGCCCCCGACCGGCACGGCGGGCTTCTACGACACGCAGGACCTCGTCTTCAGCCGCTCCCCGGGCACGCGCGCGTACTACCAATTCAACAGCTGGACCGAGCGGCCGGGGCGGGCGGTCCACGACCTGCTGGTCTCGCGCCTGGAGCGATCCGGTGCGTTCAAGAGCGTCGTCGCGGCGGACCGGCCGGTCGCGGGCAGCCTCGTGCTCAGGACCGAGCTCGAAGAGATCTATCACGACGCCGTCTCCCCGCCCGGCGAGGCACGCATCGTGCTCGTCGCGGAGCTCTTCGATTCGTCGCGCAACCTGTCCCTCGCGCGCCGCAGCTTCAGCCAGGCGGCGCCGGCGGCGAGCTACGACGCGCAGGGCGCGGTGCAGGGCTTTCGCCAGGCGCTCGGCGCGCTGCTCGACGAAGTCGTCGGCTGGACGATCGAGCAAACGAAATAGCCCGCCGCCGTGTTCCTCGGCGATCACGTGCTTGCAACGCTTTTCGGCGCGCTCCTCGCGCACCAGCTCGGCATCCCGATTCCGGCGTTTCCGCTGCTGATCTGGGCGGGCACGGTTTCCTACGGCGATCCGCTGCTCGCGGCGCAGGGCTTCGTGATCGCTACCCTGGCCGGCGTCCTCGGCAACCTGCCGTGGTACTTCGCGGGCCGCCGCTACGGCTATCGGATCCTCAAGCTCGTCTGCCGGGTCACGCTCTCGCCGGACTCCTGCGTGCGGCAGACCGAGACCGCCTTCGATCGCCGCGGTCCGTCGATGCTCGTCGTCTCGAGGTTCCTGCCGGGCATCGAGACCGTCGCACCGCCGCTCGCCGGCGCCCTCTCGCTTCCCATCGGCAGGTTCATCCTGTACGACGCGGCCGGCAGCGCGCTGCGGGCCGCCGTCGGACTCGCGCTCGGCCTCGCCTTCCACGGCGAGGTCGCTTGGCTCCTCGACCGGCTTGCCGCCCTCGGCACCAGTGCCGTCCTCCTGCTCGGGGCGCTCGTCGGCGCCTACGTGGCCTGGCGCTTTGCCCAGCGCTCGCGTTTCCTGCGCTCTCTCAGGACCGCGCGCATCAGCGTGCACGAGCTGAACGACATGATGAGCCGTGGGGATGACCCGGTGGTGCTCGACGTGCGCACGGCGGCGCACCGGAAGCTCGACGGGCGGCAGATCCCGGGGGCGCATCCGGTCGACCTCGATGCGCTGGAAACCACGCTCGAGCGCGTGCCGCGCGACGGCGAAGTGGTGGTCTACTGCGCGTGCCCCAACGAAGCCACGGCGGCGAAAGTCGCGTTGAAGCTGCGCGCCCGCGGCTTCCGGCGCGTGCGGCCGCTCGGGGGCGGCATCGATGCATGGATGTCCGCCGGCCTTGCCGTAGAGCGGATTGCGGGCCCCTGACCGGCGAACGAAACTGGGTCGAAACCGAGCTGGGAGCGCCCTTCGCCGGGGCGGTATCCTCTCGAAAAAGCCTCGGAGCCATGTCAATCCTGTCGAGCCTGGAACGCAGTCTGATCGCGGGCGTGCGAACGATCGTCGGCGCCGCGATTTTCGTTTCCATCGCGATCAACTTCGCCAACATCGCCGGCCGTTACCTCTTCAGCGAGCCGATCCTTTGGGCTGAGGAGATCCTCAATTACCTGATGGTCTGGTCGGTATTCCTCGGCGCGGTGCTCGTTACCTGGGAGGGCCGGCACATCAAGATGGACCTGATCTCGGTGAGGATCCCGTCGCCGGCGAAGGAGATCCTGAATGCGATCACCGTCCTGGTGTTCGCGGCGGTGTGCGTGTTCATGATTTTCCAGTCCTGGACCGTCGTCAGCATGGCCCGGCAGATCGATCAGCGCAGCGTCGCCGCCGAGATCCCGATGGCATTCGCCCACGTGGCGGTCCTGCTCGGCTTCGCGGGCATGCTGCTCGCCGTGCTCCTGCGGCTGCGCCTCTACGTGAGCAACGTCTTCGGCAGCGAGACCGAGGCCGCGCAGAAGCAGGTCACCGACACCTTCGGCACCTTCGAATAGCCGATGACCTGGTTCGTCGTCCTTGTCCCGCTCGCGCTGCTGCTGCTCGGGTTCCCGATCTTCGTCATCCTGATCGCAGCATCGGCCTGCCTGCTGATGTTCTTCATGAACGTGCCGTACGCGGTCGCGCACCAGACCCTGTTCGGCGCGATCGACAAGTTCTCGCTCCTCGCCGTGCCGTTCTTCCTCTTTGCCGGCGAGATCATGGGCGTCGGCGGCATGTCGAAACGCATCCTCGACTGGTGCATGTCGATCATCGGCCGCGTGCGCGGCGCCCAGGGCCTCACCACCATCGGCGCCTCGACGGTGTTCGGCGCGATCTCCGGCTCCGCCCCCGCCACGGTGGCGGCGATCGGCCGCTTCACCTATCCGGGGCTGCGCGAAAAATACGGCCGGCGCTTTGCCACCGGCATCATCTCGGCGACGGGCGCCATCGACATCATGATCCCGCCGTCGATCTCGATGATCCTGTACGGCGCGGCGGCCGAGCAGTCGGTGGCGCGGCTCTTCATCGCGGGCGTGCTGCCCGGCCTGCTGCTCGCGGCGCTGAACGGCTGCTACGTCCTTTGGTACGCGCGCCGCAACGGGATCCGGGACACCGAGACCGTCGGCTGGCGTACCTTCGTCACCGCCACCCGCAAAGGCTTCTGGTCGCTCGGCGGCCCGGCGGTCATCCTCGGCGGCATCTACGGCGGCATCTTCGCGCCCACCGAGGCCGCCGGCATCGCGTGCGTCTACGGGATCCTGGTCACGAAGTTCATCCACCGCGAGCTCTCCTGGCGCGAACTCTGGAACGTGGGGGTGAATTCGATGTACATCACCGCCCAGATCATGATCATCGTGGCCTCGGCGGGTGTGTTCTCCTGGATCCTGACGGTGAACGGCGTGCCGCAGGCGGCGGTGGAGCTGGTAAAGGGCCTCGCCGACCATCCGTGGACGGTGCTGCTGGCGATCAACATCTTCCTGCTGATCGTCGGCTGCGTGATCGACCCGGCTTCCGCGACGCTGATCCTGACGCCGCTGCTCGTGCCGATCTGCAAGGCCTACGGCATCGACCTGATCCACTTCGGCGTCATCATCTCGCTCAACCTGGCGATCGGCATGTTCCACCCGCCGTTCGGGCTGAACATCTTCGTCGTCCAGGCGCTGACCCGGGCGCCGGTCGCCGACATCTACCTGGGCGTGATCCCGTTCGTGGCGGTGGCGCTGATCGCGCTCGCCATCGTGACCTACGTGCCGTGGATCTCGCTCGCGCTGACGGCGCTCCTTTAGCGCAGCCCGTCCTTGCCCTGGATGTCCCTCGCCGCCAGGCCGCCGAGCCGGGCGTGCAGGCGGCCGCGCGTCGCGGCGCAGAAGAGGACGGCGATCTCGCGCGGCATCGGCGCGTCGTGCAGCGTGATGCTCATGGTGTCGTAGTGCGAGCGTACGTAGAGGGCGTCCTTGTGCGCGAGCGGCACGTCGATCGTGGTGCCGGGGCCGCCGCGCTTGCCGCTGGATGAAATCCACGCCTTGCCGCCGCCGACGGCATCGCGCACCGGATCGGCGAAGGCGGTGGTGAGGAGCGCGTTGCCGTGCTCGTACTCGCCCTCCACGCCGACGATGCACGCCTTGCCGTAGCTGGCAATTTTTTCACCGCTAGATAGGGAGACCAGCCGGCGGCCAAATTCCTTTCCCAACGAGGGAGAGCCCTCGACCAGCAGAGAAAGGTCCTGGCTGAAGCGGCCGGCGTAAGGATTCTCGAGCACGCACACCACGGCGAGCTTGCGCAGCGGCGCGCCGTCGGCCGCCTGCCCGGTCTCGTTGGTCAGAATCTCTTCGGAAAACGTCAACCAGCTGCGGATCTTGTAGCCCATCAGTGGGCAACCCCCGAGAAGTCCATCGGCACCCGGCACTCGGCGACGCGGATCCTGCGGTTCGGCGCCGGCGTGTTGCGGCTGCGGCCGACGAAGCGCGGGATGGCGTCGGTGATCACGGCGCCGACGGCGGCGATGTCGCCGTTGCGCAGGGCATCGAGCGCGTTCTTCTTCGAGCCGCCGACGCATGCATCGAGGACGACTACGTCCGCGTCTTTGCCCACTTTGAGGAAACCGCAGTTGAGACGGTAGACGACGGCATTGTTGCCCGTGGCGGCCGCGATCGCCGTCTCCACCGGCATGTCGGTGAGGCTCGCGAGGTGCGTGATGGTGTACATCATGCCGAGCGGCATGATGCCGGAGCCGGTCGGCGTGTCGGTGGCGATGAGGAAGCGGTCGGTCTGCTTCGCCTCCTTCACCAGCTTCCAGAGCCACAGCGTGGTGCGCAGGTTGCCGGCGGTGCAGACCTGCAGGTTGATCTTCGATTCGTTGACGATGCGCGGGAAGTCCTCGTCGGGCATCGCCACCGGGCCGCCGTTCACGTGGAACGAGACGTCGGGCTGCATCTTGATGAGATGGTCGGCCCAGATGCCCGACGAGCCGGGAATCGAGGAGCCGCCGGTGTGCACCATGGTCACCATGCCGTGCTTCCTCGCCCAGGCGATCATCGGGGCGTAGTCGTAGGGCGTCTTGAACGCGCCGAAGCCGGCCTTGGCGAGCCACACGCCTTCCTTCGCGATGTCGGCGAAGTCCTGCTCGACGAGGCCGGGCTCGAGGATGATCGAGCCGGCGTGCACGCGCATGCCGCCGGGACGGAAGTTGAGGAAGCACTTCCGCGCCGCGACGGCGAGCGCCTTCACGCCCGCGGGATCCTTCGGCCGCCCGGTCACGTGGACTTCGGAGGCGCTGATCGCGGTGGTCGTGCCGCCGTGCGTATAGCTCTCGAGGAAGCCGACGGTCTTCTGCCGCGGCGTCCAGTCGCCGAAGGTGTTGTGGACTTGCGAGTCGATGAGGCCCGGGATGGCGGTCGCGCCGTCGGCGTCGATGACGACGTCGTGGTCCTTCAGGTCCGTCGGCGCCGTTCCGATCGCGGTTATTTTCCCGTCCGCCATCAGGATGCAATCCCCCTTGGCATACGGCTCGCGCCAGTCGCCGCTGACGATGGCGCCGAGGTTGACGAGGGCAGTCTTCATGAGAGTTTCCCCGCGATCCAGTCGGCGCAGACCTGCAGCGCCGGCAGATGGTTGTCGAACTGCGTATGCGCGGCGCCGCCGTTCCCGCCGTCGAACACCACCAGCTGCTTGTCGGGCGAGCCGATGGCGTCGAACATGGCGCGCGCGTCGTCCATCAGCACCTGCTGGTCCTCGGCGCCGTGCATGACGAGGAACGGGCAGCGGATGCGGCCGGCGAAATCCGCCACGCGGAAGGCCTTCACCTTCTCCACCGCCGCCTCCATGGTGTCGGTGCCGGTGATGAACATGAGCTGGAAGCGGGGTGCGGCGATGATGCCGTTTCCCTGCAGGCGCCTCACCCACACGCGGTGGTAGTCGTAGATCGCGCCCCACGCCACCGTCGCCTTGAGGCGCGGCTCGTAGGCCGCGGCGCGCGCGACGTAGTAGCCGCCGAGGCTCGAGCCGACGACGCCGATCTTTTCCCGGCTCACGGCGGGATTTCTTTGCAGCCAATCCACTGCGGCGCCGACGGGTTTTTCGTAGTCCGCGCGCGTCACGAGCTTCTGCAGGCGCAGCGCCTCGCCGATGCCCGGCGTGTCGATGAAGAGCGCCGAGATGCCGCGTTGCGCGAATTGCAGCCGCGCGCGCAGGAACCAGAGCTCCTTGGTCGTGTCGAGGCCGCAGATGAAGATCGCCGCCGGCCGCGGTCCCTGGCCGAGCCCGGGGACAAAGTACGCCGGAAGCGTCGTGCCCTCGAACGGTACCAGCACCCGCTCGACCGGATGGCTCGACTTCTCACGTCCCAGATCGAACGTCCTGAGGACTTCGCGATACGACGCCAGCCGCTCGGGCGACGCGGGCGGGATGAAGTGCTCCGAGATGGTGTGGTAGAGGCTCGCGAGAAAGTAGTTTTCTGCCGCGGCAAGGCGAGAGCCGCCCCGCGCGCGCTGCTCGAGGATGTGGGCGAGGCGCGCCCATTCGCGATGCCAGGCCTCGTCCTTGCCGACCTCGCTCGAGAGCTGCGAATGAATGAGGGCGACGTCGCCGAGCTGGCCGCCCGCGGCGAAGGCGAGCAGCGTGTTGTACGACCAGCGGTAATTGCCCGGAAAGAACTCGAACATGTGCGCGCCGCCTTTTTGTCCCGCTGTCCGAGATGGCATTATGTCGCCATCGAGGGGGAGCGGGACGAGCATTTCGCCGATGGACGTCATCGTCGAGGGAGTGACGCAGGTCTGGCCCGGGAGCGGCGGCGCGGATGTCGTCGCGCTCGAGCGCTTCACCCACCGCTTCGCTTCACGGCGCTTCTCGTGCCTCCTCGGCCCGAGCGGCTGCGGCAAGAGCACGCTGCTCCAGATCGTCGGCGGCCTGGAGTCCGCGACCAGCGGCGCGGTCCGCGTCGTCGATCCCGCGCGCCCGGGCGAGGCGCGGCCGCCCGGCGCCGATTCGGTCATGGTGTGGCAGGGCCTCAATCTGTTTCCATGGCGCAGCGTTCTCGACAATGTCGCCTTCGGGCTCGAGATGCAAGGCGTGCCGAAGCGCAGCCGCCACGAGCGCGCGCGCGCCCTGGTGGCGTCGGTGGGGCTCGCCGGCTTCGAGCGCCACCTGCCCGGTCAGCTCTCCGGCGGCATGCGCCAGCGCGTCGCGCTCGCCCGCGCGCTCGTGCTCGAGCGCCCGATCCTGCTGATGGACGAGCCCTTCGCCGCGCTCGACGCCCAAACCAAAATCGTCATGCAGGAGGAGCTGGCGCGCATCTTCGACCGCACCCACAAGACGGTGATCTTCGTGACGCACGCCATCGAGGAGGCCATTCTGCTGGGCGACGAGGTCGTGGTGATGAGCGCGCGCCCCGGGCGCATCAAGGAGGTGCTGGCCGTCGATCTGCCGCGGCCGCGCACGCTCGAGATGGTGAGCACCAAGCCGTTCGGCGAGCTCTTCGACCGCGCTTTCCACCTGATCCGCGAGGAGGTCATGGCCTCCATGAAGGAGCAGGCCATGGCGCTCGCCGCTGCATGAGCGCGGCGCGGCTCTCCGAGCGGGCGCTGCCCGGGATCATCGTCGCCGCGTTCATCCTCGCCTGGGAGGTCTATGTGCGCGCGCGCGGCATCGCGCCCATCTACCTGCCGGCGCCGAGCTCGATCTCGGTCTACCTCTGGCGCATGATCGCGGATGGCTCGCTGCCCGTGAACCTGAGCATCACGCTCGGGCGGGTGCTGGGCGGCTTCGCCGTTGCCGCGGTGGCGGGGGTCGGCCTCGGGGTGGTGATGGGGATGTCGCGCCTCGTGGCGCGCATCGCCGATCCGTGGATCGCCGCCCTCTATCCGCTGCCGAAAATCGCGCTCATCCCGCTCCTCCTCACCTGGCTCGGCACTGGCGAGGCCTACAAGATCGTGATCAGCGCGGTCACCGCCTTCTTTCCCATTGTGATCAGCGCCTACGCCGGTATCCGCGAGGTCGACCGCGGGCTGATGAAGGCGGCCGAGGACCTCGGGGCGAGCCCGCGCCAGGTGCAGCTCAAGGTGGTGCTGCCGGCCGCCGTGCCCAGCATCTTCGCCGGGTTGCACCTTGGAATGGGCGTTACCATCATCCTCGTCATCGCCGCCGAGATGATCGGCGGCTCGAGCACGAGCGGCATGGGGTACCTGCTGATGCAGGCGGGGCAGGTGATGGAGACCGAGAAGGTGTTCGCCGACCTGGTGGTGCTCGCCGTGGTCGGGGCGCTCATCGTCAAGCTGCAGCGGTGGATCGACCGCAAGGTCGCACCCTGGGCTCACTAACAGCGAAAAGGAGGAGGCACATGATCTGGAGGATTCTGCTGACAGCTTGCCTGCTTGCCGCGCTGGCGCGGCCGGCGGCGGCCGACGACGTGGTCCGGGTCGGCGAAGGACCGTTCATCTCCGGCGGCGGCTTCTTCGTCGCCGAAGCCCGCGGCTACTTCAAGCGCCTCGGCATCGACGTGCAGGTGAAGAAGTTCAACGACGGCGCCTTCGCGGTTCCGGGCCTCGTCGCGGGCGAGCTCGACCTCGCCCTCATGCCCGCGAACGCGAGCCTCTTCAACAGCATCGCGAAGGGCGCGCCGCTCGTCCTGGTGCTCGACCGCGGCCACAACCGGCCGGGCTACGGCTACCTCACCATCAACGTGACGCAGGAGCTCTACGACCAGGGCATCCGCACGATGGCGGACCTCGCCAGGCTCAAGGGCAAGAAAGTGGGCGTCAACGCGGTCGGCAGCATCAACCAGTACGACATGTCGCGCGCGCTGCAGAAGGCCGGGCTCGACCCGCGCAAGGACGTGCAGTGGGTCACCGGCGTGCCGCAGCCCGAGCTCATGAAGATGCTCGGCCAGAAGCAGGTCGACGCGATCGAGGTCGCCTACCAGTTCGGCTTCTTCGCACAGAACAACAAGTGGGGCCCGATCGTCGCCACCGGCGACCAGGTCGAGCCGAACAGCTCGATCTCCGTGTATGCCGCGCGGCGCGATTTCGTCCAGGAGAAGCGCGACGTGCTGATCCGCTTCGCCATGGCCTATCTCGAGGGCGTGAAGGAGTTCAACGCCGCCGCCGACGCGCCCGACAAGCATCCGGACGTCGCGCAGATCCTCGCGAAGAACACTTTCCTCGGCAAGCCCGAGATCGTGCGGGCCATCGCGCCGCACTGGTCGTACGTGAGCGAGGACGGCATGCCGCCGATCGACTCGATCCTCGCCATGCAGGACTACTGGGCCGACTACTTCACCTACGTCGAGAAGAAGACGCCGCGCGACAGGCTGTTCGACCTTTCGATCGCCCCGGAAGCGAAACGCCGCCTCGCAGCCGAGAAGCCTTTCGCAAAATAGCGCATGGCGAAAGACCTCTGGCGCTGGGGCGCCGTCGAGCTCGCGGGCGCCATCCGCTCGCGCGCGATCTCGTCGCGCGAGGCGGTCGAGAGCGCGCTTGCGCGCATCGACGCCGTCAACCCGCGCATCAATGCCATCGTCGACCTGATGGCGCACGAGGCGCTCGCGGCTGCCGACAAAGCCGATGCTGCGGTCAAGAAAGGCGGCCCGCTCGGCGCGCTGCACGGCGTGCCGGTCACGCTCAAGATCAACGTCGACCTGGCGGGGCGGCCGACCACCAACGGCGTGGCGGCGTTCAAGGACAAGGTGCCGGGCGAGGAAAGCCCGTGCGTCATCCAGTGGCGAAACGCGGGCGCGATCTTCGTCGGCCGCACCAACGTGCCGGCGTTCAGCACCCGCTACTTCACCGACAACGCGCTGCATGGCCGCACGCTGAATCCGTGGGACCCGACGCGCACGCCCGGCGGCTCGAGCGGCGGCGCGGCGGCCGCCGTGGCCACGGGAATGGGCGCGCTCGCGCACGGCAACGACCGCGCCGGCTCCGTGCGCTATCCGTCGTACGCCTGCGGCGTGTACGGGCTGCGGCCCTCGCTCGGGCGCATCGCCACTTTCGAGCCGGGCGTGCCGGAAACGCTCGCCATCACCACGCAGCTCGCGAACACGCAGGGGCCGCTCGCGCGCTCGGTCCGCGATCTGCGCCTCGGCACCGCGGCGATGATGGGGCGCGATGCGCGTGACCCTTGGTGGGTTCCGGTTCCTCTCAAGGATGAGGTTCCTCCGAAAGGCCGGGTCGCGCTCTGTGCCGGCATTCCGGAGGCAAACGTGGACCCGGCGGTCGCCGACGCGGTAAAGCAGGCCGGCAGATGGCTCGCGGACGCCGGCTATGGGGTGGAGGAAGCGGCGCCGCCGCACCTGCACGAGGCGGGATCGCTTTTCTTCACCCTGGTGGTGAGCGAGAACGCGGTATCGAAGGACGACCGGGCCGGCACGACGAAAGCGATCGAGGCGCTCGGCGACGAGCCGTGCAAGCGCGCACGGCGCTCGACCGTGGCGGCGATCCAGGCGCTCGACTACGAGGGCTACGTTTCCGCGCTCGCACGCCGCGCCGCGCTGCTCCGGCGCTGGATGGTTTTCTTCGAGCGCTATCAGCTCGTGTTGATGCCGGTCTCGTGGCAGCGGCCGTTCCCGGTCGACGAGGACCAGAAGGGGGACGCCGCAGTGGCCGCGCTCCTGCGCGCGCAAGTGCCGATCCTCGCCTGCTCGACGCTCGGCCTGCCAGGGCTCGCCTGCCCGGCGACGCTCGCCGACGGGGTGCCGGTCGGCGTGCAGCTCGTCGGGCCGCGCTACGGCGAAGAAATGCTGTTCGCGGCGGCCGAGGCCATAGAGGCGCGCACGCCGGTGAAGACGCCGATCGAGCCGGACGGTAAGATAAACTCAAACCAGGGAGGAGCAAGATGAAGCTAGGACGTCTTTTAGCGCCCGCTGCCTTGGCGTTCAGCCTCGGCGCCGCGCCGGCCGCGGCACAGACGATGATCAAGCTCGGCACGGCGACCATCAACGACGTGCAGCACGAGTACCTCAAGCGCTTCGCCGAGCGGATGAACAAGCAGCTCGCCGGCAAGGTGAAGGTCGAGGTGTATCCGGCCGAGCAGCTCGGCAACAACGCGCGCATGCTGGAAGGCCTCGCGCTCGGCACGATCGAGGGCGTGGTCGGTCCGCCGGAGTTCATCGTCGGCGTGGATCCGCGCTTCCAGATCGTCGGCGCGCCGGGCCTGATCAAGGACGTCCACCATGCCGTGCGCCTGACGCAGGACGCGAAGTTCCGCGAGGCGCTGTTCGGCTTCGGCGAGGCGAAGGGCCTCAAGGGCATCGGCCTCGTGGTGTACGGCGCCAACGTCTGGGCGACGCGCAAGCCCGTGCAGAGCCTCGCCGATTTCAAGGGGATGAAGGTGCGCGTGCTCGCCTCGCAGATGCACACCGTGCCGCTCCAGCACATCGGCGTCACCGGCGTGCCGATGGCGCCTTCCGAGGCGGTGCAGGCGCTTTCATCCGGCGCGATCGACGGCGTGCGCACCGGCATCACCATCTTCACCACGTTCAAGTACTACGACATCGTCAAGGACCTGACCCAGGTCGACGGCGACGGCACGATCCTCTCGATGTTCTACGTCGGCAAGAAATGGTTCGACGGCCTGCCGGCGGACGTGCGCAAGGCGGTGCTGGATACTTCGGCAAAGCTCGAGCCGGAGATGAACCGGTGGAGCGTCGACGAGATCGGCAAGGCCGAGGCGCAGTGGAAGCAGCACGCCGGGCAGATCCACCGCATTACCGGCCCGGACCAGGTCGAGTTCCAGAAGCGCATGCGCGCCGCGGCCGACGAGGTCGCCAGCAAGAACCCGCGCATCAAGGACGCCTACCAGCTGATGGTGGACCGGGCCAAGGCAACCGAGAAGTAGAAAACTGGGGAGGAGAATATTGTCGTCCCGCGAAGGCGGGGACCCAGTTTTCAAGAGCGTGGGACGCCGCCTTCGCGGGGGCGACCGCATTTCGCGTCAGTAGATCTGGCTAGAAAGATCCGCCCAATCGGGATTTGATTCCTCGATAAGACGGATCTTCCAGGCCCGATTCCACTTCTTAAGCCGCTTTTCGCGCTGGATTGCTTCATACATTTCAGCGTGCAGCTCGAAGTAGACGAGCATGTGCACGCCGTATTCCTTAGTAAATCCCTCTACCGCATCGGCGCGGTGAGCCTCGACTCGGCCAGCAAGGTTGCTGGTCACACCGACATAAAGCGTGCCGTTACGCTTGCTCGCGAGGATGTAGACGGCAGGTTGCTTCATTCACGATCAAACGATGAATGAAGGTGCTGGTTGACCGCGGCTGTCGCCACCGCGGAGGCGGGGGCCCAGTCTCGCATTCGCGGGAACGACGACCTACCTCTCCTCTAATTACAAAAAACTGGGTCCCCGCCTTCGCGGGGACGACGACATTGGGCCTACAAAGGCATGACGATGGAGCCGGGAATCAGCGTCGTGTCGTAGACGCAGATCTTCTCGCGCAACCTAAGACCGGCTTGCGTTCTCACGAGCGTGTCGAGGTAGCGCCCGGCGCAGAGGATGCGCGTGTGCTGGTCAGGCAGGGTCTCGAACACCACGAAGTTCGCGCGCGCCGCGATCTCGCCCCCGTCCTCGCGCCCGCGGATCTGCGTGATGCTGTGGCGCCAGGCGCGAGGCGCGTAGACGTTGAGCTCCTTCGAGGCGTGCGCGCGGTCCTTCAGCATGCCGGGGCTTTCGCACAGCATGAGGCTGAGCGGGAGGCCCTTGTCGTGGTTCTCCTTCGATACGATGCGGTAAAGGCAGGGCTCGACGAAGAGCTCGGGCCAGCGCTCGAGCGCGCCGCCGTCGATGACCTCGGCGTACTCGGCATAGAAATCCTCGAGTTCATCGCGCAGCGTCATGAAAAGAAACGTGGTCTGTCCCTGTTTTTGATCCGGTCATAGGCCCATGACGCTGCGGTAGCCGCGGTAGAAGGCGCGCAGGGCGACGTCGGTCACCATGTGGTCGCAGTCGGCGTAGTCGCGCCCGCCCATCTCGTTGATGCCCGCCGCGTCCGCCGCGCTCGCGAAGCCGTGCTGCGCCCGCTCGATGATTTCGCCGTCGTCCATGGAGACCAGGCCGCCCGGGCCCATGAGGTTCGCCTGCCGCAGGCGCCGCCGCGTCATCTCCTCGTCGTCGGTGGCATAGCCGAAGAAGGTCCAGTGGAGGTCGAATTCGTGCGGCCCGCGCGGCACGATCTGGCGCGCGGCGAGCGTGTTCGATTGCTGCTGCAGGATGAGGTTGGGCCAGAAGGTGTGCATGATCACCGTCGCGTCGCCGGGGAACTCGCGCACCGTATCGAGAAGGCGCGGATCCTGCAGCGCGAGCTGCTGCTTGAACGAATGCATCTGCCGCGTGCCCTCGTTCAGCTCCTGGCGGCCGCGCTCGGAGATCAGCGCGGCGTGCAGGCCGGTGTCGTCCATGCGCACCTTCGACGGATTGTCGACGCGGAACAGGCCGAAGGTGACGAAGAAAACGTGCAGCAGGCTCGCGTGGCAGGTGTCCTTGATGTTCTCGAGGATCAGCTTCCAGTTCGCCCGCAGCCGCTGGCGCGAGTAGCCGAGGAGGCGCAGCTCGCGGCCGTCGAACACGCGGTCGTAGTACGGGAGCATCTTCTCGCCGAAATAGGCCTCGAGTTCCGGGACTTGAGCATTCAAGGATCCAAAGACGGCGCCGCGTCGCGCGGCGATGCGGATCGGCGTGAGCCCGTGCTGCGAGAAATCGAATTCGGCGGGCATGCCGCCCACGCCGTTCACACCGTGGCGGAACGGCATGCCCATCAGGCGGCCGTCCAGGTCGTAGGTCCACTGATGGTACGGGCACCTGAAATGACGCGCGTGCCCGCTCTCCTGCTGGCAGAGCTGGACGCCGCGATGCGCGCAGCGGTTGAGGAAGCCGCGGATCACGCCGTCCGCGCCACGCACCACCAGCACCGATTTCTCGCCGATCGAGCTGCGCTTCCAGTCGCCTGCGCCCGGCAGCTCGCACTCGAGCGCGAGGTAGTTCCAGGTCGGCCCCTCGAAGATGCGCTCGAGCTCGCGCCGGTAGATCGACTCGTCGGTGTAGACCCAGTAGGGAACGCGCGAGTCGCCCTCATTGGGCCAAGCGGCCGGCCAGGCGCGGACGCTCAATGCCTTCTCCGCTCCGCGAAGCGCGTCTGCTCGACCAGCGCATAGGCGCTGCGCGCCTCGGCGGGAAGCTGGCGCACGGCGCGGAAATAGCGCTTGCTCGCCTTGAGCACCTCCGGGTCCCGCGACCGCAGTGCTTTCAGCAGGCTCTCCGTCTCGCCGCGCAGGTCGGTGACCACGCGCGAAACGAGGCCGATCTCCATGGCCTCGGCCGCGCCGAGCTCGCGGCTCGACAGCACCATGTCGAGCGCCACCTTCGGCGCGAGGTGCTCCGAGATCTCCGCCAGGATGAACATCGGCGCGATGCCGAGCTTCACCTCGTCGAGCATGAAGCGCGCATCCGCCGCCGCGAGCGCGATGTCGCTCTTCATCACCACGCCGACGCCGAAGCCGAAGGCGCGGCCCTGCACGCTGCATACGCTGACCCCCGGAAAGGCGGAGAGCGCGGAATTCACGTCGGTTATGAGCTCGAACGCCTCGAACGGCGCGCCGCCCGCCTTGGCGTCCTGGCGGTCGCGGCCGAGGGAGAAATCGTTCCCCGCCGCCGAGATGGCGAGGATGTCCGCCTCGCCCGCGACGCGCGTCAGCGCGGCGAGCATCTGCCCGAGCATCTCGCCCGTGAACGCGTTCGACGCCGCCGGCCGCTGCAGGACCAGCCGCGCGACCCGGTTCTCGATGGCGAAGTCGATCACGCGCCGTGCGTTCCCTGCCAGCCTTTCCTGGAGATGTCGAAGATCACGCCGTCGGGATCCTTGAACTTGCGCTCGAAGTTCTCCTTTTCGGCGTCGCCGAGGTCGAAGAAGAACCGGCCGCCGGCGGCCTCGATCCGCTTCTGCGTCTCGGCGAGATCGTCCACCTGGAAGCCGAAGTGGTGCGCCCCGACGAAGTCCTTCCAGTTCTCGAGGCCCGAGCCGCGCTCGCCCTTGTAGTTGAGCAGCGCGAGGTTGATCACGCCGTCGCTGAGATAGATCGCCGCCGCGAAATCGAGCGTCTCCTGGCCGACGCGCTTCAGGCCGAAGACCCCTTCGTAGAATTGCGCCGACTTCTCCAGGTCGCGCACGACTACGGCGAAGTGCCTCAGCCTAGCGCTCATGCCCCTCTCCTTTCGAATCGAGCTGCACCGGGGGAACCACCGGTTTGCCGTCCTTGATCTTCATGCGCCGGCGCGCCTCGTCGGCCGAAGTGGGGCACAGGCGCTTCAGCGGCTTCTTCGAGTAGATCGTAATCTCGATGTTGGGGCCGTGGCCGACGTTCTGGTGCGCCACGCCGCGCGGGATCACGGTCATCTCGCCCTCGTTGATGGTGATCGGGCCGGTCTCCGAATTGAGCGTGCGGGCGCCCTTGTACTGGAACGCCCACTCGTCGGCGCCGAGGTTGCGGTGCCAGCCGCCCTGCTCGCGGTCGCAGTTCGCCACCTCGATGATGAGGTCGTCGTTGGCATAGAGCACCAGCGGCAGGTAGCCGTTCTCCATGTCGACGCCGGTGACCACGCCTTCCTTGAAGATGTCGTTGAGCGAGATCTTCTCCATCTTGCGGCCGCCCTGCGCGCCTTTCTTCAGCTCGTCCTCGTCGCGCTCGATGACGAAGCGCTGCTCGGTGCCGTCGCCCCAGTCGGCGATCGACGGGCCCCAGTAGGTCACGAACTCCTTGGTCTTCTTGCCCATGGTCAATCCGCCTTGATGTTGGCCGCCCTGATGGCAGCGGCATATTTAGGGAACTCGCGCTTGATGCGCGCAGTCGCTTCTTCCGGCGTGGTGCCGAGCGGCTCGTTGCCGAGCTGCACCAGGCGCTCGCGCACGTCGGGCAGCTTGAGCGCCTTGGCGATCTCGGCGCTCATGCGCTCGATCGCGGGCCGCGGCACGCCGGCCGGCGCAGCCATGCCGATCCAGATGCTCTCTACGAATCCCGGCACGCCGGATTCCACCGCCGTCGGCCAGTCGGGAAAGTTCGGGTTGCGCCTGGCGCTCGTCACGGCGAGCGCCCTGGCCTTGCCGCTCTTCACGAAGTTGACCGCAGAGCCGAGGTTGAGGAGTCCCATGTTGACCTCGCCGTTCGCCGTCGCTGCCGAAGCGGGCGCGCCGCCTTTGTAAGGCACGTGCACGAACTGAACGCCGGCCTGCTGCGCGAGCATCTCGGTCAGCACGTGGCTGGTCGAGCCGGCACCGGCCGTGGCATAGGTGATCGAGCCGGGCTTTGCTTTCGCCGCGGCGAGAAGCTCGCCCAGGCTGGCGAAGCTGCTTTGCGCCGAGGTCACGAGCATCATCGGGCTCTCGATGATGATCGACACCGGCGCGAAGTCCTTGAACACGTCGTAGGGCAGCTTGGCGTAGATCGACGGGTTCATGACCAGCTCGCCGTTCGTCGCGACGAGCCAGGTGTAGCCGTCGGCGGCGGATTGTGCCGCTGCCTGGATGCCGATGATGCCGCCGGCGCCCGGCCGGTTCTCGACCACCACCGGCTGGCCGAGCGCTTCCTGCAGCCTCGGCGCGAGGAGGCGCGCCGGAATGTCGGTCGCGCCGCCCGGTGCGAACGGCACGATGAGGCGCATCGTGCGGCCGGGCCAGTCCTGCGCCGCAGCAGCGCAGGCGATGCATTGCAACACCAGTAACGGCAGCCAGCGTTTCATCAATTCCCCCTCGATCGATCGATGTCGAAAGGATAATAAGCCCATGGCCGCTCAACGTCTGAGGACCGGCGCCGACTTCCTGTCCGACCTGCGAAACAAGCCGCGCGCCGTCTACGTCGACGGCGAGCGGGTGACGAACGTGGCCGAGCACCGGGCGTTCCGCGGCGGCGCGCGCTCGATCGCCCGGCTGTTCGACTTCGCCGCCGCGCCCGAGAACCGCGAGACCATGACGTTCGTGCCCGAGCAGGGCGGCAGCCCGGTATGGCGCTGCTGGCAGATCCCGCGCACGCACGCCGAGTTGCGCGCGAAGCGCATCGCTGCCGAAAAATGGGCCGAGCTCTCGTTCGGCCTGATGGGCAGGACGCCCGACCACGTGGCCAACTTTTTCGCCGGCTACGCGGCGAAGCCGGCCTTCTTCGGCAAGTATGGCGAAAACCTGGCGAAGTTCTATCGGCACGCCCGCGATACGCACGCCTACCTGAGCTACGCGATCGTCCCGCCGCAGATCGACCGCTCGAAGCCGGCGCACAAGCAGTCCGATCCGACGCTTTACGCCGGCGTGGTGAAGGAAAACGACGCCGGCGTCTTCCTGTCGGGCGGACAGCAGCTCGCCACCGCGGGCGTATACAGCGACTACGTGCAGGTGAGCTGCATCCATCCGCTGCAGCCCGGCGACGAGAACTACGCCATCAACGTCGCGATCCCGGCCGACGACCCGGGCTTGCGGCTCTATGCGCGCCGCCCGTTCGCGCTCGGCGCGACCAATCCGTTCGACTATCCGCTCAGCACGCGCTTCGACGAGGCCGACTGCTTCGTCGTGCTCGACAACTGCTTCGTGCCCTGGGAACGCGTGTTCGTCTACCGCGACCTCGAGCGCGCCCGCGACCAGTGGTGGAAGACGCCTTCGCACGTCTATGGCAATCACCAGGCGCAGGCGCGCTATGCCACGAAGCTGCGCTTCCTGATGGGCCTCGCCAAGCGCATGAACGAGGCCACCGGCAACGACGCCGCGCCCCCGGTGATGGTGCAGATGGGCGAGCTCGCGGCGTATGCCTCGATCGTGGAGTACATGCTGCATTCGCACGAGACGGCGGGCACGATCGACGGGGAGGGCGTGCTGTGGCCGAGCCGCAGCGCGCTGTACGCGGTGATGGCGTTGCAGTCGCAGATCAACCCGCACATGATCGATATCGTGCGCGAGCTGACCGGCGCTGCGATGATCACGCTGCCGTCGTCGCGCAAGGACTTCGACCACCCGGAGCCGGCGAGAGACGTGGAACGCTACTTCCAGTCTGCCGGCATGGGCGCGCGCGAGCGGGTCGCGCTGATGCGCCTGGCGTGGGACTTCCTCGGCACCGAGTTCGGCAGCCGGCACCAGCAGTACGAGAAGTTCTACGGCGGGGCCTCGTTCATCGTGAAGATGAACGCCTTCCGCCACTACGACTTCAAGCGGGCGCTCGCCCTCGTGGACCAGGCACTGAAGCTGAAGGATGAATAGATACGAAGACCTGCGCGAGTTCATCGAGCAGGTCGACGCGCTCGGGGCGTTGCGCCGCGTCGAGGGCGCCGATCCGCTCTACGAGGTCGGCGGCATCACCGAGGTTGCCGCGGGCACGCCGGAATGCCCGGCGCTGCTGTTCGATCAACTGAAGGGGTTTCCGCGCGGCTTCCGCGTCTTCACCAACGCCACGGTGAGCGCGCAGCGCGCGGCCCTGGCGCTCGGCATCGATCCGCACCTGCCGCCGATGGAAGCGCTCAGGCAGTGGCGCAACCGGCGCGGCGCGCTGACGATGCACAAGCCGGTGGCGGTGAAGGAAGCGCCGGTTCTCCGGAATTCACAGAAAGCCGTGGAACTGGAGAAGTTCCCGGCACCCGTCTGGCACCGCGGCGACGGCGGGCCTTACATCGGCTCGGGCAGCATCGTAGTGATGCGCGACCCCGATACCGGGTGGGTCAACGCGTCGATCTATCGCGTGCAGGTGCACGGAAAGGACCGGGTGAGCGTGCAGTTCGACCACCTGGGGCGGCACGGCGCGATCATCGCGCGGCGCTATTGGGAGAGCGGCAAGCCCTGCCCGGTGGCGGTGGTGAACGGCCCCGATCCTTCGCTCTTCATCGCCGGCTTCGAATACCTGCCCGAGGGTTCCTCGGAATACGACTTCGCCGGCGCGATTCGCGGCCGTCCCGTGCAAGTCATCGAGGCGCCGCTCACCGGCTTGCCGGTGCCGGCGCGCGCCGAGATGGTTTTCGAAGGCTTCCTGCGGAAAGGAGAAACGCTGCCGGAGGGTCCGTTCGGCGAATTCACGGGGTACTACGCGGCCGAGAAGCGCCCGGCGCCGGCGATGCAGGTCGAGGCGGTCCACTGGAGGGACGATCCCATCCTGCTCGGCTCGCCGCCGATGAAGCCGCCGCGGTTTCACTTCGGTCTGCCGTTTCGCGCGGCGAGCATGTGGTCGCAGCTCGAGGCGGCGGGCGTGACCGACGTGGTCGGCGCCTGGCAGCACGTCGCGCAGCTGATGACCGTCATTGCGATCCGGCAGCGCTACGCCGGGCACTCCAAGCGCGCGGGGCTCATCGCCGCCGCGCAGAGCTACATGGGGCGGATCGTGGTCACCGTGGACGACGACGTCGATCCTTCGAGCCTGGCCGACGTCATGTGGGCCATCGCCACGCGCTGCGAGCCGTCGGAGCAGCTCGACATCGTCAGGAGCGCCTGGAGCTCAGCGCTCGATCCCCGCATCACGCCGCAGGCGCGCGAACGCGGCGAGACCTCGCACTCCAAGATGATCCTCGACGCGTGCAAGCCTTTCGGCTGGAAGGACGATTACCCGCGCACCTCGGCGCTCACCGCCGAAGAGGCGCGGCTGATTCGCGAGAAGTGGTTCCGCTGATCGGCCTGCAATAGTTGAAACACCGAGCGCGTCGAGCGCTCCCGGCTCATCGAATCATCGGCACCGCGTATTCGGCGAGGATGCCATTGATCTCCAGGCGCCGGGTCGCGATGAACGCGTCCAGCTCGTCGCGCAGCGCCGTTTCGCCGGCCCTGACGCCGATCGAGATGGAGTACGCGAACGGCAGCGGAACGTCCGCCGGCGCGCTCGCCGGAACGATCTCGAGGTTTCGCTGCCGGGCGAAGAAGGCCGCCTGCGGGCCCCACACGACGCCGGCGTCGAGGTGGCCCTCGGCGATGGCGTCGATGATCCGTTCCGCGGAACTGCCCTTGCCCAGCACCGTGAAGGCGGACACATGTTCTGCGGCGCCGCGCGAGGCGAGCGCGTAGCCGGGCGGCGTGGCCACCAGGTCTTCCCCCGGAACTTGCAGACCGATCCTGAGGTCCTTGAGGTTGGGCTGATCGAAGGACACCAGCGGCTTCCTGTCCGAAAAGACGAAGACGTAGGTGGACCGGTAGTACGGCTTCGTCGTCAGCATCGCCTCGATGCCGGTCGGGACGCCCATCCAGACATCGCAGCGGTTCGCGCCGAAGGTCGTGCGCACGAAGCCGCGGTGCTGCGGGTACCACGTGTAGACCAGGGCGGCGCCGAGCGCATCCGCGGCCAGCGCGGCAAGGCGGTTTTCGAAGCCGCTTTCATCCTGCCGCGAGTAGGGCATGCTGTCCGGGTCCGCGCAGACCCGAAGGTCGCTGCCGAAAGCCGGAAGCGCCGCGGCGGCGCAAAGAACGGAACTGACGAAGCGCAACGACATGGTGCCTCCCCGCTTTTCGCGGTTGTTTTTCGGGAGATCCTGCACCGGATTGACCCCCGTGTCATGGAACTACGGCATAGAGCGTCGGACGAACCCGTGCAAACGGGTCGCGCTCCGGCTGCCGTCAGGTCCGCTGCTTGACCGACTGGAAGGGGATGTGGTGGCGCTCGAGAAAGCGCTCGACCGTGGGAAGCCAGAGCTCCACCCCCTTCGTGTCGCCGAAGACGAAGTGGCCGTTGTTCCCGAAGGGCGGCTGGAGGACGTATTCCGCGTCGACGCCCCCGCTTTGCAGGCGCTGGAACCATGAACGAGACGCGGTAGGGCCGAAGTAGAGATCGTTTTCGGCGTAGTACATCAGGACGGGGACCCGGACGGACACGCCGAGGTCCTGGAACAACGCCGCCAGCGCCTCCGCCGCGCAGGGGATCCCGGGATGAAGCCTGGGATTCCCGCCGCGCCCGGCCGCGAAGGCGAGCACCGCGACCAGCCCTTCGGGCTGCTGCGCGGCAGCATAGAGGGAGGCCACGCCGCCCGCGGATTGCCCGGCGAGGATCATGCGTTCGGGATCGACGTAAGGCAGCTTGCGGGTGAACTCGTAGGCGGCCAGCACGTCGTTCGCTGCCGCGCGCTCGCCGCGCCCGTAATGCGGGTTGCTGCACTGGCCCGCATCTTCCGCGAACCCGCCGCCGCTTTCCCCGAACCCTCGCCGCAGCGGCATGACCACGACGTAGCCTCGCGACACGAAGGCGCTCGCCGCCTGGATGAAGAGCGTCGGGGATTCGAGGAAACGCTCGCGCGCGCCTTCGCCGACCCCGTGGTTGAGCACGATCGCCCCGAACGGCCCGTCGCCGCGCGGCCGAAGGATGGTGAGCGCGAGCGAGTAGTGCCCGTCGGCCACGGGAATCCTGATGTCGTCCCGCACGTAGGGGGAATCGCTACGCGAGGGCGCGAGAAGGAGCGCGCCGAGCGCCGCGCACAGCAGTGCAAGGACCAAACCTACCCACCGGAGTGCGCGCATCGAACCGATCAACGCGCGAGGCGGCTTTCCGGCTTACACGGGCACGCCGGTTGCTGCCACGCAGGCATACGACACAGTCGGTTAACGAGCGAGACTATGGAAAAACGTTTGACTGACTCGTTTGTTCGCGCAAGCGATGGGCGGTGGATCTGCATCGAAGCCGTGACTCTGAACCATTCAACGCGCGAAATCCACTTCAAGCCGGGGATGACGTTGGGGCCCGAGGACAGCTTCATGGGCGTCAAGGTCGCAAAGCTCCTCGAATCGCTTTCGGACGCGCGGCGGGCAGGAAGCTGAGCCGGCCGAGCGTTCCCGGCGCTGCGGCTACTCCGCCTTGATGCCGCGCTCCTTGACGACGCGCGCCCATTTCTTCTGCTCGCGTTCCAGGTGGGCGGCGGCCTCCTCGGGCGTGCTCGCGATCACCGTCAGCCCCCGCTCCTCCCAGAACTTCGCCTGGTCGGGGGCGCCGAGCACCTTGCGAATCTGCGAATTGACCGAGTCGACAATCGCGCGCGGCGTGCCCTTCGGCGCGGCGACGACGTACCAGGTCTCGAATTCGTAACCCGGCACGCCGGCCTCGGCGACCGTCGGCAGCTCCGGCATGGCGGGATTGCGCTTGGTGCCGGTCACGGCCAGGGCTCGCATCCGGCCGGCTTTCACGAAGGAAATCTCCTGCGAGATGTTGCCGAACGTGGCTGCGACCTCGCCCGCGATGAGCGCCGTGTCCGCGGGGCCTCCGCCCTTGTACTGCACGGCGACGATGTTGACTTCCGCGAGCAGGTTGAAGAGCTCCCCGGCGATATGCGGATTGGTGCCGACGCCGGCGGCGGAGTAGTAGAGCTGGCCCGGCTTCGCCTTTGCGAGCTTGATGAGATCCGCGACCGATTTCACCGGCAGCGACGGATGCACGGTCACGAGCGAGGGCGACGAGGCGACGAGCGAGATCGAAACGAAGTCGCGCAGCGGGTCGTAGGGCGCGCGCGGCATCAGGAGCTGATTGGTGACGAAGGGGATGGTGTTGATGAGCAGCGTGTAGCCGTCGGGCGGGGCGTTCATCACGACCTCCGTGCCGATCACGCCCGAGGCGCCCGAGCGGTTGTCGACGACCACCTGCTGGCCCATGCTTTCCGAGAGCTTGGTCGCGAGCAGGCGGCCGACGACGTCCACGCTGCCGCCGGGCGGAAACGGCGCGACCAGGCGGATCGGCTTCGACGGATAGCTTTGCGCAGCAGCAGGCGGTGCGAGCGTCAACGCGCCCGCCAGCGTCGCAACCAACAGACCCGATAACCCGTTCATCGATCTTCTTTCGAGCTCAATCCGCCTTGATCCCGGCGGCCTTGATGATCGGCCACCATTTTTCGATCTCCGCCTTCTGATGCGCGCCGAGCGCCTCGGGCGTCTGCTTGTCGCGCGGAAGGATTTCCTGCCCGATGTCCATCAAGCGCTTGCGCGCGTGCTCGTCGGCGGCGGCGTCGACCATCGCGGAGTTGAGCCGCGCGACGACCGCGGCCGGCGTGCCGCGCGGCACCCAGAGCCCGTGCCAGACCGCCATGTAATAGCCCGGCATGCCCGCCTCGTCGACCGTCGGGATGTCGGGCGCGACGGAGAGCCGCGAGCCCTGTGTAACCGCGTACGCGCGCACCTTGCCGGAGCGGATCTGCGGCAGCGCGTTCGCTGCCTGGTCGAAGAAGAGATCGACGTGGCCGGCCATGACGTCGGCCGAGGCCGGCGCGCCGCCGCGGTAATGGACGATCTGCGCCGCGCCGCCGGTGAGTTTCTGGAAGTAGACCCCGCTGATATGCGACGGCGTCCCGGCGCCGCCGGTGGCGATGGCGATCGGCTTGCCGCTGGCGTACGCGATCAGCGACTTGAGGTCCTTCGAGGGCAGGGCGTTTTTAGTGACGATGATCTGCGGGTTGGTCACGAACATGCCGACCGGCGCGAGGTCCTTCAGCAGGTCGTACGGCAGCTGGTACATGGCGCCGTTGATCACGTGCGGGCCGATGTGGCCGATGCTGACCATGTAGCCGTCGGGCGCCGCGCGCACCACGCGGCCTACGCCGATGTTGCCGCCCGCCCCGGTGATGTCCTCCACCAGCACCGTCTGCCCGAGGCTCTTCGTCATCCGCTCGGCCATGATCCGCGCGATCGTGTCCGTCGGCCCGCCGGCCGAGAACGGCACCACGATCGTGACCGGCTTGGTCGGGAAGCTCTGGGCCAGCGCAGCACTGCACGAAAGGACAGCGGCTACTGCAAGAAACAGACGCCTTTTCATGGCACCCCCTCTGCGCGCCATGGTAACCGCTATTCTTTGTTTAGGACTAACATGACCGCATGCGCGCTCGATTGCTCAAATGGTCGTTCACCCTGTTCGTCCTCATTGCGCTTGCCCCGGCTTTCGCCGACGACTATGCCGACGCCATCAAGGTGTTCCGCAACGCAGGCGAGAGCGGGAAGTTCTTCAAGAACAGCTACGGCTACGCGGTGTTTCCGACCGTTGGCAAGGGCGCCGTCGGGATCGGCGTCGGGCACGGCTCGGGTCGCGCCTACGTCGGCGGCAAGTACGTCGGCGACACTTCGATGACGCAGGTGAGCGTAGGCCTGCAGCTGGGCGGGCAGGCCTACCGCGAGATCATCTTTTTCCAGAACCAGGCCGCGTTCAAGGAATTTACCAGCGGCAACTTCGAGTTCGGCGCCCAGGCGAGCGCGGTGGCCATCACGGCGGGCGCATCGGCTCAGGCGGGCACGACCGGCACGACGGCGGGTGCGAGCGGCACTCAGAACAAGGCGGCGACGGCGAAAGTCGGATACCAGAAAGGGATCGCGGTTTTCACGGTCACCACGGGCGGGCTGATGTACGAAGCGAGCATCGGCGGCCAGAAATTCAGCTACGAGCCGAAGAAAAAGTAAGGCTAGCGCGCCGTCAGGGTCTGGTAGACGAGTTCGGTCTCCGTCGACGGCCTGACGGACAGCACGATCGACAGCATATCGCGGCAGCGGCGGTAGACCTCGATCGCCTGGGCGGCTTCGCCGCGGTCCGCGAGGAGTTTCATGAGCGCGCGGTAGACCGGCTCGGCGGTGCGCTCCAGTTCCAATGCAGCGCGGTAGCATTGCTCGGCCTCCCCGCTTCGTCTGCCGGCTTCCAGGCGCGCGCCCCAACGCAACACGAGGTCGACATAGCGACTGCGCAGTCGCTCGCGATAGGGCGGGGCCCACGCAAAGTCCTCCTCGCCGAGGAACGGCCCGCGAAAGAGCGCGAGAGCCCTGGCCGGCGCCTCGTGATCCCGCGGCGATTGCGTCGCTCGTTCGGTGAGCGCCTCGAACGCGAAGGCATCGACCCAGCAGACGCGGCGGTCCAGGAACAGCTGCCCGCCTTCCAGGCAGACTGCCTGCTCCGAGCCCAGGAGCTTGCGCAGCCGGTGAAGGGTGATCTCGAAAGCCTTCTTGCCGGCGTCGCCTTCGCTCTCTTGCCACAGTGCGTCGATCGCCGCGCCGACCGCAACGCGCGCGCCGCCCTGCGCGACGATGAACTTCAGGAGTTCATGCGGCTTCTTCGGCTGCTTGCGGCCCTTGAATTCCGTCGCCTCCTTCCCGGCCAACTCGATGCCGAACCTGCCGAGGACGCTTACGCGCGCCGCCCACGGCCAGGACTCGGGCGCCTCGGCGGGCGGCTCGAGCGAGAGGGCGGAGATTAGATCGCTCGCAGTTCCCACCTCCACGCCGTGGCGCAGCGCCAGCGTGCAGACCTCGGCCATGAGCGCGCGCGGCAGCACCACCGAGCCTACGCGCATGCCGTGGCGCGCACCGAGGGCTAGGGCTTGTCGGAGGGACTCGAGCGCTAGGTCCTGCCGGCCGCCGCGTGCATGTGCGAGCGTGGCGAGCAGAAGCGCGGGATAGAGGGTAACGGGCTGGCGTGAATCGACCGCCAGCCGCGCTGCATTCGCCAGTTGCTCCACCGCTTCGCCGAGGCTGGCGTCTTCCAGCAGCACCAGTCCATGGAGCGTCTCCACGCGCGGCCGGAACGAGCCATCGGGTGGCACGAGCTGGAGCAGCTCGCGCACCGCCGCGCGGGCCGCAGGCAGATCGTGATCGGCGACGGCCACGTGCGTGGCAGCAACGAGGTAGTGGATGCGCGCCATGGCGGACGAGCCGGCGAGCAGCGCGAGACGCTCCTTCGCCGCGCGGGCGGCCGCCATGTCGCCCAGGCCGATGTGGCAACGCATTGCCGCCGTCGCGAGCGTCGCCTCGTGCGCCGGGAACCCGCTCGTCTCCACCAGCTCGCGCACGCGCGCGATGATGTCCGCCACTTCGCCCCAGCGGCCTTCGCTCGCACGCAGCAGCGCCGTGACGATCATGAAGTTCAGCCGCTCGCTCGCGCCGACGCCGCGCTGCTCCGGCAGGCGTGCATGCTCGGCGACGATCTCGCGCAGGCGAGCGTAGTCGCCGGCGAGCGAGACCGCGGAGGCGACGAAGTTCACCATGCGCAGTCGCTGCGCCGGGTCGGTATGCAGGCGCGCGAGCTCGGCGGCGCGGTCGAGCCAGCGCGAGAGCACCGGGTGGGTGCCGGATAGACGCGGGTCGAAGCGGAAGCGCCCGAACGTGCCGAGGATCTCCGCTTCTTCCTCCGGCGTGGCGCGATGCCGTGCCGTGAGCTGCTCGAGCTCGGCGAGGCAGGCGTGCAACTCGGCGAGCGGGTCATTGAGGCGGATTCGCCAGATGCGCGCGGTGCACGCGCCGACGTAGTCATCGCGTGCGTCAAAGAGCGCGCATGCCTCTCGCACGGTGTCGAGGAAGGCCGGCTCGTGAGCGCCGGCCTGGCAGATCCCCTTCCAGAGCAGCACCCAGGGGGCGTCTTTGGCGAGGGCCGGCGGGATCGCGTCGATCCAGCCGCGCAGCGTGCGGAAACGGCCGCGTCCCATCATGTCGTCCGCGTAGCGGCGCACGAACGCCTTCAGCCCTTCCCAGTCGCGAGCCTCTATCAGCAGCAGCGCCGCCACGTCGATCTGCTCCTCCTGCTCCAGCAGCTCGGCGGCCTTCACGCGCAGCGCGGCAATCTCGGCAGACGTCATTGCCTCGCTCGCCCGATCGACGAGGAACTTGCGGAACAGCGGGTGGTACTCGTACACCGGCGTCGTCTGGCTCCGGCGCTCGGTGAAGAAGTTGTCGCGGCTGAGCTCGGCCAGGATGCGCGCTGAGCGGCCGTCGCCGGTGAGTCGCTCGGCGAGCTTCGGCGTCAGGGATGGGATGCAGGCCGTCTGGAGCAGAAAAGCGCGCTGTGCCGGCGCGATGCGCGCGAAGATCTCCGCCGCGAAGTAATCGAACAAGGACTCGGGCGCAGAGTCGGCCGAGGTTTCGAACGGAACGCCCCGCTGGGCGGCGCGCAGCAGAAGCGTGAGGCCGGCCGCCCAGCCACGCGAGAGCTCGCGGATGCGCGCGATGTCGGCTTCGCCGTGGACGCCGGCGCTCTGGGCAAGCACCGCTGACTCCTCGAGCGAAAAGGCGAGCTCGTGGCGCTCGATGGCAGCGAATTCGGCGCTCGCCACCCAGCGCGCCAAAGCCGCCGGCGGCTTGGCGCGGCTCACGACGATCACGCGCGCGTGCGCCGGCAGCTCGGCGAGGAGGGCGTTCATCGCCTCGTGCAGGCGCGCGTCGGCGGGCACTTCCTGGTAGGCGTCGAAGACGAGCGTGAGCTGCTCGGGAAACCGGGCGAAGAACGTTTCGAAAAAGGGCCGCGCGAACGCGTCCAGGCCCGCTCCATCGTGCTCGGGCGCGAACGCCGGGAGCGGCTCGCGCGCGCCGCGCCCCTGTCCGGCCTGGCGCAGGTAGTGGAAGAAGGTCGCGACGTCGGCGTCACGGGAGTCGACCTGGTACCAGAGCGATCGCATCCGCCGCGTCTCAAGGTAAGTCGACACAAGGGAGGTCTTGCCGGCGCCACCCGGGCCCGAGACCCACACCAGTTTCCGGCGCAGGCTCTCGTCCAGGAGCCGGAACAGGCGCTCGCGACGCACGAGGCCGCCTGCGGCTGGACGCGTCAGCTTCGCTGGCAGCGCCTTGCGCGCAGCAGGCGCCGTCTCGGAGGCGGAGATCACGATGTCAGCCTCCGTTCAGGTTGCAACGCTCGAGTAGGTACAACGGTAGGTGGGTTGCGGCACTTTCGCGCTTACACCCTTTCCAGGGGGGGTATTCCGGGCGTTCCGCGACCGCGCCGGCACATTTTTGCTTCGGTAGGCGGTCCGTAGGCTTGTGCCACCGAGCATGACAGGCATCCGGATCGCCGATCCGCTCACTTGGGAGAAGCAAGATGAACCTGGCTCAACGAAACGACGTACGCCGTAAGTTCCTCGCGGCCGCTGCGCTGGCCTTGGCCATGATTTCCTCCTGTGCTTTCGCGCAACCGAACGGCGCGAAGCCGATCACCATCGTGGTTCCATTCCCGCCGGGCAGCACGGCAGACCTGCTGCCGCGCATGGTGGCGCCGTACCTCACCCAGGCCATGGGAATGCCAGTCATCGTCGAGAACAAGCCCGGGGCGAGCGGCTCGATCGGCGCGGCCTACGTCGCTCGGGCGGAGCCAAACGGTCGGACGCTCCTGGTCACGCCGACTGTCATCCTTGCAGTCAATCAGTGGCTCTACAAGGACCTTGGCTACAACCCGGACAAGGACTTCGCGCCGATCACGAACGCCGCAGCGACGCCCAATGTCTGGGTGGCGCAGCCGGCTTTCGCGGCGAAGAGCCTCGCCGAGGTCGTGTCCCTATCTCGTAGCCAGCGGGGTGGGCTGAGCTTCGCCTCCGGCGGCAACGGCACCTCGCACCACCTCTGCGGCGAGCTTCTTCGCAAGGCCACCGGCGCCAACCTCGTGCATGTCCCTTACAAGGGGCCGGCGCCGGCGCTCCAGGACGTGCTCGCCGGCCAGGTGCCGCTCATTTGCGACAACCTGTCCAACGTGCTGCCGCACATCCGCGCCGGTCGGCTGCGTCCGCTCGCCGTGACTGCGGCCGCGCGCCATCCGGCGTTGCCGGACGTCCCGACCACGGCCGAAGCCGGCTTCCCCGGCGCGGACCTCGGCGTCTGGTACGGCTTCGTCGCACCCGCCGGCACGCCGAAGGCGCTGATCGAGCGCCTGAACGGCGAGCTCGCGCGCGCACTGCACGCACCGCAAGTTGCGAGCAAGCTGGAAGGGCTGGGCCTCACTATCGTCGCGAACTCCCCGGAGGAGTTCGGCAGGTTCATCGCCGCGGAGGCGACCCGCATGCGGGCGCTCGTGCAGGCGAGCGGTGCGGCGGCCGACTAGGCCCCGTTGAACCTGCAGGGGGCACTATCGTGACGACCAGGGCGCGGGCGAGAGGGTCCGCGTCCCGAAATCGGTCCAGCTCAGCCCGAAGAGCAGCGCGAGCCAGAGCAGGCCGATGCAGGCGGCGAGGCGCAGCAGCGCGCCCGCCTGCCGCAGGTGCATGAAGAACACGGCGATGAGCAGCGCCTTGAGGCAGGAGATCGCCATGTTGGTCGCGCTGTTCCAGGGCCCCATCGGCAGGTAGGCGCTGCCGAAGGTCAGCGCGAGAAGCGCCATCAGGCCGAGCCAGGTGAGCACGTAGCTCATGCGTTGTAGCGCTCGAGCAGGTAGAACATCGGATAGAGAAAGACCCAAACGACGTCGATGAAGTGCCAATAGAGGCCGCTCACCTCGACCGGCGCGTGGTACTCGGCGCTGAAGCGCTTCGCGTACAGCCATAGCCACGCCACCACTCCGACGCCGATGGTGAGGTGCACGGCGTGCAGGCCGGTCATCGCGTAGTAGAGGAAGTAGAACCGCGCCTCGCCGCCGGCCGCGCGCGCGGCTTCGCCGAACTCCATCACCCACTCGCTCGCCTTGATGCCGAGGAAGGCAAGGCCGAACAGCGCGGTCAGCGCGAGCCAGATCCTGGTCGGCCCGCTCCTCTGGGCGGCGCGCACGGCGAGCGCCATGGTTAGGCTGCTCGTCATGAGGATCGCGGTGTTCAGCGTGCCGAGCGCGATGTGCATGTGATGGCTGCCCGAGACGAAGGCGTCGTGCTGTGCGAGCCGCGCGTGCACGTAGCCGAAGAAAAGCGGGCCGAAGAACATGAGCTCGGTCGCGAGGAACGCCCACATGCCGAAGAGCGACGCCTCGCGGCGTTCGAGCGCGCTACCGAACTGGCTGGTAGTCATAAGGACCGCGCTCGACTCTCGGCTCGCGCTCGAAATTGTGCTGCGGGGGCGGCGAGGGCGTCTGCCACTCCAGTCCCGAGGCGCCCCACGGGTTGCTGGAAGCTCTCTTTCCGAAAAATAGAGACCATGCGAGGTACGCCAGCGGCAGGAGATAGCCGATCGCGAGCACCGCGGCGCCGGCGGAGGAGAAGAGGTTGAGGAGCTGGAACTCCGGCGGGTACTCGTGGTAGCGCCGGGGCATGCCGAGCCAGCCGAGCAGGTACTGCGGGAAGAAGGTGAGGTTGAAGCCGAAGAAGATGGTGAGCGCCGCGATGCGGCCGAGCGTTTCCGGGTACATGCGCCCGGAGATCTTCGGCCACCAGAAATGGATGCCGCCGAGGTAGGCCATCACCGAGCCGCCGACCATGATGTAGTGGAAATGCGCGATCACGAAGTAGGTGTCGGTGAGGTGGACGTCGAGCGCGAGCGAGGCGAGGAACAGGCCCGTGAGCCCGCCGATGGTGAAAAGGCCGACGAAGCCGAGCGCGTAGAGCATCGGCGCGCCGAACACGATCGAGCCCTTGTAGAGCGTCGCCGTCCAGTTGAACACCTTGATCGCCGAGGGGATCGCCACGAGGAACGAGAGCATCGAGAACACCATGCCGGCGTACATGGACTGCCCGGAGACGAACATGTGATGGCCCCAGACGAGGAAGCCGATCGACGCGATGCCGAGGATCGCGTAGGCCATGAAGCGGTAGCCGAACACCGGGCGGCGCGCGAAGCAGGGAATGATCTCGCTCGCTACGCCCATCGCCGGCAGCACCATGATGTAGACCGCGGGGTGCGAGTAGAACCAGAAGAGATGCTGGAAAAGCAGCGGGTCGCCGCCGAGCGCGGGGTCGAAGATTCCGACGTGGAACAGCCGCTCCAGCGCGACCAGGGCCAGCGTCATCGCCAGCACCGGCGTGGCGAGGAGCAGGATGAGGCTGGTCGCGTAGTTGGCCCAGACGAAGAGCGGCAGCCGAAACCAGGTGAGCCCCGGCGCGCGCAGCTTGTGGACCGTGACGACGATGTTGAGCCCGGTCAGGATGGACGAGAACCCGGTGACGAACACGCCGACGATGACGAGGATCACGTTCGTGTCGGAGAACGTCGTCGAGTAGGGCGTATAGAAGGTCCATCCGGTGTCGACGCCCCCCGCCACCAGCGCCGCGACGGTGAACAGGCCGCCCAGCGCGTAGATGTACCACGACGCGAGGTTGAGCCGCGGAAAGGCCATGTCGCGCGCGCCGATCATCAGCGGCACGAGGAAATTGCCGAGCACCGACGGAATCGACGGGATGAGAAAGAACCACACCATGACCACGCCGTGGACGGTGAAGAGCTTGTTGTAGGTCTCGGCGCTCACCACGTCGCCCGCCGGCGTCGCGAGCTCCAGGCGCATCAGCGCCGCCGCTGCGCCGCCCAGGAAGAAGAACGCCGTGATCGCCACCATGTAGAGCACGGCGATCCTCTTGTGGTCATGGGTCGTGAGCCACGAGCGCAGCGTGTAGCCTTCGGTGAGATAGCTCATGACCGCAAAATGGTGACTGTCACCATTTATTCATTCGACTTGAGATAGCTGATGAGAGCCGCGAGGTCCGATTCGTCGAGCTGGCCCTGGAAGCTCGGCATGATCGGCTCGTAGCCCGCGACGACGTCCCGCTTGGGCAGGAGGATGGAATCGCGGAGGTAACCCTCGTCCGCGAGGACGCTGCGGCCGTCGGCGAGATGCACCACGCGCCCGTAGACTCCGGCGAGGTCGGGCGCGTGGACGCTCGAGCCGGCGGCATGGCATCCGCTGCAACCCTTGCGCCGGAACAGCTCGAAGCCCTGAGCTGCAAGCGACGGATTGGAGTCGCCGCGCTCGAGCCACTGGGCGAACGCGGGGGGCGTCATGACCACCACCCGGCCGCCCATGCGCGCGTGGTCGGTCCCGCAGTATTCCGCGCAGTGCAGCCAGTATTCGCCCTCGCGCGTAGGCGTGAAACTGATGCTGGTGTAGCGGCCGGGCACCGCGTCCTGCTTGATGCGGAAGGCGGGCACGAAGAAGCTGTGGATCACGTCCTCGGTGGAGAGAATGAGCCGCACCGGCTGACCGACCGGCAGATGCAGCTCGTCGATCTCGCGCCGGCCGTTCGCGTGCTCGGCTTTCCACATCCACTGCTTGCCGACGATGAAGATCGCCATGGCGTCCGGCGCCGGCGTGTAGAAGCGCGCGTACACCACCGCCGCCCAGACGAAGATGCCGAGGAAGATGGCGAGCGGCGTGAAGGTCCAGCCGAGCTCGAGCCAGCGCACGTTGGTGGGCGGGTTCGCGCGGTCGACCCTGGAACCCGCGCGGTAGCGCACCGAGAAGACGATCATCAGCACGAAAATCGCGAGCGCCACGGTGCCGGTCAGCGCGAGAAGCGAAAGGAACAGCACGTCGACCCGCGCGGCGGCGTCCGAGGCCGCAGCCAGCAGCCACTGGGAAGAAGCGCCGCTCACCGCAGGCTGCGCCACGCGACGAACCCCAGTGCGGCGAGGAACGCCGCCATTGCGATGCGCAATGCGACGAGCACCGCGGCGGTGTGCTTGCCGGCCGCCGGGTCATGGAAGCAAAGGAGGAGCAGCCGCTCCACGGGGCTCTGCGCGCCGCCGAGCGCCGCCTCCCCGATGGCGCCGCGCAGCTCCGGCGCGTCGAAGCGCACGCCCATGAAATAGCGCGCCACCTTGCCCTGCGGTGTAAGGACGATGAAGCCGGCGGGATGCGCGAACTGCCCGGAGCTTGCTTCGTAGTAGTAGTGCCAGCCGACCGTTTCAGCGAGCGCTGCGGCGGAGGCCGCGCCGGTGAGGAAATGCCAGCCGGGACGCCGCTCGCCCGCGGCTCGCTCGTCGCGCGGGTCGATGCTGACGAAAAGGGCGCGGTAATCGCGCTCCGGCGCCAGTCGGGCATCGCGCAACGCGAGAGAAACGCTCTCGATCGTGGTGCCGCAGAGATTTTCGCAGCCGAGGTAGCCGAGGACCAGCACGACCGGCGTCGCACCCAGGTAGTCGCGCAGGCGACCCTCGCGGAAGACGAGATCGGGAACGTTGGCGCCGACGTGGGGATCGAAATCGACCTCGGGGGCGTGGGCGTGCGCGCCAAACGCGATCAGCAGCAGAAGGACCCCGACCCTCATTGCTCACGACCCTTGGCGAGAATGCGCATCGCGCGCTCGATCGGGATATGGACATGCCGGTCGTCGACGCGCCCCGAGCCGGCGAGGCGCGCGTTCTTCTCGCGCAGGAAGGAAGCGAGGTCCTGCGGCGCTGCCGTCTGCAGCGCGGCGCCTTCGATCTTCGGTTCTTCGACATTGCCTACGTGCGTGACCAGCAGCGCTGCGGCGCCAATGCTCAGCGCGATTCCGCCGACGATGATCGCCGCGCCGACGGCGAGACCGCGCAGGCTGATGTCGCTGCGCTCAGGCATGCACGGGCCTCCACGCGAACCACCACAAGGCCGCGGCGGCGGCAAGCGCCACCACGTCGGCCGCCGCGACGTGAAACCCAAGCGGCCGCACGGAAGGCGCCACCAGCCAGTACACGTCGATGACATGCACCGCGAGAAGCGCGGCGGCCAGCCAGCCGAGCAGAAGCGGCGAGCGCTTGGCGGCCCGGAAGAGCAGGATCGCGAGCGGCGCGAAGAAGTGGAACACGACCAGGATCGCTCCGAGCGCCACCCAGCCGGTCTGCAGCCGCGGCACGTACCAGGCGATCTCGCGCGGCAGGTTGCCGACCCAGACGATGAGGAATTGCATGAAGGCGAGATACGCCCAGGTCATCACGTACATGAGCAGCAGGTTGCCGAGATCGATGAAGACCTGACGGTCGGACGTTTTCGCGCGCAGGCCGGCTTGCGCAACGGCCAGGGCCATCGCGCCGAGCATCTGCCCGATCGCGACCACGAGGCCGAAGCCGGTCGAGTACCATTGCGGGACGAGCGCGGCGATCCAGTCGGTCGCGGCGAGCGACATGGTGAAGACGTAGACGATCAGCCCGAGGGCGGACCAGCCCTTGCTCGAGCGCAGCCAAAGCGCGAATGCACTCCACACTACGAGGTAGGCGGCGCTGCGCGCGACGAAGAGCGGACCGCTGAACCAGCCGCTGTCGGCGATCGGATAGAGATCGCGCATCGCGAAGAGCACCGGAATGCCCAGCAGCGCCGCGAGCGGCACGAGGCGCGCCGCGGCGATGAACGTCGGCCGCACCGCCGCACCCCAGCTTCCGCCGGTCAGGTTGTGCAGCATCAGGTTCGCCATCCCGCCGAGGGCGAGGCCGAGGAAGAGCAGCCAGGCGAAGAGATACGAGCTCATGCCCAAATCAGGGACGGACCACGTTTTTCGCTCGCCGGAAAAACGTGGTCCGTCCCTGTTTTTTGTGTTTTTGGGAATGGAGTCACTTGACGTCGTCAGTGCGGGCGTACTGGGAAAGCTGCAGCGCGCGGATATAGGCGACGACGGCCCAGCGCTCCTCGGGGGATAGGCGGTCGGCGTAGGGACGCATGACTCCGTAGCCCTGCGTGATCACGTCGTAGAAATGGCGGTCGGGCGCCTGGCGCAGCCGGTCGACGTGGTAGGAGGGCGGATGCGGAAAGCCGCGCCGGGCCACCATGCCGTCGCCGTCCCCGACCGGGCTGTGGCAAGGCGCGCAGTAGACGTTAAAGCGCTCTTGGCCACGGCGCAGAAGCGCCATGGTCACGGGGTAGGGATTGGTGGTCGCCGCCTCGAGCTTCGCCCTTTCCAACGGCTCCTCACCGCCTGCGCGGCCGCTCGAAGTGCCGGCGAGCACGCCGCTCGCCGCGGCGCGCGTGCCGGGAACAGGCGGCCGCGCCGAGGTCCCGTCGGGAAACAGGCGGCTCTCGCGCATCGGGTTGTAGCGCGGCTGGTCGTACATGTTGCGCGCGAGCTTTTCACAACCGGTCAGCGCGATGAGAAGTCCGAGAAGCAGAAGCCTCCTCACGCGGGGACGTCCCACACGCCGAGCGGGCTCAGGCCGCCCAGGAACTCGCGCGCCGCTTCCGCGTCGGCATGCCGCAGGCAAAGGAAAAAGCGGTTGCGCGACGCGAGGTCGAACTCGCGCACGTTGAAGACGGGGTGGTAGAGGCGAGGCAGCCCGTTCAGCGCCAGCATGCCTGCGACGCCGGCGATCGCCGCGACCAGCACCGTCAGCTCGAACGTCACCGGGATGAACTCCGGCCAGCTATGCGGCGGCTTGCCGCCCGAATTGATCGGGTAGGAGAGCGCCGCCGAGTACCACTGCATGAAGTAGCCGCCGATGCCGCCCGCCAATCCGCCCGCGAGGACGATCGCCGCAACCCAGTTGCGCCGAAAGCCGGTCGCCTCGGCGAGGCCTTCGATGGGAAAAGGCGAGTACGCCTCGATGTCTCCATATCCGGCCGCGCGCGCGCTCCGCGCGGCCGCGAGGAGCTGTTCGGCGCCCGTGAACTCAGCCATGATGCCGTAGACGCTCACGGCTTCTTCTCCTCCATCACGAGCTCGCGCATCTCGAAAATCGAGATCGTCGGCAGCGCCCGCACGAACAGCAGGAACAGGAACGCGAAGAAGCCGATGGAGCCGAAAAATGTGATCCAGTCCCAGACCGTCGGAATGAAATTGCCCCAGGCCGAGGGCAGGAAATCGTGGTGCATGCTCTGCACCACGATCATCACGCGCTCGAGCCACATGCCGAGGTTGACGACCAGGCTCACCGCGAAGAGCGCCCACGCCGAGCGCCGCGCCGGCCGCCACCAGAGAATCTGCGGGGCGATGACATTGCAGGCGAGCACCGTCCAGTACACCGGCCCGTAGAAGCCGAGCAGGCGGTCCTTCACCATCGCGATCTCGAATTCGTCGCCGCTGTAGAACGCGGTGAAGGTTTCGATGAAATAACCGTAGGCGACGACCCAGCCGCAGGCGAGGAGGACCTTCGCCGCGTTCTCGAGATGGCGGTCGGTGATGAAGTCGTGCAGGCGGAAGAAGTGCCGCAAGGGGATCGCGAGCGTGAGCACCATCGCGAACCCGGAGAAGAGCGCGCCCGCGACGAAGTAGGGCGGGAATACGGTGGAGTGGTAGCCGGGCACGATGTCGATGGCGAAGTCGAGCGACACCACGCTGTGCACCGAGACCACGAGCGGAGTGGCGAGCCCGGCGAGCAGCAGATAGACGGTCTCGAAGCGCGCCCAGTGGCGCGCCTCGCCGCGCCAGCCGAGCGCCAGCAGTCCGTACACGATCCGCTTGGCACGGCTTGCGGCGCGGTCGCGCAGGGTTGCGAGGTCCGGAACAAGCCCGACGTACCAGAAAAGAAGCGAAACGATGAGGTAGGTGCTGATGGCGAAAATGTCCCAGACCAGCGCGCTGCGCCACTGCGGCCACAGCTCCATCACGTTGGGATACGGCACCAGCCAATAGAAGAACCACGGCCGTCCGAGGTGCAGGATCGGAAAGATGCCGGCGATGCCCGCGGCAAAGAGCGTCATCGCTTCGGCGAAGCGGTTGATGGAAGTGCGCCATCTCTGGCGCAGGAGCAGCAGGATCGCCGAGATGAAAGTGCCGGCGTGGCCGATGCCGATCCACCAGACGAAGTTCGCGATGGCGAAGCCCCAGGCGGTCGGGATGTTGACACCCCAGATGCCGATGCCGCGGACGAAGAGCCAGCCGATGGCGCCGACGAAGGCCACCGTGCCGAGCGACGCGGCGCCGAACGCAGCAAACCACAGCCAGTGCGTCGGTCGCGCGAGGACGATGTCGGCGATCTTGTCGCTGACGCTGCCATAGCTCCACCGCCTGAGGGGCGCCGCGACGTCAGCCATCCTTGAGCTCGGGGTTGCGGTTGACGATGCGGGCGGCGTAACTCGTCCGCGGACGGGTATTCAGCTCGGCGAGCAGGTCGTATTGGAGCGGGGAGCGCTTGGCGCGGTTTATTTCGCTTTTCTCGTCACTTAGATCCCCAAACATGATTGCATTTGTCGGGCACGCAGCCTGGCACGCCGTGATCACTTCGCCGTCGCTGATGCGCCGGCCCTGCTTTTCAGCCTCGATGCGCGCTCGCGTGATGCGCTGCACGCAGTAGGTGCATTTCTCCATCACGCCGCGCATCCGCACCGTCACTTCCGGATTCATCTGGGCCTTCAGCGATTCGTCTTTCGGGGTGTGATCGAAAAAATTGAAACGCCTGACCTTGTAGGGGCAGTTCTGCGAGCAGAACCGCGTGCCGACGCAGCGGTTGTACACCTGGACGTTGAGCCCCTCGCTGTCGTGCACCGACGCCTCGACGGGGCAGACGTATTCGCAGGGCGCGTTCTCGCAATGCATGCACGGCACCGGCTGGAAGAGCGTGCGGTGGTCTTCGTAATAGCGGTCGACGCGGATCCAGTGCATCTCGCGCCCGGCGATCACCTGATCCTTTCCGACCGTGGGAATGTTGTTCTCCGCCTGGCAGGCGATGGTGCACGCGTTGCACCCGATGCAGGCGTTCAGGTCGATGCTCATCGCCCAGCGGTAACCGTCGTACGGCCAGCCGGGATAGAGCGAGTTCCGTGGTCTCTCCTTCCTGAAGGAATCCATGTGCGTCAGATCGACGTGCCGGGCGAGGTCGCGGCCTTCCATGCGCGCATGGTTCTGCGTGGTGGCGAATTCGTGCCTGCCGGGCGCCTTAGTCACCCGGGCGCCGCCTGCATTCCATGGCTCGGCCCGCGTTCTCAACGGATTGGCGTCGAAGCCGACGCCGTTGCCGATCGCGCCGGCGCGGGAGCGTCCATAGCCGAGCGGCAGCGTAACGCTCGCGTCGGCCTGCGCCGGGGTCACCCACGCCGGCGCGCGCAGCCTGCGTTCGCCGATCGCGATGTCCACCAGATCGCCGTTGGCGACACCGAGCTCCTTGGCCGAGGCCGGCGACAGCAACGCGGCGTTGTCCCAGGTGAGCTTGGAATCCGCGCGCGGGAGCTCCTGTAGCCACGCGTTGTTGGCGAACCGGCCGTCGAGCAGCGCCTCGTCGGCCACGAAGCGCACTTGCCACCCTTGCTGTTGGCTAGGAATTGACCCGGGAGAAACGCGTGGCGTGACCGGCGAGGCGGGAAAAGCAGAATCTTGAATCACTCCCGTCCGTAGCGCGCCATCCCAGTCGGTGTCGCGCCACGTTTCGCGCACGAGGTCGTAGCCGCCCTTTCCCTCGCCGGTGAGGAGCAAGAGGAGTTCGTGCGGCGACACGCCGTCGTAGAGCGGCGCGATCAGGGGCTGCACGATCGCCGCGGTGCCGTCGAAGGCCCGGGCGTCGCTCCAGTGCTCCATGAAGTGCGTCGAAGGCACGTGCCAGGTGCAGCGCGCGGAGGTCTCGTCCTCGTAGAGCGAGAGATGCACCGAGAGCGGCACTTGCGCGAGCGCAGCACCGAAGTCGAGATCGAGGGGGGCGTCGTAGGCGGGATTGCCCTCGAGGATGACGAGCAGCCCGACCGCGCCTTTGCGCATCGCCTCCACCAGGTCTGCGAGCGGCTGCGTCTCCTCGCGCGGCGGCTCGATGTACGAGACGGGGGCCCCCAGCTGGGCGTTCAGCCGATGCACCAGCGCATGCGCCTGCGGCGAAAGCGCCTCGCCGGCGAGGATGACCCCGCGGTTCTGCCGGAGGTCTTTGAAAATCGTGTCGTACGTTGCGTTTTTTCCGGAGAGCCAGCCTTCGATCGCCGGCACGGACATGGCAAAGCGATGGTCGGCCATCGCGCCCACGAGCGAGGGTGCGCTCTCTAGTGCGTACAGGCGGCACATCTGTCCATCGCGCGGCGTTCGTGCGCGCGCGAACTGGCGCGCGTAGTTCAGGCGATAAGGGTGGTCGTCGAGGAAGCGCGAGTCGAGGCTGAGAATCGCGCCGGCTTCCTCGAGCCGGTAAAGCGGCTCGAGCGGACGGCCGAAGGCGAGGCGCGCGCCTTCCCGTCCGCGGTCGCGGTGCAGCGGATCCCAGCGATGCACCCGCACCCGTGGAAAGCGCTTCACAAGCCTGTCGAGCTGGCGCAGCAGGGTCGGCGAGCTCGCGTCGCGCACAAGCAGGCGCAGCCCCTCGCCGCCGGAATCGCGAAAACGTGCAAGCGCATCGGCGATGTCGCGCTCGAGCGCGCCGCGCGTAGCGGGCAGGCCGCGCCGGCGCGGTGCCTTCGAGCGCTCGGGGTCCCAGAGACCCAGCACGCTCGCCTGCCCGTGCACGCTGGTCGCGCCGAGACTTCCCGGATGCGCGGTATTGCCCTCGACCTTGGTGGGCCGCCCGGTGTTCGATTCGACGAGCATCCCCTCGGCAGCGCCAACGAAGCAGGCGGCGGTGGCGTAGAAGCGCGGCACGCCCGGGAGCTCGCCTTCCGGCTGGTGCGCATACGGCACGATCGGCTCGCGCGGCCGGCTGCAAGCTCCGCTCGCGAGCGCCGCGGCGGCGGCGCCGAGCTTCAGGAAGTTGCGCCGTGTGAGTGTTACCGGTGGCACGTGGAGCAATCCGTCAGGCGCTGCTCGCTCAGCAAGCGGGAGGCGAGCTGCGCTCGAACGCTCGCGTCGCGCGGCGGCTGCGAGGCCATGTCGAACACGTCCTGTGGTCGTCGCAGGTGCGGCGCCGGGTCGCGATGGCACCCGAGGCACCATTGCATCTCGAGCGAGGCCACGCGCTCGATGCGCGGCATCCGGTCGACCCGCCCGTGGCACTCCACGCAGCCGACGCCTTTCGCGAGGTGGATGCCGTGGTCGAAGAACACGAAGTCGGGCAGGTCGTGCACCCGCACCCAGCGGATCGGCACGCCGGTGCGGGCGCTTTCGCGCAGCGGCTCGAGAATCGGCGCGTCGCTGAAGAGCTGCGAATGGCAGGTCAGGCAGACCTGCGCAGACGGAATTCCCGCGAAAGACGACTTCTCCACCGACCAGTGGCAATAGCGGCAGTCGATGCCGTCGTCGCCGACGTGGTGCTTGTGACTGAAGGGAATCGGCTGCTGCGGCGAGAGCAGTCCACTATGCGCCGGCAAAGCCTTATAGAACGTGACCCAGACCGCGGCGATCGCGAGCGTGATCGCGATCAGAAAAAGCTTGATGCCTAGGATTGCGGGTGGATCGAAGAGTTGGGCCATGCGCTGCGGGCGCTCCTACCTATACAACCTGCGTCCGTGCACATCTACCGTGAGGCATGCAACCGTCGGTCGCAGCAGGCGGTGTGCCTGCGTCGCTCGACTGTCCGCGACTAACGCTTCGCTTAAGGAACCCGTAAGGGAACGCATCGTGCTAACTGGCCTGGCATGGAGCGTCGTGCGTTCCTCAAGACAATCCCGCTCGTTTCCGCGGTCGCCGGTGCGCCGCTAACGCGCATCGACAATCCTGCCGCGCCCGGCCCGGCCTATTTCACTGCAGGGGAAGTCGCGTTCGTCGACGCCGCGGTATCGCGCCTGATACCGAATGACGCGCTCGGTCCGGGCGCGAAGGAAGCGGGCGTCACCATGTTCATCGACCGACAGCTCGGCGGGCCGTACGGGCGCGCGCAAACCTGGTACATGCAAGGCCCTTGGCGCGAGGGCACCGAGCAGCAGGGATACCAGCTCAAGCTGACGCCGGCACAGCTTTATCGAACGGCGATCCAGGACATCGACGAGTACTGCCGCAGGTCTTACGGCGGCAAGGCACTTGCGCAGCTCGACGCCGCAAGCCAGGACAAAGTGCTGAAAGGCCTCGAGAAGGACGACATCAAGCTGGCGCACGTCAAGGCCAAGCAGTTCTTCGACATGCTTTGGCACAACACGCGCGAAGGCTTTCTCGCCGATCCGATGTACGGCGGCAACCGAGACTTCGCCGGCTGGAAGCTGATCGGCTTCCCCGGGCCGCGGTACAACTATGTCGCCGAGATCGACCAGCACGGCAAGCCGTACGACGTGCCGCCGGTGGGCGTGCTCGGGCGCGATTCACGTCGGCGCCCCGTGTAATGGCCAAGAAGCTGCCTTCCGCCGACGTCGTGCTCGTGGGATTCGGGTGGACCGCGAGCATTCTCGCGCAGGAGCTCACCAATCAGGGATTGAGCGTCCTTGCGCTGGAGCGCGGCGCCTTTCGCGACACGGTGCCCGACTTCGGCGTCGACCACATCCAGGACGAATACCGCTATGCCGTGCGCGACGATTTCGTCGAAGAGCCCGAGCGCGAGACGCTCACCTTCCGCAACAGCGCCAACGAGACTGCGTTGCCGATGCGGCACATCGGTTCGTTCCGCCCGGCAGTCGGCGCCGGAGGCGCCGGGGTGCACTGGAACGGGCAGAACTGGCGCTTCCTGCCGAGCGATTTCCGCATGCGCAGCCACACGCTCGAGCGCTACGGAAAGAGCTTCATGCCGGACGACATGACGATCCAGGACTGGCCGGTCACGTACGAGGAGCTCGAGCCGCACTACGACAAGTTCGAGTACCTCTGCGGCATCTCCGGCAAGGCCGGGAATGTCGGCGGCAAGATCATGGAAGGGGGCAATCCCTTCGAAGGGGCGCGCAGGCGCGAATACCCGCTGCCGCCCCTCAAGCGCAGCTACGCCACGGTGCTTTTCGACCAGGCGGCGAAAGAGCTCGGTTTGAAACCTTTTCCGTGCCCCGCAGCAAATACGTCCAAGCCTTATAAGAACTTCTACGGCGTGCAGATGGGCGAGTGCACGTTCTGCGGCTACTGCGAATGGTTCGGCTGCGGCAATTACTCCAAGGCGAGCCCGCAGAGCACGATCTTTCCGGTCCTGCTCAAGAAGGGCAATTTCGAGCTGCGCGCGCATTGCGACGTCACGCGGGTGCAGCTCGATTCAGCGCACAAGCAGGCGACCGGCGTTTTGTACGTGGACGCGATGGGCCGCGAGTTCGAGCAGCCGGCCGAGCTGGTCATCCTCAGCGCTTTCACGACGCACAACGTTCATCTCATGCTGCTCTCGGGCATCGGCAAGCCGTACGACCCGGTGCGCGGCGAAGGCGTGATCGGGCGCAACTACGCCTACCAGATCACCTCGTCGGTCGACGTGTTCACGAACGAGCTCCTCAACCCGTTCATGGGTGCGGGCGCGCTCGGCCAGGCCGTGGACGAGTTCAACGGCGACAACTTCGATCATGGCCCGCACAAGTTCGTCGGCGGCGGCTACATCGCGCTCTGGACCACCGGCGGCCGCCCCATTCTCCAGCACAAGCTGCCGGAGGACGCGCCGACGTGGGGCGCGGGATGGAAGAAGTCGATGAAGGAGAACTACCTCAAGAACTGCAGCATCGCGACCCACGGCAGCGTGATGAGCTACCGCAATGCCTGGCTCGATCTCGATCCGACCTACCGCGACGAGTACGGCGACCCGCTGCTGCGCATGACTTTCGATTTCCACGACAACGAGCACCGCATGTCGAAGTTCCTGACCGATCAGGCGGCCGCGATCGCCAAGGCGATGAAGCCGCGCTCGATGCACGTGAAGCAGCGCAAGGGTCACTACGCCATCGTGCCCTACCAGACCACGCACAATACGGGCGGCGCGATCATGGGAGCCGATCCGAGGACGAGCGCGCTCAACCGCTATCTGCAGAGCTGGGACGTGCCGAACGTCTTCGTCATGGGGGCCTGCGCGTTTCCACAGAACGCCGGCTACAACCCGACCGGCACGGTCGGAGCGCTGACGTACTGGGCCGTGGATGCGATCGTCAAGCAGTATCTGAAGCAGCCCGGGCCTCTCGTGCATGCGTGAGCTCGTCTGCCTGTTGCTCGCCTGCTGGGCCGTGGATGGCTGGGGCCAGGCGCTGCACTCCGCGATCGAGCGCGGCCGCTACCTTGCCGCCGCAGGCGACTGCGCCGCCTGCCACACGGCCGACGGCGGCAAGCCCTATGCGGGCGGGCGGCCGGTCCCGACGCCCTTCGGCACCATCTATTCCACGAACATTACGCCGGATAAGCAAACCGGCATCGGCAACTGGAACGAAGACCAGTTCTACAAGGCGATGCACGAAGGCATCCGGGCCGACGGCAAGCATCTCTACCCGGCGTTCCCGTATCCGTGGTACAGCAAGCTTTCCCGTGGCGACGTGGATGCCATCAAGGCGTTCCTCGAGGCGGTGCCGCCGGCACGGCAGGAGAACAAGGAGAGCGAGCTGCCGTGGCCGCTGTCGGTGCGCGAAGTCATGTCGGGGTGGAACGCGATGTTCTTCAAGAAAGGGGAATACGAGCCCGACCCGAAGCAGTCGGCCGAGTGGAATCGCGGCGCCTATCTCGTCGAGGGTCCGGGGCATTGCGGCGCCTGCCACACGCCGAAGAACGGCGCCGGCGCCGTCAAGACCCGGGAGAACCTCCAGGGCGGCTACGGCGAGAACTGGTACGCGACGAGCCTCACCAGCGACGTGCGCGACGGTTTGGGGGATTGGAGCCTCGACGACATCGTGAAGTACCTGAAATCGGGCTCGAACGCGAAAGCCGCCGCGACCGGGCCGATGGCGGAAGTGGTCGAGAACTCGACCCAGCACTTGAGCGAAGCCGATCTGCGCGCGATCGGCGTCTATCTCAAGTCGGTGGCCGGCCCGGCGGAGGCCAAGGCGCCGGCGAGCGACCAACAGCGCCTCGCGCGCGGCGCGGCGCTCTATCACGACCAATGCGCCGGCTGCCACATGGAGGACGGCAGCGGCCAGGCGCAGGTCTTCCCGCCGCTCAAGGCGAACGCCGTAGTTCAGGCGAAGGAGCCGGGCACGATGCTTCACATGATCCTGGATGGCGCACGCATCGCCTCGACGGCGACCAATCCAAGCGCCCTCGCCATGCCCGCATTTGGCTGGAAGCTTTCCGACGAGGAAGCCGCCGACCTCGCCACGTACCTGCGCGCAGCCTGGGGCAACAAGGCCGCGCCCGTATCGGCCTCGGACGTGAAGAAAACCCGAGAACGCATGGCCAAAGCGGCCCAAACAAAATAACTGAAAGGCGCAATCCATCATGGGTGTAATGAACGAAATCAAGCTCCTGAACGAATTCAAGCTCCTCGATCGGAACGGCACTCGACCACGGCCTGGGATCCCGGGAACGGCGAGGAGCTGGAACGGGCGCGGCGCACGTACGAATCGCTGATGCGGCGCGGGTATCGGGCGTTCAGCATCGACGAGCAAGGCGAAGCGCGCGCGCTGGAGCGCTTCGACCCGAGTGAAACCGAGACGCTCTTCGTTCCGCCGATTCAGGGCGGCTGAGCGCGCGGCGGCGGCGGCCGCGCTATGGGGGCGCGTCGCCGGTGCGCTGCGGCGCTTCCTGGAGGCGCGCGACGCTTTCGGCAGGCTGAGCCCCGCCATGCGGCGGCTCGCCCAGGCGCATTCGCGCGCGCTGCTGCTGAGCTGCCTCAATCCTGCACAGCGCGCGGAGTTCGATCGTACGCTCGGTTTTACGGTGCGGGGCCAGAGCGGCCGCCAGTACCGGATCGCGTTCGGCGCCACGGCCAACATCGAGGTGCTCGGACCGGGCGCAGCGCTCGCTTATCGCCTGTGCGCGGCGCCGGAAGATCTGCCGACGCCGGAGGTGATGCTGGCGCAGAAGCTGATGCTGGAGACCCGCGAAGCGGAATTCCTGCAGATCGCCGTGCGCCATCCGAGCCATGCGGCCCTGCTTGCCGCCGAGCTCGGAATGGCTATTCCGCGTAGGCAATGGTGCTGAGAAGCGCAAGCGCCGCCTGCCGCGAATCGAGGCGGGTGTGCTGCACCACGATCGGCTGGTCGGACTCGATGAGGCTCGCGTAGTCCGTGTCGCGCGGCACCGGCGCCGGATCGGCGAGGTCGTTGAAGCGCAGGTGGAGCGTGCGCCGTCCCGGCACCGTCACGCGGTAGGGGCCGACCGGATCCCGGTCCTTGAAGAAAAGCGTGATGCGCACGTGGGCGTCGCGTGCGCCCGCGTTGAGCATGCACACGGTCTCGTGGCTTTCGAGGGCGCGGCCCGAACCCGTGCCCTCGCCCGGGATGTAGCCTTCGGGTACTACCCAGCAGGTCTTGCCGATGGCCGCCATGGTCATGACCCGAGCGAAAGCCGCAGCACTTCGGCGAGGTGCAGCGGCCGGCGCCCGGCGAGCTGCTCGATCTGCTCGCGGCAGCTGAAGCCGTTCGTCACGATCATCGTGTCCGGGCTCGCGCTGCGGAGCGCGGGAAGGAGGACGCGTTCGGCGCAGCGCACCGACACCTCGTACTTGTCCTTCTCGAAGCCGAACGAGCCCGCCATGCCGCAGCACCCCGAATCCAGGACTTCGAAGTCCAGGCCGAGCCGCTCGAGCACGGCGCGCTCGTCGTTCATTTTCAGGACCGCCTGCTGATGACAGTGGCCGTGCACCAGGGCTCTTCCTCCCCGCGCCTTGCCGAACGGAAATGCGGGCGCCTTGCGCTGGAGGAATTCCGAGAGCAGATAAACCTGGGACGAAAGACGCCTTGCCTGCTCGTCGCCGGCCAGCAGGTTCGGCAGCTCCTCGCGGAACACCGAGGCGCAGGCGGGCTCGAGGACGACGATCGGCGTTCCGGCGTGGATGTCGTCGTTCAGTGCGCCAAGAATGTTCTCGAGATAGCGCCTCGCTTGCCCGAGCATGCCGAACTCGTAGAGCGGTCTGCCGCAGCACAAGTGCGCCTTCGGCAGGGACACGCGGCAACCCGTTGCCGCGAGCACTGTCGAGGCGGCCTCGGCCACCTCGGGATGGAAGTAGTTGTTGAAAGTGTCGGGCCACAGGATGACGCGCGGCCCTTCGCCCGCTTCCTGGAAGCGCTCGCGGAAGGGGCGGGCGGCAAATCTCGGAACATGCCGCTGAGGCGGAACGCCGGCCACGCGCTTCGCAGCCGCCGTATTCGAGAGCCAGTTCGCGGCGCGCGGAAAGCGCGCCGCGATGCGCGACCACCGGTCGATCATGCCGAAGGCATAGGCGTGGAGCGGGCGCACGCGGCCCTCGTAGTAGTGCGACAGGAACTCGGCCTTGTAGGTCGCCATGTCGACGTGCACCGGGCATTCGCCTTTGCAGCCCTTGCAGGAAAGGCACAGGTCGAGCGCCTGCTTCACCTCCTCCTCCTTCCAGCCGCCGCGAAGCACTTCGCCCTTCATCGCCTCCCAAAGCAGGCGTGCCCGGCCGCGAGTCGCGTGCATCTCCTCGCCGGTCGCCATGTAGCTCGGGCACATCACGCCCGAGTTCTTGCGGCATTCGCCCACGCCGACGCAGCGCAGCGTCGCCCGGCCGAAGTCGCCCGCGTCGTCCTGGTAGTGGAAATGCGTGCGGCGCGGTCGGGCGTCGTAGGAGGCACCCAGCCTCAGGTTCTCGTCCACCCGGTACGCGTCGACGACCTTGCCGGGATTCATCCGGTTCCCGGGGTCCCAGATCGACTTGAATTCGCGGAAGGCGTGCATGGTTTCGTCGCCGAACATAAGCGGCAGCAGCTCCGCCTTCGATTGGCCGTCGCCGTGCTCGCCGGAGATCGAGCCGCCGAGGCTCACCACCAGCTTCGCCGCGTCGTGGAGAAACGAGCGAAACGTGCGAATGCCGTCGGCGGTTTCCAGGTCGAAGTCGATCCGGGTGTGCACGCAGCCCTGGCCGAAGTGCCCGTACAGGTCGCACTCGTAGCCGTAGCGCTCGAACAGCTTGCGCAGCTCGCGCAGGTAGGTGCCGAGCTTCTCCGGCGGCACCGAGGAATCCTCCCAGCCCTCCCAGGTGATCTTCTTCTGCGGCACGTGGGCGGTCGCGCCCAGCCCGGATTCGCGCACGTGCCAGATGCGCGCCTCGTCCGCAGGGTCGTCATAGACGCGCATGGACGGCGGCTGCCGCGTTGCCTTCAGGGCGTCCATGGCGGCGTGCGCCCTGGCGTGCGCCGCCTGCCGGCTGTCGCCGCCGAACTCGACGAGCAGCCAGCCGCCGCCCGGCGGCAGCAGGGCCTCGTCGCCCGGGTGCAGATGCACGGCCTCCATGTCCCGCATCAGGCGCTCGTCGAGCCCCTCGAGCGCGATCGGGCTGCACTTCATCACCTCCGGCACGTGGTCGCCTGCCGCATACACGTCCGGATAGCCGAGCACGAGAAGCGCGCGGCTGCGCGGATTGTCCAGCAGGCGAAGCGTGGCCTCGAGCACCACCACGCAGGTTCCTTCCGACCCGACGAGCGCGCGTGCGACGTTGAAACCCGCCTCCGGCAGCAGCGCCGGCAGGTTGTAGCCCGAGACGCGGCGCGGGATCGGCGGAAAGCTCTCGCGGATCGCATTGCGGTGCGTCGCGGCGAGCTCGTGGAGCGCCTGGTAGATCTTGGCGCGCCGCCCCCCTTGCTGGACGATCTGCGCAAGCTCGGCGGTGGACGTGTCGCCGACGCTCATGCGCGCGCCGTCGTAGGTCAGCACCTCGAGGCGCACAACGTTGTCAACGGTCTCGCCGCCCATCACCGAGTGCGGGCCGCAGGAGTTGTTGCCGATCATGCCGCCGAGGGTGTTGTGCGTGTGCGTGGCCGGATCGGGCGCGAACGTCAGGCCGTGCGCGCCGGCGGCCCGGCGCAGATCGTCGAGCACCACGCCGGGCTCGACGCGGGCGGTCTTCGCCACCGGATCGATCTCGAGCACCCGGTTCAGGTATTTCGAGAAATCCAGCACCACCGCGACGTTGCAGCACTGCCCGCAGAGGCTGGTGCCGCCGCCGCGCGGCAGCACCGGGGCGCCGTGCCTCCGGCAGACCTCGACGGTGCGGATCACGTCTTCCTTCGAGCGCGGAATCACCACGCCGATCGGCACCTGGCGGTAGTTGGAGGCGTCGGTGGCATAGAGCGCGCGGCTGCCTTCGTCGAAGCGCACCTCGCCCTGGATCGCCTGGCGCAGCTCGCGGGCCAGCGCGCCGCCGGGGGGCTGGCTGCGGCGGCCCGCTTCGGGCACGAAGCTCAGCGCGGCCATGACTTGCCCGAGAGCCGCCGGGTGTCGGCTTCCTTGAATTCGACGCCCAGCCCGGGGCGCGACAAGTCGGCCTTGAGCGAGCCGTCCGCGGGCTCCCGGAAGCCGTCGAACAGCATCCCCTCGATGCGCGCGTGGTCGTGAAAGTATTCGAGGTGGACCGCGTTGCGCGCGGCGAGGCAAAGCGGCAGGTGCAGCGTCGGCGCGCAGTGGCTCGAGAGCGGCAAGCCGAAGGATTCGGCGAGCGCCGCGGCCGCCATGAAGCCCGTGACGCCGGCGCATCGGGTGGCGTCGGCCTGCAGCGCATCGACGGCCTGCACCTCGAGCATGCGGCGAAAGTAGGTCAGGTCGTAGCCGTACTCGCCCGCCGCGATCGCCATCGCGGCCGGCGCGCGGTCGCGCAGCAGCCTCAATCCCTCGAGGTCGTCGGAGGAGACCGGCTCTTCGAACCAGCCGACGCCGCTATCGGCGAACACGCTGCTCATTTGCAGCGCCTGCTTGCGGGTATAGGCGCCATTCGCGTCGACGAACAGACCGGTGTGGGTGCCGATGGCTGCGCGCGCTTGCCGCACCCGCGCGCCGTCCTCGGCGGGGTGGCGCCCGACTTTCATCTTCACCCAGCGCATTCCCCGTTGCGCCCAGCCGGCGAGCTGGTCGCACAGGCGCTCGCTCGAGTAGCTGGTGAAACCGCCGCTGCCGTATGCGGGGATGGCATCGCGGCAAGCGCCGAGGAGCCGCGCGAGCGAAACGCCGAGGAGCTTCGCCTTCAGGTCCCACAACGCGCCGTCGACCGCCGAGATCGCCATCGAGCACAGGCCGGGCCGCCCGAGGTTGCGCACCGCACCCACCATGTCGCTCCAGCGCGCGGCGATGTTCCAGGCGTCGCGTCCCTCGATCACCGGCGCGAGCTTGTCGGCGACGAGCCGCGCCGCCGCATTGTCCGCGTAGGTATAGCCGAACCCGGCAATGCAGCCGGCGCGTACCTCCACGGTGACTAGCGTGGTCGAGCTCCATTCCAGCGTCCCGTCCGACTCGGGGCCGTCGGTCGGAATTTCGAAAGCGGCCACTCGAACCGCGCCGATGGCGACGGCGTCGCTTATCCGGGCGTTCATGCTGCGCCTACCGCTTCGCCGATACCCCGTCCCACCACTCTTTGGCGGTGGCCGTCACCATGCGCAGCGAGTCCGGATCGCGCTTGATGAGCGCGGACAGGTACGCCTTCGCCTGCTCGAAGCTGACGTGCGGCGGAAGCGGCGGCACGTTCGGATCGGTCACCATCTCGAGCACGGTAGGGCGGTCGGCAGCGAATGCCCGCTCCCAGGCGGGCCCGATGTCTTGCGGTCGATCGACGCGGATGCCGCCGAGGCCGATCAGGCGCGCGTACTCCGCGTACGGAAAGTCGGGCACGACCTGCGAGGGCTCGAACCTCGGGTCGCCCTCCATCGCGCGCTGCTCCCAGGTGACCTGGTTGAGGTCGCCGTTGTTGAGCACCATCACGGTCAGGCGCGGATCGCCCCATTCGCGCCACACCTTCGCGATGGTGATCAGCCCGTTCACGCCGTTCATCTGCATGGAGCCGTCGCCCAGGAGCGCGATGACGTGGCGGTCGGGATGGGCGTATTTCGCCGCGATCGCGTAGGGAACGGCGGGTCCCATGGTGGCGAGGCCGCCCGAGAGCGACGCCATCATGCCGCGGCGCATCTTGAGGTCGCGCGCGTACCAGTTGGCGGCCGAGCCGGAGTCGCAGGTGAGGATGCAGCGGTCGGGCAGGCGTGGCGAAAGCTCCCAGAACACGCGCTGCGGGTTGATCGGCCGCGCCTCGTTCATGGCGCGCGCCTCCAGCACTTTCCACCAGCGAGCGACGCTGCTTTCGATGCGCTGGCGCCAGGTCCGGTCGGTCTTGCGCTCGAGGAGGGGAATCAGGCCGCCCAGCGTCTCCTTGCTGTCGCCGACGAGATTCACCTCCATGGGATAGCGCAGGCTCAGCATCCTGCCGTCGAGGTCGATCTGCACGCCGCGCGCCTGTCCCTCCTCCGGAAGGAACTCGGAATAGGGGAAACCCGAGCCGATCATGAGCAGCGTGTCGCAGCTCGTCATCAGCTCCCAGCTCGGCGTGGTGCCGAGCAGGCCGATGCTGCCGGTGACGTAGGGCAGATCGTCCGGCAGCGCCGCCTTGCCAAGCAGCGCCTTCGCCACCCCGGCGCCAAGCGTCTCCGCGACCTCGATCACTTCGTCGGTGGCGTGCAGCGCGCCCGCGCCGACGAGCATCGCCACTCTCGTGCCGGCGTTGAGCACGTCGGCTGCGTGCTGCAGCTCGTTGGTGTTCGGCGTGCCGGCCGCGGCGGTGTAGCCGATTCCGCTGTGCACGGTGCCGTGCTTGCGCGGAGGCGCCTTCACCGCCTCGAGATCCTGCACGTCGTTCGGGAAGACGATGCAGGTGACGGTGCGCCGGTCGAGCGCGATGCGCATCGCGCGGTCGACGAGGTGGCGCACCTGCGCCGGGCTGACCGCCATCTGGACGTATTCGCTCGCCACGTCCTTGAAGAGCGAGAGCAGGTCGACTTCCTGCTGGTATTCCCCGCCCATCGCCGTGCGCTTCTGCTGCCCCACGATGGCGAGCACCGGCTGGTGATCGAGCTTCGCATCGTAGAGGCCGTTCAGGAGGTGGATCGCCCCTGGGCCCGAGGTGGCGAGGCAGACGCCGACTTCGCCGGTGAACTTGGCATGCGCGCACGCCATGAACGCTGCCAGCTCTTCGTGCCGCGCCTGGACGAATTGCATGGCGCCTTCGGCGCGGCCGAGCGCGCCCATGATGCCGTTGATGCCGTCGCCGGGATAGCCGTAGATGCGCCGCACGCCCCATTCGCCGAGGCGCTCGAGCAGGAAATCGCCAACCGTAGGGGTAGCCATGCACGCTCCTTGCAAGATCGATTCCGACGGCGCGAAGGAGGGCAAAATGCTCCGGAGAATCATGAAGGATCTGCGCGGCGAGCCGATCGTCGCCCGGGACGGGGTGATCGGGCCGCTGAAAGATGTGTACTTCGACGACCAACGCTGGGGCGTGCGCTACCTCGTCGTCGATACCGGCCGGTGGCTTCCCGGCCGAAAGGTGCTGATCCCGCCGGCTTCCGTGGAGGCGGACGGCGCGGGCCGGTCGTGGTCGTTTCGCCTGCGGCTGTCGCGGGAAGAGGTCGAGCACAGCCCTCCTGCGGACAGCGCGCCGCCGGTATCGCGCCAGTTCCAGGAGGCGCATGCACGCTACTACAGGTTCAACTGGTACTGGACAGAGCCCCATATGTGGGGTGCGCGCCCGGGAAGCGCCGCCGCGCGCAGCGATGAGGAGGCTTTCCGGCGGATGAAGGCTGCGGAAACCCAAGCCCAGCGTTCGCACCTCAGGAGCATCCGCGCGGTGGCCGGCTACCACATCGAAGCATCCGACGGCCGGATCGGTCACGTCGAGGACTTCACGCTCGACGACCAGCTTTGGACGATTGCAGGCGTGGTGGTCGACACGCGCAATTGGCTGCCCGGCAGAAAAGTGCTGGTGGCGCCCGCGGCGGTCTGCGCCATCGACTGGCGGGGCAGGAAGGTGGTTCTGCGCATGTCCTGCGGCGAGCTGCGCTGCGCGCGGGACGCGCTGTAAAGCCTGCTGCACCCGCTGGTTTATTTACAGCGGCTGGTGGCGGCTTGTGGCGCCCGATCAAGGGCGCTAAGATTTTCCGCATCCACAGGGGAGGTCACCAATGAAAAGGGTGCTGGTAGCGGTTGCGCTGCTCGCCGGGTGCGCCACGACGGCGGATCAGCCGCAAGTCGAGACGAAGTCGCACCTCGGCGCGGGGCCGACGCAGGAAGAGATCAGCAAGGCCGGGCTGCAGACGGACAACGTGCTGACCTACGGGCTGACCTACGACCACAACCGCTACAGCCCGCTCAAGCAGATCAACAAGTCCAACGTGAAGCGCCTGGTGCCGGTTTGGAACGTCTCGCTGCAGAACGACCTCGGCGAGCAGGCGCAGCCCATCATCTACGACGGCGTCATGTTCGTGTCGAACGCGCGCTGGACCTACGCGATCGATGCGCTGACGGGCAAGGTGATCTGGCGCACGCCGGTCGACTACGACGCCGGGACGCCGAGCGTCGTGTGCTGCGGCGTGTCCAACAAGGGCGTCGCGATCTTCGAGGGCAAGGTGTTCCGCACCACGCTCGACGCGCACGTGGTGGCGCTCGACCAGAAGACCGGCAAGCAGGTGTGGAAGCAGAAAGTGGCCGAGTGGAAGGAAGGCTATTCGCTCACCGTGGCGCCGCTGATCGCGAACGGGGTGCTGATCACCGGCTGCTCCGGCGCGGAATTCGGCGCGCGCTGCTTCCTCGACGGCTGGGATCCCGCGACCGGCAAGAAGCTCTGGCGCCGCCATACCACCGCGGGCCCGGGCGAGAAAGGCTACGAGACATGGGAGCCGCGCGAGGCCTACCTGCATGGGGGCGCGAGCACCTGGATCACCGGCTCGTATGACCCGGAGCTCGACCTGGTCTACTGGGGCACCGGCAACGCCGGGCCCTGGAACGGCGACAAGCGCAAGGGCGACAATCTGTACACGGCGTCGGTCCTCGCGCTCCGACCGAAGACGGGCGAGATCGCGTGGTACTACCAGTTCGCCCCGAACGACGTGTGGGACTGGGACTCCTGGGAAATGATCCAGGCCGAGATCCCGGTGGACGGCCAGAAGCGCAAGGTGGTGATGCACGTGGCCCGCAACGGCTTCCTGTACGTGCTCGACCGCACCAACGGCAAGCTCCTTTCGGCCAAGCCATACGAGAAGGTGAACTGGGCGACCCACATCGACATGGCCACCGGCCGGCCCGTCGAATCCGAGGAATCGAAGAAGCTGCGCGCGGGAGGGACGGTCGAGCTCTGGCCCAGCCCCAACGGCGCGAAAAACTGGGGGCATGTCGCGTTCAATCCCAACACCGGCCTGCTCTACGCGAACACCTATCACAGCTCCGCGACGTACAAGTTCATTCCGATGGGCGAATTCAAGGCGGGACAGCGCTACCAGTTCATCGAGAACGTCTACCCGGAGACTTCCAAGGACACGCCGGCCGGCCACATGGAAGCGATCGATCCGATGAGCGCCAAGGCCAGGTGGCGCACGCCGCTCGTCGGCCAGAGGAACGCCTCCGCAATGCTGGCGACCGGCGGCGGTCTCGTCTTCACCGGCAAGAACACCGGCGAATTCATCGCGCTCGACGCCGACAGCGGAGAGGTGGTGTGGTCGTTCAAGACCGGCTCAGGGATCAACGCCCAGCCGGTGACGTGGACCAAGAACGGAAAGCAGTACGTGACCATCCTCTCGGGTCTGGGCGGCGTGGGCTCGAGCCGGCGCGGCCTGCCCAACACCATCCCGCTCGGCGGGTCGGTGTGGACCTTCGCGCTGTTCGACCAGTAAGCGCGACCGGCAGCGCTGGCGGATGGCCTACTCGGAGGAAGACCCGCGCCGGTTCCGGCTGATTCCGTTTACCGAGATGACGCCCGAGCAGCGCAAGTACGCGGACGCGGTGATGGCGGGCCCGACGTCGTCGACGGGCAGCGCGGCGGTGGTGCCGGGCGCGAGCACCATCGGCAGTCCGTTCAACGTCTATTTGCGCAGCCCGCTGCTC